>CADCJS010000001.1 GCA_902801825.1 uncultured Erysipelotrichaceae bacterium
TTTTTCTTCTAAGAAACCATCTAATATCATTAACTGATTTTTATACTCATGATTTTTTTTACCTTGTTCATTTATAATATCTTCATATTCAGTAACATATTCCAACATCTGATTATATTGTATTTCTATAGATTCTTTCTTTAAGTAATTTTTTAATGTACCAATAAAAATTATTATTAAAAATAAATAAATTGATAAATTTGACAAAAATTCAAGGTAATTATCCATAATATAGTAATTTTTAAATATTATAATAATTAAACTTGTTATTAAAATAAACATGATAATATAAATAAATGTATTTGAAATGTTATATTTTTTGATTTTTTTATTTAAATAATTGTTCTTAGAAATTAATACAATGAATAAAGAATTAATTATTGTAAATAATAAAGTATATCTTTCAAATATCGAACTTGTAATTAAATTTGAATTAATCAAAATTGATAAAAATATAGAAATTAAAAATTCACAAAAAATTGAAAAAATAAAGATTATACTTGAATAATATATGCTATTTTTCAGATTCTTTTTTAATAATAATAAATAACTTAAAAATACTATTATAATAAAATTTATAACCATTCTTTGTATACCTTCACTTATATTATAATTTATCATAGAAAATATGCAATATAAAATAAAAAAGAAAAAATAGTTCTTCTTTAAATTCTCTCCTGATATATTTTTTAATGCAAGCATTATTCCAAAAGATGTTATCATACAACTTGCTACTATATTAATCCAATACATAATTCATTAACTCCTTTTTATTAAGTGTTATATTTTCTATTGTTTCATTGTTATTAAATATTAATTGATTTTTAGATACACTATAGTTCTTTATATTTCTAGAGTTTATTATTAAACTTCTATTTATTTTTATGAATTCATTTGGTAATTGTGTTGATAAAGTATTTAATGGTTTACTTACTTTAAATTCCTTATCTTTTGTTTTAATAAGTGTTTTTCTTTCTACTTTATCAAAAAATAAATATAATATTTCATTATATTTTAATTTATATTGATCATTTCTAATTTTAAAAACAAAGTCATTATTTTCTAAATAAATATTTAAAATATGATTTAATGATTTATATAGATTGTTAGAATAATCATCAAATTTTGAAATAAAGTCAAATAACATTAATCTATCTTTAAATACTTGGGGAAATAATTCATAATGTGCGGTTGATATAATAATAAAACTTTCCCAATCATTTTTTCTTATTAACCTTGCGATATCTATACCTGACTTTAAACCTAATTCAATATCTAAAATAAATACTTTTCTACCTGAATTATCATTTATTATATCTAATAAATCATTATTATAACTATTAAACTCAAATATGTTATAATTTACATTATTTGAAAACATAACTTTATTTATAACAGAAATATTTTTCTTTCTAATTATTTCGTTATCTTCACATACTATAAATTTTAACATTTTAAAACTCCTATTTTTCTATTTTCTTTTTCTTTTTATCAAATACTATATTTGTTGTAAGAACAATCCATAATATCAATATTAATAAAATAGCATATACAATTTGTCCTAATTTTGGATTTTGTAAAACATATACTATTGAAGCGATTGAAAATAATATTTGTATTAAATAAATTATTAAAACTGTTTTTACTTGTGATGAAGTTATTCTTAGTAATTGGTGATGAAGATGATTTTGATCTCCTTTTGTAGGTGATTCTTTTTTTAATAATCTTCTTACTATTGCAAAAAAAGTATCTAATATAGGAATTGCTAGTATTAAAATTGGAATAATTAAAGATGTTATAGTTACGTTTTTAAACCCTAATAAAGATACTACTGCAATTATATAACCTATAAACATTGAACCACTATTACCTAAAAATATCTTTGCTGGATGAAAATTATATACTAAGAATCCTAAAGTCGCACCTATCATTATTAAAGATAATGATGCATCTAATCCATTAAATGCTCCCATATAATTTATTATAATAGAAATAGTTATGAAGAATATACTCGCTATACCACCTGCTAGTCCATCTAATCCATCTATAAAGTTTAAACTATTCATTAGTGCAACAATAAATATAATTGTTAAAAATGGAGCTAACGAACCAAAATTTATATATAATCCATATGCAGATACATCCTGCATTACAATATTTCCATAAAAAACTACTACTGCAGCAGAAGCTATTTGTCCAATAAACTGAACTGATGCTGGTAATCTTTTTATATCATCAAATATACCAAATATAAGTATTATTATACCTCCAATTAATATAGAAATCATTTGAATAGTTTGTTGACAAAATAACATATATCCAAGTAAGAATCCTAGAAATATAGCAAAACCACCTAATTTAGGTATTATTTTTCCATGAATATGTCTTCCTCCTGGAATATCTACAGCACCTATATGATAAGCTATTTTTTTAACTGATGGTACTATTAATACAACAAATAAAAATACAGTTAAAACTATTTTTAAATTTTCTAAAATATTATTATTCATATTCTCACCATTTACATTATATCATATAAGAAAATGAAAAAAAATAAGTATAAACTTATTTTTCTAATAATTTTATATTATCTAACATTATTCCAGTACCATCTACTACACATGTTAATGGAGAAGATGAAATAATAATAGGTACATTTAATTCTTTTTTTAATAGTTTATCTAATCCTTTTAATAATGCTCCTCCACCTGTTACTGTAATTCCATTAATAGCAATATCAGCAGATAATTCTGGTAAAGTTGTTTCTAATACGCATTTAACTCCATTTATTATTTCATTTATACAAGGATTTAAAGCATCAGATATTTCATCAGAATTAATTACTTTAGAAGAAGGTAATCCTGTTTCAAGATTTCTTCCTTTAATTGTTATTTTTTCTTTTTTCTCTTCTTTAAAAACATTACCTATTTTTATTTTTATTTCTTCTGCAGTTCTTTCTCCTACTAATAATTTATATTTTTCTTTTATATAGTTTATTATTTTTTGATCAAAAGTATTACCTGCGATTTTTAAAGATTTACTTGTTACTATATCTCCTAATGATAATACAGCAATATCTGTTGTTCCTCCACCAATATCTATAATCATATTACCTACTGGTTTTGAAATATCTATTCCTGCACCTACTGCTGCTACTTTTGGTTCTTCTTCTATATATACTTTTTTAGCACCAGTTGATTCAGCAACATCTTTTATTGCTTCTTTTTCAACTTGTGTTATATTTGCTGGACAACATATTAATATTCTAGGTTTTGTAAAAGATGTTTTGTTTAATACTTTTTTTAAATATTCTTTTAACATTCCAGCGGTTAATTCAAAATCTGCGATTACTCCATCTTTAAGTGGTTTTACTGCAGATATTTTTAATGGTGTTCTACCTAACATTTTATATGCATCATTACCTACTGCTAATATTTTTCTAGATTCATTATCTATAGCAACAACACTAGGTTCATTTAATACAATTCCTTCTCCTTTTACATATATTAATATATTTGCTGTTCCTAAATCTATTCCTATATCTTTACCTATCATATATACTCCTATAATTCATTGATTTTCTTATCAAAGAATAATTCCGGATTTTGATATTTTCCATCTTTTATTATTTCAAATAATAATGAATTATTTAAATCTTGGTCAATATTAATTTTAGAACTTTTTCCAATTATTTCATTTTGATTTATATTTTGACCTTCTTTTACTTTAATATCTTTTAACCCCGAATAGTTAGCAATTAGGTTATTCATATATGTAATTTCTACAACATTTCCTAGAGTTTTATCTTCTTTAATATTAGTAACTTTTCCATCTAAAATTGAAACAACATCAAACTCTTTATCTGAACTATATATAATACCAGAATTTTGAATATAAGTATCTTTATAATATATAATAGATTTTATTTTTTCTTCTAAAGAAGAATCTTTATCATAAAATTTTTTATATATGTTTATATTATCAGATTGAAAAGGTTTAATAATAATATCATCTTCTTTTAAAACAGGTAATGCATCTTTAATAATTGATTTATTTACAAATACAAAATCTTTAAAATCATTCATATTCTTTTCTTTAAAATTTAATAATGCTATACTTAATAATAAAATAGATAATGTAGTTCCATACAATATTGGTTTAACAAACCATTTTAATTTTCTTTTATTCATATTATTCACCTCATTATAATTTTGGTAAATAATTTGATTTTTATACATAATTTATAATTTTTTTAATTCAGTACCTTGATAATAATATTTTAATATTTCTACATATGATTTTTTTTGTTTTGCTAATGCATTTGCACCATATTGACTTAAACCTACACCATGTCCAAATCCTTTTGTAGTTATCTGTATATTATCTCCTTCATCAACAATATTAAAGTCATTAGATCTTAAACTTAATAATGATTGAACTTTTCTACCAGTAAATTCATTATTATTAATAGATATGTTTAGAATTCTATTTGATTCTGATCTAATTACATTAGATATTACTAATTGATCATTATAATTTATATTTAATTTTTCATAAAATTCTTTTTTAGATAAAGTAATTGTTTTTTCAAATGAACTATTTTCATTTTGATCAAATGAACTATCTACCTTTTTTAAATATGGTAAATCTTCTCCAAATACATTTTTATTGTCTTCAGTATATCCATTAGAGGTGGAAAAAAAGAAAGCATATATAAAATCTCCATCATAAGAAATATATTCTCCTTTTGTAGTATTTATTGCTTCTTTAATTTTTTTTATATTACTTTCATAATTTTTTTGCCATTTATTACGTAATTCTTCATCACTTTGATATACTTGAGAAGATACTGTTGTTGTTACATCATAATCTTTATCTTTATTATTTTTCATTTGTTTTAATGCATATGTTCTAGCTGCGACTGCTTGTGCTTTTAATGCTTCTTTTTCAAAATAAACTGGTACCTCTGCACTAACAACTCCAACTAAATATTCTTCTAAATCTAAATTAATAATATTATTATCTTTTGTTAGTACTCTTATATTATTATTTTTTTTATTATTAATAAAACCTGAAATGATAATATTTTCTTTATAATAAAAAAAATAGTTAATAATCAAAAAAGGAATACTAACTATAATCAAAGTATTTATTATTATTTTATTCAAATATATCACCTATATAAATATATGATATTATTATTTTATATATTCATCTACTTGTTTTACTCTTGAGATATAAGGTTCAGTATTTTTAAAAGAAGTATTTATAAATGCTTTTATTATTTTTAATGCTTTTCTTTTACACATTTTTCCTGAAATAGCTATTACATTAGCATTATTATCTTCTCTAGTTACAATTGCTTCTTTTACATTATTTACTTTTGCACATCTAATACCTTTTACTTTATTACAAGCAATACTCATACCTATGCCACTTTTACATATTGCTATTCCAAGTAAATCTTCTTTTACAACATACTCTGATAGTTTAAACGCATATTCAACATGATTACATCTTTCTTTAGAAAAACAACCTAAGTCTTTTATTTCATATTCTTTTAATGCTTTTTTTAAATATTCTTTTAATTCATAACCTCCATGATCACTACAAATTGCAATTTTCATATTTTCACCTCTATTATTAGTATATCATTTAAATAAAATAAAAACAATTAGATTAATTTCTAATTGTTTTCAGTTTTAAAACCATATTTTTTATTAAATTTATCTACATTGCTTGATTTAGATGCTCTTGTTTGTGTACCAGTATAGAATGGATGACATTTAGAACATACTTCAACACGAATTTCATCTTTTGTAGATTTAGTTTCAAAAGTTTCACCGCATGCACAGATTACTTTTGAATCTTTATATAAACTTTCTCTTTTATTAGCCATATCTATTCTCCTCTCGCCATAACTATAAATAGTTATAGAATTTTTCAAAATCTACTATATTTTATCAAATTACTTATTATATTGCAAGTGTTTTTTTAAAGTAAAGATATTTCTCCACCTATAGAAGATATTTTTTTAACTATGTGTTCATATCCCCTCAATATATAATCAGCATTATTTATTGTTGTTTCTCCACTTGCGATTAATGCTGCGACAACTAAACCTGCACCTGCTCTTAAATCTGTTGCATTTACTTCACAACCACTTAAATTATTAGGACCTTTTATAATTGCTTTATTTCCGTTCACTTCTATATTTGCACCCATTTTTATTAATTCAAATAGATTATTAAATCTATTTTCATATATATTTTCTTTAATAGTACTTTGTCCTTTTGCGATACACATTAAACTTGCAAATACTTGTTGTAAATCTGTTGGAAATCCAGGATAAACAAGTGTTTTAATACTTGTTGCTTTTAATTTATTTACTTTTGATATTATTACATAATCATCATTAACTTCTATTTCAGCACCCATTTCATCTAATTTTTCTAAAACTGTTGAAATATGCTGTGGAATAATGTTTTCTATTTTTAATTTATCACCTAAAGCTGCTCCCATAATTATATAAGTACCTGCTTCAATTCTATCTGGAATAACTTCAGTAAAACAAGAATGAAGTTTTTCAACTCCTACTATTTTGATTGTTTCAGTTCCTGCTCCCTTTATTCTAGCACCCATATTATTTAAAAATGTTGCAACATTTACTATTTCAGGTTCTTTAGCAGCGTTTTCAATTATTGTTTTTCCTTTTGCCATAACAGCAGCATACATTATATTAATAGTTGCTCCTACACTAGCAAAGTCTAAATATATTTTATTTCCTTTAAGTTCTTCTGCATCTATTATTACTTTATTTTCTGTTTCAGTTATAGTTGCTCCTAATGCTTTAAATCCTTTTAAATGTAAATCTATAGGTCTATTTCCTATAGTACAACCTCCTGGCATACTAATTTCAACATGTTTATATCTACTTAACATTGAACCCATAAAATAATAAGACGCCCTTAATTTAGATGACATATTCTTAGTTATTTCTTTATTTACCATATCTTTTGATTTTATTTTAATAATATCATTTTTTTTTGAATAATCAACATTTAAATATTTTAATATATTTTCTAATGCTTTAACATCAGAAATATCTGGAACATTACTAATAATTACTTCTTCATCTGTTAATATTGCACCTGGAATTAATGCAACTATACTATTCTTAGCTCCACCAATACTTATAGTTCCAGATAATGTATTACCACCATTTATTTTTATACTATGCATTTTCTTCTCCACCTATTTAATAATATTTAAATTTTTGTTATTTACTACATAATTTTATCACATTATTAAAAATAAAAAAAGCACTAGTTTAACTAGATGCTTAATTTCTTTGTTATTACATTGTATGAAATAATTTTTTCTTCTTCAACTGAAGGACATATTTCTTTAGCCATATCATTTTCAATATGATACATTTTATCTTTTAATTTAGATGTTGTTATTATATCTTTAAGGTTTTCATATTCCTCAATTGTAACAAATTTATGTGTTCCATCAAAGAAAACTATATCTATCCCCTTAACTTCTTTTTTAATTTTATTATTATTTTCATCTATAGTTTCTATTTCTTGAACATCAAAAGGTCTTTCATCTAAATATCTTGTTTCAAATGCTGAAATAATTTGATCTTCAAATTGATTTGGAGCAATTTTTAAAGTTTGATTTGGATTATTGTTCTTAGTATCATTAAATACAATTGTTCCTTCATTTGTAAAAGGTGTTAATAAGTTTTCTGCAGCTAAATTATTATCTAATATTAAGTATTCAGCTGGAGCTTGTGAAGCTATTTCACCAGTATTTGATTTATCTTGTGTATAATAAAATTCAATATCTATTACATAATTTTGAAGATTATTAATTGCATTATCTGTAGATAATTTATCTCTATTATTAAGAGCAACTCTTAACTCATCAATTTTATTATATCCTTCATTTAATTCTTCTCTAACAGTATCATCTAATACAAATTCAGATAAATTTGGTAATGTTGGTACTATTACTTCATTTTCAATATTTGCTTTATAATTATAAGCTGATTGCAATAATTCAATAGGCATTTGACAATCTTGAATTAATCTAAATGCTCTTCTTAAATCTTCATCAGAAATATTTTTATATTTATTTTGAATCATATTAATTACATTATCAATATCTTTAACAGCTTCTTCTTTTGGATTAGTATAATTATCATATTCATCATTAAAGAATTCTGAATATTTATCGTAAAATGTTTCAGCTTCTGATTTTACTTCATTATTATATTCTTTAGTATAATTTTTTTCATTATTTGTTTTTTTAACTTCTTTATTTCCTACACAACCAGTTAAAGACATAGTTGCGACTAGTGAAAGAGAAGCTAAACTTGTTCTTAATGCTTTTAATTTTTTTAAATCATTTGTTTTATTCATTTTAATCTCCCCTTTCATATTATTTTAAAGTTAATGTATAAGCAGAATCTTCTTCTATTTCATAACCTGATGTATCGTAATCTTCAAAATCTTCTACATAAATATCATTATTACTACTTTCATAATTATTAGGTACAAAGAAATATTCAATATCTTTTTCATCTTCTTCAATTATTGTAGGAGTTGTTGTAGTAGATTTTTCTTCTACAGTTTTATCTTGCTTATCTGGTTGATTTACTGAATCATTTACTTTATCAGAACTTTCATTTAAATTTACATTTGTTTTTTGTTCATCAGAACCTTGTACTTTATCAGTTGAAGGTCTAGTAGTTTTATGATTAGTATCTTCTGAATAAGTATCTTGTTTATCTGGTTGGTATACTGAATCATTTATTTTATCTTCATTACCATCAAAATTATCATCAACTATAACATAATCATTTCCTTCAACTTTACTATCATCTGGAGCGATAGTTTTTCCATCACCTTGAGTAATTGTAACATCACCATTTTCAGCTTTATCTTTATCTAAATCAACCCCACCACCATTTGTAGTTGTTTTAGAAGAACCACCAGAATTTGATTTATCATTAGTTAAAGTTCCATTAGTTGAAGTTTTTCCATTAGATGAAATAGATGATTTATTACTATTTTCAGTATTTTCTTTTGAATTTGTAATTTTATCATTATTTTCTTTAGTTTCAGTTGTATCTTCTTTATTTTTACTTGTTGATGTTTCATTTTTTGTATCATTATTAGATTTATTATTAGATTTATTATTAGATTTATCATCAATATTTTTTTCTGTTGCATTATTATTATCTTTAACATTATTCTTATGACACGAGAATGCAGAAGCTGCTACAACAGATGCTAGAGCTACAGTAGCAAATAACTTAACATATTTTAATGTTCTTTTTTCTTCTTTTTCTTTTTTAATCTCATTTAATTCTTCTTCACATAATTCAATACGTTCATTTAAACCAAATGAATTAGAAATCATATCTACTGTTTGTTCTTTATGTTTTTTTACATCTTTTAATAATTCTTCTTCAGTAATAGATCCAATAGAATATAAAATATATTTATTATCAACAAATTCTCTATGTAAAACAGAATAACTATAAATACCATATTCTTCACTAGTAGATAAAATATTATTTATATTACTATCCTTATCATTAAAAATATAAAAATAACTAACAAATTTTCCTAATTGATTTACTTGATTTAGAGATAGTTCTTCACCATTTTCTGATTTTCCATCATTAAATACTTTTTCTAATCTTTTAAATTTATATCTTAATTCTCCAAGTTTTAATAATTCTTCACCATATAATTTTTTCTTTTCATCTATATTAATTGAAGAATCGTCTTTTATTTTTTTAATATTTTCAAGAATTGAAATATAATCATTTTCAAATTTTTTAATATAAGTCATATATAATTTCCCCCTTTGAAAGACTGTGCCTTATATTATCATAATAAATATTATTTGTCAAATAAATGAAACAAAAATAAGAGTCTATTTTTTTGTTAAACTCTTACTTTTTTTTAGGATAACCCACAATCATACAACCAAATGTTTTTAATCCACCCATTCCATCACTTTTAGATTTAGTGTTGTTTAATACTTTAATTAAATCTATTTCTTTATTATTCTCTGTTAAAGCAAGAAAAGAAGCGATAATTGCTGGATCTAAAGCATGTATATTAACTCTTTTTGGACTTGATGCGAATGATGCACCTGCTTTTATTAATTCTTCATAGTTTGATTGACAAGCTCCTGCAATTATCTTTAATTTATCATAAGATTTTTCATAATCTCTACTTTTTTTAATAGCATCTATAAAACAATCACTATTCTTATATTTATTATTAAATTTATTAAAAGCATCATGTCCAGTAATAATTACTATATCCGGTTTTATATCATTTAAATATTTTGATATTTGATTAGATAAATTTTCTTCTTCACAATATATACCATATGCATTTATATTTAATTCTTTATAAAATTTTAAACATCTATTTAAATAATCTTTATCCGCATCAATATGTAATATTTTTCCAGGAATAAAAAAATAATCATTACTTATTTGATCTATATTATCTTTTATTAAATTTATTAAATTTGAATCATCTTCTCTATAATAATTATTCTCTATTTTTAGATCATCTTTAAATGCATTTGCGCATAATCTAATATTTATTCCAGATAAATAATATGTATTTTCTTTAATATCAATTATTTTAAATAAACAATCATTATTATATTTATATCTTGATACTATGTCTCCAATTTTAAACATTTCTTTCACCAATATATATTATGAAAAAAATAGAAGAATGTTTACTTATTCTTCTATTTTATTACATATATATATGAATTGTTCTAATGTTATATTTTCAGCACGTGAATTTAAATCAAGATTAATACTTTTTAATATATTTTCTAATTTTTCTTGTGGATAATTTTTTAAATTATTTCTAATATTTTTTCTTTTATATTTAAAAGCATCTCTAACTAATTTAAAAAATAAGTCTTCATTATTTGCCTTATATTTATTATGTTTTTTAAATTCAATTATTACACTATCAACATTAGGTTTTGGTACAAAACAATTTCTTGAAACATCTAATAATTTTTTTATATCAAAATAATAATTTAAATAAACAGTTAATGAATTATATTCTTTTGTGTTTACTTTAGCATTAAATCTATCTCCAACTTCTTTTTGTACCATTACTACTATTTTATCCACAGGAATTTTATCTTCTATAAATTTTGTAATAATTGGTGTTGTTATATAGTATGGTAAATTCGCAACTACAAATATTTTTTTATAATCTAAATCTTTTATGTCATCCATAACATTTCTTTTTAAAAAATCAGCAAATATTATTTTTATATTATTTTTATTTTCTAATTGTTTTTCAATTATTTCTTTTAATGATTCATCTATTTCATAACCTACTACATATTTAGCTTTTTCGGTTAAATAATATGTTAAAAATGCAGCACCTACACCTATTTCAATTACTAATGTGTCTTTATCTACTTCAGACTTATCACCTATATTTCTTAATATATTTTCATCTTTTAAAAAGTTTTGACCGAACTTTTTTTTGAATATATAATCTTTAATTAGTTCTTTATTCATATATTAAATATCTCCTTTGTATTTTTAGTAGTTTCTTCTATAACTTTTTCAGGTGTTTCTTTCTTTATTTCTGCTATTTTATTAATAATATATATTAAATTTGTAGGATTATTTTTTTTCCCTCTATTAGGTTCTGGTGTTAAATAAGGGCTATCAGTTTCAACTAAAATATCTTTTAAATCTAAATTATTTATTAACTCAATTTGTTTTTTATTATTTTTATATGTTATTGGTCCATCAATACCTATTTTAAATCCTAAATTAATAAACTTTTTTGCCATTTCTAAACTACCCTGAAAACAATGCATACTACCTTTTAAATTATATTTTTTTAAAATATCATATACATCTTGAATAGAATTTCTTGCATGAATTATTACAGGTAAATTATATTCTTCAGCTAACTTTAGTTGTTTTTCAAATATATATTTTTGTTTATCTTTATTATCTTTTGTCCAATAATAATCTAAACCTATTTCACCAATAGCAATAATATTATTCTTATTTATTAATCTCTCTAATTTAATAAAATCTTTTTCATTTATATTTTCTACTTCATCATAATTTAAACCTATTGAAGCATATACATTATTATATTTTTTTGATAATTTTATAACTTCTTTACTTGTTTTTATATTAACTGAATTTATAATTAAATTAATATTTTTATTTAAACATTTCTTAATAATATCTTTATAATTTTTTGTTTCAGTTTTATAAATATGACAATGAGTATCAAACATTTTTCTTCACCTAAAAAGATTATAACACAAAAAAAGAAATTAATGATTATTCATTAATTCTTTTATATATTCTATTTCTGTTTCAGTATCTAATCTTAAGAAAATAGGTTCACCTTTTTCAATTACTTTATTATTATCAAATGAATATATATTATTTAAATCTTCAAAAGATACATTATTATTTAACCCTAATTGCTTTAAGATTTTATTTGATGTTTCTAACATAAATGGTCTTATTAAAATTGCGATTACTTTTAATGAACTTGCTAAGTGATTCATTGCAGAAGATAATTCTTCTATTTTATTATCTTTTGATAAAACCCATGGTTCTACTTCATCTATATATTTATTTGTTCTAGATACTAAATTCCAAATAGATTGTATAGCATTAGAAAATTCAAATTTATCAATAAATTCTTTGTTATTTGAAACAGATACTTTAACTGATTCTTCTAAATCTTTATCAACTTGATTTACTATACCTTTATAATTAGGAATAATCCCATCAAAATATTTATTTATCATAGATATAGTTCTATTTAATAGATTTCCTAAATCATTACACAAATCTGAATTATATCTTGAAACAAAATCTTCAGGAGTAAATATTTCATCTTGATTATTTGGCATTTCTCTTAATAAATAGTATTTAGTAGCATCTAATCCATATCTTTCTATTAATTGTTCAGGATAAATTGTATTTCCCTTTGATTTACTCATTTTTCCATCTTTCATCATTATAAAATTATGAACATAAATATGTTCTGGTAATGGTAAATCTAAAGCCATTAAGAATATTGGCCAATAAATTAAGTGAAATCTAGCAATATCTTTACCAACAATATGAATATTAGCTGGCCAATATTTTTCAAATAAAGATGTGTCTTCTTGTCCATAACCTAATGCAGTTATATAGTTTGTTAATGCATCTAACCATACATACACAACATGTTTAGGATTACTTAATACTTTAATACCCCAGTCAAAAGATGTTCTAGTTACGCATAAATCTTCTAATCCAGGTTTAATAAAATTATTAATCATCTCTGTTTTTCTATAATCCGGTTTAATAAAATCAGGATGTTTCTCATAATAATCTAATAATTTATCAGTATATTTTTTCATATTGAAGAAATATGCTTCTTCTTTCATCAATTTTACAGCTCTATTACAATCTGGGCATTTGCCATCAACTAATTGTGATTCTGTCCAATAACTTTCACAAGGTTTACAATACCATCCTTCATATTCACCTAAGTATATATCTCCTTGTTTTAAAAATCTTTCAAAAATCCATTGAACAGTTTTTTCATGATATTCATCAGTAGTTCTAATATATTTATCATAATCAATTTTCATTAGTTTCCATAATTCTTTAGCTTTTTGAGCTTGCAAATCCACATATTCTTTTGGTGATAATCCTTCTTCTTTTGCTTTATCTTGAATCTTTTGACCATGTTCATCTGTTCCAGTAAGCATAAAAGTATCTTCACCATGCATCTTATGATATCTTTTTAAAGAATCTGTTAATATTTCAGTATATGCAGTTCCTATATGATATCTACCACTAGGATAATAGATTGGTGTTGTTATATAAAAATTTTTTTTCATCAAAATCATCTTCTTTCTAATTACCTGTTGATCCAAAGCCTCCTGTTCTTTGACCTTCAGCTATGTCATCATCAGTTAAATAATACTTTAAAAATATTCCTTGGGCATATTTATCTCCTTTTTCCACATTAAATACTTTTTCACCTTCATTTTTTAAAGCAATAAACATATGCCCTTCATTGTCTTCATTATTATAATAATCACTATCAACTATTCCAACTTGATTACATAATCTAATGTTATATTTAAAACCCATACTAGATCTTACTAAAATAGCTAAAAATTCATCATTATTCATTTTAACTTTTATTCCTGATGGAATTTTAATTGTTTCACCAGGTTTTAATTCAAATGAAAAAGGACTAAAAAAATCATAACCAGCTGAATTTTTTGTAGATCTTATAGGTAATTTTATATCTTCATAACTACATTTATCTTTTAATTTTTTTTCATATTCTTTTACACTTATTTTTTCAAATTTTCTCATTATATTCCTCCTAAAATATAAAATAACTATATCATAGTTAGAATTTAAAATCAATTCAATCTAGTATATTACTTAATAATAAAACTAAGTTATTAAGTATTTCTTTGTCTTTTATACTTATCATATTTTTAGAATAAACAATAAACTGACCATAACTAAAACCAGATATTTTTATATTTTTTGAATAAATATAAGATTCTATAAATAAATCATTTGTTATTTCTACTTTTTTATAAAAATCTATTTCTATTTCATTATCTATATTATTTCTTATTATTTTAGATATATTTTTGTTTTTATATATTTCTTTATTAGAATATATTATTCTTTCTTTATCAGTAACAATAATATTAATACCGGTTAAGTTATTATATGATTTAGACATTAAATATAAAATATTATTTAATTCAGAAAGTTTATTATACTTTGATAAAACTATTTTATTATCTTCTATTTTTATTTCAATATCATCATTTTGATCTATTTTTAATCTTTTTCTTAATTCTATAGGAATAACTATTCTACCTAAGTTATCTATTTTTCTAACAATTCCATTTAACTTCATATTTTTCACCCTATTTTAGTATGAAAAATTGAATTAATATTTATACTCTTTTATTAATATAATCTAAAATATCTGTTAAATAATATACAAAATGTTTTTCTAAACCACTTAATAATATTTTTATATATAATCTATTATTTTTATAATTAAATCTTACTTTATTTGTTACATTATTTGAATATACAAATATATTTTGAACATCTACCTTATCTACAATAGATTTACTTAAAGAAAATTCGACAAATAAGTTATTCTCTGTAATATCATTTATGTTTAATGAATTTGCTAATACTTCTAACCATTTACTATACATATAAATAATCATTTCTTCTGATACTTGACCAAATCTATCTTTTAATTCAGCATTAACTTCATATAGCTTTTCTTTAGAATCAATTTTACTTATTAATTTATGTATTTCTATTTTAATATTATCATCATTAACATAATTCTTAGTAATATGAGTTGAAACATTAATAATTGGCTTTTCTTTTTCAATAATTTCTTCTTTTATTTTTTCACCTTTTAATTTTTTTACTTCATCATTTAATATTTTTACATATAAATCATAACCTACTGAATCTATAAATCCAGCTTGTTCACTTCCTAAAATATCTCCTGCACCTCTAATTGATAAATCTCTCATTGCAATTGAAAAACCACTACCTAATTCAGTAAATTCTTTAATAGTATTCAATCTCTTTACTGATATTTCTTTTAAAACCTTATTTTTTTCGTATAACAAATAAGCATATGCGATTTTATTAGTTCTTCCTACTCTTCCTCTTAATTGATATAACTGGCTTAATCCAAATTTATCAGAATCAAATATTATTAAAGTATTAACATTTGAAATATCCATACCTGTTTCAATAATTGTTGTACACAATAATATATTAAATTCATTATTAATAAATTTTTGCATTACATTTTCTATTTGTACTTTAGTCATTCTACCATGTGCGATTTCAATTTTAGCTTCTGGTACCAATTTATTTAATATAAATTTTTTGTTTTCAATATCCTCTATATTATTATATACAATAAATATTTGACCATTTCTAGATAATTCTTTATAAATTGCATCTTTAAGAATTTCATTATTTTCTTCTATAACATAAGTTTGTACAGGATATCTTGATGCAGGTGGTGTTTCTATAACACATAAATCTCTAATACCTACTAATGACATTTGTAATGTTCTAGGAATAGGTGTTGCACTTAATGTTAATACATCAATATTTGATTTATATTCTTTTATTTTTTCTTTATGCATAACACCAAATCTTTGTTCTTCATCAACAACTAATAAACCTAAGTTTTTAAAATTAATATCATTACTTAATAATCTATGTGTACCAAATACTATATCTATTTTTCCTGTAGTTATTTTTTCTATAATACATTTAACTTCTTTTGGAGGAGTAAATCTATTTAATAAACCAATTTCAATACCAAAACTACTAAATCTTTCTTTTGCGCTTAAATATTGTTGATTTGATAAAATAGTAGTTGGGCATAAATACGCTACTTGTTTTCCACTTAATACTGCTTTAAACATTGCTCTAAAGGCTACTTCTGTTTTACCAAAACCAACATCTCCACAAAGTAACATATCCATTGCAACTGATGATTCCATTGCTTTTTTTATCTTATCTGTTGCAATAATTTGGTCTTTTGTTAAATTATAATTAAATTCTGATTCAAATTCCAATTGTAAATCATCATCTTTATTAAAAGCAAAACCTTTAGTTGAAGCTCTTTCAGCTGATATTTTAATTAATTTTTCTGCAATATCTTTAACTTTATTTTTAATTCTTATCTTAGTTTTCTGCCATTCTGCAGAACCTAATTTATTTATTTTAGGAGCATATCCTTCTTTTGATGAATATTTACTAATTAAATCTATTTTTTCCACAGGAATATATAATTTATCATTATCTTTATATAATAATTCTAAATAATCTTTTGTTACTTGACCTTTTTTAATAGTTTTTAAACCATTATATTTACCTATACCATGATTAATATGAACAATATAATCTCCTACAGTTAAATTGTTTATATCTTTTATTTTTTGACCAATTTTATATCTATTCTTTACCATAGACACTTGATTATTATTATTAAATAATTCTTTTTCAGTCAAAAATATATAATTATCTATCTCAAAACCTTCGTATATTGGTTCTTTTATTATATTAATTGATTTTTCTTTTATATTTTTTAGACTAGTTTTATTAACTATAAAATTTATATATGTTTTAAATCTTTCTATTTTTTTATCATCACTTAAAGATATAATAATAGTTTTTTTATTTAATAAACATTTTTCAAAATAATTATTTATTGAATTAATATTTGAATTAAAATTATCTACACTTTTTGCTTTTAAATCATAAATATAATCTAGTTTTTTATTAGAAATTAAATTATCAATAGTTAATAAATAAATAGAATCTTTAAAGTTTATTTCTTCTAATGAAAACATATAATCAGTTTTTATAGAATTATCTATGGATTTATCATAATTTAATATTTCTTCTCTTAGTTTTAAATTTGAATTATATATTTGATTATAATCTTTAAATATTGTTATTGGATTATCTAAATATTCAAATATATTAGATATTTTATTATTAAATAATTTTAAATATTTTTGTTCCTCAGGTATATCCATATTTTTTTCAGAAATAAATTCAGAAAAAGGAGTTATTAAGAATTCATTTATTTTTTCAATAGATCTTTGATTATCTACATTAAAACTTCTAATTGAATCTATTTCATCTCCCCAAAATTCTATTCTATAAGGATTTTCTTCATTAATTGGAAAAATATCTAATACAAAACCTCTATTTGCAAATTGTCCTGATTGTGTTATTAAATCTGTACTTTTATATCCTATATTAATAAGTTTTGCAATAATCTCTTCTTTTGTTAAATTAATATTTTTATTAATTTTTATTTTTGAGTTGTTCCACAATTTTTTTTCTGGTAAATATCTTAATAATCCAGTTAAATTAGTAATAACTATGTTTTTTCCCTTATTTATACTATTTAAAGTATTTAGTCTAATACTTAATAAATCTGGAGAAATTGCTAGTGCTTCACTAGTTAAAAAATCATCCATAATAAATAAATGTGTATTTTTTTCTATTTTAGAAATAAAACTATATAAAATATTCGCTTCATATACAGAATTAGTTATCAATAATATATTTTTATCATTATTCTTAAATATATTTGAAACGCAAAAAGCAGTTAACTGATTAGTTAACCCTCTAATACCTATATTATTATATTTTTTAAATTTAAAATATTTTTCAAACATAATATCATCTCTTATTATATTTTCCCATTAATAAATTAAAATTCATTTTGAAAAAATCATCTATGATATTTAAACATTTTTTATAAGATTTTTCAAGTATTTCTTTTTCTTCTTTATTAAATTTACCTAAAACATAATCTTTAGTATCAATTAATTTATTATTTGAAATACCAATTTTTAATCTTTTAAAACTATTACTTCCTAATTTTTGTTCAATATCTTTAATTCCATTGTGTCCACCTGAACTAGATTTTTCCTTTAATTTAATCTTTCCTAAGTCTAAATCTAAATCATCTTGAATTATTAATATATCTTCTATATTTATTTTATAAAAATTCATTATTTTTAAAACAGAATCACCACTTAAATTCATATAAGTTTGTGGTTCTAAAAAAATAACTTCTTCATTATTGATATTTGTTTTTAGATATTTACCATTAAATTTTTCTTTGTCTAATTTTAAATTATTCTTTTTTAAGTATAAATCAATAACATTAAATCCTATATTATGTCTAGTATTTTCATATTCTTTTCCAGGATTACCAAGACCTACAATTAATTTCATTTTTTCACCTCTAAATACATTTTATATACTTCACTTTTAGAAATATTATGAAGTTTAGATACTTCTTTTATTGCATCTTTATCTCTAATTCCTTTTTTAATTAATAAATTTATATGATCTAATATATCTATATCATCATAATTTTCAATATCATTATTACCTTCTACAACTAATACAAATTCACCTCTAGGTTCAGTTAATTCTTCAAGAACATCATCAATTAAACCTCTATATATCTCTTCATGTTTTTTACTTATTTCTCTTGAAACACTTATTTTCCTATTTCCCATTATTTCTTTTATTAGTTTAATAGTTTCTATAACTCTATATGGTGATTCATAAAATATAATTGTACTTTTTACTAGTTTTAATTCTTCTATTTCTTTCTTTTTAGCACTTTTTTTACTATCTAAAAAACCATAAAATAAAAATTTATTAGGATTTAAACCACTATTAACTATAGCAGGTGTAAATGCAGTTGCTCCAGGTAAACATACAACATTATATCCATTTTGTATAACTTTAAAAACTGATACATACCCAGGATCACTAATTGAAGGAGTACCCCTATCTGTAATTATTGATACATCAAATCCATTATTTAAATAATCTAATACCTTTAAATACACATCATCTTCATTAAACTTATGACACGCTATTAATTTTTTCTTTATATCAAAATAATCTAATAATTTTTTTGATTCCCTAGTATCTTCAGAAAAAATAACTTCTGAATTTTTTAATGTTTCAACTCCTCTATATGTCATATCTCCTAAATTACCTATTGGAGTTGGAACTAAATATAATGTAGGTTTTCCATCATAGCTTTTTTGACTCATTATTACACCTCCTTAAACATATCTAATATTTCTTTTTTATATTCTCCATTTTTTTCATGTATTATTAATGGTTTTTCTATTATTAATCCTGATGAAGCATTCTTCATACCTTCAATTAAAACTAAGTTAGATTTAGAATCTTCTTTTGGATAAACAAATCTTATTCTTTTTGGTTCAATATTGTTATTTCTCATTTTTATCATAATATCTGATAATCTATCACTTTTATGAATCAATACTATTTTTCCATTATTTTTTAATATTTTCTTTGATATTTTAAATAAATCATCTAGATTTAAATATTTTTCATGTCTAGCATTAGTTTTTTGAATATTACTATTCAAAATTGAATTATTATTTATTTTAAAATATGGTGGATTACATGTGATTAAATTAAAAGAATCTGTTTTTATTTCTTTATAATATTCTTTTATATCTTTATTGATAATTTCTATTTGTCTATCTAAGTTATTTATTTTAATTGATTTTAATCCTAATTCATATATTTCTTTTTGTATTTCTACTGCAATTATTTTTGCTTTTGTTTTTGTAGATAACATTAAAGGTATAGGACAATTTCCTGTACAAATATCAATTATTTTCATTTTATTATTAACATTTGCAAAATTACTTAATAGTAAGGAATCAAGTGAAAAATTAAACCATTTTTTATTTTGAACTATTTTTAAATTATTTAATTCTAATAAATCATTTATTACTTCCATAATCACTAATCTCTATTATTTCTTTATCCTTTGTTTCAATTTTTACAGTTTTCTTTATTACATCTACACTTATTACTTTTCCTTCAATATTATCATAAGAGATATATTTACCAACTTTAGGATATTTTTCAAGTTCATTTTTATAAAATACATCTTCATTATTTAAACAACACAATAATCTATTACATAATCCATTTATCTTTGTTGGATTTAATGAAATATTTTGATTTTTTGCCATATTAATAGTTATATTATTGAAAGAATATAAATAATTATTACAACATAATTGTCTACCACAAGGACCTATTCCACCAATTTCTTTTGCTTTATCACGTGGTCCAACTTGTCTTAATTCTATTCTTACTTTATAAATAGCTGCTAATGACTTTGCTAGATTTCTAAAATCTACTCTTTCATTTGCCACATAAGAAAAATATAATTGCGTTCTTTCAAAATTATAGGATGCATCTATAAGATTCATTTGTAGATCATTCTCTTTTATTAATTCCTTACATTTTTTATATGCAGTTTTAGCGTCTTTTAAGTTATTTAAATATTGATTATAATCCTTTTTTGTAGCAATTCTAACAATTTCTTTAGTTGGCATTTTAGTACTATTTGAATTAATATTTATAATATCTTCAACTAATCCAAATTGTAATCCTCTTTCTGTATTTACAATTACAGTTAAATTATTTCTTAATTTAAGATTATTTGTTAAAAAATAATATTTATTTTTACTATTGTTAAATGAAACAACTGCTACTTCAATATAATTATCCATATTACACCTCACTAAAATTAATTAAAAAATCATCCATTAAAAGTTTTAGATTCATATTAGTATTTAAATTATTTTTACTATTTTGAATTATTTGGATTTTTTTAATAACTGAATTTATAGTATTGTTATTTTTAAAATTTAATAATTCATCTTTATTTTTTATATATCTAATATTTTTTTCAATAATAATATTTAATAAATCATAATAAAAATAAATTAAATATATAAAAAATATATTTATTTCCTCTTTTGTTTTAAATATATCAAAGAAATCTTTATAATAAAAAATCATTTTAATTTTATCTTTTTCTAAAATAGTACTATATTTTTTTATATTTTCAATGTTCTTTTCTAATTGTTCGCTATCTATATTATTTTCTATTTTATTATACTCTTGATAAATTATATCTTCTATATCATTCATATTTTCTTCATTATTAGATAAACTTATTATCTGACATCTAGATTTAATTGTTGGCATTACTTTATCTATATTTGTAGTTAAAAGTATTGCGATTATATTATCTTGTGGTTCTTCAAGAAATTTTAAAATGGAATTTGCAGCTGCAGAATTCATTTTTTCACATTTATTTATAATATAAATCTTTTTATTACCTTCTATTGCCTTAGTTTTAAAAGATTTTTGTAAATCTAATAATTGTTCTTTCTTAATTAAATTAGATTCAGGATTAATAATCTTTAATTCATTATAAATATTTTTATCTATTTTGGAACAGATGTTCGTATTATATTCAGGAGTAATTATTTTTTTAACAAAAGCTAAAGAATAATCTAAAAGTATTTTTTCATTTTTAGATACAAATAAATATGCTTGTACTAGTTTATCATTATTTATACTTTCTAATAATAACTTAGTTGCAATTTCTTGATTTTTAATATAATCTTCAAGCATAAAATAACCTCCTATCTAAAATTTATAAAAAAAAGAAGTATTAATCCAATAAATCCTGGTACTTCGAAAATCATCAATATACCTATCGTATATATATTAATTGGAATTGGTATATTATAATTTTGCATAAAGATATTATATAAATATAAAATACTAATACTTAAAATAAATTTTTTAATTATTTTAAAAATTAATTTCATATATTCTCCTTTAATTTATTTTATTAAAAAAGATTATATATTATGATAATTTATTTCTTCCTTCTATTGCCTTTTGTATTGTTAGAGAATCTAAATATTCCATATCAGCATTAACTGGTATTCCAGCAGCTATTTTACTAACAGATACATTCATTCCTTCAAGTAATTTTAAAATATATAAAGAAGTTGTTTCACCTTCAATGCTCATATTTAAAGCTAAAATTACTTCTTTAATATTTTCATCTTTAATTCTATTTATTAATTGATTAATTTTTATATCATCAGGATTTACTCCTTCTAAAGGTGATATTAAGCCTTCTAAGATATGATATTTGCCTTTAAATGCATTTGATTCTTCAAAATGTATTAAATCTTTTGTATTTTCAACTACACACAAAATATCATTATTTCTATTTTTATCATTACAAATATCACATATTTCACTATTCTCAGTTAAATTATTACAAATTTTACATTTTTTTATGTTTAGTTTAATATTTTTTACTGCTTCTGAAAACTTAGTAACTTGATCTTCTTTTAAATTTAATGTTGCAAAACTAAGTCTTACAGCATTTTTTTCTCCTATCCCAGGTAAAAGTTTAAAACTTTCTATTAATTCAGATAAACTTTTAGGTATTGACTTCATTTATTAAAACAATCCTGGAATATTAGGACTAAACTTACCTAATTTCTTTTCCATTTCAGCTGCAGCTTGATTTAAAGCATCATTTAATGCAATTAAAAGCATATCTTCTAACATTTCAATATCATCTTTTTCTATTGTTTTATCAATATTTATATTAACAATTTCTTTATTTCCATTTACTTGAACTTCTACTAGATCTTTTTTACTAGTAAAAATCATTTTACCTACTTCTTCTTGTGTTTTTTCCATTTTCTTTTGCATATTTTTTGCTTGATTTAATATTTGATTCATATTCATATTAATTCACCTCACCTATTTCTATTAATTCATCAAACTCTGTACTATTATTTGTTGCTTTTTTTATTTTATTCAAAATATCTTTTTCATCAATATATTCAATAATTTCCTTATTTTTTAATTTATTTCTATAAATTTCACTTGTTTCATTCCATTTATTTTCATTATAAATACATATAACAATATTTTTGTTAAAATTATCAAATAATTTTTTTTCTATAATATTAATATTATCATATAGTTCATAAATTAAATTATCGTTTGATGTCGTAATTATTATACCATTTTTTGACCCTGCTTTTATAGTACAATCTAATAATAAATTATTAATTTTTAAATCATCTAAGTCATAACTAGATTTTAATGTATTATTTAAATAATTTTTATAATTATTTATAGATATTTTATCTGCATCTTTTAATATGTTATTTAATCTAATATTCATTAATTTATCATATAATTCATAATTTATTTTAGGTTTTAATGGTTGATTTTTAGATTTTTCTATTGTATTTGTTACATTTTTATTTAAATTTATATCATATGACATAGATATTTTTTCTTTTTCATTTATTTTTTCAATAATTTCTACAATTAATAAATCAAAGAATATTTTTTTATCATTAGTATTTTTCATTTCATTAATATATTTATTTATTATAAATACTATATTAATTATTTGATTATTTTTTAAATTCAAATGGTTTTCATCACTATTTATAATTATATTTTTTAAGTATTTAATTAAATCTTCACATATTAATATATAATTTTTATTATTTTCTTCAAATTTATCTGAAATTTCAAAGCATTTTTTTATATTACCATTACTAATTTGTTTAAATAACTCATTTATATCATCTTTTGATATCTTATTATTTAATAAAAGAACACTATTTAATTCAATATTACCATTTGTATATGAATTTAATTGATCTAACATACCAATGGCATCTCTCATACCACCATTTGAGTTTTCAATTAATAAATTCAATGCTTCATCTTCTATTTTAATATTCTCTTTTTCACATATTTCTAATAATTTATTTTTCATATTTTTCTTAGAAATAGATTTAAATTCATAGCATTGACATCTAGATATAATTGTTAGTGGTACTTTTTGTGGTTCTGTAGTTGCTAATATAAATATTACATGTTTTGGTGGTTCTTCTAATGTTTTTAATAATGCATTAAAAGCACCCTGTGATAACATATGTACTTCATCAATAATATAAACTTTATATTTAGAAAATGAAGGTAATAATGTAATATGATTTCTTATTTCTCTTATTTCATCTACGCCATTATTTGATGCAGCATCCATTTCTATTATATCTATATTTTCATTATTATTACTCAAATTACAAATATCACAAGTTTCACAAGAAATACCATTTTTTTGATTATTACAATTAATAGTTTTAGCAAATATTTTAGCTATACTTGTTTTACCAGTACCTCTAGGTCCTATAAATAAATATGCATGAGTAATTTTATTATTAATTATCATATTTTTTAAAGTTTGAACTATTATTTCTTGTCCACTAACTTCATTAAAATTTTTTGGTCTGTATTTTCTATATAATGCTTGATAAATCATAAAATCACCTTTCTTTTTAATTATATCATAATATTAATTATTTTAAATAATTAAATAAAATATGTTCCACGTGGAACATATAATTATTTTATATATAATAAAATGTTCCACGTGGAACATTTTATCTTTTATCTTTAAAAAAAATTTTTAATATATTTGAATAATATTTGTTTTCTCTATATATATAGTTAGGTTGAGATTCTGTTTTATAATTATTTTGTTTAACAAAATAATAAACATTATTAATTCTATATTTTTTGATTATTTCCTTACACATATCACAAGGTTCTAAAGTAACATATAAATTACATTCATTCAATCTCCAATTATTTAATTTTTTGGTAGCTTTTTTTAAACATATTACTTCTGCATGATTGATAATATCATTTTTATTATTTACTTTATTATAAGCTGAAGCAATTATTCTATCTTTATATGTTATAACACAAGCAATAGGTACTTCATTATTCTTTTTAGCTTTTATTATTAATTTGTTCAATTTTTGTTCAATTTTATTATTCATATTACTCCATAAAAAAAGCACACACGAAAATTAAATGTTAAGGCTGCTGCATTTCTACCCTGACCTGGTTCCAAGTTTTTCGTTGTGCATAAAGATTATATATTATATACATATATAAGTCAATATTTTTTACTTGATATTTATTTTACAAAAATATTTCCCGGGAAATATTTTGTTTGTATTTTTGTTCGTTTTTTTATTTAATTTCTTCTTGAGATTCCTTTTCTGAAATAGATATAGTAGCTAATTTTTGATTATTTTTTAAATTAATTAGTTTTACACCTTGGGTTACTCTACTCATTTTTGATACTTGTTCTAATGGAATTCTAATGATTATACCACTATCAGTAATCATTAATACATCAGAATTATCTAAAACTTTATTAATTGATACTATAGAACCATTCTTTTTATTAATATTCATAGCTTTAACACCTTTACTACCCCTATGTGTTAATCTATATTCACAAACATTTGTTCTTTTTCCGTATCCGTTTTCTGTAACAATTAATATTTCATTATCATCTTTTATTACTTCAGCAGATACACAATTAGTATTATCATCTATTTCAATACCTTTAACACCACTTGCTGTTCTTCCAAGTATTCTTATTTCATTTTCATTAAATCTGACTAATCTACCATTACTAGCGCCAATCATTATTTCATTATTACCATCTGTTAACATAACAGATAATAATTCATCATTATCTTTCAAGCTGATAGCAATTTTACCTGTTTTTCTAATATTTTCAAATTCAGATATATATGTACGTTTTACAATACCTTTTTTAGTTACAAATGTTACTAATTTAGTAGAAATAGTATCATCTACTCTAATTGGAAGTATTGCTTTTACAAATTCATCTTTTTCTATTGGTAATAAATTAATAATTGGTATTCCTTTGGCTTGTCTACTAAATTCAGGTATTTCATACCCCTTTATTCTATAAACTTTACCTTTATTAGTAAAGAATAATACATGATCATGAGTTTGTAAAGTTAATAATTGTTCAACTATATCTTCATCATTAGTAGTCATTCCTTTAATACCTACTCCACCTTTATTTTGAACTTTGTAAGTATCAATTGGAACTCTTTTTATATAACCTTTTCTTGTTAAATTAATTACAATATCTTCAACTGGAATTAATGATTCATCCTCAATATAATCAATTGCTGTCATATCTATTTTTGTTCTTCTATCATCTGCATATTTATCTTTAATTTCTTTTAATTCAGTTTTAATAATATTAAATATTCTTTCTTCTTTTGATAAAATATCTTTATAATCTGCAATTTTTATTCTTAAATCTTCTAATTCAGATTCTATTGCATCTTTTGACATATGAGTTAATCTTCTTAATCTCATATCTAAAATAGCTTGAGTTTGTATTTCATCTAAACTAAATCTTTCCATTAAAGTAGTTTTTGCTAACTCATCATTTTGACTACCTCTAATAATTTTAACTACTTCATCAATATTATCTATAGCAATTTTTAAACCTTCTAAAATATGAGCTCTTTCTTCTGCTTTTTTAAGATCATATTTAGTTCTTCTAATTATTACTTCTTTTTGATATTCAATATATTTTGAAATAATATCTCTTAATCCTAAAGTTTTAGGTACACCTTTATCTAACATTAAGAAAATTGCACCAAAATTAGTTTGAAAATCTGTATGTTTATATAAATTATTTAAAACTACTTGTGGATTAGCATCTTTTTTAAGTGTTATTGTAATTTTAACTCCATTTTTCAAATCAGTATGATAATCAGCAATTCCATCAATAGTTTTATTGTGGACAAGTTCTGCTACTTTATTTTTTAAATCAGAAGTATTAACACCATAAGGAACTTCATCAACAATAATATAATGTTTTCCATTATTTTCTTCTATTCTAGCTTTACTTCTTATTGTAATAGTTCCTCTACCAGTAGTATATGCCTTTTTAATACCACTATTTCCTAATATAATTCCGCCAGTAGGAAAATCTGGTCCTTTAATATATTCCATTAATCCATCTGTATCAATATCTGGATTATCTATATAAGCAATTGCACCATCAATAACTTCTCCTAAATTATGTGGTGGAATATTTGTTGCCATACCAACTGCAATACCCATAGTACCATTTACTAATATATTTGGATATCTAGATGGTAAAATTGATGGTTCTTTTTCAGATTCATCAAAGTTTGGTACAAAATCTACTGTATTTTTATTAATATCTCTTAACAATTCTAATGATATTTTTGATAATCTAGCTTCTGTATAACGCATTGCTGCTGCTCCATAACCTTCTATATTACCAAAGTTACCATGACCATCAACAAGCATATTTCTATAACTAAAATCTTGAGCCATATGTACCATTGCTTCATAAATTGAAGAATCTCCATGTGGATGATATTTACCCATTACGTCTCCAACTATTCTTGCTGATTTTTTATGAACTTTATCAGGTGTATAACCAGATTCATACATTGACCATAAAATTCTTCTATGAACAGGTTTTAAACCATCTCTAAGGTCAGGTAATGCTCTAGATACTATGACACTCATAGAATATTCTAAAAAAGATGATTCTATTTCATTTACTATATTATTTTCTTGTAATCTATCTCTACTATGATCCATATTTTCACCCCACTATACATCCAAATATTCTGCATATTTAGCATTTTCTTCAATAAATTGTCTTCTAGGTGCAACTTCTTCACCCATTAGTTTAGTAAATGCTGCATCTGCTTCTACAATATCATTAACTGTAATTTTTCTTAATATTCTTTTATTAATATCCATTGTTGTTTCATTTAATTCTTCAGCATCCATTTCACCTAAACCTTTCATTCTTGCAATTTCATATTTAGTATTAGGATTTAAAGATGCTAAATAAGTATCTCTTTCTTCTTCATTTAAAACATATTTAATAGTTTTTCCATGTTTAATAACAAATAAAGGAGGTTGTGCAGCATAAACATGTCCTGCCTCAACTATAGGTCTAAAAAATCTATAAAATAAAGTTAATAATAATACTCTAATATGAGAACCATCAACATCGGCATCGGTCATTATTATTATTTTGTCATATCTTAATTTATTTAAATCAAATTCTTCACCTATTCCAGTTCCAAATGCTGTTATAATTGTTCTTATTTCTTCATTTGATAAAGCTCTATCAAGTCTTGCTTTTTCAACATTTAATATTTTACCTCTCAAAGGTAATATTGCTTGTGTCATTGAATTTCTACCTTTAATAGCACTACCACCTGCAGAATCTCCTTCGACTAAGAATATTTCACAAACACTAGGATCTTTTTCTTTACAATCAACAAGTTTTCCACCAAAATTAATTGTATCTAAATCTCCTTTTCTTCTAGTCATTTCTCTTGCTTTTTTAGCAGCAACTCTAGCTCTAGCTGCAGTTGTAGCTTTATCAATAATTATTCTTGCTTCATTTGGATTTTCCATTAAAAATCTATCAAATCCCTTAGAAAACACACTATCAGCAAGTTTTCTAACTTCTGAGTTTCCTAATCTACCTTTTGTTTGTCCTTCAAATTGAGGATTAGGATGTTTACAAGATATAATCATTGTTAATCCTTCTTTAACATCATCACCTGTTAAAGAATCATCTTTTTCTTTTAAAATATTATTCTTTCTCGCATAATTATTAATTAATCTTGTTAAAGCTCTTCTAACACCTTCTTCATGAGTACCACCATCATGAGTATTTATATTATTAACAAAGGAAATTATATTATCAGTATATCCTGTGTTATATTGCATAGCAACTTCAAACATTATTCCTTCTTCTTCACCTTCTAGATATATAATTTCATCATGAATTGGTGTTTTACCTTTATTTATAAACTTAACATATTCTTTTATTCCACCTTCATATAAGAATGTATCAGATTTCTTTTCCTCAGGTCTTTCATCTGTTAAAGTTAATCTTAAATCTTTATTTAAAAAAGCTAATTCTCTAGTTCTTGTTTTTAAAGTATCATAATCATATATATCTGTATCAAATATATCTATATCAGGTTTAAATGTTACGGTTGTACCTGTTTCATTAATATCACAAATACCAATTTCAGTAAGTTTTTTTACTGTTTTTCCACCATTTTCAAATTGGCATTCAAATACTTTTCCTTCTCTTTTTACTATAACATCTACTTTACTTGATAATGCATTTACTACAGATGCACCTACACCATGAAGACCACCAGATACTTTATATCCTCCACCACCAAATTTACCACCAGCATGTAATACAGTATAAACTGTTTCTACTGTGGAAATACCAGTTTTTGGATGAATACCTACAGGTATACCTCTACCATCATCTTTTACTGTAATAGAATTATCTTTATGAATTGTTATTTCAATATGTTTACAAAATCCAGCTAATGCCTCATCTATTGAATTATCAACTATTTCCCATACTAAATGATGTAATCCTTTTACATCAGTAGTTCCTATATACATTCCAGGTCTTTTTCTAACTGCTTCTAATCCTTCTAAAACTTGAATATCAGAAGCTTCATAATTATTTTCTGCCATTTTTATCACCTTTTTATAACCTTTCCATCATTTACATAAAAAATATCTGCATTTTTTGTTATTTTTTCATCTATATTATTTAAATCTGTAGATGTAATAAATACCTGCATATCACTATTTATATACTTAATTATATTTTCCTTTTTTTCACTATCTAATTCACTAAAAATATCATCTAATAATATAATAGGTTTTTTATTAAATCTTTCTTTATATATATCAATTTCAGCTAATTTTAAACACAAAATAGATATTCTTTGTTGACCTTGTGAACCATAATTATTTATTTTCACATCATCAATATATATTGAAAAATCATCTTTATGAATACCTAATAATGTAGTTCTTTGAAAAATTTCATTTTCTAATACTCTATCAAATTTTTCTTGTATTTCTTGTTTAATATTTTTTTCATTAATATCATTATTAATAAAACTATCATATTTGATACTTATTTTATCTTTATTAGTAAGATTTTTGTATATTTTAACAATATATTTATTAATTTCATTAATATAATTTCTTCTATAAATTATTAAGTCTACATTTAAATTAATTAATTTATCAGTTAAAATTTTTAAGTAAATCTTATCTATTTTTTCAGTATTTTTTAAATATTCATTTCTATTTTTCAATAGCTTATTATATTTGGATAGTTTTAATGAATAATCACTATAAAATTGAGATAAAGAAGAATTTAAAAAATATCTTCTTTCACTTGGTGTACCTTTTATTATTTCAAGATCATCAGGACAAAACATAATAGTATTTATATTTGAAAGATACTCACTTATTTTTCTAAAAGGATTAGAATTTATTGATACTCTTTTTCCTTTTTTATTAATAAGAATCTCAAATTCATTTAAATTATCATAATTAATTATTTCTCCATGAATTTTAGTAAATAAACAATTATCTTTAATTAAAAATAAATCTTTATTAATTCTATGTGATTTTGAAATTGATAAAACATATATACTTTCTAATATATTTGTTTTACCTTGAGCATTATTTCCAATAAAAATATTTATATTCTTATCAAATTCTAGATCTAAATTATCATAATTTCTAAAATTTGTTAAAGAAATTTTTTTTAAAAACATTTTAAACCTATTTTTATGACCATATTTTCACCTTACCACCTAAAATAATGCTCCTATACACTATAACTATTATATCACAAAAAAAGCCTTTTTTTTAGTTTTTTTACTAAAATTTTATAAAAATAATTCTTCTTTTCTTGTTTTTATAATTGAATATAATTTATATGATTTTAATATTTGATTTTTTAATGAAAAATAAGAAATATTTAATAATAATTTTTTATTATTTTTAAATATTAATACTGATTGTTTATTATTCTTTTTATAATTTAAAATATAATTAAAATTTATCCAAGAACAAGATATTAATCTTAATGATGTTGTTGGAAAAAAAATAATATTATTAGTTTCTTCAATTATTATAGGAGCTTTATAATTAACTTTTATTAATGATTTAGTTCCTTCTAACCTACCATTTAAACTACTTCCATAAAAATTACAATTATATTTAATTATTTTTAATGAAGAAATGTTAATAATAAATTCATTATTAATTTCTATTATTTTAGTTGAATCAATTGTAATTGGAATAATAGCAATAGTATTATTATTAATCTTATAATTTTCCATAGAAATTCCCCCTAATAATTTAACTATTATATTTTATATATCAAAAAAAATTGTCGAAAAAAAAAGAAGTACAAATTATTTGTACTAATATGTTTTTATTGGTAATAATAATTGAATTAAATCATCATTTTCTTCATTATTTAATATAATTGGACTAATTTCTGTATTTAATAAAATTTTTACATCCTTACTAGTAATAGTTCTTAATGCATCCATCATATATTTTGCAGAAAATGCTATTTTAATATCTTCTGAACTAATTTTATTAATTGGTAATTTTTCTTCAACCTTACCTATTTCAGGAGTATTTGAAGTAACTGTTAAAATATTACCATTTGTTTCAAATTTAATAACATTTTTATCTTTTTCACTTGTTAATAAAGATGCTCTATCTACTACATTAAATAATTCATTTAAATCTGCATTTATTTTTATTTTATAATCTGTTGGTATTAATCTAGATGTATCTGGAAAATTACCATTTAATAATCTTGATTGAAATAATAAATTATCAAATTCAAATAATATTTTATTAGTAAATATATGTATTTTAATTTCTTCATCTTCATCTGTTAATATTTTTACTAGTTCACCAATATTTTTTGATGGTATAACTATATTAATTAAGTTATCCACATTATTATTTAAAGTTATAGTTTTTTTAGCTAATCTATAGGAATCAGTAGCTATACATTCCATCTTATTATCATTAATTTTAATATTTAAACCAGTTAATATAGGTCTAGATTCTTGAGTTGATGAAGCAAATATAGTTTGATTTACCATTTTTCTTATTATTTTCTTATTTAATATTATTGGATTTTTGGATTTTTCTATATTTAAATTTGGAAATTCACTAGGATCTATACCATTTAAATTAAAATTAGAATTAGTCGTATAAACCATTATTTTTAATCCATCAATAACTTCAAAATTAATTAAACCATCTGGTAATTTTCTTACAATATCTAATAAGAATTTTCCTTGAATAACAATTGATCCATTTTTTTCAACTTTATCTATATATTTCTTTTCAATAAAAGTTTGAATATCAATATCATTATCAGTTGCTGTTAAATATAAACCTTCTTCATTTAATTCAAATTTTATTCCTCCTAATACAGGTATTACATTTTTATTTGATACAGCATGACTAACATTATTTAAATTTTCTAATAATATATTTTTCTTTATACTAAATTTCATTTTTAAACCCTCCTAAGCTAATTTAGATTATAACATATTTATTATTTTATTTCTATTATTATTATTATTAAAGTGGAAAATGTTGAAAACTATATATTTTTCTTTATTTTATAATGAAAAATGGTTGTTTATAAATTGTTGAAAACTTTAAATTATCCACTTAACTTAATTTTTTTGTTATTTCATCAATTATTTTTACTAACTGATTATTAGTTTTTAATTCTTCTTTTATTTTTTCACAGGAACTCATTACTGTAGAATGATCTCTACCTCCAAAAGCCATTCCTATTCTTGGAAAAGATTCATCAGTTAATTGTCTAGATAAGTATATTGCTATATGTCTAGGAAAAGCAATTGTAGATACTCTTTTCTTTGATTTTAAATCATCTACTGTAACATTATAATACTCTGCAACTACTCTTTGAATTCTTTGAATATCATTTTTATTATTTGAATAATTATTAATTGTTCCTTTTAATGCTTCAATAGCCATTTCTAAAGTAATTTCTTCTTCAAAAAATATTGTGGAATAAGCACAAACTCTTGTTAATGCTCCTTCTAATTTTCTTACATCAGACTGACAGTTATTAGCAATATAATCAATAACATCATCAGAAATAGTAGATGCGAAGTTCATATTAGAAATCTTATTTCTTAATATTTTCTTTCTTAAATCGTTATCTGGTGGAAAAATATTTACTTTTAATCCCCAGTTAAATCTAGTTCTTAATCTATCTTCTAAATTTTTTAAATCATCTGGAGAATTATCTGAAGATATTATTATTTGTTTTTTATCATCAAATAAATTATTAAATGTGTGGAAAAATTCTGATTGTGATTTAGGTGCAGTGCCTAAAAATTGAATATCATCTATAATTAAAACATCTATATTTCTATATTTATCTTTAAATTGATCTACATAATCAAAATTAGTTCCATCATCATTTTTCTTTTTTAACCCTAAAAAATCACTAATAAATGTATCTGAATTAACATATAAAACCCTTTTATTAGTGGTATTAACTATATAATTACCAATAGCATGCATTAAATGAGTTTTACCTAACCCACTATTCCCATATATAAATAGAGGATTATACATTTTTCCAGGATTTTCAGCAACTGCTAATGCTGTTGCTTGAGCAAATCTATTACTTTCCCCTACTATAAAATTATCAAAAGTATAATCTTTATTTAAATTAGCCTTTTTATAACTATTAAAAGGTACTCCTGTTTCTTCTTGTTTCTTTTTTTCTTTTATTTCTTCTTGTTTTTTATATTCATTCTCTAAAACGAAATTTAAATTAAAATTAGTACCTGTAATAGAATTTAATATTTCTTCTATTATATCTTTATAACTTTCAGCTAAATGTTTTTGATGTGCAATAGTTGGTACAGTTATGATGGCATCATCACTTAATTCAACTAATTTGGTGTCTCTAAACCAAGTATCATAGCCTAAAGATGATACTCTCTTTTTTATCATATTTAAAAATTGATTCCAAATAAGGTCTTTATTATCCATAATACCACCTCCCCTGACTTAGCGGTTTATAATTTATAATTTAATTATAACTGATTTTTTTATTATTTCAACACAAAAAATGCTTAAAAATATATTATCCACAGTAATTGTTAATAAGTTTTTATATAAAATAAGGTTAAAATATATTTTTCCACACTTTCCACAAATTTACTTATGTTTATAAAATGTTTATAAAAATTACTGTTTTCCACATAATTGTTAATAAAGTGGAAAATTGATTATTTATTTATTTTATAAGTACAAAACATTTATTTTTTCCACAAAAATATGTTAATAAATATGTTAATATCTAATAATTGTAATAATTTAACTGTTGATAAAATAAAATATAAATATATTGTAAAATTGGATAGAAAATAATAAAAAAAGATTGACTTTAATTGTATTTTCTTTTATAATCTAATATGTTTTATGACTTGGAGGTGCAAAAAATGAAAAGAACTTTTCAACCTAATAATAGAAAAATGAAAAAGAAACATGGATTTTTTTCTAGAATTAAAGGTAATGTATTAAATAATAGAAGAAAAAAAGGTCGTAAGAGACTTTCAAAATAATCCACAGGTAAAGTGGTTTTTTTTGTATTATAAGGAGTTTTATGAAAAAAATTAATATAATTAAAAAGGATAAAGAAATAAGTAATATTATTAAAACTGGTAAATATAAAAAAAACAATTATTATGTTGTATATAAGAAAAATAATGATTCTAATAAATATTATAGATTTTGTGTTTGTGTTTCAAAAAAAATTGGTAATGCTGTTGTAAGAAATAAAAACAAAAGACAAATAAAAGATATTATAGATAAAAGTAAAATTAAGTTTTCTAGAACTTCAGATTATGTTATAATAATAAAGAAAGAAATTAATTCATTAAATTATGAAGAAAAAAAGAATAATTTAATTGATTTATTATTAAAATTAGAAGGAGAAAATAATGACAAGTAAAAGATTAAGAAAAGTATTAATAATAATATTATTAGTAATTACTTTAACTGGATGTACAAAAGTTTTAAAAGATAAAAAAACAAATAAAGTTGTTTATTATGAAAATGATAAAGTAAAAATAACTTTAAATGAAAATATATTATGTAAACCAGAAGATAAAGGGTTAGTTAAAAAATATAATAAATATAAAAAACAAGTAAATATTGATAAATTACCTAAATGTAGTGATTTTAAAGTAAATGATAGTAAATATGAAGGATTATGGGAAAATTTATTTGTAAAACCACTTGCTTTCTTAATAATTAGATTAAAAAAATTAGTTAAGAATTATGGTTTATCTATTATTATTTTAGGTTTATTAATAAGATTAGTTTTAGCACCATTTACTCAAAAAACTGCTATGCAATCTGAAAATATGAAAGCAATTCAACCTGAAATAGATAAAATTAATAAAAAATATGAAAATAAAAATGATCAAGAATCAATGAATAAAAAATCAATGGAAATAATGCAATTATATAAGAAAAATAATATTAATCCTTTTTCAAGTTGTTTATTTGCATTTATTCAAATACCTTTATTAATGGCATTTTATGAAGCTATTAATAGAGTTCCAGTAATATTTGAAGGTAATTTACTTGGATTAGTATTGGGTACAACACCAATGAAAGCAGTAACAACAGGTCATTATGAATACTTATTAATAGTAATTTTAATTATTATTACTACAATAATATCTCAAAAATTAAATAAAACTGCAGCAACACCTCAAACAAATGATATTAATCCAAATATGATGATGAACATGATGGTTATAATGATTGCAATAATGTCTTTAAACTTTTCAGTAGCTTTATCTTTATATTGGATTTCATCTACTATATTTACAATAGTTCAAAATTTAATCGCAAAAAATATAAAAAAAAGAGGTGCTAAATAATGAAAATATATACTTTTGAAGGAAAAACAGAAGAACAAGTAATCTTTGATGCGTTAAAAGAATTAAATGTTAAAGAAGATGAAATGATTAAAGAAATAAAAGAAGAAGAAAAAGGTTTATTAAAAAAGAAAAAATATAATCTAAATGTAGTATTAAAAAGTGATATTATTAATTATTCAAAAGAACTAATAAAAGAAATTACACATTTAATGGGAATAGAAGTTAATATGGAAACTATAAGAAAAACTGATCAAATTAATATAATACTTCATTCTGAAAATAATAATTTATTAATTGGTAAAAATGGAAAAACTTTAAAAGCATTACAATATATTCTAAAACAATCATTATTAAATAAAACTAATATGACTATTAATATAAATGTAGATGTTGAAAATTATAAAGAAAATAGAAAAAAACATATTGAAAGATTAGCTAAGAAATTAGCAAAAGAAGTTTTAAAAACAAATGAAGAAATAAAAATGACTTCTATGAATTCTTATGAAAGAAGATTAGTACATGAAGTCTTAAAAAATTTTAAAAATATTAAAACTGAGAGTGAAGGGGAAGAACCAAATAGAAGTGTGGTTATTAAAAAAATAGATTAGGAGTCTAAAAAGACTCTTTTTTTAAAAAAGGTAGTGATTTAATTGAATGATACAATTTGTGCAATTTCTACTGCATTAGGAGTAGGAGCAATATCTATTATTAGAGTAAGTGGAGATAATGCAATCAAAATAGTAAATGAAATATTTGATAAAGATTTAACTAAAGTAAATTCTCATACTATTAATTATGGACATATTATATATGAAAATACTATTGTTGATGAAGTAATGGTAAGTGTTATGAAAGCTCCTAAGACATATACTAAAGAAGATATAATTGAAATTAATTCACATGGCGGTATATCTACAACAAATAAAGTATTAGAATTATTATTACTTAAAGGAGCTAGATTAGCTGAACCTGGAGAATTTACAAAACGTGCTTTTTTAAATGGTAGATTAGATTTAATTGAAGCAGAGTCAGTAATGGATTTAATTAATTCAAAAACAGATTATTCTAGAAAACTAGCCTTAAATGGAATAGAAGGTAATATATCAAAATTAATACATGAAATTATTAATAAATTATTAGATATTAATTCAAATATTGAAGTAAATATAGATTATCCAGAATATGAAGATATAGAAGTAATAACTAAGGATAAAATAAAAGAAGTATCAAACTTTATTAATAAAAAATTAGAAGTGTTATTAAAAGAATCAGAAAATGGTAAATTAATAAAAGAAGGTATTAATACAATTATTTTAGGAAGACCTAATGTAGGAAAGAGTTCAATACTAAATAGTTTAATTGATGAAGATAAGGCTATTGTAACTTCAATTGCAGGTACAACTAGGGATATAGTTGAAGGAAATATTAGAATAAATGGAATTCTTTTAAATATTATAGATACAGCAGGTATAAGAAAAACTGATGATATAGTAGAAAAAATTGGAGTAGAAAAGTCTTTATCTTTAATAGATAAATCAGATTTAATAATACTTGTTTTTAATAATAATGAACCATTAAATCAAGAAGATAAAGAATTATTAGAAAAAACAAAAGATAAAAAAAGAATAATTGTTGTAAACAAATGTGATTTACCAAATGAATTAGAATTAAATATAAAAGATGAAAATATTTTAATGATTAGTGCTCTTGATAATGTTGAATTATTAAAGAATGAAATTATTAATAAATTTAATTTAGAAGATATTAACAATAAAGATTTTACTTATTTATCAAATTCAAGACAAATAGCTTTAATTAAAAAAGCATTACAATTATCTAAAAAACTAGAAAAAGATTTAAATGATAATATATATATAGATATGTTAGAAATAGATATTAAAGAAATATGTGAAATTTTAAATGAAGTTATTGGGGAAAGTTATGATGATAAATTAATAGATAAAATTTTTAGTAATTTTTGTTTAGGAAAGTAGGAAAAATGAAAAATATAACAATAATAGGTAGTGGAAGTTTTGGATGTGCTTTAGCGCATGTATTTAGTAAAAATAATAATGTAAAAATATGGTCATACACAAAAGAAGAAAAAGAATCTATAAACAATAATCATGAATGTTTATATGTTAAAGATATAAAATTATCTAATAATGTAGTTTGTTATGATAGTATTGAAGAATCATTAATAGATAGTGATATTGTAGTATTAGTTGTTCCTTCTAATTCAATTAGAAATATGTGTATAGAAATAAAAAAATATTATAAAAATCAACAAATAGTATTAGCTTCTAAAGGATTGGAAAATGAAAAATTATTATCAGAAGTAGTTCAAGAAGAATTAAATGTAGATCCTTCTGTAATAATAGGTCCAACATTTGCAAAAGATGTAGGTACAGATAAAAAATCCTACATTGAATTATCTGGTAATAAAGATTTAATAGATATTTTAATTGATGATAATTTTATAATAAATTATAATGAAGATAAAATAGGTTTAGAAGTAGCAGGGGCATTAAAAAATGTAATAACTATATTATATTCATTTGTAGAAACACTAGATTATGGTATGAATTATAATTCTTATTGTTTTATAGAAGGATTAAATGAAATTAAAAAAATTGGTATTTCGTTAGGAGCAAAAGAAAATACTTTTTATAGTTTAGGTACATTAGGTGATTTATTTGGTACTATAAAAAGTAAACAAAGTAGAAATAATCAAGCAGGAGAATTATTGGCAAAAGGAAAAACACTTGATGAAATAAAAAAAGAAGTAGGAACTACTATAGAAGGATTAGATACTTTAAAAAGTGTTATTAATATAATTGAGGATAAAAAATTAGATTGTCCTTTAATAACAAAATTATATAATATTATATATAATAATGAGTCAAAAGAAAGTATTATTCAATAATACTTTTTTAAAATTAAATAAAAAAATTGATTACTTATTTTAATTATAGTATAATACATTTGCAAAAAAGGTGGTGAAGAAAAATGAATTATGATGCTATTGTAGTTGGTGGAGGACATGCTGGATGTGAATCTACATATTCTTTAGCAAATATGGGATTAAAAACACTATTAATTACAGGTTCTATAGATAAAATAGCAATGATGCCTTGTAATCCTCATATTGGTGGTTCTGCAAAGGGTATAGTAGTTAGAGAAATAGATGCATTAGGTGGAATAATGGGTAAAGTTGCAGATAAAACATTGTTACAAATGAAAATGCTAAATTTTAGTAAAGGTCCAGCTGTTAGATCTTTAAGAGCACAAGGAGATAAAGTTGCTTATCCAAAAGAAATGCAAAGAGTATTAAAATCACATGAAAATATTACTATTTTAGAAGGTATGGTGGAAGATTTAATAATAAAAGATAATAAAATTGAAGGTGTTAAATTATCCACAGGTAAAGAAATAATTTCTAAAGCAGTTATTTTAACTACTGGTACTTATATGAAAGCAGATATTTTAGTAGGAGATACAAGAACATCATCAGGACCTGCAGGAACTAAACCATCTTTATTTTTAAGTGATAATCTAAAAAAATTAGGTTTTAAAATATTAAGATTAAAAACTGGCACACCACCAAGAGTTAAAAGAGATACTATTGATTTTTCTAAAACAAAAGAAGAGCCAGGTGATGATAAATTATACACATTTAGTTTTGATAATAAACCATTTTATAAAGTAGAAGATCAAATGTCTTGTTATTTAACATATACTACAGAAGAAACACATAAAATAATTAGAGATAATTTAAATAAATCAAGTATGTATGGTGGAATAAAAGAAAAATTAGGAACAGGACCTAGATATTGTCCATCTATAGAAGATAAAATAGTAAGATTTAAAGATAAAGAAAGACATCAATTATTCTTAGAGCCAGAAAGTGTTTATTTTGATGATATATATATACAAGGATTCTCTACAAGTATGCCACATGATGTTCAAGAAAAAATGGTTCATTCTCTTCCAGGTTTAGAAAAAGCTGAAATATTAAGATATGCTTATGCGATAGAATATGATGCAATTGATCCAAAAGATTTATACCCAACTTTAGAAACTAAAATAATAGAAAATTTATATACTGCTGGTCAAATAAATGGTACTAGTGGATATGAAGAAGCAGCTTGTCAAGGTTTAATGGCTGGAATAAACGCAGGTTTAAAAATATTAAAAAAAGAACCTTTAATACTTAAAAGAGATGAAGCTTATATTGGTGTATTAATTGATGATTTAATAACAAAAGGTGTTAGAGATCCATATAGGTTATTAACATCTCGTGCTGAATATAGATTATTATTAAGAAGTGATAATGCAGATTTAAGACTTAGAGAATATGGTTATAAAGTTGGATTAATAGATGAAGAAAAATATAAAAAATTATTAATAAAAAAAGAAAATATTAATAAAATAATAGAAGAATTAAAAAATATAAAAATAGATGGTATATATGCTTATAATTATTTAAAAAGAACTGAAGTAAATATAAATGATATAGTAGATAAATTATCAAATAAATATGATCAATTAGAATTAGAACAAGCAGAAATAATGATAAAATATGAAGGATATATTAAAAAATCAATAAAAGAAGCAGAAAAAATGAGAAAATTAGAAAATAAAAAAATTCCGGATAATATTGATTATGATAAAATTCCTAATTTAGCAAGTGAAGCTAGAGTAAAATTAAAAGAAGTAAGACCTTTGTCTTTTGGTCAAGCAATAAGAATAAGTGGTGTAAATCCGTCAGATATATCAATATTATCAGTATATATGAAGAGGTATTTTAATGAATTTAGATGATTTAAAAAATGAATTAAGTAAAATTGGTATAACATTAACAAAGAAACAAGGAAAAAAATTACATAAATTTTATGATTTAGTTATAGAAGAAAATGAAAAAATTAATTTAACTAGAATTATAGATAAAAAAGAATTCTATTTAAAACATTTTTATGATAGTTTAACTTTAATTAAAGCAATAGATTTAAATCAAGAATTAAAATTATTAGATTTTGGTACAGGAGCTGGATTTCCAGGAATAGTATTAAAAATATGTTTTCCAAATATAAAAATCACTTTAATTGATGCTTTAGAAAAAAGATGTAATTTTTTAGAATATGTTATTAATGAACTTGAACTTGAAGATATAGAAGTTATTCATCAAAGAGGTGAAGATTTTTCAAAAAGACATAGAGAAAAATATGATATAGTAACTTCTAGAGCAGTTGCTAAATTAAATGTTTTAAATGAAATATGTTTACCAATGGTTAAAGTAAATGGTTATTTTATTCCTATGAAAGGTAATATAGATGAAGAATTAGATTCATCTTTAAAATCAATTGAGTTACTTAATTCAAAAATAGAAGAAATAATTAATTTTAATTTACCAATAGAAAATAGTGTTAGAAATTTAATAAAAATAAAAAAATTAGGGAAAAATAAAAGAATATATCCAAGAAATTTTGATAAAATCAAAAAAAATCCATTGTAAAAAATGGATTTTTATTATATTATAATAATGTATACTAAAAAGAATAGAAAAGAGGTATTTTTATGAATGGAATGGATAAAGAAATTATAGAAGTTTCACTAGATGATATTATTCCTAATAGATTTCAACCTAGATTAGCATTTGATGAACAAGCTTTAAATGAACTTGCTAAGTCTATAAGACAACATGGTATTATTCAACCATTAGTTTTAAGAAAAATAGGGGATAAGTATGAAATAATAGCTGGTGAAAGAAGATATAAAGCATCTTATATTGCTGGCCTTTCTAAAGTACCTGCTGTTATTATAAATTTAGATGATAATGAATCTGCTGAAGTAGCAATCGTAGAAAACATTCAAAGAAAAAATTTGTCTCCAATAGAAGAAGCTAAATCATATAAAAAATTATTAGATAGAGGTTACTTAACACAAGATCAATTAGCAACTAGAATGGGAAAAACACAAGCTACTATTTCAAATAAATTAAGATTATTAAATTTAGCTGAAGAAGTACAAGATGCTTTATTAAATAATAGAATTAGTGAAAGACATGCAAGAAGTTTATTAAAAATAGATGACAAAAAACAACAAGTAGATTTATTAGATACTATTATTGATCAAAGATTAAATGTAAGAGATACAGAAGAATTAATTAATAAAAGAATTAATGATAAAGAAATATATGATATTGAAAATATATCTCCTTCATATGAATATGAGTCAAATAAACCAATAGATTTTAATACATTTTTTGATATTAGTGAAGAGAATAAAGAAGACAATAAAGATAATGAAAACTTAGATGTTTTATTAAAAGAACCAGAAAAAGATTTTAATAACCTATTAGAAAATACTAATGTGGATTTATTAGAAGATTTAGATGATTCAATAATCGCAAATGATAGAATTAAAAAATTATTAGATGATTTGAATAATCAAGGTATAAAAACAACATATGATTATTTTGAATTTAATGATTCATATCAATATATAATTAAAATAGATAAGAATAAAAAAGACTAGTTTTAACTAGTCTTTATCTTTTTTTATAGGTTCTGTTCCTTTAATATAATATATTATTTGTTTTCTTTTTGATTTATTAGTTGCTAATTTTCCATTTAAAGGATTTACTAGTACTGGAGATACGTTTTTAGGTTTAGTATACCAAGAATCATTTTTATCTCTTAAGTAGTTTTCCATAGTATCAACCCAAATATTTCTAGAAATAGTATTATCTTTTTTTTCAAGATATTTATTATTATCATATCCAGACCATACTCCTAAAGTATAATCTTTATTATATCCAACAATAAGTGAATCAGTATTAGTACTTCCTGTTTTAATAGCGTATTTTTTTGTAATTTTTGGCTTAATACTTAAACAAGTAGGTTGTGAATAATCAATTAAATTACTATCATAACAATTAGATAATAATTCTGATAAAATATAAGTATAATCTGAATTCAATACTTTTTCTTCTTTTTTTTCATGTCTATAAATAAATTTATTTTTATCAGTTTTAACACTTCTTATTAAGTAAGGATTAACTTTTATTCCTTCATTAGCAATAGTAGAATAACCTGTGGATAAATCTTTAATACTTAATTCACTAGTTCCTAATGGTAGAGACATATTATTATCAATTTTTTTATTAATTCCAACTTTCTTTATAGTATTAATTAAACTGTTATTTCCTAAAAATATATTTGTTTTAATCGCATATATATTATCTGAATATGAAATAGCTATTATTAAAGGAATCTTTTTATTTGCATATATATTTCCATAATTAGATGGATTATATTTTAATCCATTTATATTAAATGTAGTTTTTTCTGATAAAAAAGTAGATGAAGGAGTAAAACCATTTTCTAAAGCTGAATAATATAAAAATGTTTTAATTGTAGATCCAACTTGTCTTTTTGCATTAATTGCTCTATTAAACTGACTTTTTTCATAATCTTTTCCACCAGATAAAGCAATAATTTTATTTGATTTATTTTCTATCATAATCGCTGCATTTTGAATACTATTATCCTTATTTATATTATTATTTATGGAATCTTCTAATGCTTTTTGTGCATCTATATCCAAATTAGTATAAATCTTTATATTATTATTTTGTAAATAATCTTTCATTAAAATATTTAAATCATTTAATTCACTAATTACAGCATCTTTGTAATACATCAAAGTTGATAGATTTAAATCATCTTTTTTGCCATAAAAAACAAGTTTTTCTTTATATGCATTATTCATTTCTTTTTTTGTAATATATCCATTTTTATACATATTATTTAATACTTTAAATTGTCTTTTTTTCGCATTTTTATAATTATTAATAGGTGAATAATTTTGTGGAGAACTTGGTATTCCAGCTAGCATAGAAGCTTCTGCTAAAGAAAGATTATTCGCATCTTTATTAAAATAATAATTAGATGCTCTTTGAATACCTAATACACCATTACCATAATTTATAGTATTTAAATACCCTTCTAATATTTCATTTTTAGAATAATTAATTTCAATTCTTGATGCTAAAAAAGCTTCTTTAATTTTTCTATTAAAAGTTCTATCAAAATTTAAATATAAATTTCTAGCATATTGTTGTGTGATTGTAGAAGCTCCTTCAACAATTCTTTTATTTTTTATATTAACAAAAAAAGATTTAAAAATTCTTAAATAATCAAAACCATTGTGTTTATAAAATCTTTTATCTTCAGTTGCAATAGTCGCATTAATTAAATTTTTATCAATATTTTCTAATTTAATCCATTCTTTTGTACCATTTCCCTTAAAAAATATCTTATTATTCTTATCATACATTATAATATTATTAGTTTTCTTTAAATCAATCTTATCTTGACTTTTAATGTAAAAATAAAAAATAGTGCCAATAATACATAAAAAAAACATAAAAAATACGTAAATTTTTAATAATACTTGTTTTTTTTTCATAGAATCACCATTCTTCTATTAATATTATTAACAAAATATCTTAAATTATTATATTTTTAAAATTATTTATAGAATAAATCAAAGGAAAAGTGTAATGAAAAAAATAAGTAAAGTTATTAATATTATTAACAAATTCGATAAAAAAATAATTGATGAAAATTTGGCTTTAAATTTAGAAAATAATGATTATACAGTGCCTAAAGCAAAAAAATTATATTACTAATATAATAGAATCATAAACAGTATATGAGTTTGAAGAAGTTTCATAAATAATAATTGATAATATTTTATCTAAAAAAGTATTTAATGGTATTGGATTTAAGTCTATAGGTAATACTTTATATAAAATAGAAATAATTAACCTTAAAAAATGGAGTAATATGTAATAACATATTATTTCTTTTTATTATGTCAAAAAATAATAAAAATATAAGTGCATTTTTATAATATCTATGTTATAATGCTTCTTGTAAAAGTTGGTGATGAAATTGAAAAGAACCAAGGTTGATTTATATATAAATAATAAAGAAGACAAGATATATTTTAAAGATATAGAAGCTCAAATAAATGAAGATAAATTATTATTTGATGTTGAAAATGAAAAATATGAAATAATAAAAAATGATAATTTACAATTAAAAAAAGAAAATAAAGATAGTATTATAAATTTTATATTTAAAGAAAACAAAAAAACAAATTCAATTTATTTTATAAAAGAATATAATACTAATATAAATATATATGTTAAAACTAATATGTTATATATTAAAGATAATAATATAGAAGTTAATTATACATTATGGATAGAAGAAGAATTAATTGGTGATTTTTATTTTAGAATTAATATAAAGGAGTAGTTATATGGAAAATATAAAAAAGAAAATTGAAGAAACATTAAAAGAAATATTAGATATAGATAATATATTTGAAAATATTAGTGAAATAAAAGAAGAAAAAAAGGGTGATTATACATTTCCTTGTTTTATTCTTTCAAAAACTTATAAAAAAGCACCAAATATAATTGCAGCTGAATTAAAAGAAAAAATAGAAAAAAAAGATTTTATTGAAAAAATTGAAAGCGTGAATGGTTATTTAAACTTTTATGTTGATAAAAAATATTTAACAAAAATAGTATTTGAAGAATATGATAAAAAGAAAGAAGATTATGGAAAAAATAATAATTGTAATAAGACAGTTTTAATAGAATATTCTTCACCAAATATATCTAAACCATTTCATATAGGTCATTTAAGAACTACTGTAATAGGTCATGCTTTATATAATATTTATAAATTTCTAGGATATAATACTATTGGTATTAATCATTTAGGAGATTATGGTACTCACTTAGGAAAAATAATAGAAGCTTATAAACTTTGGGGAAATGAGTATAATATAGAAGAAAATCCTATAGATGAATTAACAAAAATGTATGTTAGAATTAATAAATTATGTGAAGAAGATGAAACTGTACTTGAAAATTGTAGAAATAATTTTAAACTTTTAGAAGAAGGCGATGAATACTGTAATAGTTTATGCAAAAAAATAAGTGATTTAAGCTTAATAGAATTTAATAGAGTATATGATTTATTAGGAATAAAATTTGATAGTATTAAAGGTGAATCTACTTATGTTAAATATATGAATGATATTTTAAAAGTTTTAGAAAAAAACAACAAATTACTAAATAGTGAAGGCGCTAAGATAGTTGATTTAGAAGAAGATGGAATTAAAACACCATGTATTATTCAAAAAAATAACGGTTCAAGTATATATGCAACACGTGATTTAGGAGCTATTCTTTATAGATCAAAAACATATGATTATGATAAATCATTATATGTAACTGGTTATGAACAAGAACTTCATTTTAAACAAGTTTTTGCAGTAGCAAAATATCTTGATTTAAATGAAAAATATATAAATGGGTTAGAACATATTTCTTATGGTATGTATAGATTAAAAGAAGGAAAGATGTCTACAAGAAAAGGAAACTTCGTTAAACTTGAAGATATTTTAATTGAATCAATTAATAAAGCAAAAGAAATAATTAAAGAAAAAAATCCAAATTTAGAAAATATAGACGAAGTAGCTAAAAAAGTTGGTGTAGGTGCCGTAGTATTTAGTGATTTATATAATTCAAGAATAAAAGATGAAGTATTTGATTTAGATGAAATGCTTTCATTTCAAGGTGAAACTTGTCCTTATATTCAATATATGTATGTTAGGATTAACAGTATATTAAGTAAAGTAGATAATAAAGTATTGCTTAATAATGTAAGTTATGATAAATTAACTGATGAAGAAACTTTTAACATTATTAAATTAATTTATAAATTTAATGATATTGTTTCTTTAGCAGCAGAAAAAAATGAACCTTATATTATTTCTAGATATTTAATTAAATTATCAAATGCATATAGTAGTTTTTATACAAAAAATAAAGTTTTATCAGATGATATAGAAGAAAGAAATTCTAGATTATACTTAATTAAAGTTGTTGGAAATATTATAAAAACAGGATCAAATCTTTTAGGTATTGAAATGCCAGAAAAAATGTAAAGGAGATAATTATGAAAATAAGAAAGAAAAGTATAGATGAATTAGAATTAATGAGTTATACTGATATAGCTTATGAGATAATAAAAGAGGATAAAAAACAATATAATACTCCTAGTTTATTTAAAGAAGTATGTGATTTATTAAATTTAAGTAATGAAGAATTTGAAGAAAAAATTGGAGATTTCTTTACTGCACTTACTACAGATAAAAGATTTATATTAATAGATAGTATAAATTGGGATTTAAAAGAAAATCATAAAGTTAATGTTGTAATTGACAATGGTGATGAAGAAGATATATCTTCTGAAGAAATAAATGAAGATGAAGAATTAGAAGATGATAGTTTAGAAGAATCAGAAGAAGATGATTATAGTGATGAATCAATTGATGATTCACAAAATGCAGAAGAAGATATTCAAGAATTAACTATTATTGATGAAGACGATTTAGAGGAATAGGTGAGAATATGATAGAGAGATTAGAAACAACATTAAAAAGATATAATGAACTTGGTGAAGAATTAAGTAAGATGGAAGTAATAAATGATGTTAAACTTATGACTTCTCTATCAAAAGAGCAAGCATCTATATCTGAAATTGTTGAAAAATATAAAGAATATAAGAAAGTATTAAATGATATAGAAGAAGCAAATGAATTATTAAATGATAAGGAAATGCAAGAACTTGCAAAAGAAGATTTAAATAGATTATCAGAAGAAAAAGAATCTTTAGAAAAAGAATTAGAAATATTATTAATTCCCAAGGATCCTAATGATGATAAAAATATTATAGTAGAAATTAGAGGAGCTGCAGGAGGAGATGAAGCAAATATTTTTGCAGGTGATTTATTTGATATGTATTCTAGATATTCTGAAAATATGGGATGGAAAATAGAAGTATTAAATGAAGAACCAGGTACTGCAGGTGGTTTTTCTCAAATAGAATTTATGGTAAGAGGAGAAAATGTTTATTCTAAGTTAAAATATGAGTCTGGTGCACATAGAGTTCAAAGGGTTCCAGCAACTGAATCTCAAGGAAGAGTTCACACATCTACCGCAACAGTATTAGTAATGCCAGAAGTTAATGATGTTGATGTAGAAGTAAATGAACAGGACTTAAGAATAGATGTATATAGAAGTAGTGGAGCTGGAGGACAAGGAGTAAACACAACAGATAGTGCTGTTAGAGTTACACATATACCTACTGGAATAGTAGTAACTTGTCAAAATGAAAGAAGTCAATTAAAAAATAAACAAAGAGCAATAGAAGTATTAAAAAGTAGACTATATGATTTAGAAAAACAAAAGCAAGAAGAAACATTAGGTTCTGAAAGAAAAAATAAAATAGGAACTGGAGATAGATCTGAAAAAATAAGAACTTATAATTATCCACAAAATAGAGTAACTGATCATAGAATTAATTTAACTTTAATGCAACTAGATAGAATTATGGCAGGAAAAATGGATGATTTAATAGAAGCTTTAATTAATGAAGATCAAAAAAGAAAACTTGCCGGTGAAGAATAATGAATAATATTGAATATTTAAAAAAATATTATAAAGGCAATATAAACGAAGCTATAGAAAGATTAAATAAAAATGAACCTATACAATATATTATTGGAGATGTTGATTTTTATGGTAATAAAATAAAAGTTAATAAAAATGTATTAATTCCTAGATTTGAAACTGAAGAATTAGTTGAAAATACTATAAAAATAATAAAAGAAAGATTTAATAAAAATATAAAACTACTTGATATTGGAACTGGTTCGGGATGCATAATAATATCTATAAAAAAAGAATTAAATAATATAAATGCTTATGCATTAGATATATCTAAAGAAGCTTTAGAAGTTGCTGAAGAAAATGCAAAAAATAATAATGTTAAAATTAATTTTATTAATTCCAATGTGTTTTCTAATATAAAAGAAAAATTTGATGTAATTATTAGTAATCCACCATATATCGCATATGATGAAGAAATAATGGATATTGTTAAGAATAATGAACCACATTTAGCATTATATGCTGAGAATAATGGATTATATTTTTATGAAGAAATTCTATCTAATGCAAATAAGTATCTAAATGAAAAATATTTAATCGCATTCGAAATAGGAATGAATCAATTTAAATATATAAATGAACTAAGAAAGAAATATTTAAAAGATTCAAAAATATTATTAAAGAAAGATTTACAAGGTAGAGATAGAATGGTTTTTATTTATAATGAATAAAAATATATTAATCATCCATAAAGAAATTGAAAGGATGATTTTTTTTATGAAAAAAATAATTATATTTATTTTAACAATAGTTACATTATTTAGTGTAATAACTAATATTAAAGCAAAAGAATCTATAATTAGAGATAATACAATTAGATTTAGAATTTTAGCAAATTCAAATAGTATTTATGATCAAAATATAAAAATTCAAGTTAGAAATGTTATTCAAAATGAAATTTTAAAATTAGTAAAAGATTGTAATAATAAAGAAGAAACCAGAAAAGTATTAATAAATAACAAAATTCATTTAGAAGAATTAACTAGAAAGACATTAAATGAATTAAATTATGATAAAGATTTTGAAATTAATTATGGGTATAATTACTTTCCTAAAAAGAAATACAATAATAATATATATAAAGAAGGTAAATATGAATCTTTAGTTATAAAATTAGGAGAAGGAAAAGGAGATAATTTTTGGTGTATATTATTTCCTCCATTATGTCTTTTAGAATCAGAAGATAATAGTAATACTAAGTATTCATTTTATTTAAAAGATTTATATAAAAAAATAGTAAAATAATTATACTTTACATATATTTAACAATAAAGAAAATGATTACTTGATTGTTTATATATATTAATGTATAATTTAATTAACATTATACTAAGGAGGAATATATATGAAAGTTACATCAGTAAATGTTAAAAAAATTGAAAAAGAAGGTTCAAGAATGAAAGGTATTGCATCTATATTATTAGATGATTTAATCGCAATTCATGATATAAGAATCATTTCAGGTGATAATGGTTTATTTGTTGCAATGCCAAGTAGAAAGACACCAACAGGAGGATATAGAGATATAGTTCATCCAATTACTACTGAAGGTAGAGAAATGATAGAAACTGCTATTTTAAGTGAATATGAAAAAGCAGAAGATAATAAAGAAGAAGAATAATTCTTCTTTTTTTCATATTTTATAATCTTTTTAATATAATTTAATGAAAGGATAAAATATGGAAAAAATTAGAGAAATTGATACAAACTTAAATCATTCTTATTCAGTTTCAGAAAGAAAAAATATAATTATTTCAGGTATTATACGAATTGATAGTTTTGATAGTGAAGAATTTTTAATTGATACAGTACAAGGTTTTATGAATATAAAAGGAGAAAATTTAGAAGTAATAAAATTAGATACATATCAAGGTAATATAACTATAAAAGGAAAAATTAATTCAGTTACGTATATAGATGAAAACATAAAGAAAGAATCAACCATATTTAATAAACTTTTTAAATGATATTAGAATATCAATTAAAAGGAATACTATTTTCATTTATATATGGATTACTTTTTTTTGTGTTATTTTATTTTAATAAAAAATATTTATTAAACAAAACTAAATATATTCAGTTTATATCAAATTTATTTTTTATGATAGATAATATACTTATTTATTATATTTTGTTAAGAAAAATTAATAATAATATTCTTCATTATTATTTTCTATTATTCTTTATTTTAGGAGTGTTCTTTTCAAAATATTACTTTTTAAATACTTTACATAAAATTAAAAGTAAAATTGACTCATTAATTTTAAAGTGATATTATTAAATAAGAGGTAAAATATGAAAAGAAAAAGAATAAAGAAAAATTTATTATTTTTTTCAGTATTATACTTAGTTGTAGGTTTAGTATTATTACAAAGTGTTTTTAGTACATTTTATAATATATATTTAAAAACAAAGGAAAAAAGAAATTTTGAAAAGCAATTAATTGAATTAAAAGAAAAAGAAGAGGAATTAAATGGAACTGTAACAAAATTACAAAATCCAGATTATGTAGCAAGATATGCTAGAGAAAAATATTTATATTCTAAAGACGGAGAGATAATAATAAGAATACCAGAAGAATAATACAATTACGTAAAATTGTATTATTTTTTGCATTTTTTAAAATTTATGATATTATATTACCGGTGAAAAAAATGGGGATTAATGAAGAAAATGTTTTAGCATTAGCGTATTTGGGAGATTCAGTATATGAATTAAGAATAAGAGATTATTTATTATCTTTAAATATACATAAAGTAAATAAATTACAAAAAGAAGCATTAAAATATGTAACTGCTAAGAAACAATGTATATTTATAAATTATTTTTTAGATAATAATTTACTAACAGAAGAAGAAATTGATATAGTTAAAAGAGGAAGAAATAAAAAGGTAAATTCACATCCTAAAAATACAGATATAGTTACTTATAAATGGGCTACTGCATTAGAATGTTTATTTGGGTATTTATATTTAAAGAAAGATAAAAATAGGATAGATGAATTAATAAAAATAATAATAGAGGTAAATTTATGATAGTATTTGGAAGAAATGTATTTAATGAAATTATTAATAGTAATAAGAAAATATTAAAAGTATATTTACAAAATGATTTTAAAGATAAGGGAATATTAGAAAAAATAGATAATAATAATATTGAAGTCATAAAAATGAATAAAAAGCAAATGAATAATAAGTTTGTTGGTAATCATCAAGGAATTGCTTTAGAAATAGAAGATTATAATTATTATAAATTAGATGATATCCTTGATGAAGAAACAGTAGTATTATTAGATCATTTAGAAGATCCTCATAATTTAGGTGCAATAATTAGAACATGTGAAGCTGCAGGAATAAAATCTATAATTATTCCTAAAAAAAGAAGTGTAGATATTAATTATACGGTAATGAAAGTATCTGCAGGGGCTTTAAATAATGTTAAAATTGTTGAAACTAGTAATATAGTGAATGCTATAGAGAAATTAAAGAAAAATAATTATTGGATTTATTCGGCTGATATGAAAGGCACTAAATATACTGAAGTAGATTATAGTGGAAAAACAGCTATTGTTGTTGGAGCTGAAGGAAATGGTGTTAGTAGATTAGTTAAAGAAAAAAGTGATTTTTTAATAAGTATACCTATGGTAGGAAAAATAAATAGTTTAAATGCTTCTGTTGCAGCTGCTATAGTAATATATGAAGTATTTAGGCAAAAAAACAGGTGATATAATGTATAATAAAGAAAATGATAATGAATTAATTTACTTAGTTTCTGAAAGTAATGAAGATGCAAAAGAATTAATTTATGAAAAATATAGACCAATTATAGAAATGAAAGCAAAAAAATATGTTAAATTTGTTGTTAGTAAAGGTTATGATATGAATGATTTAATACAAGAAGGTATGATTGGTTTAACACAAGCAATAAATGATTTTAAAGAACAAAAAAATGTTCAATTTCAAACATTCGCAAATTTATGTATTGATAGAAAAATATTTAGTTTTATTAGAAATATTACAAGAGATAAACATAGATTATTAAATGAATCTATTTCTATTGATGCATCTTATTCATCAACAGGAAAACCTTTAATAGAAATGTTATTTGATGAAAATAATATAAATCCTGAAGAAATATTTATTGAAAGAGAAACAAAATATGAACTATTTAATAAAATAGATGAAAAATTAAGTAAGTCTGAAAAAGAAGTTTTTGATTTAAGAATGCAAGGATTTAGTTATAAAGAAATATCCGAATTATTAAATATTACTTCTAAGGCAGTTGATGGAACTTTATCAAGAATTAAAAATAAAATAACAAATATATTAGAAAAAGATTGACTAAGATAGTATTTTGTGATATTTTAGGAATTAAGAAAGCACTTAAAGTGTTTTTTATTTTGAAAAAAGTTAAGGTGAAATTATGTCAAAAATCAAAGATATCTTTTTAGATTTAAAAAAAGAAATAAAAAGAATAAGATGGTGTAAAGGAAAAAAACTAGTAAAAAATGTTATTGTTACATTAGGAACTATAGTATTTTTTGCAATATTTTTTGTATTAATACAATATGTGATTGTACTTGTTAAAATGATAGATTTTAAATCTATATTTGATACAATCAGTAATTGGTTTTAGGAGTGAATTATGGAAGAAAAACAATGGTATGTCGTAAATACTTATTCTGGACATGAAAATAAAGTAAAAGAAAAATTAGATATGCGTATCCAATCTATGAATATGCAAGATTATATTTTTAGAGTAATAGTTCCTGAAGTAACAGAAACTGAAATTAAAGATGGTAAGAAAAAAGAAAAAGTAAAGAAACTATTTCCAGGATATGTATTAGTAGAAATGATAATGACAGATGAAGCATGGTATGTTATAAGAAATACTCCAGGTGTTACTGGATTCTTAGGATCATCAGGTAAAGGTGCTAAACCATTTCCTTTAATGAAATCAGATATAGATAATATATTTAAAATTATGGGTATATCTGATAAGAAGGTTACAGTTGATCTTAATGAGGGAGATAGAGTTAAAATAACTGATGGACCATTTAAATTAATGGTAGGTAAAGTTTTAGAAATAGATAAAGATAATTCTATTGCAAAAGTATCAATAGATTTATTTGGTCAAGAGACTACAGTTGAAGTAAATTTAACAGATGTAGAGATTGATAAATAGTAGTTGCATTTTTTATTTAAAAATGCTAAAATAATTTCGCACTATATTTTTTTAGATATAGATGAAAGTGGGAGGCAGAAAGTCATTTGTACCACTCACGAAAATATTATAGGAGGTGTTTTTCGTGGCAAAGGAAATAATTAATAAAATTAAACTTCAAATTCCTGCTGGAAGAGCAACAGCTGCACCACCAGTTGGAACTGCATTAGGTCCTGCCGGTATTGCACTACCAGATTTTATCAATAGATTTAATGAAGCAACTAAAGATAAAATGGGTGATGTATTACCAGTTGAAGTATATGTTTATGATGACAGATCTTTTGATTTCAAAGTAAAAACTCCACCTGCTGCATTCTTAATTAAGAAAGCTGCTGGAGTTAAAAAAGCATCAAGTACTGGTTCAAAAGAAATTGCTGGATCAATTACAAAAGATCAATTACGTCAAATTGCAGAAACAAAATTACCAGATTTAAATGCGAACGATATTGAAGGCGCTATGAGAATTATTGAAGGTACTGCTAGAAATATGGGTATCGAAATTAAGGATTAAGAAACATATAGTATAACTATGTGGGAGGAAAAATCCGTTAAAACCACAAAGGAGGATTAAAATGAAGAAAGGTAAAAAATATATTAAAGCATCTGAATTAGTAGAAAAAAATAAATTATATACTAAAGAAGAAGCAGTTAAATTAGTTAAAGAAACTTCAACTTCAAAATTTGATGGAACAGTTGAAATAGCTATGAATTTAAATGTTGATCCTAAAAAAACTGATCAACAAATTAGAGGAGCAGTTGTTTTACCAAATGGAACTGGAAAATCAAAAAAAGTTTTAGTTTTAACAAAAAATACTGATCAAAAAAATGCTGCTAAAGAAGCAGGTGCTGATTTTATTGGGGATGACGACTTAATTGAAAAAATGCAAAAAGAAAATTGGTTTGATTTTGATATTATAGTTGCAACTCCAGAAATGATGCCTAGTTTAGGTAAATTAGGAAAAGTTTTAGGTCCTAAAGGATTAATGCCAAATCCAAAAACAGGAACAGTTACTACTGATACAAAGAAAGCTGTTGAGGATGTTAAAAAAGGTAGAGTAGAATTTAGAACAGATAGTTATGGTAATATTCATGCACTTGTTGGTAAAGTTTCATTCGATGAAAAAAAATTAATCGAAAACTTAAATACAATTGTAAGAGTTATAGTTAAATCTAAACCAGTAGCTGTTAAAGGAAATTTTGTTAAAAATATTTCTATATCTTCTACAATGGGTCCTGGAATTAAAGTTGATATTAATTCATTTGACAAATTAAATTAATTAATATATAATATTGATTGTTGAAAAAGTTTATGTACCGAAGACAGTAAGTGTTTTTAAACTTAATATCTTACCGAGGACAATACTTATTACTTATATATAATAGGTCTTTGTTCTTAGTACAAAGACTTTTTTAATTAAACAAGCAAGGAGGAAAGTATGGCTAATTCAAAGATACTTGAAGCAAAACAACAAGTTATTAATGAAATTTCAGAAATAGCAAAGAATAGTGCTTCATTTATATTATTTGATTATCGTGGTCTTACAGCCGAAGAAACTACAATGCTTCGTAGAAAACTTCGCGAAAGTGGAGCTACATACAAAGTATGGAAAAATACTTTAGCTAAAAGAGCAATGGATAGTTTAAATTATGATCTTGATTATTGTCTTAATGGTCCTAGTGCAATGGCATATTCTGATGATTCTGTTGCAGCAATCAAAGTATTAAGTGATTTTGCAAAAGAACATCCAGCCTTAGAAATTAAGGGAGGAATTGTTGACGGAAAAGTAGCTACTTTAGAAGAAATAAAAGAATTATCTACTATTCCATCAAGAGAAGGATTACTTACTATGCTTGCTGCTGGACTTTATGGTACAGTTAAAGATTTATCAATCGCTTTAAATTTACTTAGCGAACAAAAAAGTGAATAATTATTAAAGGAGGAAATTTATTATGGCTAAATTAAATGCAAAAGATTTTATTGCTTCATTAAATGAAATGAATTTATTAGAAATTAAAGAATTAGTAGACGCTATGAAAGAAGAATATGGTATTGATCCAACTGCTGTTGCAGCTGCTGCTGCTCCTGCTGCTGGTGCTGCTGCTGATGAACCAACTGCAGTTACTGTTAATTTAGTAAATGCTGGAGCATCAAAAATCCCAGTTATTAAAGTAATTAAAGAAATTACTGGATTAGGATTAAAAGAAGCTAAAGATATAGCTGATAATGGCGGAGCTATTAAAGAAAATATTTCTAAAGATGAAGCTAATGATATTAAAGCTAAGCTTGAAGAAGCTGGAGCTACTGTAGAAATAGCATAATAAAAAAAGACTTTTAAATAAGTCTTTTTTTTGTTATTATATTTTTAGGTGAATGAAATGAATCAATATTTTAATAATAATTCTAATTTAGAAAGTAATATTGTGGAAAACAAAGTTAATATTAACGGTTTTGATTATATATTTTATACAGATAATGGAGTATTTAATAAAAAAGGTTTAGATTTTGGTACAAGATTATTATTAGAAAATATTAATTTAAATGGTAAAAATAGTTTTTTAGATATGGGATGTGGTTGTGGTGTTGTTGGATTATTTTTATTAAAAAATAATCCACAGTATATTATTGATATGGTAGATGTTAATAATAGAGCACTTGAATTAACTAAAAAATCATTAAATAAAAATAAGTTAGAAGCAAATGTTTTTTATAGTGATACTTATATTAATATAAATAAAAAATATGATTGTATAATAACTAATCCACCTATTCATGCTGGAAAAAAAGTTGTATATGACATAATTAAAAATGGAAAAAATTATTTAAATAATAATGGTGAAATATGGATAGTTATGAGAAAGGATCAAGGTGCTTTATCTATGATGAAAGATATGATAGATTATTATAATTTTGAAATAATTAAAAAGGCTAAAGGCTTTTATATTATTTGTGGAAAAATTAAGTAATCTTTTTTTTATTTTTTATTAAAATATATTGACTTATTTGCTTATTTTTGATAACATCTTAAATTGGTACTATGTCCTTTTCTAACCTTTTTGGACATGTTCTTTGAAATATTATTGTTAGGGGTGAAGACGCGTGGCTTTTAAAATAAAAAAAGTATGTAAAGATCGTGAAAGAAGAGATTTTTCTAGAATGTCTAATTCTTTAGAATTAAAGGGATTATTAGACATTCAAAAAGAATCTTATGATTGGTTAATAACTGAAGGAATAAAAGAAGTTATTGAAGAACAATTTCCTGTTGAAAACTTTTCAGGAACTATGTCGTTAGAAATAACTGATTATTCTTTTGATGAACCAAGATTTAGTATTAAGGAATGCAAAGAAAGAAAAACTACTTATGCAGCACCTTTAAAAGTACAAGCAAGATTATTTAATAATGAAACTGGAGAAGTTAAAGAACAAGAATTATTCTTTGGTGATTTACCATTAATGACTGATAGTGGTACATTCATTATTAATGGTGCAGAGAGAGTTATTGTATCTCAACTTGTACGTTCACCTAGTGCTTATTTTGGCGTAGAAACAGATAAAAATGGAAGAAAAATATTTACATCTCAAATAATTCCAAATAGAGGTACTTGGCTTGAATTTAAATTAAATAGCAAAGATGGAGTAGATATTAAAATTGATAGAAACAGAAAAGTAACTGTTACTACTTTTTTAAGAGCTTTTGGTTTGTCTTCAAACGAGGATATATTAGATTTATTTGGTGAAGATGAATATTTATTAAACACATTAGAAAAAGATTCTACAACAAATACTGATGAATCATTAATAGAAATATATGAGAAATTAAAACCAGGAGAACCAGCAACATTAGATAGTGCTAAAAACCATTTAATAACTCATTTCTTTGATCAATTTAGATATGATCTATCTAAAGTTGGTAGATATAAATTTAATAAAAAATTAGATGTATGTGATAGAATATATAATCAAGTTTTAGCTGAAGATATAAAAGTAGATGGTAAAGTAAAATTTGCTAAAGGAACTTTAGTTGATAGAGAAGTATTTAATGAATTAAAAGAATTATTACATAATGGATTAAATTTAGTTGAAGTTAAAATAAATGATGAATTAGATTCTTATAATAAAGTTCAAATAGTTAAAGTATATGCACCTAATGATAAAGAAAAAATTGTTAAAATAATTGGTAATGATCCAAGTATTACTGTCAAAAGATTAACAATTTCTGATATATATGCATGTGTATCTTATTATTTAAACTTATTACAAGGTATTGGGCATATAGATGAAATAGACCATTTATCAAACAGAAGAGTTAAACAAGTTGGTGAATTAATTCAAAATCAATTTAGAATTGGTGTAACTCGTATGGAAAGAGTTATTCGTGAAAGAATGACAACTATTGAAGAAGCAGATGCAACACCAAAATCATTAATAAATATTAGACCAATAACTGCTGTTATTAAAGAATTTTTTGGTAGTTCACAATTATCACAATTCATGGATCAAGTTAATCCAATATCAGAATTAACAAATAAGAGACGTTTATCAAGTTTAGGACCTGGAGGATTATCAAGAGAAAGAGCTGCTATGGAAGTTCGTGACGTTAACGAGTCACACTATGGTAGAATTTGTCCAATTGAATCACCTGAAGGACAAAACATCGGTCTTATTACATCTCTTGCAAACTATGCAAAAGTAAATGAATATGGATTTATTATGTCACCATATAGAAGAGTAAAAGATGGTGTTTTACAAGAAGAAATAGATTATTTAACTGCCGATGAAGAATTAGACTATATTATTTCACAAGCAACAGTTAAAGTTGATAAAGATAAAATTGTAGATGAAGAAGTTGCAGCAAGATATAGAGGAGAAAATATAATTGCAAAAACTAAAGATGTTAATTATATAGATGTTTCTCCACAACAAATTATATCTGTAACTGCATCTTGTATTCCATTCCTAGATCACGATGATGCCCACAGAGCATTAATGGGTGCAAACATGCAACGTCAAGCATTACCTTTATTAAAGGCTGAAGCTCCATTTGTAGGTACTGGTGGAGAATACATGATAGCAAGAGATTCAGGTGCAACAGTAGTAGCAAAAGCTGATGGTGTAGTTGAATATGCTGATGGTAAAAAGATAGTTGTTAAAACTGTTGGTGGAAAAGATGTTTATACATTAATGAACTTTGAAGGTTCAAACAACAATACATGTTATCATCAAAAACCAATAGTTAAAGCTGGAGAAAAAGTTACTAGAGGTATGATAATTGCTGATGGACCAAGTACTGATAAAGGTGAATTAGCACTTGGTAAAAATATGACAGTAGCATTTACAACATTTGATGGATACAACTACGAAGATGCGATTGTATTAAATGAAAGATTAGTTAAAGATGATGCATTTACATCTATTCATATTGAAAGTTTCTCTATTCAATGTAGAGATACAAAATTAGGACCTGAAGAAATTACTAGAGATATTCCTAACGTTTCTGAAGATGCAATTAAGAACTTAGATGCAAATGGTATTATTAGAATAGGTACAGAAGTTAAAGAAAATGATATATTAGTAGGTAAAGTAACTCCTAAAGGTATGGTTGAATTAACTTCAGAAGAAAAATTGTTACATGCTATATTTGGTGAAAAAACAAGAGAAGTTCGTGACACATCTCTACGTGTTCCAAATGGTGCAGCTGGTATTGTTCACGATATTAAAGTATATACTAAGAAAGATAATGATGAACTTCCAAGTGGAGTAAGTAAAGAAATAAGAGTATATATAATTCAAAAGAGAAAAATTCAAGTTGGAGATAAAATGGCAGGTAGACATGGTAACAAAGGTGTTATTTCATTAGTATTACCAGAAGCTGATATGCCATTTTTACCAGATGGTACTCCAGTTGATATTTGTTTAAACCCACAAGGTGTTCCATCAAGAATGAACCTTGGACAAGTTCTAGAATTACACTTAGGTATGGCTGCAAAAGAACTTGGAGTATATTGTTCAACTCCAAACTTCGATGGTGCTAAAATAGAAGATATTCAAGAAATGATGAAAGAAGCAAATTTACCTGAAGATGGTAAAACAGTATTATATGATGGTAGAACTGGTGAACCATTTGAACAAAAAGTTGCAGTAGGTGTTATGTACATGATTAAACTTGATCACATGGTTGATGATAAGTTACATGCACGTTCAACTGGTCCATATTCATTAGTTACTCAACAACCATTAGGAGGTAAAGCTCAATTTGGTGGTCAAAGATTTGGTGAAATGGAGGTTTGGGCTTTATACGCGTATGGAGCTGCAAATGTCTTACAAGAAATCTTAACTATTAAATCAGATGATGTTGTTGGAAGAGTAAAAGTATATGAAGATATAGTAAAAGGAAACAGAATACATCAAGCTGGAGTTCCAGAAAGCTTTAGAGTATTAATAAAAGAATTCCAAGCATTAGGTCTAGATATAAGTATGATAAATGATAAAGGTGAAGAAATAGGTATTACTGAATTAGAATCTTTAGAAAATAAAGAGAATAATGCTTTATCTTTAGATGAAATTGAAATAAATAATATTAAGAAAAATGAATTAGAAAATAAAGAAATAGTTGATTCAGAAGAAACTGAAGAATCTATAGATGAAGGGGAGGTTAATGAATAATGGATGCAAATAAATTTGAAGGATTAAAAATATCAATAGCGTCTCCTGAAAAAATCAGAAAATGGTCTTATGGTGAAGTTAAAAAACCAGAAACAATAAATTATAGAACTTTAAAACCAGAAAAAGATGGATTATTTTGTGAAAAAATATTTGGTCCATCAAAGGATTATGAATGTTCATGTGGAAAATATAAAAGATTAAGATATAAAGATATAATATGTGATAGATGTGGAGTTGAAGTTACTTCTTCTAAAGTTAGAAGAGAACGTATGGGACATATTGAACTAGCAACTCCTGTATCTCATATTTGGTTCTTTAAGGGAGTACCTTCTAGAATGGGATTAGTTTTAGACATGTCTCCTAGAGAATTAGAAGAAGTATTATACTTTGTTAGTTACGTAGTTATTGATCCAGGTAAAGCCCCATTAACTAAAAAACAAACTTTATCTGATAAAGAATATAGAGTATATTATGAAAAATATGGAGATTCTTTTGAAGTAGGTATGGGTGCTGAAGCCATTAAGAAATTATTACAAGAAGTTGATATTCAAGAAGAAATCAATAAATTACAAAAAGAATTAGAAGATGCACAAGAACAAAAAAGGGTTAGATTATTAAAAAGGTTAGAAATATTAGATGCATTTAATGAATCAGGTAATAAGCCAGAATGGATGATTTTAGATTGTATACCAGTTATTCCTCCAGAACTTAGACCTATGATTCAATTAGATGGTGGAAGATTTGCAACATCTGATTTAAATGATTTATATAGAAGAGTTATTAATAGAAATAATCGTTTAAAGAAATTATTAGAATTAAATGCTCCTTCAATTATTGTTCAAAACGAAAAGAGAATGTTACAAGAAGCAGTTGATGCATTATTTGATAATGGTAGACGTGGAAGAAATGTAACTGGTCCATCTAATAGAGCATTAAAATCTTTAAGTAGTATGCTTAAAGGTAAACAAGGTAGATTTAGACAAAACTTATTAGGAAAACGTGTTGACTATTCAGGACGTTCAGTTATAGTTGTTGGTCCAAATTTAAAAATGTATCAATGCGGTATTCCAAAAGAAATGGCATTAGAATTATTTAAACCTCATGTTATTAGAGGATTAGTAGAAAAAGAAATAGTTCATAATATTAAATCTGCTAAAAAAATGATTGAAAATCAAGATGATAGAGTATGGGATATCGTTGAGGAAGTTATTCAAGGACATCCAGTATTATTAAACCGTGCTCCAACATTACATAGACTTGGTATTCAAGCATTTGAACCTAAATTAATTGATGGAAAAGCTATTAGATTACATCCACTTGTTTGTCCTGCATTTAATGCTGACTTCGATGGTGATCAAATGGCAGTTCATGTTCCATTAAGTTTAGAAGCACAAGCAGAAGCTAAAATATTAATGCTTGGTTCAAATAATATCTTAAAACCTAGTAGTGGTGAACCAGTAGTTGCACCAGCACAAGACATGGTTTTAGGTAACTACTTCTTATCAATTGAAAAGAAAAATGATAATGAAGGAAGAATATTTAAAAATAGTAATGAAGCTTTAATGGCTTATGAAAGAGGAGAACTAGATTTACATACTAGAATTGTGGTTCCAGTTAATTCTTTCCATCATAAAGTATTTTTAGATAATCAAAAAGATAAATATTTAATAACAACAATTGGTAAATTAACATTTAATGAAATTTTACCTGATACTTATCAATATATAAATGAAGGAACAAATGAAAATATAGAAAAAGCAACTCCAGATAAATATTTAGTAAAGATGGGTACAAATTTAAAAGAATATATTAATTCATTAGATTTAGCTGAACCAATTAAAAAGAAAAATTTAGTTAATATTATCGCACAAATATTTAAGAGATATAAAACTAATGAAACATCTCAAATGTTAGATGCATTAAAAGATTTAGGATTTAAATATTCTACTTTATCAGGTATTACTATGTCATTATTTGATGTTGTAACTAGTGATAAAAAAGAAAAAATTATTGAAGATGGTAAAAATAAAGTTGAACAAATAGCTAAACAATATAAAAGAGGATTAATTACTGAAGATGAAAGATATGAAAAAACATTGGAAGTATGGTCAAAAGCAAAAGAAGATGTTATTGAAGAACTTGCTAATATAGCAAATGAAAATAGCGATAATCCAGTATTTATAATGATGAATTCTGGTGCACGTGGATCTTTAGACCAATTCTCACAAATGGCTGGTATGCGTGGATTAATGGCTAAGCCAAATGGTAAAACCGTTGAAATTCCTATTACTTCAAACTTTAAAGAAGGTATGAGCGTATCTGAATACTTCTTATCTACACATGGAACTCGTAAAGGTAACGTTGATACAGCATTAAAAACTGCAAACTCTGGTTACTTAACTAGAAGATTAGTTGATGTTGTACAAGATATAGTAGTTAAAGAAGCAGATTGTGGAACAATCCAAGGTGTATTAGTTAAAGCGCTTGTAAATGAAAAAGATGGAAGTATAATTGAATCTTTAAAACAAAGAATAGTTGGAAGATTTACTAATAAAAAAGTTATTAATCCAAAAACAAAAGATTTAATAATTGATAAAAATGAATATATAACTGAACAAATAGCAGATAAAATAATAGCTGCTGGAATAGAAGAATTAGAAATAAGAACAACACTAACTTGTAAAACTCATGACGGTGTTTGTCAAAAATGTTATGGTAGAAACTTAGCTACTAATAATATTGTAGAAATTGGTGAAGCTGTAGGTATTATGGCAGCTCAATCAATTGGTGAACCAGGTACTCAGTTAACAATGAGAACATTCCACAGTGGTGGTGTTGCTTCAGGCGAAGATATAACTCAAGGTTTACCTCGTGTTGAAGAAGTATTTGAAGCTAGAATTCCTAAAATTAAAGCATCAGTTGCAGAAGTTGCAGGAAAAATTACAAATATTGAAAATCTAAATGGTAAATTTAAAATTAGTATATCTACTGATAAAGAAGTTCATGAACAAACTACAAATTATGGTGTTAAACTTAGAGTTGAAGTTGGAGATGAAGTTAAAGCTGGTGATATGCTTAATGAAGGATCTATTTCTCCTAAAGAATTATTAGCAGTAACTGACCCAATAACAGTTCAAAATTATATAGTTCAAGAAGTACAAAAAGTATATAGTTCTCAAGGTGTTGATATTTCAGATAAACATATTGAAATGATTGCTAGAAAAATGATTTCAAGAATTAGAATAGTAGATGCTGGAGATACTTCATTACTTGTTGGAAAAGTTGTATCAATTAATAACTTTAGAGACGTTAATAAGAAAGTAATACTTGAAGGTAAAAAACCAGCTACTGGTAGACCAGTATTATTAGGTATAACAAAAGCATCATTAGAAACAGATTCGTTCTTATCTGCTGCATCATTCCAAGAAACAACTAGAGTATTAACAGATGCTGCAATTAAAGGAAAAGTTGATGAATTAAAAGGATTAAAAGAAAATGTTATCATTGGTAAATTAATCCCAGCAGGTACTGGATTAAAGAAATATTCAAATGATGAATATACAATGGTTAATGAATATTATGATGAAGAACCATTAGATGTTTTAGAAGAAGAATTAGTAGATTAATTCTTCTTTTTTTATGATATAATAATTCTTAGGTGATTTTATGGATAAATCAATTGATTTTATTACAAGTAATATTGTTAATAATAGTACAATTGTAGTCGCAGTATCTGGTGGACCAGATTCAATTGTATTATTAAATATATTAAATAATTTAAAAGAAAAATATAATTACAAAATAGTATGTGCACATGTTAATCATAAATTAAGACAAGAAAGTGAAGAAGAAGAAATATTTGTAAAAAATATTTGTATAAATAATAATATTATTTTTGAAAAAATAGATTTTGATACATATATAACTACAAATATTGAAAGTGAAGCACATGATAGAAGATATACTTTTTTTGAAGAAATAATAAAAAAATATAACTCTAATTATTTATTAACCGCGCATCATGGAGATGACTTAGTTGAAACTATTTTAATGAAATTAACTAGAGGTTCTTCATTAGATGGGTATATTGGTTTTAATAAAATTAGTAATAGAAATAATTATAAAATAATAAGACCTTTAATCTTTTATACTAAAGAAGAAATATTAAAATATGCAGATGATAATAATATAGAGTATAGAATTGATAAAACTAATTTTGATAAAAAAATAACAAGGAATAGATATAGATTAAATATTTTACCTTTATTAAAAAAAGAAAATAATAATATTCATTTAAAATATTTAAAATTTAGTGAAGAATTAGAAGAGAATAATGAATTTATTAGAGAATATATTAATGAAAGGTATTATATCATTATTAAAGAAAATGTTATAAATATTAAAGAATTAGTAAATGAAAAAACTTTTATTATAAAAAAAATAATTTATAAATTTTTATTAGAAAATTATAAAAATGAAATAAAACTAATTAATGATAAACATATTGATAGTATTTTTAATTTGGTTAGTAATAAAAAATCAGGATTTATTTCATTACCAAGTAATAAGCAAATATATGTAAGTAGTGAAAGTATTTATTTTATAAATGATAAAAATAAGGAATCTTATAAATTATTATTAACAGAAGAAATGATAGATATTCCTTATGGAAAAATAGGAATTATAAAGGATACAAATCTTACTAATAATTATGTAACACATTTAGATAGTAATAATATTAAATTACCATTATATGTCAGAAATATTAAAGATAATGATTTTATTGAAGTATTAAATTTAAATGGAACAAAAAAAGTTAAAGATGTTTTAAAAGATTGTAAGGTTGATAAAGATAAAAGAGATAATTATCCTGTAGTGATAGATAGTAATAATAAAATTATTTTTATTCCAGGTTTAAAAAAATCAAAATATGATACATTAAAACAAGGAAAGTATGATATAATAGTATGGTATAACAAGGAGGAAAATAAATGAGTAAAAATACAAGAAAAAATATAAGTCCTTATTTAGCTTTAGCTATAATATTAATAGTTGTATATTTTATAAGTAGTACTTTTGGTACTAATATTCATAAGATATCTTATAGTAAATTTCAAACTTATTTAAAGAAAGATAAAGTTGAAACAATAAATATTTCTACAAATGCTAAAGGTGGAACTTATGATATTACTGGTAAAATTAAAGGTTATAAAAATAATGAAAGTTATTATGTAATTGCACCTTTATCAGATGAAACTATGGTAGTTATAAATAAGTATCAAGATAAAAATAAAATAAAGGTAGATGTTAAATCAGATCCTACATCAGGATTATTCTTTACTTTTATAATAAATGTACTTCCATATTTATTAATTGGTGGAGCTTTATTGTGGTTTTTAGGAAGACAATTATCTTCAAATAATAAATCAATGGATTTTGGTAAAAGTAGAGCAAAATTACAAAGTGACAAGAATAAAGTAACATTTGAAAATGTTGCAGGTTTAACTGAAGAAAAAGAAGAATTACAAGAATTAATAGATTTTTTAAAGAATCCAAAAAAATTTACTAAAATGGGAGCTAGAATACCAAAAGGTGTATTATTAGTTGGTTCTCCAGGTACAGGTAAAACATTATTAGCAAAAGCAGTTGCTGGTGAAGCAAATGTACCATTTTATTATATAAGTGGTTCAGATTTCGTTGAATTATTTGTAGGTATTGGTGCATCACGTGTTAGAGATATGTTTAAACAAGCAAAACAATCCGCACCTTGTTTAATATTTATAGATGAAATAGATGCTGTTGGTAGACAAAGAGGTACTGGTCTAGGTGGGGGACATGATGAAAGAGAACAAACATTAAATCAATTATTAACTGAAATGGATGGATTTGGTTCAAATGAAGGAATAATCATAATTGCTGCAACTAATAGACCAGATGTATTAGATCCAGCATTATTAAGACCAGGAAGATTTGATAGACAAATTACAGTTGGATTACCAGATAAAACTGAAAGAGAAGATATATTAAGAGTTCATGCAAAAGATAAAAAATTAGAAGAAGGTATTACTCTAGAAAATATTGCTAAAAGAACAGTTGGATTTAGTGGTGCAGATTTAGAAAATTTATTAAATGAAGCAGCATTATTAACTGTAAGAAGAGATAAAGAAGCTATAACAAGTGCTGAAATAGATGAAGCATATGATAGAGTTATAATGGGACCGGCAAAAAGAACTAGAAAATATACTGATCATGAAAAGAAAGTTGTTGCTTATCATGAAGCAGGACATGCTGTTGTAGGATTAAAATTAGATGGTGCAGATGATGTACAAAAAATAACTATTATTCCTAGAGGTCAAGCGGGTGGTTATAATTTAATGCTTCCTAAAGAAGAAAAATTCCTTGCAACTAAAAATGAATTATTAGATAAAATTAGTGGTTATTTAGGTGGTAGAGTTTCTGAAGAATTTATATTTAATGAAGTTACTACAGGAGCTTCTAATGATTTTGAAAAAGCAACTAAAATCGCAAGAGCAATGGTTACTGAATATGGAATGAGTGAACTTGGACCTATTCAATTAGAAGAGGGAGAATCAAGTGTATTCTTAGGAAGAGATTATAATAAAATTAAGAATTTCTCATCACAAGTCGCTTATCAAATAGATGAAGAAGTAAGAAAAATAATTTCAGAACAATATGAAATTACTAAAAAAATCATAAAAGATAATAAAGATTTATTAGATTTAATCGCTAATAAATTAATTGATCAAGAAACTTTAACAAAAGAAGAAATAGATGAATTAGTTTCAAACTATAAAAATAAGCCTAAATCTAAAAAGAAAACAAATAATTAATTGATTATTTGTTTTTTTTATAATAAAATATACTTAATTTGGTGGTTTGATAATATGAAAATAAAAAAGGTAAAAGATGTATTTATGAGAGAAGTAATAGATAGTGAAATAAATACATATTTAAATGATGAATTAAATGCTTTTGTTACAATTAAAAATATTAAAAAAACAAAAGGAAAAAGCATATTAACGTGTGTTAATAAAAAAATAGTATTTGTTGATGATAATTACTTTATAATTGAGTATTCTCCAATAGAAGAAAACTATAATGTTAGAATTTTTATTAATGATAAAGGAGAAATAATACAATATTATTTTGATATAGTTAATAAGTTTATATATAAAGATGATGAAATATATTATGAAGACTTATATTTAGATGTTACATATAACTCAAATATTATTACCACTAATAAGAAAAATAAAATAAAATTACTTGATCAAAGTGATTTATATATGGCTTATTTAAATTATGATATCTCAAGTGAAGAATATAATTTGGCATATAGAACTGCATATAAAATAATTAATGAATTAGAGTATAAGAAAAATATATTTTATAATAGAGGATTAATTGATTATTATGATTATAAAAATAATAAAAAACTAGTAAAAAAACATTGACATTTTAAGGTTTATAATGTTATATTAGTATTGCTGATTTATTAGAGTTTTGTTTTATGCAAAACTTTAATTTATATCAAAAATGAAACACCAGGTAGTGTGTTAAGAAAGGAGTAATAAAATGCCTACTATTAATCAGTTAGTTAGAAAAAATCGTAAAGATAAAGTTAGAAAGAGTAAATCACCTGTTTTAAATGTTAGATTAAATAGTTTAACTAAAAAAACAAGAAATTTATCTTCTCCTCAAAAACGTGGAGTATGTACTCGTGTTGGTGTTACTACACCTAAAAAACCAAACTCAGCATTACGTAAATATGCTCGTGTTAAATTAAGTAATGGAAGAGAGGTTAATGCATACATTCCAGGTGAAGGACATAACTTACAAGAACATAGTGTTGTTTTAATTCGTGGAGGACGTGTTAAAGACTTAATCGGTGTACGTTATCATGTAATTAGAGGAACTTTAGATACTGCTGGAGTTCAAGATAGAAAACAAGGTCGTTCTAAATACGGTGCTAAAAAACCTAAATCAAATAAATAATGAAAGGAGATATTTATGAGAAAAAGACATTCATTTAAAAGAGATGTACTTGCTGATCCAATATATAACACAAAAACTGTTACTAAATTAATTAACAGAATTATGTTAGATGGAAAAAGAGGAAAAGCACAAAAAATCGTTTATAAAGCTTTCGATTTAGTTCAAAGCAAATTAAATGAAAATCCAAATGATGTATTTACTAAAGCAATGGAAAACATTACCCCTTCTTTAGAAGTTAAATCTAGAAGAGTTGGTGGATCAAATGTACAAGTTCCAATTGAAGTATCTGCAACAAGAGGTGAAACATTAGCTTTACGTTGGTTAGTTAATGCTTCTAGAGCTAGAGGCGGAAAATCAATGGCTGAAAAATTAGCTAATGAAATTATAGATGCTGCAAATGAAACAGGAGCTGCATTTAAGAAAAAAGAAGATGTTCATAAAATGGCAGAAGCTAATAAAGCATTTGCTCATTATAGATGGTAAGAAAGGAATAAATTATGGCTCGTGAATATTCGTTAGAAAAAACAAGAAACTTTGGAATAATGGCTCACATAGATGCTGGTAAAACAACTACTACTGAGCGTATATTATTTCTTACACATAGAATTCATAAAATTGGTGAAACACATGATGGTGAATCACAAATGGACTGGATGGATCAAGAAAAAGAAAGAGGTATAACTATTACATCTGCTGCTACTACTGCATTCTGGGATGGTTATAGACTTAATATTATCGATACTCCAGGACACGTTGATTTTACTGTTGAAGTATCTAGATCTTTAAGAGTATTAGATGGTGCTGTTGCATTATTAGATGCACAAGCAGGTGTTGAACCACAAACAGAAACAGTTTGGAGACAAGCTACAGAGTTTAAAGTACCTAGAATTATTTGCTGTAATAAAATGGGTAAAATAGGTGCAGACTTTGCTTATAGTTTAAAAACTATAAAAGATAGATTAGGAGTTAATGCTAAACCTATTCAATGGCCAATTGGTTCAGGAAATGAATTTAATGGTGTTATTGATTTACTAGAAATGAAAGCTTATCATTATGAAGGTGATGATAATGAAACAACTACTGAAATTGAAATACCTGAAGAATTAAAAGATATTGCTACAGAAAAAAGAGCAGAATTAATCGATTCAATTGTTGAATTTGATGATGAAATAATGGAAAAATATCTTGGCGGAGAAGAATTAACTCTAGAAGAAATTAAAAAATGTATTAGAAAAGGAACATTAGCCGCAGAATTCTTCCCAGTATTATGTTCAGATGCATTAGGTAATATGGGAGTTAGATTCTTATTAAATGCTGTTATTGATTATTTACCAGCTCCAACTGATATTGCTTCAGTTAAAGGAACAGATATGAATGGTAATGAAATTGAAAGACATCCATCAGATAATGAACCATTTAGTGCATTAGCATTCAAAGTAATGACTGATCCTTTTGTTGGAAAATTAACATTCTTTAGAGTTTACTCAGGAAAATTAAGTAGTGGTTCTTATGTACTTAACTCAAGTAAAGATACTAAAGAAAGAGTTGGACGTATATTACAAATGCATGCTAACTCAAGAACAGAAATATCAGAAGTTTATACTGGTGATATAGCTGCTGCAGTTGGTTTAAAAAATACTACAACTGGTAATACCTTATGTGATGAAAAACATGCATGTATACTTGAATCAATGGAATTTCCTGATCCAGTTATTGAATTAACTGTTGAACCAAAATCAAAAGCTGACCAAGAAAAAATGGGTATTGCTCTTCAAAAACTTGCTGAAGAAGATCCAACATTTAAAGCTTCTACTAATGTAGAAACTGGTCAAACTATTATTGCTGGTATGGGTGAACTTCATCTTGATATTATTGTTGATAGAATGAAGAGAGAATTTAATGTTGAATGTAACGTAGGAGCTCCACAAGTTGCTTACAGAGAAACTATTACAGTTGCTGGCGATTGTGAAGGTAAATATATTAAACAATCAGGTGGACGTGGACAATACGGACATGTTTGGATTAAATTTGAACCAAATAAAGATAAAGGTTATGAATTCGTTGATGCTATCGTTGGTGGTGTAGTTCCTAGAGAATATATACCAGTAACTGATAAAGGTCTACAAGAAGCTATGCAAACTGGTATTCTTGCTGGATATCCAATGATAGATATTAAAGCAACATTATTTGATGGTTCATATCATGATGTAGACTCATCAGAAATGGCATTTAAAATTGCTGCTTCAATGGCTTTAAAAGAAGCTAAGAATAAATGTAAACCTGTATTACTAGAACCAATAATGAACGTTGCAATTACAGTTCCAGAAGAATACTTAGGAAGTGTTATGGGTGATGTTACTTCAAGACGTGGTAAACCAATGGGTCAAGAATCAATTGGTAATGCTCTTAGAATATCTGCAATGGTTCCATTATCAGAAATGTTTGGTTATGTAACTACATTAAGAAGTAATACACAAGGAAGAGGAACATATCAAATGACATTCGATCACTATGAAGAAGTTCCAAGAAATATTACCGAAGAAATAATCAAAAAAAATGGTAAAAATTAATATAATATTTGAATAATACTTGATATTTTTTCAAGAATTAGATAAAATAATTTTGTACATTAAAAAAGGAGGAAATTTAAATGGCAAAAGAAAAATTTAATCGTGCTAAACCACATGTAAATATTGGTACAATTGGACACGTAGACCATGGTAAAACTACTTTATCTGCTGCTATTTCTAAAAGACAAGCAGAAAAAGGTTTAGGTCAATTTAAAGATTACGCTGATATCGATGGTACTCCAGAAGAAAGAACAAGAGGAATTACTATCACTACAGCACACATTGAATATGAAACTGAAAAACGTCACTATGCACACGTTGACTGTCCAGGACATGCTGACTATGTTAAAAACATGATCACTGGTGCAGCTCAAATGGATGGAGCTATCTTAGTTATAGCTGCTACTGATGGTGCTATGGCACAAACTAGAGAACATATCTTACTTGCTCACCAAGTTGGTGTTCCTAGAATCGTTGTATTCATTAACAAATGTGATATGGTTGACGATCCAGAAATGTTAGAATTAATTGAAATGGACGTTAGAGAATTATTATCTAAATATGGATATGATGGAGACAATACACCATTTGTTTATGGTTCTGCATTAAAAGCTCTTGAAGGAGATCCAAAATATGTAGAAAAAATTGACGAATTAATGGATATTATTGATGAATACATCCCAACTCCAGAAAGAGATGTTGATAAACCATTCTTAATGAGTATCGAAGATGTATTCACTATCACAGGACGTGGTACAGTTGTTACTGGTCGTGTTGAAAGAGGAAGATTAAATATTAACGAAGAAGTTGAAATCGTTGGTATTAAAGAAACTAAAAAAACAGTTGCTACAGGTATCGAAATGTTCAGAAAACAATTAGATTACGCTGAAGCTGGAGATAATGCTGGTGTATTACTTCGTGGTATTAACAGAGATGACGTTGAAAGAGGTCAAGTTCTTGCTAAACCAGGATCAGTTACTCCACATACTAACTTCGAATGCCAAGTTTATGTACTTGCTAAAGAAGAAGGTGGAAGACATACTCCATTCTTTACAAATTATCGTCCACAATTCTATTTTAGAACTACAGACGTAACTGGTACTGTAACATTACCAGAAGGAACTGAAATGGTTATGCCAGGTGATAATGTTTCAATGACTGTTGAATTAATTTCACCAATCGCACTTGAAGAAGGAACTGAATTCTCAATCAGAGAAGGCGGAAGAACTGTTGGTGCTGGTAAAGTTACTAAAATAATTAAATAATTAAAGAAAGCAATTAAGCTTTCTTTTTTTTTGCAAAAAAAAACCAGTTATAAAACAGGTTCATTTAACCATTCAATAACTGGATTTATTTTTTTATAAGTTGATGTTTTATTCTTATTAATAATTAAACTAAACTCTCCTAAATATTCTTCAATATGTGCTCCAAATCCAAGTTTAAATCTAGTTAATCCTAAGTATTCTGAATTCTTATTAAAGTCTAATGAAATTCCATTTAGATTAAATCTATTATAACCTTCTTGATGATATTTATTCATTAATTGATATATAACATAATGATTCGCACAATATGATTTATATTCACTATTTATTCCATCTATTAAGAAATATATTTCATTATTATATTTAATAATAACAGTAGCGCTAACAATTATTCCAGTAGGATTTTCCTTATATAAATCAGTTGCTAATACCATATTTTTTTTATAATTATTTAATAAGCTATCTGAATACATTTTTCTCTTTATTATATTATTTGTATTATTACTATTTATATTTTCTTCTAATTCTTGATTAATATCATTATTTCTTTTTTCTTCTTCTTCAAATAATTGTTTACTTTTTTCTATGTATTTAGTAGTATTAATTACTCCAAAATATAATTCAAACATATCTGAATTACCAAATATTTCAAACATGTCTAAATAATAATTTAATTTTCTTTTTTCATTTTTATATTTAATAATATTATAAAATTGTTTAATATCTTGTGGAGTACCTTTAACAACTTCTATACCTTTTTTTTCTGCTTTTCTAATTTTATTTCTAATTTCTTTAGTATATTTATTAAATACTATGTCATCTTTATTTAATGTAGTAACGGCACATGTTCTAGGTTTTATGTTTTCAAAATTAAGATTAAATCCACTATGTTCATATCCTAATGATACTAAATTTTCTAATATTTTTGTATTATTAATTTCATTTGTTATTTCACCTTTATTATTTCTTGATCTATATATAATATCTGGATCAATCTTAACAAACATAAAATTTCTTCTTTTTAAATATAATTTTAATTTTTCAGTAAATATACTTAATAAATTAAAATCATTATAATCTATTAAATATCCCCTTGGACAGTAACCCCATTTATATCCTATAAATACTTTATTAACAAGAATTAATGTTGCGGCTAATATGTTATTATTATCATCAATTAATCCTAAATAATAATCATCAAAATTATGTCTATCCATTAAAGTACCATATTCAACAGTTTGATTAAAATTTTTAATGTTATAATTTTTAGAAAAATTTTCAAATTGTTCATTAGTTAATTGTACTATTTCCATATCATCACCTATTTATATAATTATAACATATTAAAAGTAAAATTTTGTATAATAAATATATTTTTATTAAAAAATATATTATAATTATAATAGGAGTGATACTATGGGTAAGATAAATAATATATATGCTCGTGAAATTATTGATTCTAGAGGTAATCCAACTATTGAAGTATATGTTTATACAGATAAAGCAGTTGGTAAAGCTAGTGTACCTTCTGGAGCATCTACTGGTTCAAAAGAAGCATTAGAGTTAAGAGATAATGATAATAATAGATATTTAGGTAAAGGAGTTTTAAAAGCTATTAATAATGTTAATACAGAGATTAAGAATAAACTATTAGGTATAGAAGTAACAAATCAAGAACTAATAGATGATTTATTAATAAAACTAGATGGTACTAAAAATAAATCAAGATTAGGAGCTAATGCTATTTTAGGTGTATCTTTAGCGTGTATAAAAGCTTCTGCTATAGAAAATAATATGGAATTATATGAATATGTTAGTAAAAAATATAATACTAATTATTATATGCCTTATCCAATAATGAATATTATTAATGGAAATATGCATGCGGATAATAATTTAGATTTTCAAGAATTTCATATTATACCATTACAAAAAACAATAAAAGAAAGAATTAGAACAAGTAGTGAAATATATAATAATTTAAAAATATTATTAAAAAATGATAATAAAGGAACAAATATAGGTGATGAAGGTGGATTCGCGCCTAATTTATCATCAAATATAGAAGCCTTAGACTATATATTAAAAGCAATAATAATATCTAATTATAAGCCATATGATGATGTTATGATAGGTATAGATGCTGCTGCAAGTTATTTATATGATAAGAATAAAGAATTATATAAAGTAGATAATAATTATATTAATAGTGAAGAATTATTAAATTATTACAAAAATATAGTTGATAATTATCCAATATTATGTATTGAAGATCCATTTGATGAAAATGATAAAGATTCTTTTAAAATGATTAATAAGGAATTAGGTAATAAAATAATGATTGTTGGAGATGACTTATATGCAACTAATAAAGAATTATTACAAGAAGGAATAAATAATAATCTTACTAATTCTATACTTATTAAATTTAATCAAATTGGTACTGTTACTGAAACATTAAATACTATCTCATTAGCAAAAAACTATAATTTTAATAATATTATTTCTCATAGAAGCGGAGAAACTGATGATACATTTATATCAGATTTTTGTGTAGGTTTAGGAATAAGGTTTATAAAAGCTGGACCTTTATGTCGCCTAGAAAGAGTTATTAAGTACAATAGATTAGTAAAAATAGAAGAAGAATTAAATAATAAATAATATTTTATTCATAGTTTGAATATACTTTTATAAAGGAGAAAAACTATGGATGAAATATTTTTTTTATTACTCGCATTTTTAACATCTATTTCAAGTATTAAGTTATCATATTATGGTGATGCTTTAAGTAAACAAAGTAAACTAGGTTCTGTATTAATTGGTGGATTATTAATCGCCTCTATTACTAGTTTACCTGAATTAATAACGTGTATTTCATCAGTTTTAATAAATAATCCTTCTTTATCTTTTGGTGATATTTTAGGTAGTAATATGTTTAATATATTTATATTATCAATTTTTAATATTTATTTTTTTAAAAAAAATATATTTAAGAATATAAAAAAAGAATATTTATTTGAAACATTTATATTGATATTAGAATATATATTTATAATTATAGGATGTACCCATAAATTTATGTCTTTAATAACATTATTATTATTTATAATATATTTTCTATATACTTTAGTTATTCTTTTTATTAAGAATAATAAAAACAAAGAAATTAGAACTTCTAAAGTAAAATATGTTTCATTAAAATTTATAGTGTGTTCTTTTTTATTAATTATTTTAAGTGTTTTACTAACTTTACAAGTTGATAAAATATCACACTTATATCCTAATTTTTCATCCTCATCTTTAGGTGCGATATTACTAGGAATAACAACAAGTTTACCAGAGGTAGTAACTACTTTTGAATTATTTAGAATAAATAATGTTAATATGGCTATATCTAATATGCTTGGTAGTAATATTTTTAATTTTCTAGTACTGTCTTTAGCAGATATTTTTATTAAAAATGGACATGTATATTCTTATTCTGATAAATATAGTATGATGTATGTTTATGGAGGTTTAATAATAACTTTTTTCTTAAGTATTATTATTTTAAATAAATATAAAAATAAATTATTTTATTTGTTATTATCTTTGATAATGAGTTTAATTTATTTATTAGTTTGGTATTTTCAATTTGTTTAAAATATGTTAAAATATATTTTATTGGAGGAGATTTTAATGGATGTAATTTTACTTATAATATCAATTCTATTAATAACTGTAGTTTTATTACAAAGTGATAAAGCAGAATCTGCCACTAATATTTTAATGGGCGCAAATTCAGAACTTTTTGCAAAAAGAAAAGAAAGAGGATTTGAATTATTTATTAGTAGATTTACTTTAGTATTAGGTATATTATTTTTTGTAATATGTTTAGTTATGTCATTTATGTAATAAAGACTTTTATTAAAAGTCTTTTTATTTTATAATATAATTGGAGGAAGCTATGAGAGAAAAGGTATTAGAATTATTTAAAAAAAGTGAAAAAGCTTTATCTTCTATAGAAGTGGGTAATTTGTTAAATTTAAATGAAGTTAATGAATTAACTAATTTACTTGAAGTATTAAATGAGTTAGAAGAAGAAAGTATTATTTATAGAACTAAAAAAGATAAATATATATTATTTGAAAAAAGTCATTTAAAAGTAGGAATTATATCTATAACAAAAAAAGGATATGGATTTGTATCTGTAAAAAATGAATCAGATGATATATATATAGAAGAATCAAATTTAAATGGTGCTTTAAATAAAGATTTAGTTGCTATTGAAATATTAAAAAATACAACAAGATCTAATGAAGGAAAAGTAATTAAGGTTTTAAAGAAAAATACAAAACTTATTATTGGTGAATTTATGATTAAAAATAATAAGCCATATTTTAAACCTGATGATGATAAATTAAATATTGAAGTTATTATAGATAAAGAAGATTTAAAAAATTTAGTGGATGGACATAAGATTCAAGTGTCTTTAGAAAAAGAATTATCAAAATATAAGTATATTGGTAAAGTTAATAGAATTATAGGTCATAAAAATGATCCTGGAGTGGATATTTTATCAATAGTTTATAATTATGATATAAATGATAGATTTTCTGAAGAAGTTATGAATGAAGTCAATAATATTCCAGATAAGGTATCAGAAAGTGAAATAATTGGTAGAAAAGATTTAAGAAATGAAACTATTTTTACTATTGATGGTGATGATACTAAAGATATTGATGATGCTATTTCTATTGAAAAAAATAATGACAACTATATTTTAGGTGTTCATATTGCTGATGTTTCTTATTATGTAAGAGAAAATACTAAGTTATATGAAGAAGCTAAAGATAGAGGAACTAGTGTTTATTTAGTAGATAGAGTTATACCTATGCTTCCACATAAATTAAGTAATGGTATTTGTTCTTTAAACCCAAATGAAGATAGATTAGCAATTACTTGTATGATGACAATTAATAAAAATGGTAAAGTTATTGATCATGATATTTTTGAAAGTGTTATTAAATCAAAAAAACAAATGACTTATAAAAATGTAAATAAGATTTTAAATAATGAAGAAGTGCCTGAAGGATATGAAGAATTTGTAGACAAATTAAAATTAATGGAAGAATTATCTAATATTTTAAGAAAAGAAAAACTATCTAGAGGATTTTTAGAATTTGATTCAAGCGAAGCAAAAATATTAGTTGATGAAAAAGGTTTTCCTTATGAAATTAAAAAAAGAGAAGTAGGTAAAGGAGAAAATTTAATTGAAGACTTCATGATAGTCGCAAATGAAACAGTTGCGACTCATGTTTATTATTTACAATATCCATTTGTATATAGAATTCATGAAGTACCAGATGATGAAAAAATACAAAACTTATTAAAACAAATAAGTTTATTAGGATATACAGTTAAGTCAAATAAACATTTTGAAAATCCATTAGAATTAAAGAAGATTATAGATCAATTAAAAGATAAAAATGAATTCAATGTATTATCTATGCTTTTATTAAGATGTATGAAAAAAGCAGAATATAAAATGGAAAATGTAGGTCATTATGGTTTAGGTTCTAAATGTTATACACATTTCACTTCACCAATAAGAAGATTTCCAGATACTACTGTACATACTTTATTAAGAAAATATATATTTAATAAACCTTCTGTGAAAGAATTAAATAAAATAATTGATAATAGTATTATAACTTTACCTGAAATATGTGCTCATTCTTCAAAAAAAGAAAGAGATAGCATTGATTGTGAAAGAGATGTAGAAAATATGAAAATGGCTGAATATATGGAAAATCATATAGGTAAAGAATATGAAGGAATAATTGATAGTATTATGAGTTTTGGTATGTTTATACAATTAGACAATTTAATAGAAGGTTTAGTACATGTAAAAGATTTAAAGGGAGACTTCTTTAATTATAATGAAGAAACAAATTCCTTAATAGGACAAAGAACACATAAAATATATAAACTTGGTGATAGAGTAAAGGTTAAAGTAATATCTGCTAGTAAAGAAAATAGTACAATTGATTTTGAAATAATTGAAGATAAAAAAGGTGATGAAAATGGAAATACTAAATAGAAAAGCAAGATATGATTACGAAATATTTGAAAAATATATCGCTGGTATTGTATTAACAGGTACTGAGATAAAATCTATTAGAGAAGGAAAATGCAATCTTAAAGATAGTTATATTATTATTAATAATAATGAAGCATTTGTATTAAATATGCATATATCTAATTATGAAAAAGGAAGTTTTAATAATTTAGATGAAAAAAGAACAAGAAAATTATTATTAAATAAAAAAGAAATATTAAAAATAAATGAAAAAATAAAAGTAAAAGGATATACAATTATTCCTTTAAAATTATTTTTACAAAATTCTAAAGCAAAATTAGAAATAGGTATTTGTAAAGGTAAACATACTTATGATAAAAGAGAAACAATTAAAGAAAGAGATATTAAAAGAGATGTAAACAAACAATTTAAATATTTATAATTATTGATATAAAAATACTAATATGATATTATAAAGATAATAGGAGGCACTATGAAGAAGATTAATAAGTCCTTAATCCTATTATTTTTATTTATGATTTTTTTAACAACTGGATGTAAAAAAAAGGATAATGTAACAGCAGATCAATTTAAAAAATATATGGAAAAAAAAGGTTATGTTATAGTTAATAAAAAAGATAATATATATAATAATAAATATTTTAATAATGTATATTATGCTGTGGAAAAAGAAGAAAAATATACTATCCAATTTTTTGAATTAAAAGATGAAGCTTCTTCAAAAGTTTTTTATAATAACTTAAAAAAAGATATATCTACTTCAAAAGTAAATAAATATAAGGAAAATTCAAAATCAATAAGTAATTATTCATATTATGAATTAAGTTATAATAATAATTATAAAAAAGTATCTAGGATAAATAATACTATTATATATATTAATACAGATATTGCATATTCAAATATAATTAATAGGCAATTAAAAAATTTAGAATTTTAAAAAAAGAAATCTTACGATTTCTTTTTTTTATTTAGTTATTTTTATTTTCTTAAGTGTTCCACTTTCAATTAACCTTTGGTAAGTACGATCATTTTCTGATTCATTAACACCGCCAGCATAAGAAGAAAATAAACTTTCTCTAGCTTTTCTTAACTGTTCTAAAGATTTTTTACTTTTCTTTTTATTATTAATTATTTCAAAATTTAAACATTGTGGAATAACAAATTTATGTAAGTTTAAGTATTTTTCTCCAGTTTCAGCATCTTTCTCATAGCTAAATAGTAGTAAAGCATCTGGCATAAACTTATAATATTCTAGAGCTTTTTTATTATAATCTGCGATTTTTTGACATTTAGATGGATAAGCATTACTACAGTTATTACATTTATTATTATCTTTAGGATTTTTGTATAATTCTACAATAGTTTCATATTCTTCTTTAGTAGCCTTTCTATATGTATCATTTTCTCTTATAGAAACTGCATATTCCTCATTAAGAATTTTTACATCTTTTAATCCTTTTTTGTCATAATAAGTTTTTTCCATAGTAATATAAACATCTAATTTAATATTTAATACATTAAAATTATGTTTATATTGTCCAAAATAACTTTTTTTCTTATTTTGCATTTTTGTTATCATATAAAATTCTCCTTTTTTTTAAAGTAATAATATTATAATTATTTTTTATAATTTGTCAATTTTTTTGATACATTTTGAAATAAGGGAAATTTGACATAAATAAAAAACTTTTATATAATTTTTTTATGGGGCTATATTGGTTTTGACAATTATATGAAGTTTATAGCTGCAAGCCGGAGGAACACGTTACGAACAAAAAACAATAAATGCAAACAATTTAAAAACTGCATTTGCTTCATTATTCAGAAGTAATAGTGTAGCTTTAGCCTAGTTTAAGGTAAATGCAACTTTCTTTTATTCTTTTCCACGTGAATAAATAGAAGGGTCATTTTTAGTGGAATATATTATTATTTTGTCTAAGAATAATAACGAATATTATTAGACTTACTAATCCTTATGATTGTTAGTTATTTAACGATTAGGAAAATCTTTAACTAACTAAGCTTGTAGACGCTATCTATGAATTATGATTGGACAGGGGTTCAACTCCCCTTAGCTCCACCAATAATATTAATCAGAACCCAACATATATTATTGTGTAGGGTTTTTAATTCTCTAAAAAATATAAGGAGGAATTATGGAAAATAATAATTGCCAATAATAATTCTTTATGTTAATATTATATAAACGAGGTGTAATATGGATAATTTAAAAAAATTTGATTATTTAAATAATTCAAGTATAGAAGATTTAAAAGCATTAAAAGAAAGAGTTTTAAATGAATATAATGAAGATATTGAAAAATCTGAGAATAAGAATGAATCTAGTGTATTAAGGAGTGAACTTAAGAATAGTGATATTCCATTTAATAGAGAATATTTAGAAGCAATAGATTCTTATATTGAAATTAAAAAAAATAAACAATTCAAATAAGAATTGTTTATTTATTTTATTATAAAAAAGAACACAAGGAAAGGTTATAAAGAATATGAGAATAACAAAGGTATTATTATTTTTAATTTTATTATTATTTTCTAATAAAGTGTATGCTTTAGATATAAATATTCAGTCAAAAAATGCAGTTTTATATAATTTAACAACTAATGAGATATTATATGAGAAGAATAAAGATGAAAAAGTAAGTGTTGCTAGTTTACAAAAAATAATGACTGTAATTGTAGCTATAGAGAAAATAGATGATTATTCTAAAAAAGTAATAATTAAACAAGATGATTTTAAAGATTTAGATAGTGATTTAGCAGTTATTGGATTTAAAGATAATGAAGAATTAACTTATGATGATTTATTATATGGTACTATTTTAAAATCAGGTGCTGATGCAGCATATAAACTGGCATTATCGATAAGTGGTAGTGAGGAAGAGTATGTTAAGTTAATGAATGAAAAAGCCCTTAAAATAGGCTTGAGAAACACTAATTTTAAGAATGTAATAGGTTTAGATCAAGAAAATCAATATTCCAGTGCTAATGACATGTATATATTATTAAAATATGCATTAATGAATAATAAATTTAAGGAAGTATTTACTAAAAGTTCTTACACAACATCAGATTCTATGTTTTCATTTAATGGACCAAAAGTAAAAGCAAAAAAATTAGATTTAAATTATTTTAATGGTGGAAAAACTGGTTATACAAATAATGCTGGTTTATGTTTAGCTTCTTATTCTTTATTTAATTCTAATGCATTTATTCTTATTACCTTAGGTGCACCTTCTGAAAGTAAAAATCAAAATTATTTAGATCAAAAAGAAATATATGACTATTTTAAAAATAATTATTCAAATAAATTAATATTAAAAAAGAATACTTATATTACAGATATAAAATATTATAATAAGAAAATTAAAATATATTCGGATAAAAATGTTTACTTATTTTTAAATAATTATATAACAAATGATGATATTTATATCAAATATAAAGGAAAAACTAAAGTAAATAGAAAGACTAATTTTAATAATAAAGTAGGTACTTATTATGTTATGAATAATAAAAAAATATTATATAAAAAAGATATATATTTAAAGAAAAAGAAAAGTAAATTTAATATTTTTAAATTAATAAAATAAATTATATTGTATTATTATATAAGGCTGTAATTATATGATTATTTCAAAAGAAGAACTTAAATAATTTGAGAATAACTATGAATGATATAAAAAAGCTGATGAAGGTTATAGAATTGTATATTTTTACGAAGATGGAAATTATTATGTGGGTGCCTACTAAAAAAAATATAGAAGGTTTTATGATTGAATTTTCAAAAACAGAACCTATTGAAGATGACACTGATATACCAAAATTTATATCAATTGCTGATTTATTAGAAAGATATTTAAAAGATTTACCTAATAAATGTAGAAGTAGCAATATATAAAACTTATGGTACAATCATTGAATCAAAAAGAAGAGATAATAATTATTTAGAATAAAAAACTTCAAGACTTATTTTCTTGAAGTTTTTTTATTAACTCTTTGTTTATAATATAAAATAATAAATGTTAATGTAGATATTATTAATAATCCAACGTATAAATATATATTATCACCAGTTTTAGGTTGAATTAATTGTACTTCATTTTTTTCTACAATTACTTCATCTTTATCATATTGTGAATAGAATTCAAAATCTATATAAGAATTAGTTGTATTATTATAATTATCATAACTTGCATCTAAGTATGTTTCAACTTTCATATTACTAATTTGATTTGGTTTGATATCTAATAATTTAATCGCATTTTTTAAATTAACATCTTCATAATTATTACCTTTAATATTTCCACTATATATTAATTCATTATCTAGATATATATTCATATCGATATAATTTAAAAAACTATCTGCTTCTTCACTTTGTTGTCTTTCTTTTATTTTAAAATATAATGTATAAGTTTTTTTAGAAGAATTTTCTAATATTAATTTATCAGTATATATTTCTCCAGGAAGCATATCTGTATGATTCATAAATAATTCTTCATCAAAACTTTTACTATCATAATATAACTTATCATTATCTTCTATAAAATATAATCTATTATCTTTTGCATATACATTACTAATAGATATAAAAAGAATTCCTATTAATAGTAATATTTTTTTCATTATATACCTTCTTCCCAATCTACATTATCATTATTTATTGTTATATCTTTATCCCATATTTCTTTAACAGCATTTTTAGTTGCTTGTATGGATTCAAAATTAAATGATAAATTATAATCATATGATTTATATTCTTGATAATATGGACTAGTTAATATTAAATTTTCATTGAGACTAATGCTTTCTAGAATTTGTACTTTTTCAGTTGGTTTTAATATTTTTTTATAATAGTACCAACCATCATTCCCTTTTTCAAAATCATTTAAGAAATCATCTGTCCACACTTTATCAACAACATTTTGATTATTAACAATGTTACTTAATGTTAATCTTTCATTATCCACAGTTTTACTAAAACTTTCATCATAATTAATTCTTAATACAACATTTGCATTACCTGTTTCATTATTTGCAATCCAGACTTTCTTAGTACCAAATTCATCATAAAACTCTTCTTCTAATACAACATTATAAGTAGCAGCTTTAAATTTATTTGGAATAATATAATTAGTTTGATAAAAAGAATATACTTTTTGCATTGAGAATATTATAAAAGGGATAATTAAAATAATTGAAAATTTCCTTACTTTATTCATTTTAATCATCTCCTTTAATTAAATTAACAACTCTTCCAAAGGAATGCATAAATACTTTTTTAGTAAATATATTAGTATATCTAATATTATAATTATTTCCTTGAATAACATTTAATTCTTCTTTATCTCTTGTTATTGAACCTTCAACTTTATCTATTTCATATTCCTGTGGAACAATCTCTTCTATAGAATATTTTCCAGGATCAACATATACATTACTACATTCTTCTTTTTTAATTGCAATATAACTCTCATACTCATTATTAGTACCTTTTATTTTAAATTGGAATGTATTATTTAAAGATAAATTATTTACTTTTTTACAAATTGTAATTTTACTTTGTAAATTAGCTGTTGCAGTATCTTTAATATCTTCATCATCATCAAATGTAGAATCAATATCAGCTTCAGCATCTATAACTTGTACTTCATTTATTACACGATTTGTATCATTTTTAGTAACTTTATATTTAGCATATACTATAACACTTGAATTAGCACTTATAGTAGGTATATTTACTAAATAATCATTAACTATTTCATAATTAGAGTTTTCCACAAAAGAAGCATTAATAGTGTTTTCTCTAACTTTAACATTTTTTATATCATATGATTCATTATTTGTAATTGTAATTTTATAATCAATAGTATCATTAAATCTATAGTATGGTTTATTACTAGTTATTTCTTTTGTTATAGAAGGTTTAATTTTACCTGTAACTTTTAATATTCCATTATTATATGTAATATCATAATTATCATTACTTATAACATTACTATTATTATCAGTAATTGTTATATTTTGAATCTCTTTTTGAGTTATTCCAATATTAGTAATACTTCCAGTAACTTCACATCCAGATAATATTTGATTTTGACCTAAAGAACTACCTAGTTTTAAAGAACATGTATTTTGTTCAGCATTTAAAGGAGTTCCATCATATACTTTTTCTTGATTAGTAGTAGTAACTACTATTTGTCTTTTATTTATTTTTAATGTTTTATTTATTTTAGTAATATCATAGTTGTTTGTAATATCAACATTATTAGAATCTTTAATAACAACAGTATTAATTATTTTATTCACAGGATTTCCAACGTTAGTGATAGAACCAGTATTAGTACATGTTAATGTTTGATCATTTAATAATTCATTACTAGAACAATCATTTTCAGCATTTAAAGGAGTTCCATCATAATCTTTAATTTGGTTAGTAGTAGTAACAGTAATAGGTTTTTTAGTAATTGTTAAAGTACCATTTGTTTTTGTTATTTCATAATTATTTGTAACATCGGTATTATTAGAATCTTTAATAACAACAGTATCTATTATTTTATTTTCAGTTCCAACATTAGTAATAGAACCAGTATTAGTACAACTAATATTATGATTAGTTACTAAACCGTCATTAGAACAATTATTATCAGCTTCTAGTGGAGAACCATCATATACTTTTTCTTGGTTAGTAGTAGTAACGGTAATAGGTTTTTTAGTAACAGTTAATGTACCACTAATTTTATTTATATCATAATTATTAGTAACATCGATATTATTAGAATCTTTAATAGTTACTGAAGTAATTTTATTTTCTTTTGTTCCAACTTTTGTTATTGAACCTGAATTTACAAATGTAGGGGTATGATTATCAACAAGATTATTACAAGTACCATTACTATTTAATAATGGTGTACCATCATAAACTTTACTATCACTAGCACTTGTACAATCAATAGGTCTTGGTTCAATAGTTAAACTAGCATTATTAACTTTAATTTTATAATTTAATAATGAAATATTATTATTATTCTTCTTAATTATTAACTCATTTAAAGTTTTTTCGGTAGATCCTACATCAGTAATACTTCCATTTGTATTACATGTAGATATAGTTTGACCATTAGGTAACTGTGTATTTTGATCTATTAAACATTCATTAGTTGAATTTAAAGGAGTTCCATCATAAATCTTACTTTGATCAGAGAGATTAATAGTTAATTCACGTTGATAAATAATCAATTTTCCATAATTATATGATATATCATAATTATTAGTAACATCTTGTTTATTTGAATTCTTTATTACTACTGAATCTATATGATTATCAGTCATTCCATAAGGTTCAGTAATTTCTGAACTTTCTCCTGAAACATAGTTTTGTAATAATGTTAAATCATTATTATCAATACTTCCGTCAATATTTATGTCTGCATTTTTTAATAAATTTTCATCAGTTATTACTTGAATATTATTAATATGATTTGATAATATTGCAACATCTCCAGAATTAATTGATCCATCATTATTTACGTCCCCTGGAAGAACAGTTACTTCAGTTATACTTCCTGAGTTAGTAAGTTTTGCAGTATGGTTAGGAATTAAACCTGTGCATGTTCCATTTCCATTTGTTAATGGTGAACCATCATATTTTTTTATTAATGTATTACTAGTACAAGTTAGGGCGATTGGTTTAATTGTTAGATTTCCTTTTATAATTGTTACATTATATAAACTAGTAACATCATCATTATCTTTCATTATTTTATAATTTAGTAATTCATTATTATATGTACCAACATTTACTATATTATTATTTTCTGTATTTAATGATGTATTACAAATTGTAAATGATGCACCTGTATCTAAATAACCTGATGTTACATTACAACTAGTATTAATATTATCATTTCTATATATAGAATTACCATCATAATTCTTTGTATAAGAAGGAGTTTTAATTGTAATATCTTTTGTGTAAATAGCATATAGTGTTGTTGTTTCTAATGATTCATTTACATGTAATTCTTCAGCAGAAGGTATATTATATGAATCTAATAAATTATTTCCATTATATAGTTGTTCTTTACTCCAACCTATAAATTTCCAACCATTTTTATTACATTTTTTAGTTAAATCTACATCATCATCAACATTATAATATTGTGTAGAAATAGCTGCATTACCCTGATATCCAGTTCCACCATTAGCTGAACAGTTATAAACAACCTTTGGACTTTTAATTGTAACGGATACATTATCAGTATTTTTTGTAACTTCAGTAGCATTATTGGAATCTTTTGTAGAAGATACACTAGCGGTATTATTTATTGTGATAGGACTACTAACTGGTGTATTATAAGAAACAGGAATTTTTAAAGTATATAAATTGTTATAAGCACTGGATGTATTAAAATATTCACTTGAATTCTTATAAGAAGCAGAAACTGTATTATTTTGATTTGATATATTAAAATTATTACTTATATCATTATTATTATTATCATAGATTGTAGTTCCATCTAAAACAGTTAATCCACTATCTATAGAATCTTCAATAACTAAGTTTTTTAATTTTTCACTTGTAGAAAAATTATTATAAACAGTTGAAAAACCTAATTCATTACTATAATAGTTATTTGGAATATATTGTTTAATATAATAGTCAAATGATTCACCGGTATAAGCATAACCATCATTTGGCATTTCATACTGATAATCTACAGATTTTTTTGGATTATCAATATTACTCATATCATAACCTTGTGGAGAAAAGAATGCAAAATCCATTCCGCAAGATACACCTGCATAATTAAATGTATACACTCCTGATAAATCAGAGGTTAATAATTCTGCTGAAGTAGCATAATAAATTCCATTAATATTACCAGTACTAGTAATATAAGGATTTGCTGCAGCGAAAACACCATTACCATTTTCATTATGACTTAAATATAATTCACTGCTAGATTTTGTTTTAATTTCTCCATCAGAAGAAGTAGTATAATCCCTAACCTTCATAGATTTACTATCACTTTTATAGTATAAATTTGTATATCCACTAGTAGGATAAATACCTTCTCTTCCTTTAAAAACTGATGCATTTTCATAATATACAGGCATATCTATATCATAATAAAAAGAATTTACTTTAGTTATATTGGTTGCAATTTCACTATTATTTAAAATTGATTGTAATCCATTAACATATTTAATACTGTTACTATCAGGTGTATAGTTTCCACCAATTTGTATATCTTTATAATAAGAAACAGTAACTTGTGCTTCTGCATATCTTGCTATTAAATCAAACTGTATAGGATCATTATAATCTAATTTTTTATTAGTGTAATTTGTTTTTTTAGTATCTATTCGGTCTTGTGAAGAAATATGTCCATCACTATCTGAATTAAATATGTAAGGGCTTAGTGATATTTGTATATTACTATCATTATTCCATAAACTTACAGGTGTAATACTTACAACAACATCTATTAATTCATTATTATTATCGAGTGCACAATCAGTAATAATATATTTTATTTCTTGATTTATATTATTCATTGTGAATATTGGTGTATTAGCTGTTCCTTTAGAAGCATTTGCATTATTAAAAACATCATCTCTTATATCAACATTAATTGAATTTGAATTTTTATATGCATATATATTTGTATTCTTAGTATAAAAAATTGTTGAATGTGAATATGTATTATCAATAAGACTTAAATCACTCCAATTATGAAAAGTTGTTGCTTGTGAAACAGAACTTTTAAGTTTGAAGAAGTTATTAACCATACTTAAATTTGATGAAAAAGAAAGAATAAGTGTTAGTAATACCAAACAAACAAATAATAAAAATTTTCTATATTTTATATTCTTCATATTAACCTCTATTCTATATAATTATAACATAAAATATAAAAAAATATATATAATTATCAAAATATCTTGAAAAATAATTTTGATAATGCTAAAATTGATTTAGAATAGAAAGAGGAATGTATATGAATAATGTATTACAAAATATTATGTATTTTATTAATGATAATACAATTTTATTAATTTGTATTTGTGGGTTTTTAATTTTAGTATTAATTGGTTATTTAATCGATAGTAGTATAAAAGCTAGAAATTTAGAAAAAAGTATTAGTTTAACAAATAAAAATAATATTAATACTGAGACAGATAAATTTTATAATCAAACAAAAGAAGAAAATGTTGATATTCCTGTTAAAAAAAATATAGAAGATTCTAAAGAAGAATTTCCAAAGCAAGAAGAAATAAAAGAAGAACCAAAAGAAATAATAGAAACAAAAGTTGAGGAACCAGAGGAAGTAAAAAACGAAGTGCTTCCAGATTTCACTGAACAAAAACCTATAGAAGAAACTAAACCTCAAGAAGAAGTTGCAAAGGTTGAAGAACCAAAAAATAATAATAAAAAATTATCTGAAATTCTTGGTGGTATTAATAAAAATACTGAAACAAAAATTGAAGATAATTCAGTAGATAATGAATTAGATAGAATAATGAAAAAACTAGATAGTAATAAAGATAGAACACTTGATGAAACAACAGATTTTAACAATATGTTTTAATATATAGCTTAAAAAAGCTATATATTTTTTTCATTTTTTATATATTAAAATTTATTTTTATGTTATAATTTTAGAGTACTGGGATGATGATATGAAAAATATTAAAAAAATTATATTTTTTTCATTTATTTTGTTTTTAACTGGGTGTAGTGTCGACTATAAATTAACAATTAATAAAGATTCAACAATTAATGAAAAAGTAGTTGCAAAAGAAAATACAAATAGGATGAAATCAAAAACAAACTTAGATGAAAAACAATCTGTTACTTTTTTAACAAATATTTATAATAGAAATAAATTAGATATTAAAACTAGTACTAAAAGTGATAACTATAATACAGAAGTAACTGCTTTTTTATCATATGATTCAATTGAAAAATATAGGGATAATTTTTCATCAGATGTTATAAAAAAGGTAAAAGTTACTAGAGATGGGGATATAGTAACTTTAATTGCAAAACAAAATGTTAAACTTGATTCAAATGCTTCTAGAAGTTTAATATATGATGATATAACTGTACAAATAGAAGTTCCATTTGTTGTTATAGATAATAATGCAGATCAAGTAGATGGTAATATTTATACATGGTATATTAAAAAAGATAAAGATATAAAAACAATTAGAATTAAATATAAAGACAAAGAAATAAAAAATTCTATTAAAATTAATGTAAAAAACAAAGATATTAATATTAAATATGAAGTTATTTTTAGTGCTGTTATTGTTTTATTTTTAGGTTTTATATTTATAATATTAAATTATAAGAATAAGAAGAATAATAGAATTTAGGAGGAAGTTATGAATTTAGATAGTTTTTTAACAATTTTTAAAAAAGTTGTTGATATATGTTTAGTATGGATAATGTCATACTATATTTTAAAAAATATTAGAAAAAATGTTAAATTTTCTTTATTATTTAAAGGAATATTAATAGTAGTATTAGTTAAGATTATTAGTGATTGGTTTGGATTAGTTACTATTGGATTATTATTTGAATATGTTATAACTTGGGGACCACTTGCTATAATTATTATATTTCAACCAGAAATTAGAAGTGTATTAGAACAATTAGGTAAAACTAATTTATTAGGAAGACATAAAACATTAACTATTTCAGAAAGAGAAAAACTAGTATATGAAATTGGTTTATCTTTAGAATATTTAAAGAAAAATAGAATAGGTGCTTTAATAGTTTTAGAAAGAGATTCATCTCTATTAAATTATATTGAAAAAGCAAAAAAAATATATGCTGATATTTCAAATGAATTATTATGTTCAATTTTCTTCCCAGATAATCCATTACATGATGGTGGAGTAATTATCCAAGGAGATAAGATTTCATGTGCTGGTGCAGTTTTCCCTACAACAGTAGATATGAAATTTAGTAAAAGACTAGGAACAAGACATAGAGCAGCAATAGGAATATCTGAAGAAAGTGATGCAATAGCAATTATCGTATCAGAAGAAACAGGAAGAGTTTCTGTGGCAGTAGATGGAAAATTAAATTATAATTTATCTATAAATGAAGTTAAAAAACTTATTTTAGAAGAATTAATGCCAAAATCTGAAACTTTTGTAGTTGAAACAGATGATGAGGAGGATGACATTGATGAGATTAATTAGAGGTATTGTAAGATTTTTTGATAGAAAAATAATATTACCTGTTACAAAATTTTTTGTTAATATAGGTAAAAAAATTAAAAAAATTAATAAACCATTAGAATCATTATTAAAAACAAAAAGTAGTTTAATAGTTGTTTCATTATTATTAGCTATGGTAATATTCTTAATAGTTGATTCAAAAAGTACAACTTTATTAGAAACAGATGCTGAAGTATTATATAACCAAAAAGTAACTGCAAATTATAATGATGAAGAATATGTTGTTACTGGTTTACCTAAAACTGTAGATATTACAATGATAGGAACTAAAGCAAATTTATATTTAGCTAAACAATTACCTGAACAACCAGTAACAGTAGATTTAAGTAATTTATCTCCAGGTGTTCATGAAGTAAAATTAAAATATAAACAAGCAATAACTTCTGTTGAATATAAATTAGATCCTTCAACAGTAACAGTTAGTATTGATACTAAACAATCTATTACTAGAGAAATATCTTCAGAAATTGTAAATTTAGATAATTTAGATAGTAAGTATTCAGTATCTAGTGTTAAATTAGATTCAAACAATGTAATTATAAAAGGATCAGAGGCTAAATTAAAAGAAGTAGCAACAGTAAAGGCATTAATTAATATATCAAAAATAGTAGATGTTAAAGTAGGAGATAATGTTTTAAATGATGTAGAGTTAGTTGCTTATAATGAAAATGGTAAAAAAATAAATGTAGAATTAGTTCCAAAAAAACTAAATGCAACTGTAAAAATTGAATCTCCAAATAAGACAGTCCCATTAAAAATCAAACCAACTGGTGTTGATAAAATAGCTTTTGGTAAAGCAATATCATCAATAAAATCAAATGTTGATCAAGTTACTATTTATGGTAATGAAGAAGTATTAAATGAAATAGATGCAATAACAGTTAATATAGATGTATCTAATTTAAAGAGTAATAAAAAATATACAAAAACTATTAAAAAGCCTAAAGGAATTAGAGAAATATCTTCAAAAACAGTAACAGCTGAAATATCTATAGATGATGAAGCATCTACAGAAGTATCTGGTGTTAGATTAAGTTATATTAATTTAGGATCAAATTATACAGTACAAGCAACAGAATCTAGTACAACTGAAATTCCTGTAACTCTTAAAGGTGTTAAATCAGTTATAGAAAATATAACTGCAACTGATATAGAAGCATATGTGGATTTAAAAGATTTAGGTGTAGGAGAACATGAAGTTGATGTAAAAGTTAAAGGAAATGATCCAAAAGTTAATTATTCTCCAAGAATAACTAAAGTAAAAATTCAAATTGCTGATAAACAATAGTCAAAAAGCATAATAATTATGCTTTTTTTGTTGACTTTAAACATAAAATTTAGTAAAATTAAAACTGGTACATTTATACCCCACAAATAAATTAACTCTGGGAAAGTTAATTTAATTAAGAAAGGGAGAATTAAATATGAAAACATTTATGGCTAAAAAGTCAGATGTAAAACGTGATTGGTATGTTATAGATGCTGAAGGTCAAACATTAGGTAGATTAGCATCTAAAGTAGCAACTGTATTACGTGGTAAACACAAAGCAATTTATACACCTCATGTAGACTGTGGAGATTATGTAATTGTAATCAATGCTGAAAAAGTAAAATTAACTGGAAATAAACTTGATCAAAAAATGTATTATAATCATAGTGGATATCCAGGAGGATTAAGAGAAAGAAATGCTAAAGTTATGATTGAAAAATATCCTGAAGAAATGGTTGAAAGAGCAATTAAAGGAATGCTTCCACATGGAAGATTAGGAAGACAAATGTACAAAAAATTATTTGTATATAAAGGTTCTGAACATAAACATCAAGCTCAACAACCTAAAGAATTAAAGATGGATTAAGGAGGAATTTAAATGGCAACAAAAAAATATTATGCTACTGGACATAGAAAATCTTCAATGGCTAAGGTTACTATGGTATCTGGTAAAGGTAAAATAACTATAAATGGAAAAGAATTAAATGAATATCTTCCATTCCAAACTTTAATAATGAATTTAAAACAACCTTTAGAAGTTACAAATACTTTAGATAAGTTTGATATTGAAATAGTTGCAACTGGTGGTGGTTTCTCTGGACAAACTGGTGCAGCTCGTCAAGGTATAACAAAAGCATTACTTGAATATGATAAAAATACAGATCCTAACTCAGAAAATTCTTTTAGAAAAATTCTTAAAGCTAAAGGATTTATTACTAGAGATTCAAGAATTAAAGAAAGAAAGAAACCAGGATTAAAGAAAGCAAGAAAAGCTCCACAATTTTCAAAGAGATAAGATTATTGTTTATATTTTAAAAAAAGTCCATTTTATGGGCTTTTTTTTGATGTCAAGATATACAAAATATGCACCTTTTAGAGGACGTAGGCTACATGTAGGCTACAAATTTAAGAATTTGTGATATAATTATATAAGAATGTAGGTGTTAAATATGGCAGAAATGAAGTTTAGAGGTGTAATGGTAGATTATATAGATATTCCAGCTAATCCAGAAAAAGGATTTAATTTTCCATATAAGATAATTATTCCAAAAAAATTTAATGATACTCCAAATTTAATATATGCGTGTAATTTACCAAAGGATGAATCAGGTGATTGTTCAACAATGGAAGAACTTATTGAAAGAACAAAAGAGGATTTAAGAAGTATTGATCCGATGCTTACACATTTATGCTTAAATAATGGAAATCCTATGATTATTCCATTTGTGCCAAGATTAAAAGGTTTTAGACCTAATTTTTGTAGGTAGAGATTGCTTAACAAATGATTTTAAAGTTTCTGAAATAGATAAGAAATATGAAAAAGATATGCATTTATATAATAATCTTGCTGATCAGCATAAGTCTATGATTGAATACGCGATAGAACGTTTGGCAAAAGAAAATATTATTGTTGATGAAAAAGTAGTTATTTCTGGTTATTCAGAAGGTGCAAAATTTGCTTCTCATTTTGCTTTATTGCATCCCGAAATAATTAAAGCTGTAATAGCTGGAGGTACAGGTGGTGCAATTTCTATGCCTATTGATTATTTAGATGGATATGAGTTTGTTTATCCTACTGGAATATCTGGTTTAAATAAATTTGATTTTGATTCATTTAAAAACATTTCTTTTTTCTATTACATGGGTGAAAATGATAAATCTGATTCTGCTATGCCAAACTTTGATGATTACCATTACACAGATGAAAGTGGAAATGATTGCATTTTAAAAGATGAGTGTGGAAATAAAACTCCATTTATTGATGAAAATGGCAATCAACTATTAAAATTAGATAAAAACGGTAACTATACTGCAAAATATAATTTATTTAGTGATAGTGAAGTAAATGCAATAAATAAAGTATTAGGAACTGTTACTCAAAAACGTTTTATAAAGCAACAAGAAATATACTCTAGTCTAGGATTAAATGCTGTGTTTAAATTATATCCAGGTAATCATAGAACAATTTTTGATAATAGAGAAGTGATATTTGCCGATGTAGATAGATTTATAAATGATAATCTAAGCAAAGAAAATCACAAATCAAAATAGTAAGAAAATTACTAAGATACTGTAAGAATGCATAAGACTTGATAAAAAATTAATTTTATGATATAGTGTATACAGATGGAGGAAACTTCATATAATAAAAAAAGGATACGTTTGATTGCTCGAATCAGACGTAATCCCTTGGGATAGCATCTGAAATCAACTAAGTTGAAATCAGATGTTTTTAATTTCTATCTAAAAAATAAAATATACATAAGTATAAATATCATAATAAATAGAAGGAGTATAATGAAAAATAGAGATTTTTCTCTTTTAGTCACAATACCACCTCCCTTCTTTGTTGAAGGGAAAACATCTGATATGTTTCAAACGTATCCGAAATATATTATAGCAAACAAATGTTTTATAATCAATAGTACAATTTAAAAATATGTAAAAAATTACTTAGATATTGTTAAGAACATATAAGATCTGTTATGTAGGCGACACGTAGGCTACAAAATGCCTGTGAACCCGCATAAATAAAGGGACGCTAATTTAGTAAGAGATAAGATTATTGTTTATATTTTAAAAAAAGTCCATTTTATGGGCTTTTTTTGATGTCTTCTATTTGTGTGTAGATCATTAATAAAGTTTTTTTAATAATTCTACTTTTCTATAGTATAATTATATTATAGTAAAGGAGAATTATTATGATTTTTTTTATTATTAGTGTTATTGTTATCTCATTAATAGGTACTTTACTTCATTTTTTATATGATATAAGTTATCATAATAAAGTAGTAGGTATATTCTCAGCAGTAAATGAGAGTACTTGGGAACATGTTAAGATTGCTTTAACTCCAACTTTGTTATGGGGGATAATTGATGGTTTAGTATATGGATCAAATCCAAATTATTTTTTAGCTAAATTTATTAGTTTATTAGTAATAATAATATTAATGCCAGCATTATATTATGGTCATAAAGCTATTATAAAAAAAGAAATATTTATTCTAGATATCATTAGTTTTTATATTGTAATAATAACAAGTCAATATTTATTTTATTTATTATTAAGGATTAATGAAGTTCCATTTATTATTCAATATTTATCTTGTATAGGAACATTCTTATTATTTGGTGGTTATATGATTCATACATTAATGCCAGCAAAAAGTTTCTTATTTAAAGATCCTTTAACAAATAAATATGGATATAAAGGACATTCAGAAGAATTTAGTATAATTAAAAATAAAAAAGTTCGTAAATAATTACGAACTTTTAATATTCAAAATATTTTTCTTTACTTTTTAATAAACAATCTTTTCCTGTGGAAAAAGAAATATTCTTAAATATAGTTTTTAAATTAATATCTTTACCATCTAAATATTCAGAAACATCATTTAAAATTTTCAATGCATCATTAATCGCATTATTATATAAATCATAAACAGAATAAGTATATATTTCATTTTTATCTATTGGATGATTCCATTTTTTATGATTTAAGTTTAAATAATAATCTTTTTCATTCTTTTTATATGCTAAAGATATTGGTGAAAATTTGTAAAATTTTATTGGAGTTAAATAATCAATAAAATTATATATTTTCTTTTTAATTTTATAATTATCTTTTCTTAATAACAAATATTCAATTTTCATATTTTTTATACTATTATAATAATAATTTGACATATTTTTAATTCTATATGTTTTATAAAATGTATAATCAATCAAATTATTTAAATCATTATCTTTTTTTGTTATAGAAGCACAATAAGTATGTATATCAAATTTATTAGGTGATATATTAAATCTTTCTCTAATAAGAACAGAATCTATATAACTTTCCATATCAGCATGTTTTCCTCTATATTTGAAACTATTTTTATTCTTTTTATCATAAACACCAGTTTTATATTTTATAAATGGATGAATATTATAATCTAAACAATAATGACATATATTACCAAATAAATATGACATAACATACTCATTATTATTTAATTTGTTTTTATTAATATATTCAATCATATTAATAAAAAAATCTTGTGTTTTATTTCTTTGCGCATAAATTGCCATTTTCTTTATTCTTTTATTAAAAGAAAAATAAAATACATCGTGAGATTGACCATAGGTCCTTAAATCACTAATATTATTTTTTAATAAATCTTTATGTTTTTTATCTAATCTGTTATAAATATCTGTAATAAATATAGCATGTGTTACACTTCCAGCCATAATAATCTCCTTTTATTTAATTATATTTAGTGTAATTATAAATATTAATATTAATAGAACTAATGTTATAAATAAAATACTAATAAAACCTTTTTCAGTATTTTCAAGTTTTAATGTTCTTACTTTTTTATTTTCAAGTTCTTTCTTTTTTTCTTCTATTTTTTTATTATATAATTCAGCATAATCTTTAATGTATTGATTACTTGTTTCTTTTCTCTTATTTGCAACTTCTATTATTTCTTTTAAAACTTCTTTCTTTTCTTCGTCTGTTAATTGTATATAATTTTCATCATTTTCAAATAAATCTTCAGGTTTTATTTCTACTTCATCATCATTTTTTTCAATTTCTTCGGTATTTAATTCTTTTTCATATGTTTCTTCAACTACTATATTATCGTTATTAATTATTTTTTGATCTTCATTATATTTAACACTTTCATAATTTTTTTCACTATATTCATTACCTTTATTTTCATCGATAACTATTTTTTCTTTTCCATTTTCCATTATTTTTTTTACTTGATATACTTTACCATTTCTAGCAACTGCAAATTGATTTTCAATATTAAAATATAAGATTTTTTCATCATTTTCTAATGTTTGATTTTTTATTGAAATATCTGATACAAATTTTTTAAAATTATTATATTCTTCATCTGGAAGTTGCCTTATAATAGTTTCATATTCATCTAATTTATCTATAAATATCATTTGTAAAAATGCTTTATTGTCTTTTCCAATACTATTTATTATTTCTTCAGTATTTTTCTTTGAATTGTCAGATTGAAATTTGCCATTTTCAGCTTGCATTTTTTTAAATAATTCAACCATATTTAAATCACTAGTATTTTCAATAACTATAGGAACATCAAATGTACTTAATATTATAACATTTTTCTCATTAGGTAATGATACTTCTTTTATATCTTTAATGTCAATACTAAAAACATTACTAATTAATTCTTTTTTATCATCAATACTTTTTAACTTTTTTTCAAGCATTTTATTTATTATTTCTTCTCTTTCTTCTTTAGTTAAATCATGTTTAGTTAAATATCCTATTTCATCAACTAATTCAGGATTCTTTTCAGATAATTCAGTACCTAAACTTCTAATGTTTTTTGGAAGTAAAACAATATTTCCGTTAGTTTTGATTAATTCTTCATTTAATAATTTTATTTTTTCTTGAAATTCTAAATAATTCATTATACTCACCCTATAATAAAGTGTAACATAAATAAAAAAAAATAATAATATATTTAAAAATATATTTAAAAAAATAGTATTTTTTGATAAAATAGAATATAGCAATTAAAATATAAGGAAGTGTTAATGATGGGGAAAATTATATCTTTAGTAAATCAAAAAGGTGGAGTAGGAAAAACAACAACAAGTATAAATTTATCCTCATCACTGGGTTTATTAGGTAAAAAAGTTTTACTTGTTGATTTAGATCCTCAAGGTAATGCTACTACTGGAGTAGGAATTGAAAAAGGTAATTTAAAATCAACAGTGTATGAAGCATTAATTGATTCTGTAACTCCAGAAGAATCTATTAAGAAAACTAAATTTAAAAATTTATCTATTATGCCATCAAATATGAATCTTGCAGGTTTAGATATAGAATTTATAAATAAACAAAGAAATGATTCATCATTTGTTAAAGGAGCACAATTAAAAAGAGTTTTAGATGCTGTTAAAGAGAATTATGATTATATTTTAATAGATTGCCCACCATCACTTGGTATATTAACAACAAATGCTTTAACTGCAAGTGATTCTGTACTTATTCCAGTTCAATGTGAGTTTTATGCTCTTGAAGGAATAATGCAACTTCTAAATACTATTAGATTAGCTAGAAAGAATCTTAATCCAACATTAGATGTAGAAGGTGTAGTTTTAACTATGCTAGATTCTAGAACAATATTAGGTTTAGATGTTGTTGAAAATATTAGAAGTTATTTTAAAGAAAAAGTATATGATACAATTATTCCAAGATTAATAGTACTTGCAGAAGCACCTAGTCATGGAAAACCAATTGCAAATTATAATTCAAGAAGTAGAGGAGCGCAAGCTTATATAAATTTAGCTAAGGAGGTTATTGAGAAGAATGAAGGAAAAGAGGAAAGCTCTAGGTAAGGGATTAGAGCAATTATTTAGTGATGAAAGTTTTACATTTGAAGAATTAGAAAATGATATTATAGATGATGCCAAAAAGAATAATGAAGTAGTGGATATTGATTTAAGTGAATTAAGACCAAATCCATATCAACCAAGGAAAGTTTTTGATGAAGATGCATTAAATGAACTTGCATCATCAATTAAAGAACATGGTGTATTTCAACCAATTATTGTAAAAAAAGCAATAAAAGGATATGATATAGTTGCTGGTGAAAGAAGATTTAGAGCAAGTAAAATTGCAGGATTAAAAACAATTCCAGCTATTATAAAAGAATTTACTGATGATGAAATGATGCAAATTTCTTTATTAGAAAATTTACAAAGAGAAAATCTTACTTCTATAGAAGAAGCAAAAGCATATAAAGCAATTATAGATGCATCAAATATAACACAAGAAGAATTAGCAACTAAAGTAGGAAAAAGTAGAAGTTATATTACAAATATATTAGGTCTATTAACTTTACCTTTAAATGTTCAAGATTTAATTTTATATAATAAAATAAGTATGGGACATGCTAGAGTATTAAGTAAATTATCTGATGTAGATAAAATAGAAGAACTTGCTAATAAAATTATTGAAGAAAATTTGAGTGTTAGAGATTTAGAAAAATATGTTTCTGATGAAAAAGTGGAGAAAAAGAATACTATTGTTAGAAAAAATAATAATAGCGAATATAAAGATGTTGAAAGAATGATGAAAGAAACATTAGGAAGTAATGTAAAAATCTCAAATAATAAAATAACAATTAAATTTAATAGTGTTCAAGATTTAAATAGAATTTTAGAAATAATGAATTTAAGTTTAAAGGATTAGGTGAATAGTATGAAACTATTTAATGTTGATATAAAAACAGAAGTAATTAATTCTTTAGTAATGTTAATTGTATTTATAATTATCTTATTTATAATAAAAGCATTTATTAATAAAATCATAGAGAAAAGTAATAAAAAATCTAAACATGAACAAAGAAGAAAAACAATGTTACTTAAAATGTTTTACAATATTATAAAATATTTAATGATAGTATTACTAGTACTATGTATTATGTCTATATTTCATATAAATACTACAGCTCTTGTAACTAGTGTAGGTGCAATTGGATTAGTAGTTGGACTTGCTTTTCAAGATTTATTAAAAGATTTTTTAGTGGGTATTGCGATTGTTTTTGAAGATCAATTTTCTGTTGGTGATTTTGTATTAATTAATGGTTACAAGGGTGATGTAGTAAATTTTTCTTTAAAATCAACAAGAATAAAATCTGTGACAGGTGAAACTACTATTATTAGTAATAGAGAAATAACAGAGGTTACTAATTATAGTTTAAATAAGACAACGTTATTTTTAGAAATTCCAGTTAGTTATGAAGATAATAATGATACTGTGGAAAAAATATTAAATGATATTTGTGATAGTCTAAAAGAAGAAATAGATGAGATTGATAATATTAAATTATGTGAAGGTATTGATGAATTATCAAGTTCTTCTATTAATTATAAATTACAATTAGTAACAAGTATTAGAAATATTCATTATGTTAAAAGAATTACTTATAGAAGAATAAAAGAAGTGTTTGATAAGAATAATATAAAGATTCCTTATCAACAAATAGAGGTACATGATGGAAAAAAAATATAAATTAAATAGTAAAGTAATAATGAAAAAAGATCATCCTTGTGGTACTAATCTATGGTTGATAACTAGGGTTGGTATTGATATTAAGATAAAATGTATTAATTGTAATAGAGAAATAATGCTTCCTAGAATTGAATTTGAAAAGAAATTAAAAAAGGTTGTGGAGGAATAAAATGAACGAAAAGGATAATAAAAAAAGTATTCATTTAATTTGGTTTTATATAATTTTAATAGTATTAACAGTATTCTTTAGTGCATTATTTTCATTATTAAAATTACAAACTGTGGATTATACAGTATCTTCAAATTTAAGAACTGTATCATCTATTTCTACAGTTAATTCATTGTTTACTAGAACAGGTTTTAGATATATTATTTCTGAAGGAATAAATAATTTATTATCATATTTTCCTTTAGGAACAACTATAATAGGTTTAATAGGTATTGGATTTGCCATTAAATCTGGATTTTTAAAGGCAATAATTGAAAAAATAAATAAAATATTACCTAGAAAAGTTGCTTTCTTTGTATTTTCATTATTATGTATTGTAATGGGATTTTCTTCTGATTTAGCATTTATAATAATGATACCAGCATCAGTTGTATTATTTAGTGAATACAAACGTAGTCAATTAGTTGGAATGACTTTTGCTTTTGTATCAGTTGCAGCAGGAAGTAATATTAATTTATTCATAACATCACTTGATTACAGTATTATAGAAATAGCTAAACCAGCTGTTAAAATATTAGATTCAAATTATAGTTATGTATATAATGGTAATTTATTCTTTATTGTAGTATCAACTTTATTGCTTGCTTTATTACTTACAATAATAACTGAATTAATAATTAGAACAAAACCTGTTAGAATAGTTGAAGAAGAACAAATAGATGAAAAAATAAAAAATAAAGCATTAAAAAAATCATTTGTTGCATTCTTTATCTTAGTAATAATTTTTGTATATTCAATAATACCTAATTTACCATTCTCTGGTATATTATTAGATGATACACAAGCATTATATGTTAATAGATTATTTGGCATTAATTCACCATTTGTAGAAGGAATATTATTTATCGCATCATTTACTTTAGTTATTTGTAGTACTATTTATGGACTTATTACTAAACAAATTAAAAATGATAAAGATATTGTAAAATTATTTAATGGTAGTTTAAATGGTATAGGAGAAATGCTTGTATTATTATTCTTCTCAGCAGAGTTTATTGCATTGTTTAAGTATACAAATATAGGTAATGTTATTTCATCATTACTATTTAATGTTATTAAAAATGGTCAATTTTCTTTTGGCATCTTAATTGGTTTTTCATTCCTATTTGTATTAATATCAAATATGTTCCTAACTTCATTTGCAAGTAAATGGACTTTATTTGTTCCTGGAATTATGCCATTATTTATGAAATCAAATATGACACCTGAATTTGCAGGAGCTGTGTTTAGATTAGCAAGTTCAGCTAGTAATATAATTACACCATTATTCCCATATTTTGCTGTATATTTAGGATTTATTGCAATTTATAGTAAGAATAATTTTAATCTTAAAAATGTGTATAAATTATTACTACCATATTTTATTTCGGTAACACTTTTATTTTTATTTATAATATTTAGTTGGTATATTTTAAATATTCCAATTGGACCAAATATTTATCCCACAATTTAAAAAGATATTTTATATCTTTTTTTATTGATAAATATTTATCTATATATTATAATGATTATATAATAGGAGGAAGTTATGAAGTGTAATAATTGTGGAAATGAAATATTGGAGAATAGTAAATTTTGTCCAAACTGTGGCACACCAGTAAGTGTTGTGCAAAATAATGACGAGATTAAAAAAACAATAAGTAATGAAAATTCTCAAAATGTTTCAAATAACAATGAAAATAGTATTGATAATATTGAGACTGTAGAAAGTTCTGCGTTTGTGAATAGTAATAATGATATATCAAATAATAATATAGAACAAGTAGTAGATAATAATATCAATAATCAAACTGATGTCCAATTACAAACAAATGATTCTGTTATAAATAATGGGTTAAATCAAAGTGTTGAAGAACCTATTACATCAAATACTGAAATAAATTCAATACAACCAAATACAAATCAAGTTAACGAGCAACCAATTGTTTATGAACAACCTAGTACAAATATTGTGAATAATAATAAAGAAAATAATTCAACTAATATTATTAGTGATAATAATGCAAGTATTTCTTCGAATAAAAAAGAAAAAACTATAGGATATGTTATCCTTGGATTCTTATTACCTTTAGTTGGTTTAATAGTATTCTTTGCTATTAGAAAAGATAAACCTAAAAGTGCTAAAGCATCTTTAATAGGTGCTATTATTAGTTTTGTTTTATCTATTATTATTTCAGTTATCTTAACAGTATTACCTATAATAAAAGGTGTTAACTCACTTTCAGGTAATAATATTATAACTACAAATTCAACAGTTAATTCAAAAACAACTACAACAAATACTATAAATAATAATTGGAAAGATTATACTATTTCAATTAATGGTAAAACATTGTCATTACCAGTTTCATATGAAGAATTAAAAAATGCATCAGGATTTTCAATTAAATCTGTATATGATAATACTACTATACCTACAAAACATTATGTTTTAGCAAATTTGTATAAAGATGATAAATTAGCAGTTTCAGTTGAATTAACAAATAAAACTGATAGTGATTTAAAATATGTTGATAGTAGTGTCACTAGAATATCTCAAGATAAATTTAGTACAGAACAAACTGGTATAGAAAATGTAATTTTTCCTGGAAATTTAAAAACAGGAATGAATATTACAAAAGAAGAAATATTTAAATTATTTGGAGAAATAGAAGTTAAGGAATATAAATCAGATAATTATGTTAGTGAAACTTATAAGTATACTTCTGATGATACATGGAAAACATTAAATTATTATGAAATTAGAGTAGTAAATGGTGTAATTGATTCATTAACATTAGATCATAGAAATTAAAAATAAAAAAGATATTTTATATCTTTTTTTATTTTTTAATAAATATTGATAATAATTTAATAAAATGTTATACTTTTTTAAGTGACTGAGAGGTGTTTTAATGGGATTAAAAGCAGGAATAGTAGGACTTCCTAACGTTGGCAAATCAACATTATTTAATGCGATAACTAAAAAAAATATATTAGCAGCAAATTATCCATTTGCAACAATTGATCCTAATGTAGGAATAGTTACTGTACCAGATAAAAGATTAGATGTGTTACAAGAAAGAGAAATTCCTAATCGTGTTGTTCCTACTTCTTTTGAGTTTACTGATATTGCAGGGTTAGTTAAAGGTGCTTCTAATGGTGAAGGTTTAGGTAATAAATTCTTATCTCATATAAGAGAAGTTGATGCAATATGTGAAGTAGTTAGATGTTTTGAAGATGATAATATTACTCATGTTGAAGGAAAAATTGATCCTTTAAGAGATATTGAAATAATAAATGTTGAATTAGTAATATCGGATTTAGAAATTGTTAATAATAGATTAAATAAGATTGAAAAGAAAGCTGTTACTACAAAAGATAAAGATGCATTATTTGAAGTTAACACATTAAAAAAATGTATTGATTCTTTAGAAAAAAATATACCTTTAAGAAGATTAGAATTTACTGAAGAAGAAGATATAGTTTTAAAGAATTTTAATTTAATTACCAAAAAACCAATAATATATATGGCTAATGTTAGTGAAAATGATATTTTAAATGGAAATGAATATGTAGATATAGTTAAAGATTATGCTTCTAAAGAAAATTCTAAAGTAGTTATGTTATCTGCAAAAATAGAAAGTGAATTAAGTGAATTAAATGATGAAGACAAATTATTGTTTTTAGAAGATTTAGGAATTAATGAAAGTGGATTAGATAAATTAATTAAGGCAACTTATGATTTATTAGGTTTAGCAACTTTCTTTACTGCAGGTAAAGACGAATGTAAAGCATGGACATTTAAAAAAGGAATGAAAGCACCTCAATGTGCTGGAATTATTCATACTGATTTTGAAAAAGGATTTATAAAAGCAGAAGTAACATCATTTGAAGACTATTATAAATATGGTAGTGAAAAAGCTGCAAAAGAAAATGGAAAAATGAGATTAGAAGGTAAAGACTACATAATGCAAGATGGAGATATAGTATATTTTAGATTTAATGTATAAAAAAAAGAATGTTACCATTCTTTTTTCTTATTTAAAAAAATAAATACACTTGAACCTATAAATACAAAACCAATCGCAGTTATATATAAAGATGTATAAGTTTTTTTAACATTAACGTCTACTGTATTAATATTTTTTTCATTATATTCATATGTATTTTCAAAGTCTACAGATTCTGAATATTTAGATTTATTAGTTAATGATAAAACAATACTAATAAATATAGGAATAAATAATAATATTAAAATATATAAAAAAATTTTTTTCTTTATTTTTTCCATCTTATTCGCTCCTCTTAATATAAAAATTATAACACTTAAGATGTTAAAAATCAATGTTATGGTATAGAATATATATTATTTTTATGATAAAATATTATTAGAGGTAATTATGGAAAAAATAAGTATTGTAATACCATGTTTCAATGAAGAAGAAATTTTACCTTTTTTGTATAAAGAACTTAGTGATGTAATTGAAAATATGAAAAAGGTATGTTTTGAAATTATATTTGTAGATGATGGTTCAACAGATAAAACATTAGAATATATTAAATATATTTCGAAAAAAGATAATTACATAAAGTTTTTAAGTTTTTCAAGAAATTTTGGACAAGAATCAGCTATATTAGCAGGTTTAAAATTTGCCACAGGTGATTATGTTTGTTACATGGATGCAGATCTTCAAGATCCAACATGTTTAATAAAAGATATGTATAGTATTTTAAAGAATAATAGTTGTGATATAGTTATAGCTAAAAGAAATAGAAAAGGAGAAAATATATTAATTAGAATTTTATCTATTCTTTTTTATAAAATTTTTAATAAATTTACAGAATTAGAAATTGAACAAAATGAAAGAAATTTTAGAATGTTTAGTAAAAAAGTAAATGATTCAATACTTAGTTTTAATGAATATAATAGATATATTAAAGGAATTTTTAATTATATAGGCTTTAATAAAAGTTATATAGAATATGATTATATAAAAAGAAAAAAAGGAAAGACAAAATATGGTTTTAAAGGATTGATTAAGTACGCTTATTCGTCTTTTATCTCCTGGTCATTATTTCCTTTACGTGTTCCTTATTATTTAAGTATTTTATTTTTAATATTAACTTTAATACTATTTAATAATAAAATGATTAATTATTCTTATATTATATGTTTATTTACTAGTATTGAGTTTTTATGTATAGGAATTCTAGGTAGTTATATTTCAAAAATGATTTTAGAAACTAAAAAAAGACCATTGTACATAGTTAAAGAAGATAATTTTGATAAAAAATAAGCAAAAATATTTACTTATTTTTTTTATTTTGTTATAATACCTAACGAGTATTAAATACTCTCTGTCTTTTATTAGACCGATAGTCCAAAGGGAGGTGCAAGAGAATGAAAAAATATGAAATTTTATTCATTGTTAGACCTGATTTAGAAGAAAAAGCAATTAAAGAAGTTGCTAAGAATTTTGAAAAAGTATTAGTAGATAATAAAGCTAATATTTTAAGTTCTAAAGAAATGGGTCAAAAAGAATTAGCATATGAAATTAAAAAACATAAAAGTGGATATTATTTCCTTATTAATGTTGAAGCTAATAATAAAACAATTGATGAATTTAATCGTTTAGCTACAATTAGTGAAGACATTATTAGACATTTAATAGTAAGATTATAAAAGAAAGTTGGTTTTTATGAATAGAGTAGAATTAATAGGTAGACTTACAAGAGATCCAGAATTACGTTATACAAGTAGTAATATTGCAACAGCTAGATTTACACTAGCAGTAAATAGACCATTTCAATCACAAAATGGTGAAAATGGTACTGACTTTATTAATATTGTAGTATGGAGAAAACAAGCTGAAAATGTAAAAAAATATGTTTCAAAAGGAAGTTTAGTTTCTGTTGAAGGTAGAATTCAAACTGGAAGTTATGAAAAGGATGGTCAAAGAATTTATACTACTGATGTTGTGGCAGATTCTGTTCAATTTTTAGAATCTAAATCTCAATCAGCAAGTAGAACTGCAAATCAAGAAGATGTAACTCCTAGTGATTTTGCTACAATGCCAGAAAATTCTGGAACAGATATGTCTGATGAAGTATTCGCAGATTTTGGTGATTCTATAGAAATAAGTGACGATGATATCGCATTTTAATAAAATATAAAGGAGGAAAACATGGCAGATTTTAAACCTAGAAGAAGAAAAAAAGTATGTAATCTTTGTGCTGGTCATGATTTAGATTATAAAAATGCCGAAGATTTACGTAAATATATAAGTGAAAATGGGAAAATTTTACCAAGAAGAGTTACTGGTACTTGTGCTAAACATCAAAGAGAAGTAGCAAAAGTTATAAAAAGAGCAAGAATAGCAGCAATTTTACCATTTACTAAATAAGAAATAATTATGTAATTATTTCTTTTTTTTGTAATAAAATTTTATTGGTGATAGATATGAAAAAGATGCTTATTACTTTATTATTATTTATTCCATTAAGAATAAATGCTATTACAGTATCAAGTAATAATGCAATATTATATGATGCTGAATC
>CADCJS010000002.1 GCA_902801825.1 uncultured Erysipelotrichaceae bacterium
ATTAATTGGTATTAGTTTAATTTCAATGGGAATTAGTGCTATATTAAGTATTTTAACTACTTTATTAAGTTATATTCCTTTTTTAGGAGGTATTGCAAATACTGGAATTTCTTTAGTAGCATTTTTATTAGGATTAGCAATATCTCTAGTTATTATTGCAATATCTTGGTTTGCATTTAGACCAGTATTAAGTATTATACTTATAGCAGCTGCAGTATTATCAGTAATAGTAATAAGAACAATTAATAAAAAACAAAATAAAACTTCTTAAGAAGTTTTTTTTGTATAAAAAAATATTTTTTGTCAATAAAGATACTAAAGGAGTGTTTTTATGGCAAAGAATAAAGTAGAAATTACTGGACTAAATACAAGTAATATTAAAGTATTAAATGATAAGCAAATGAAAGAATTATTTAATAAATATAAAAAAGGAGATAAAAAAGCTAGAGAAGAACTTGTAAATGGTAATTTAAAACTAGTATTATCTTTGTTAAATAAATTTAATAATAGATGTGATAATTTAGATGATTTATTTCAAATAGGTTGTATAGGTTTATTAAAAGCAATAGATAATTTTGATTTAAAATATGATGTTAAATTTTCTACTTATGCAGTTCCTATGATACTCGGAGAGATTAAGAGAGATTTAAGAGATAATACTACTATTAGGGTATCTAGAAGTGTAAAAGATTTAGCATATAAAATATTAAAATATAAAGAATTATATGCAATAACAAATGGTAAAGAACCTTCTATTGATGAAATAAGTGAATATTTAAATATTTCTATAGAAGATATAGTGTTTGCTTTAGATGCGACTAAAAAAACAATTAGTTTTAATAAACCAATATATGATGATGGGGGAGAAACTATATATTTATTTGATCAATTATACGATGAAAAAGAATCAACAGATAGATTAAATAATACTATATTTTTAAAAGATGCGATAAAATCTTTAAAAGAAAAAGAAAAATATATTATTCTTCAAAGGTTTTTGCAAGGAAAAACACAAATGGAGATAAGTGAAGAATTAAATGTAAGTCAAGCACAAGTATCAAGAATAGAAAAAAGTGCATTATCAAACATAAAAAAACTAGCTAAATAATATAATTATAAGGGTGATAAAATGCTTTTATCTGACTTACAAGATAAAGATGTTATTGATATATCTACTGGTCTTAAAATAGGTAATATAATAGATATTAAAGTAAATGAAGACGGTCTAATAGAATCATTAATGTTAGAAAAGAAAAAATATAATAGAATTATATTTAGTAATGATAACTTTGAAATAAAATGGGATAAAATAGTAAAAATAGGAGAGGATGTAATTTTAGTAAAGTCATTAAATAATAAATAATTAAGTATATTATTTTTTATTTATTTTTTGTATAATTAATATGGAGGTAGTTTATGAATAATCAAAGAAAGTATTTATTAAATTCTATATTAATTATGATTTTTTATTTATTAATTAATATTATATATGAAGTATCTACACATAAATTTATGAATAATTTTATTTATAATATAGTTATTACTATTTTATCAATTATAAGTATATTATTTATAACATATTTAATAAAAAGGGAAAATATATCATTAAAAAAATATAAATATATTTTAATACCAATATCTATTTTTTATTTTTATTGTAATATTATTTCAGGAATTTATATGTTTCTTGTAATAAAATCTTTTTCTAAAAGAACTAAAAGAGAATTACCAACTCTAGAAATAAAAAAGTATCATAATATATTTATTTATATTTTATTATTTATTACAACCAATATTATATTTTTATTAAAATCAATTGATACTTTACCAGAAATAATTATATCTTATGGAGTAATTACTATTTTTACAGTTATAGTATTTTATAAAGAATATATAGATGATTTTAAAGTGTTTAAGGAATATTTTTATGAATATAATAGTGTTATATTAAAAACATTTATAAGTATGCTTATAGTAATAGGAATTATTAATCTATCTATTCGTTTATCAACTGGTGTTACTACTTCAACTAATCAAGAGAATATAAATGAAATGTTTTTAAAATCTCCAATTATTCTATCTTTAATGTCTATTTTTTATGCACCTATAGTAGAAGAAAGTTTATATAGGGGAGTTCTCAAAAAACTAATAAGTAATAAATATTTATTTATAATAATAAGTGGTTTATTATTTGGTTTAGTGCATGTAATTGATGATTATAAAAGTATAGGAGATTTTATGTATATTTTAACTTATGCTTCATTAGGAATGTTTTTAGCGTATACATATGATAAAACTAAAAATATCTGGTGTAATATTTATTTGCATTTTCTTCAAAATTTTATATCTATAATATTACTTATATTAACAATATTTATTAAAAAATAAAACATCAAATGATGTTTTATTTTTTAATATAATTCTTGTTTAAATTTATCTATATTTTCATTCATTATTGAAATATAATCTTTTCCTTCATTTTTATCTTTAGTACTAATATTATTTAATGAATCTATATATAGTATTTCAATATTAGGATATTCTTGTTTAATATTTTTAATAATATCTGTTTCTTCCTCATTATCCATCATAAATATATATTTAACAGTACCATTTTTTATTAGATTCTTAATATCACTTATATTTTTATCATTATTAGTTTTTTCATCTAAAGACATAATATTTAATCCATATTTACTTAAAAAATTAAAATCATTATTGGCTACTACAAGCGTTTTATCATTTGTATTTTCTGCCATTTCTTTTAAATCTGCGTCAATAGTAGAAATATTCATTTTTAAATCATTATAATTATTCTCAATTTTATCTTTAATAACTTTACTTGTTATATATTCTTTTAAACCATTTCTTATATTTTGCGATATTGTTAATAAATTTGAAGGATTAATCCAAACTTCATTAACTTCATTATTGTAATCAATTCTAGAAGTCGCATCTATTATTTTTAATTTTTTATTATTATTTACCATTTTAACTATATTATCATTATCATCAACTAAACCACTATATATAACTAAATCACTATTTGAATAGTCATTAACTTGTTTTTTAGTTAAATTATATTTAGTTATATCTATTCCTCTAGGATACATATTATATATTTTAGAATAATCTTTATATAATTTATTAGTAACAAACTCAATAGGGTAACCACTTGTATAAATAGTTATGTCTTCCATATTATCTGAATTTGTACACCCTGTTGGGATTATTAATAGTAATGTTAATAATAATAATTTAAAATATTTTTTCATTTTTCCTCCTTAAGTGGATCATAAATATTATCATGATTCCAAGGGACGCACTTTAATAATCTTTTTAATGTTAAATAACTACCATAAAAAAAACCATATTTTTCATAAGCTTGTTTTGAATACTCTGAACAAGTAGGTATAAACTTACAATTTTTATGAGTACTTAATGGAGTAGCTTGATAAACATTAATAAAAAAAATCATTAAACGTCTCATATTTTCACCAATATAATTTTATCATAAATTTTAAAAATTCACTATATCTATTTTATCTTTTTGTTAAATTAATAAATTGATTTTTTTTAATTACTATAGTATTATTAATAATAAAGTAAGACTAATTTGTGTAAATAAAGGAGGTATAGTATGAAAGATGAACTTAAAATGATAATAAATAAAATAGATAATAAAACTAAATTAAAAAAAGATAAATTAAATTTTTATACATATGATTTTAAATTATTAGAAAACTATTTAATAAATCTTAATGATAAAGATTTTATTATTAATAATTTAGATATTATACTAAATTATTCTGATGAGGATATTATTACTTATCTATGTAATTACTTTAAAGACAATAAAAATTTTCAAAAACAATTTGTTAAGAATTTAAATAACTTTAGATTTAAAACTTATTTAGATCTAGTTTGGGATATGTTTAAAACAACATTTAAATCTAAAGAAGAATATAATGCATTTTTAACAGAAAAATTATTTAATGATTTAACAAAAGAATATTTAGATTTAAGATTTTATAATTATTTATATGATGAAATAAAAGATAAAAATAAAAAAGAAATGTATTTAACAATTTGTTTAAATAATAATATAGATATTTCTTCATTTAATATTACTGATTCAGATTCTTTTATAATTAAGAAAAATATAGATAAAATATATGATAATTCAACTAATGTATTTTTTTTAAAAAAAATATTAATTAATAATAATCTAATGAGTGAATTAAAACATATAAATAATAAAATAGATAATAATATTGATATATTAATTGAATCAATAATTAATGATTTAGGATTTGTTAAAGAAGAAAATAAAAAAGATATATTTGAATTATTAAAATTAATAACAATTGATATTTGTAATAATGAAAATTGTAAATATAGTGATATTAAACAAATAGGTGATGGTTATTATAATAAATGTTATAAAATTAATAATAAAATACTTAAAATAGGAAAAGTTAGAGAAACAATTAATATTATTGATAATCCTTATATTATTAAACCATTACTTAGAAAAAAATATAAAGATATATTTTTAGAAGTATCTGAAAGAGCATTAAATGATATTACAATATCTAATACTCAAATGTATAAAATATATAAAGAATTAAGAAATTATGGTATTATATGGACTGATGTAGAAAAAGAAAATTTTGGAAAATTATTAAAAGATAATAATATATATTGGAAACAAAATCTTATGTATAATCCAAAAAATTCATCTATTAAAACAAATACTAATCCTAAAAAAACATTAAAAAAAGGTGATTATGTAATATTAGATAATGATTACTTATATAATGAAAATAATAAAGATATTTCATTTCCTTCTAATATTTCGAAAGTCTTTGAAATTAAATTTTTAAGAGAATTGTTAGAAGTTATTAATTATATAAAAGATAATAGAATGAATTTACAAGCAGAAAAAACAAAAGATTTTATAAAATCTAAAGGTTTTGATTATAATTATATAATAAAAAAGATTAATAATGATACTTTTAATAATGATGAAATGTATTCTTTAAGAAGAGGAAAAATATTAGGTTATAATAAAATAAGAAATTTAAAATAAGGCATAAGCCTTTTTTTAATTTAAAATTTATGATAAAATTTTTATGGTGATTACAAATGGACATTATTAAAAAATATAATTTAGATTTAAAAAACGATTTATATATAAGAGCATTTACTCATTCATCTTATTCAAATGAAACTAAAAAAAATGAAGATTATGAAAGATTAGAATTTTTAGGAGATAAAATATTAGATTTTATTGTAAGTGAATATTTATATATTAATGAACATTTAAGTGAAGGTGAAATGACTAGATTACGTGCGAGTTATGTATGTGAAAATGCTTTATATGAATATTCTAACAAATTAGAGTTTTATAAATATTTAAGATTAGGAAAAGGTGAAGAAAATACTGGTGGTAGACATAAAAAAGCAATATTAGCAGATGTATTTGAAGCTTTTTTAGCAGCTACTTATTTATTATATGGTATAGATGTAGTTAAAAATATTGTTAATGATGTTGTAATACCATATATTGAAAATGAAGATAATATATTCTTAAATGATTATAAATCTAAATTACAAGAATATGTTCAAACTGATAAAAAGAGTTTAGAATATGAAGTTATAAATGAAGAGGGACCTGCAAATAATAAAGTATTTACGGTAGTTGTAAAAGTAGATAATATTGTATTTGGAAAAGGTACTGCAAACTCAAAAAAAGAAGCAGAACAAGAAGCCGCAAAAGATGCTTTAGAAAAGAGCAAGTATTAACTATATTCTTGTTCTTTCTTTATTTTTATTGTATAATTAAAAAGCAAGATAGAAGATAAGGTGTTATTATGTATTTAAAAAGTATTAAAACTATAGGATTTAAATCATTTTGTGATCCAATTAATATAGAATTAACTGATAAAATAACTGGTATAGTTGGTCCTAATGGTAGTGGTAAAAGTAATGTAGTAGATGCTGTTAGATGGGTACTTGGTGAACAATCAGTTAAATCTCTACGTGGTGAAGGAAGTATGATTGATGTTATCTTTACAGGTTCTAAATCTAGAAAAGCATCAAATTATGCATCAGTTAGTCTAATATTTGATAATAAAGATAGATATCTTTCTTTAGACATAGATGAAGTTATAATAAAAAGAACTATTTATAAATCAGGTGAAAATGAATATTCAATTAATAATGAAAAATGTAGATTAAAAGATATATTAGAATTATTTACTGATACAGGTGCATCTAAAGAATCATTTAATATTATTTCTCAAGGTGATATTGGTAATATTTTATCTAGTAAAGCAGAAGATAGAAGAATAATATTTGAAGATGCTGCTAATGTACTTAAATACAAAAAAAGAAAAGAAGAAGCTTTAAAAAAATTAACTATTACAAAAGATAATATTCAAAGAGTAGAAGATATTATTAGTGAAATAACAAATCAATTAGAGCCATTAAAAGATCAAAGCATAAAAGCACAAAAATATATAGAAAACAAAAAAGAATTAGAAAACATAGAAGTTGCTTTAATAATCAAAGACATTGATGATTATAATTATGAATATAAAAAATCTAAAGAAAATATAGAATTATTAACAGATAAAATATCTAAAATATTATCATCATCTTCAAAAGAACAAGCTTTAATAGAAGAATTAAAAAATAAAATAAATACATTAAATAATAACCTTTATAATAATCAAAAAGAACTAGCAACTGTATCAGCAAATGTGGAAAGATTATCTGGTGAAAAGAATTTAATAAAAGAAAGGAGTAAATATAATTCAGATAATATTTTACTACATGACAATATATTAAATTTAAAAGAACAACTATTAAATATACAAAATGAAGAAGAAAATATTAAAGTTAAATTAGATTTATTAAATAAAGAAAATAGTGAACTATCTGTATCACTAGAAAAATATAATAAAAATATAAATGCTTTAACAATTGATAAAGAAAAAATAATAATAGATTTAAACAAAACAATAAAAAAGATATCTGAATTAAAAAATAAAAAAGAAGTATTAGAAAACTCAATAGAAAATAATTCAAAATTACCATATGGTGTTAGAAATGTATTAAATAATATAAAACTTACAGGTATTAATGGTGTTGTTGGAAAACTATTTGAAACTGAAGAAAAGTATACATTATCTTTAGATACAGCTTTAGGTCTTGCTTCAACTTATATTGTTACTGATACTTTTAAAGAAGCAAAAGAAGCAGTAGATTATTTAAAAAATAATAATTTAGGAAGAGCAACTTTTTATCCATTAAATGTAATTAAATCAAGATATATTGATAAAGAAATATTAGATAAAGCAAAAAAACATACTGATTTTATTTATGTGTGCAATGATTTAATTAATTATGATCCTAAATATAAAAATATATTTGAAAATTTATTAGGTAATGTATTAGTAGTTAAAGATTTAAATATTGCTAATGAAATAGCTAAAGTAATAAATAATAAATATAAAATAGTTACTTTAGATGGAAATATAGTAAATATTGGTGGATCTATTACTGGTGGATCTATTAAGAATAAAGATTCTATTTTAAAAGAAAAATATGAATTAGAAGATGTTATTAAAGAAATAAATACAACACAAAATAATTTATCTATTATTGAAAATAAAATAAATGAAATAGATCATGAATACGCAAATAATGAACAATTAAAAAAAGATATATTAATAAAAATAGATATTAATAGTGCTTCTTTAAATGAAATAAATAATAAATTAAAAGAACTAGATTTAACAAAAGAAAGTATAAATAATGAATTAAGAAGTAATAATAATACTATTAAAAATATTTTATCAAATGAAGAAGATGAAATAATTAAAAAATATTATGATGAAAAAAACAAACAAGATAGAGTAAAAATAGAAATAGAAAATTTATTTAAAAATATAGAAAAAGAAAAAGAAAAATTAACTGATTTAGAAACTAATTTAAAAGTTGACAATAAAGAATATAATAATGTTCAAGATGAATTAAAGAAAAATGAAATTAAAGTAAGTAAATTAGATATTAAATTAGATAACTTATTAAATATTTTAACTGAAGATTATTCTATTTCATACGAAAAAGCAAAAGCTAATTATATATTAGAAGAAGATGTAGAATTAGCAAGAAAAAAAGTTTCTAAATTAAAATTAGAAATTAAAAATTTAGGAGATGTAAATGTTTCATCTATAGATGAATATAAGAGAATCAAAGAAAGATATGACTTTTTATCTTCTCAAAAAGAAGATTTGTTAAAAGCAAGTAATATGCTTCTTGATATTATTAATCAAATGGATGAAATAATGAAAGAAAAATTCTTAGAAACATTTAATCAAGTTCAAAATGAATTCAGTGAAACATTTAAAGAATTATTTAATGGTGGAGATGCTAGATTAGAATTAACAAATAGTAAAGATTTATTATCTACTGGTATTGATATAATCGCATTACCACCTGGAAAGAAATTACAACATATTTCATTACTATCTGGTGGTGAAAAAACATTAACCGCAATTGCATTATTATTTTCAATACTAAAAACAAGACCAGTACCTTTCGCAATATTAGATGAGGTAGAGGCAGCATTAGATGAAGTAAATGTTGATAATTTTGGTAAATATTTACATAAATTTAAAAATAAAACTCAATTTATTGTAATAACACATAAAAAGAAAACAATGGAATATGCAGATGTTTTATATGGTATTACAATGCAAGAAAGTGGAGTAAGTAAATTAGTAAGTGTAAAATTAGAAGAAATAAAACAATAAAGGAATTAAATATGAATAATAAAGATGAATTTTTAACAAGTATGGAAGAAATAATACAAATAAAAAAAGAACTTAAAAGAATAGAAAAACTTAAATTAGAATTAAGAAAAAAAGAAATAGAAATTGTTGACAAATGTTCTCATAGACTATGTGTAAGACTAAAAGATGAAAAAAAATCTGGTTTAATTAGATGTATTAAATGTCAATGGAACTTAATGGATTATTATGTTAAATCTAAAAATAAGTTTGACTATTTTATAATTGATAATTCATTTGATCAAAAAATAAGTGAACAAGATAGATTTAATGAAGTTATCACTATGTTTAAAAACGAAAAAGAAAAAAATATATATTTATCTGAATATGATATTTGTTCTGATATTCAAAATACATTACTATTAAAATATAATCGAATAAAAAAATAAAGACAATTGATATTTGTCTTTTTTTGTGTTATTATATTGATAATAATAGGAGGGTTTATGATAGATAAAGAAAATCTTAAATTAGTTAGTGAATTATTAACTAAAGCACAAAACAATGATGAAAATGCACAAAATGAATTAAACAATATTCAAAAAAAATGTAATCATCAAATTGGTATTAAATTAAAAAGTCAATATGTATCAGACTATGATTTAAGTGTTTATAAGTGTTTAAATTGCTCGAAAAATTTTATAGGTGAACAAATAAAAGGTAATGATTACTTTAATATAATTATAGATATTTCATATTTAAATGATAGTTATGAAAATATATATGAAAAAATTAATAGGTCTTTCTACTTACAAAGAAGATTTGATGAAGAAAGTTCTGATGAAGATTTATCTAATCAAATAAATAAAACATTTAAAAAAGTATATAATATAAAACAGAATAATAAATAATTATTCTGTTTTATTATAAAGTTTAATTATTTCAGAAGCACTTTTAGAATATGCTCTAAATAATCCGCCAGCACCTAGTTTAATCCCACCAAAATATCTAACAACAATAATAATTATATTATTTAACTTATTCTTTTCAATAACACTATATATAGGCATTCCTGCAGTACCTTTTGGTTCATTATCATCATTTATTTTAACTTTATTATTAATAATATATGCATAACAAATGTGAGTAGCTTTTTTATGTTCTAATCTTATATTATCTAATATTTCATTCATTTTATCATCATTATCTACATTATATAAATAAGTAATAAATTTAGATTTTTTAATTATTATTTCATTTTTCATAAAACCACCATTTATATTATAACACGTTTACTTGATTAGAATTAATATTTTTGATATTATTAATTAATAAGAAATTTGTAAGGTGACAAATATGAATTATAAAAATAAAATAAAAGAAAAATTAAAACTTTTACCTTTAAAACCAGGTTGTTATTTAATGAAAGATAAAAATAATACAGTTATTTATGTAGGTAAAGCTAAAAAATTAAAAAATAGAGTAACTAGTTATTTTGTTGGAAAAAAAACTGGTAAAACAAAAATGCTAGTAGAAAACATATATGATTTTGAATATATAGTCTCTGGTTCTGAAAAAGAAGCATTATTATTAGAATATAATTTAATTAAAAAATATGATCCAAAATATAATATTATATTTAAAGATGATAAATCTTATCCTTATATTTGTTTAGAATATGATAAATTTCCTAAATTATCTGTAGTAAGACCAAATAAAAATTTTAAAAAGAAGAATGTTAAATATTTTGGACCTTATCCAAATTCAATCGCCGCAAGAAAAATAGTACAAATATTAAATAGAATATATCCTTTACAAAAATGTAAAAACTTTAAAGATAAATTATGCTTATATTATTATATAGGTGAATGCTTAGGATATTGTAATTTAAAGATAGAAAAAAGTATTACAGATAATATAGTAAAAGAAATAACTACTTTTTTAAATGGTAATTATAATAACGTTATTAATAAGTTAAATGAAAGAATGCTTAAATATTCAAATAATATGGAATATGAAAAAGCAAAAGAAATAAAAGAATTAATTAAATATATAAAAATAGTATTAGAAAAACAAAAAATTGATTTAAAAGATAATATAGATAGAGATATATTTAATTATTATGTATATAAAGATTATATTTCAATACAAGTTATGCATAGTAGAAGTGGTAATTTGGTAGAAAGAAAAAGTTATATATATGAATTGAATGAAGATGAAATAGAAGTAATGAATAATTTTATTATATCTTTTTATGAAAAATCTATTTCAAATCCAAAAGAAATATTTGTTCCAGAACAATTAGATAATAAACTATTAGAAGAATGTCTAAAAATTAAAGTATTAGTTCCTAAAATTGGTACTAAGAAAAAACTATTAGAAATGGCAAAAGAAAATGCAAAAATTCAAATTAAAGAAAAAATAGAATTAATAAAAAGAGATTATAATAGAACAGTACATGCTAATGAAGAATTAGGTAAATTATTAAATATTGATATACATAGAATAGAATCATTTGATAATTCACATTTATTTGGTAATTATAAAGTTGCTGGTATGGTTGTATTTGTTAATGGAAAAAAGAGTACTAAAGATTATAGAAAATTTAAAATTATAAGTGAAGCAAAAGATGATTATCATATGATGATGGAAATAATTGAAAGAAGATATAGTAGAGTTATTAATGAAGATTTAATAAAACCTGACTTAATATTAGTTGATGGGGGATTAATTCAAATTAATGCATGTAAAGAAGTACTTGATAATCTAGGATTAGAAATTAGAGTGTGTGGAATGCAAAAGAATGATAAACATAGAATAACATCTTTAATAGATGAAAATAATAATATTATAAATATAGAAAAAAATTCTGACTTATTTCATTATCTAGAAACTATCAGTGAAGAAGTACATAGATTTGCAATTAGTTTTCATAAAGAAATAAGAAGTAAAGGCAATCTAAGTAGTTTACTTGATGAAGTACCTTTAATAGGTAATAAAAGAAAAAAAGAATTATTAAAAAAGTTTAAATCATTAGATGGAATAAAAAATGCATCAGATGAAGAATTATTAAAAATAATACCTAAAAATGCATTAGATAATTTAAAAAGAATAATTAGTTCTTAAAATATTGACATAATAATAATAAAAATATTAAAATATTATAAAGGAATGATATATTATGTTTAAAGAAAATAAAGAAGAAGGTAATATTTATATTAAGTTAATTATATTGCTCGCTTCTATTAGTTTATGCTTAATACTATTTATACCAAAATTAAGTGAAACAAAAAAAGAAGAAAAAGAAGTTAAAAAAGATAGTCCGATAGTTGTTAGTGCAAAAAAATATATAAATGACAATAAAGAATACTTTGATGAATTCTTTAAAGAAAAAGATATGGTATATAGAATAGATTTATCTTTATTAACTGATAAAAAATATTATGAAAACAAGAATAATAAAAAAGGTTATATTAATATAATAGATAATAAAAATTTTAATTATATTAGCTTAGAAGATGATAATTATTTAGTTAATAATATTGTAAAAGAAGAAAAATCATATAATAATGAAAATTCTCCTTTTGATTTGAAATATATATATGTTGGAAAAGATGTTAATAATTATTTAAAATATAATGATAAATTATATAGAATTATAGGAGTAACTAACTCTAATTATTTAAAACTAGTTGATGTGAATATTAATGAAAATATTAAATCATATGGATTAGGTAATAACATAAATTGGTTTAATAAACAAGACGGTGATAATTTTTCAAAGGAACTTGATTTTAATTCTTATAAAGGAATCTTTTATGTTGGATTTGTAAGAAGTAATATTATAGATAAAACGGAAATAATAAAAAATGAAAAAAGAAATAATGAATATACAATTGTTAATCCTAAATATTATGGTAAATATGCTTCTGCTAATATATCAGACTTAATAGATGCATCAGATAATTGTAGTTTCAATTCTTTATTAGAAATAAATAAAGAAAATTGTGATAGTTATTTATTTGACATATTAAATAATTCATATTTATTAACAACATCAGAAGATCAAAAAGTATACGCTATAAATGATAATAAGGTTATTAATACATTTGAATTAAATAATATTAAAGTACATAATGTTATTTATTTAGATGGGCTTTCATTATATGAAGGAACAGGTGAAGAAAGTAACCCTTACATACTAAAACAATAATGTGAGAATTATTGTTTTTTTGTTTACAAAAGCAATATCTATGGTATAATTATAATAGGGTAGGAGAATATGAGAAGAAGATATAGAAAGAATTATAAAATTTATATAATTTTAGCTTTAGTAGTTGTAACAACAACATTTACTATTGGTTATTCTGAAGTGACTAAGGTATTAAGAACCAATATAGGTAATACGACAATTAAAAATGTAAATCATGAAGTTCATGTTACTTCTGTATCTGTTTTAGAAAAATCAACAAATAGTACATGCTCTAATGCTAGTTTTACTGCAACTTCTGTTTCTGGAATTAGTGCTACACTAAGTGCGAAAGATACAACACCTTATTGTATTTATCGAATACAAATGTTTAATGGATATACTAATTCTGGTTTATGGGTAGACAGTAAACTATCTTCTATTTCTCAAACTAATCCTAGTGGTGCCACTACTTGTACTAGCAGTAATAATAATGCAACATTAGTATGTGATAGTATTAGGTATCGTTTATGTGAAGACAGTTCCTGCTCTACACCGTTATCTACAAATTTTTATGTAAACAAAGGCAGTACTGCTGCTTACGTTTATTTGAAAGTAGATTTAGCAAGTAATCCAAATACATTAGATGGTTTTTCTCAATTAGGTTATGGATTCAATCTAACATTTACTGGTTATTAAAATTTGTAGATATTTTCTAATAAATAATTTAAAAATGAAGGGAGAAAAAGTATTTATTATGGAAAAAAATAAAAAAGGAAGCTACATTATTATGGGCGTATTAAGCGTTATGATCTTAGGCTTAAGTATTGCATTTGCAGCATTAAGTGCTACATTAAAAATTAATTTTGGTAATGTTAACCAAACAGCACAAACTTGGGATGTTCAATTCAACGATTCAACTACATCAGTAACAGCAACAGAAGGAGGAACTAGTGCAACAGGTAGATCTTGTGGTACAGCATCAGTTTCAGCTACACAAGTTACAGTTGCAAATACTGAATTATCTAAACCAGGTGATAAATGTACTTGGGCATTAACTGTAGAAAATAAAGGATCAATTGATGCAACATTAACTTCAATAACACCTACTGCACCAACTTCAGTTTCTTGTACTCCTAGCGGAGCTAGTATGGTATGTGGAAATATTACTTATAAAATTACAACAGATGCAGCTGGCACAACATTATTAACTTCAGGTGGTACTTTAGGAAATACTACTGGAACATTACCAATTTATTTAATTGCTGAATATACTGGTGATGGTGAAACTATGTCAGCAGTAACTCAAACTGGCGCAAAATTTACTTTATTATATAATCAAGCATAATAATAAAAAAAGGATTTAGTTACAATGAAAAGAAACAATAAGAAAATAATGTATAAAATTATTATTGTTTTAATAATAGTTTCTAGTATATTATCAGTAGTTTTTGCAGCATTAAGCACAACTTTAACTGTAAATGTTGGTAATTTAACTCAAATTGCAACTAAATGGAATATTTCGGTTAGTTCAACTAGCGCTATTAATAATTATGGTTCTAGTGGTACTGGTAGAGATTGCGGAACTATTTCTACTTCAAATAATGTAGTTACTGTAACTGCAACAACTTTATCAAAACCAGGTGATTTATGTGAATATAGTATTACATTTACAAATGGTAATTCAACTATGAATGCAAAACTTGATAGTTTAACTGCTACAGCACCATCTGGTAATACTTGTACTTATACAACATTCTCATCATGTACTTCTGGTAATACATGTCAATATAAAATGGTTTGTGGGAATATAACTTATACATTATCTTCAAATGAATCAGGCACTTCAGCTCCAACTAATTTAGCGTCATTTACAGGTGGAACAACTACCTCAAAAACAGTTTATTTACGTGTAGAGTTTACAGGTAGTTCGCCATCAGAATCAGCTATTACTCAAACAAATCCAAAATTCACCGTTGTTTATGCACAAAATTAAGAGAGGAAATGATTATGAAAAGAAATAAGAAAACTTTATATACAATAATATTGATTCTAGTTGTCATTATAATTTCATTATCAATTGCATTTGCAGCATTAAGTACAACACTTATAGTTAATTTTGCTTCAGTTAATCAAAATGCTTACACTTGGAATGTTCAGTTTGATACTGGAACAACTAACGTTGCTCCTACAAAAAATTCAACTAATCAAAGCAGTAATTTTACTTGCGATAATGCTACAGTTAGTGCCTCATCTGTTACAGTTAGTAATGTTAAACTTTCAAAACCGGGTGATTATTGTATTTGGGCATTTAAAGTAGATAATTATGGTACTATGCCTGCAAAATTAACAAATATTTCCTCATCAAAAGCAGGAACTGGAAGTTGTACTACTAGTGGTGCTACTATTACTTGTGGATGTGTGACATTTAAATTAGCAAAAAATACAGCAGGAAGTACTTTAGTAACTACATCTAATACTTCATTAGCTGCAGGTTCAAGTACAACACCTACACAATTACAATTATATTTACGCGCTGATTATACACCAACAACAGTTGCTCAAGTTAATGCATGTGCTGCACAAACAAATACAAATTTAACATATACTTTAACTTGGGGTACAAATTAATAAAAATTTATAAGGAGATGATATAAAAATGAAAAATAACAAAAGTTTATATATAATAGTAGGAATATTAATTATATCTTTAATTACATTATCAATTGCGTTTGCAGCATTAAGTACAAATTTAAACATCAATTTTGGTAATGTTAATCAATCAGCTCAAACTTGGAATGTCGCATTTACTGGTTCATCTGTTGCTGGTACTGCTTCAGGTTCAGCATCTACTGCTGGAAGATCTTGTGGTACTGCAACAGTAACAGCTACACAGGTTAATGTGGGAGATACTCAATTATCAAAACCAGATGATAAATGTCAATGGGTTTTAACTGTAAAAAATAATGGATCAATTAGTGCTAAATTAAGTACAATTACTGCAAATAAAGGAAATAACACTTGTAACATTGGTGGTACAACTGGTAGTCAAACTTCAATGGTTTGTGGAAATATTACTTATACTTTAACTTCTGATGGAACTACTGCACTTCCAATTAATACATCTTTAGCTGCTAATGCTACTCAAACTGTTTATGTAACAGCTAAATATACTGGTACTAGTGTGAATACAACAGCAGTTACTCAATCAGGTTTATCATTTGTTTTAGGATATACTCAAAATTAGTTAGGTGGGAAGTATGAAAAAGGATAAATCAATAATATTTGTAATTTTTATTTTAATGATTGCAACTTTAGCATTATCAATTGCATTTTCATCATTAAGTACATTACTTAATATTAATTATGGGGATGTCAATCAATCAGCTCAAACTTGGGATGTTGGATTTGATACTAGTGGTTCACCTCTAGCAGCATCTTCTACAGGAACAAGTGCAGCTGGAAGAATTTGTGGAGCAGCAACAATAACTAAAGATTCAGTAAGTGTTGCAGATACTCAATTATCAAAACCAGGAGATACTTGTACATGGTCTTTAACTATACAAAATTTAGGAACTATTGATGCTGAATTAAATAGTGTAACACCAATTATAGGTGAAAATTCATGTACCATATCAGGTTCAAGTATGGAATGTGGAAACATAACATATAAACTTGCAACAGATCAAGCTGGTACTACATTATTATCAAGTCAAATAAATAGTACTTTAGCAAAAACAAATGGAACTAAAGATGTATATTTAATTGCTACTTATAGTTCAAATAGTATAGGTGGAAGTTCTAATACACAAAGTGGAATTGGTTTTACAATATTATATAATCAAAAATAATATAGAAAGGAATCGTTATGAATAATAAAAATAAAAGCATGATTGTTATTATATTAGTATTGGTAATTGCATTAATAACATTATCAGTAGCATTTGCAGCATTAAGTGCTACATTAAAAATTAATTTTGGTAATGTTAACCAAACAGTTCAAACATGGAATGTTGGATTTGATACTACTGGTTCACCAAAAGCTGCAACTGCTTCAGGTAGTAGTGCAACTGGTAGATCTTGTGGTGCTGCAACAATAACTGCTACTACAGTTACAATTGCTAATACTGAATTATCAAAACCAGATGATGCTTGCAGATGGGATTTAGTTATTAAAAATTCTGGAACAATTAATGCAAAAATCACTGGAATTACAGCAACTAATCCTACTGGTACTGGTGTATCTTGTACTGGTTCAGGTGCACAAATTGTTTGTGGTAATATTACTTATACATTAGCAAAAAATACAGGTGGTAGTACTTTATTATCAACAAGTGATACTATTCCAGCAACAACAGGTAATACTTTAAATGTTTACTTAATTGCTAAGTATACTTCAAGTACTCCTGCAGCAGAAGCAAAAACTCAACAAAATGCAAGTTTCAAAATTACTGTGGGTCAAAACTAATTTGAAAAATAAAAAACTATACATAATACTTGTATTATTATGTATAACTATTTTGATATTGTCTGTTATTTTTACAATAATTAGTACTAAAACTTATATAAAACATAAAAAATCATCTTCTCAGTTATGGAATATAAGTTTTGTTTCTGGAAATTACCCTGGAATTAAACTTAGTTCTTCATCTGAAAATTTAGTTTGTGGAATTGCTACAGCTAATTTTACAAATGTAACTGTTAGTAAATCAAATTTTACTACAACTGGGGATGGATGTGTTTATGAATTAACACTTCAAAACACTGGAACAATAGATGCATCACTTGCTATTATTTCAGCTCAAACTCCAAATGAATCAAAGTGTACAACTAAAGGTTCAAATATGGTTTGCGATAGTATAACTTATAAGATAGCAAAAGATAAATTAGGTAATAAACTACTTGATAATAATTCTGTATTACCAAGTGGTGAAAGTATGAAAGTATATCTAACTGTAATGTATAATGGTGCTAATACAGAAAATACAAGTCAAAGTGGAGCGGGTTTTAATTTAATTTATGTTGAAGAATAAGAAGAAAGGTGGAAGATATTATGAAATTTCAATTTAAAAAAGTTTTATTAATTGAATTATTTCTTTATGCTTTCACTTTTTTAAATATATATTTTCAACCTAGAACAAATTTTTATATAATTGAACTTACTTTACTTTCACTTATATTATTTTTTGTATTAAAACCTGATACTAGAGATTCACGATTTCAAAAAGATATATTTTTACTTCTAATAATATTTGCTATTTTGTATTACGTAGTAACTTATTTCATGGGGTTCTTCTTTGGATTTGTATATAGTACATATTCTAGAAGAATAGGTGGTATTATATTTAATGTCGCATCCAATTCTGTTATATTATTAAATGTTGAATTTATGAGAGAAAGAATAATAAAAAGTGGAAAATATTATAAATCTATAATAATATTATCAATTTTATTATTTTCATTTATGGAACTTGGAAATATTACTAATTTCCGTAATATTAATGATAAATTTATGTTTTTACAATTTATGCTTTCTATATTTATTCCAGTTATAACAAAGAATATATTACTTACATACGTAGTTATAGAAAGTAATAAAAAGAATACTATTTTGTATCAACTTGCTATGGTTATACCTAGGTATACCCTTGGTATATTTCCAGACTTAGGAGATTATATTTCAGCTATTATTCAAACTCTTTTACCAATAATAATTATTTATGTTTTATATAGAAATACAATAACAAAAAGAGAAAAGATTGAAAATGGAAGAAATATAATGGTTGAAAAAAAGATTGCCAAAATAATTACTATTGGAAGTTTTATATTTATTTTTTTACTAATATATTTGGTATCTGGATATGGAAGATTTCATATAATGTCAATTGGATCTCAAAGTATGCAATATAGAATAAATAAAGGTGATGCAGTTATTATAGATACTAAAAAACAAGACTATAAAGAAAAAGATATAATCGCATTTAAAATGGATGGAAAAATTATAGTGCATAGAATTTTTAAAATAACAAAAAATAAAAAAGAAATAGTATATATAACTAAAGGTGATTTTAATAAAGATGTAGATGGTTGGGAAGTTAAAAATAGTAATATAGTAGGAAAATTCAAATTCAGATTATTATTTGTAGGTTATCCATCAGTAATCTTATCTGAATTATTGAGTAAGTAGGTGAATAAATGAAGAAAAAATATATAAAAAGATCATTAATATTTTCGTTTATATTAATCATTGTTACTATTTCAATGAGTATAGGATTTGCTGCATATAATATTAATATATCTATAACAGGAGATGTTCATTATGATCCACCTGAGGCTATATATGTTTCAAATATTACAGTTAATTCAGGAACAACGAGTATGACACCTACACATACAACTAATACAGTTACTGTTGGTAATATTTATACAGGATCAACAACTTATAAATATAATGTAACATTTAGAAATCATACAGATGTAGAAAAAAAAGTTAGTGCTGTTAGTGGTACAAACTCATCATGTACATATTCACTTGATATATTAAATAAAAATATAAAAGTTGATGAATATAAAACAGGAGTTTTAACAATATCTTGCTCTGTAACTTCAAATGTTTCTTCGACAGTAACATTTACATTTTCCGATTTTACAATACATAAATTAGTAAATAATTCTATAACTAATGGCTACTTTTTAGGTGTTACAGATATTGCTAATGAAACGGTTAAATCAGTTAAATTTGGAGATTATGATACATTACTTGATGATGATGATTTTATGGCTACTGTTTCAGCACAATATAATGTTGAAACATCTAATAATGCAGGTTATGGTATAGTTGCTTTTGTATCAGCCGCGGATAGTAATGGTCTTGTTGACGTTACGGTTGGTTCAGTTGATGGTGTAGTATATACTGGGACATCAACAAATTTTCATGGACTAACCAAACTTGAGAGTATTGATTTTACTAATCTTGATACAACATATTTAACGACGATGAATTCATTTTTATTATATGCAAATAATTTAACGACTCTCGATATTACTAGTCTAAATACTAGTCGTGTAGGTAATATGTATAGAGCATTTAAAAATCTATATAAAATAACTTCAATATCAATGAATGGAATTGATACAAGTAAAGTACAAAACTTTGCTGAATCATTTATGAATTTAGGAAAAAGTGCTTCATCTACTATAAGTATTTTAGATTTATCAAATTGGGATGTATCTTCAGGTACATCAATGCTATCAATGTTTAGAAATGTTAATGTTAATATAATTAAAATTACTAATTGGAGACCTATACATGTAACTAATATGAGTTATATGTTTGCTGAATCACCTAATCTAACTACAATAAATAAGGGTCATACAGGAGATGGAGCAGGAGGTGCAGGATTACCTTGTAATAGTGCAACTAATATGAGCTATATGTTTAGTGCATCTGTTAATTTAAATTCAATTCCACCAATTATTACCTCTAATAGCCTTACAAATACAGCTCATATGTTTTATAATACTTATTATATTGAAACTTATAATTTGAATGATATGAATACAAGTTCTGTAACAGATATGAGTTATATGTTTTTTGGGGTAGGGGGTCATGTTGAAGGTGGAACAGAAATATATCTTAATAATTTAAGTTTTGAAAGTTGTACTGATATGCATCAGATGTTTGCTTATGCATCCATATCATCAATTTATGTTTCATCATCATTTGTTCCAACATTTACTTCGTCATTTGATGATACTGATATGTTTACTATGATATATAATCTTTATGGTGGATCAGGAACTAATTGTACAACATCTGCTATAACTGTTAGAGATAGCAGTTATGCTAAAATTGATGGTGGTTCATCTTCTCCAGGTTGTTTTACGGCAATATCTAATTAAAAAAGAAAGATGGGTGATAAAATGAAAAAAAGTGATAAAGTAGAAAATAAAGAAATAAAAAAAGAAAATATTGAAAATGAAGATATTACTATAGAAAATAATGAAGAAGTTGCTTTAGAAAATAGTAATAAAAATAAAAAGTATGTTGGTTATGGTAAAAGATTATTAAGAATAGTTATATTTATGATAATTTTTATTGTTATCGCTCTAGTTTCTTTATTTAAAATTATTAGTTTTATATCTACTAATAAAGAAGTCTTTAGTGAAAATAGTATTTCAAATTATGCTGTATGTTTAAATGATTCAGATTATTATAATAATAGTTGTTTAGAAGAAGATATGGAGTATTTATCAGCAATTACAAATAATATTACTTATACTTATACATATAATGCTTTATATGATGAACCAATTAAGAAAGACTATAAATATATTGTAGATGGAGAATTAAAAATATATTCTCAAGATAATACTGAACAAGTATTATATAAGAAAGGATATAAGTTTAATAAAGAAAAAGAATATACTAATACAGGAAATGTATTTACTATTAGTGATTCTGTTAGTATTCCTTACAATGAAATATATAGTCTAGTTGTTGATTATAATAATAAGTATTCAATAATAAGTAATGCTATTTTAACTATTAATTTTAGAGTAAATGATAAAGTTGCCTCTAGTTTACAAATACCAGTAGGAAAACAAACATTTACAGTTGAGAAAAAAGATATTCAAAATCAAAAAACCGTTGATAGAAAATTAAAAGAAACATTAACAAAAGATTTAATTATCGATTTTGTTTCATTAATAATCTCTGTATTAATATTTATTATATGTTTTATTAGATTAGTTTTATTCTTAAGAAAATATAGTGTTAAATCTAATCCTTATAGAAATGTAGTAGATAATATATTAAAGAATTATGATAGAATTATAGTAGAAGTTAGTGATGTATCTGGTATTTTAGAAGGTAAAAAAATAATTACAATTAATGATTTTATTGAATTAGTTGATTTAAGAGATACACTTGATAAACCAATTTTACATTTAAAAGTTAATGAGATTAAAAATGCTTTCTATGTTGAAGATGTAGATAAAGTATATGAATATATAATTAAAGAAAGTCAATTTGAAAATAAGGAATAGTAATTATTCCTTTTTTTTGTTATAATTTTTTAAAGAGGTTATTTATGAGTAAGATTAAAGTAATGGATCAAAATTTAGCAAATAAAATAGCGGCAGGTGAAGTGGTTGAAAAATGTGCATCTGTTGTTAAAGAATTAGTAGAAAATAGTATTGATGCTGGTAGTACTGATATTAAAATTGAATTAATATCTTCTGGTGTTAAATCTATAAAGGTTACTGATAATGGTATAGGTATGGATAAGGAAGATGCTTTATTATGTTTTACTCCTCATGCTACTAGTAAGATATTAACAGAAGATGATTTATTTAATTTATCTACTCTAGGTTTTAGGGGCGAAGCACTTCCATCTATCGCATCTGTTTCAATTGTATCTTTAAAGACTAGTGATTCTAAAGAAGGTATTAAATATGAACTTGAAGGTGGTAAATTAGTTAGTAAAGAAAAGTCTGATTTAAGAAGAGGTACAATAATTGAAGTAAAAGATTTATTCTATAATACACCTGCTAGATTAAAGTATTTAAGTTCTTTACAAAGTGAATTATCTAATATAACTAATGTTATTAATAAGCAAGCATTATCTCATACTAATATAAGATTTACTTTAATTAATGATAATAAAGTGTTATTAAAAACAGATGGCAGTGGTAATTTATTAAAAGTTATAAATGATATATATGGTGTTAAAGTATCTAAAAAAATGTTAAAAATATCTTGTGAAAATGATGATTATTCTGTATTTGGATATATATCATTGCCTGAAGTTAATAAATCTAATAGAAATCATTTAATTACTATTGTTAATAATAGAGTAGTTAAAAATCAAGAAATAAATAAAGTTATTAATGATGCTTACCATAAATATAAACCAGATAATAAATATCCAATTGTAGTACTTAAAATAGATGTAGATCCATCTTTAATAGATGTTAATATTCATCCATCAAAACAAGATATTAAGTTTAGTAATTTTAATGATTTAAAAGATATGTTATTTAAAGAAATTACTAAAATATTAGATAATAATTTTTTAGGAATAGATATTTCTACAAAAAGTGTTAATGTTAATAATATTGTTAGTAATTTTAATACTGATACTGTATTTGATAATAATGAATATAAAGAATTAGTAATGGATTTTTCAACTAGTGAAAGTATTGTTAAAGAAGAAGAATCTTCTTATGAATATCAAGATACAGATTTAACTGAAGAAAAAAAAGAAGTAAATACTTCTTTTCCAGATATTTATCCAATAGGTTCAGTACTCGGTACTTATATAGTTTGTCATAATGATAAAGGTATGTATTTAATTGATCAACATGCTGCGGAAGAAAGAGTTAATTATGAAAAATATAAGAAGGAAATGGCTAATCCTAATAAAGATATTATAAATATGTTATTTCCAATTAATTTAGAATATACCAAGGATGAATTTTTAATTATTTTGAATAATATTGAATTTATTAGAAGTTTAGGCATAGATATTGAAGAATTTGGTCATAATTCTTTTATTATAAAAGCTCATCCGACTTGGTTTAAAGAAGGATTAGAAGAAGAATTTATAAAAAATATATTAGAAAAAATAATTACAATGAATAATAATTTTGATTTAGAAAGATTTAATGATAGTATATCTGCGATGATGGCTTGTAAAGCATCTATAAAAGCAAATACACAAATATCATTAGAAGAAATGGAAAACATTATTAGTAAATTAAAACTATGTAAAAATCCTTATAACTGTGCTCATGGTAGACCAACTATTATTCATTATTCTACTTATGAGCTTGAAAAATTATTTAAAAGAGTAATGTAAAAATATTTTATTATAATAGGAGGATATTTATGAATACCAAAAAGAATAAACTAGAGAATTTTAATGAAATAACAATTTCTTATGATTCTTTAAACTTAAAAATAAAGAAAATTATTACTATTCGAAATCAAAATAAAATTTCGCTAGAAGAAAAATTTAAAAATTATAAAGATAAAATCTTATGTAAAGATTTAAAGTGGGATGGTCCTGTAGGAGAAGAAATATGATAAAAGTATTAGTATATGGGGATTCAAATGTTTGGGGAGATAATTTTATCACAAAAAAAAGAATTCCTGATGATAAACAATGGAGTAATATTTTACAAAAAGAATTAGGTTCTAATTATAAAATATTACAAGAAGGATTGCCTGGAAGATTAGCGGGTAATGATGAAATAGAGAAGAAATATAAAAATGGTAAAGATAGTTTTATAAGTATTTTTAGAACAAATGCACCTATAGATTATTTAATAATATCTTTAGGTACTAATGATTTACAATTAAAATATAATAAAACTAGTAAAGAAATAATAAATGATTTATTATGGTATAAAGAAACTATAGATAATATGTTTTTAGATAAAGATGATAAATCTAAATATTTTAATAATAAATATCCTAAAATTATATATATATTACCTGTTAATTTTGATTATAAAAATAATGCTAGTTTTATATTTGATAAGAATAAAGAATTAGAAAGACAAGAAATAATAAAATATTTTAATGATAATAAAATAAATAATATTTATTTTAATGATATAGATTTGTTTGAAGATGGAATCCATTTAAATTATGAAGGACATAAAAAAATTGCAACTAGAATATTAGGAGAATTAAATAATGAGTAAACTTGATGAATTAAAAAAACTTAAAGAACAATTACAATTACAAATAAATGGTAAGGATAATATCCCAAAAGATGCACCAAGCGTTATAATATGTAATCATAATAGACTAATGGATATATTTTATTTACCACTTGCTTTTGATAATGATATTGTAAGTGTAATATCAGCTAGATTAGTATATAAAAATGATAATAAAAGAAAAAAATATGTTAATAAATATTTAAATGCATTACCTCTAGAAGCACATGGTGGAAAGATATATTCACAAATGTGTTTGAATGAAGCTAAGAATATATTAAAAAATGGTATTAGTTTAAGTATATGGCCAGAAGGAGCATATATAGATGATAGAGATAATGTTTATAAAGGAAGAACAGGAGCAGCTAGAATATTATTTGATACTTTAAATGATAATAAATATGTATATTTTTTACCAGTATCTATTGATATAAAAACTGATGATGATTTAGATAATTATATTTCCAATATAAATGATAGAATAGATATTAATATAGGTAATCCTATAGAAACTAAAGAATATATTTATTCATATAATAATTCTATTTCTAAAGATGAAAAGAATAATGTATTACATAATATAACTGATGAAGGTATGAGAGTAATCGCTTCTTCTTTAAATAGAAATTATGTAGATAATTATATTGAATTAACACCTAAAGGAAATGTAATATTTTCTGATGGAGAAAAAATAGAAACAAAAGAAGCTCAAAAACAAGAATATGTTTCAAAATATAAAAATGATTTAAAAACTTTATCTCTTAAATTAATAAATGATATAAAAAAGTAGGTGAAATATATGATTATAGTAATTGCAGGACCAACAGGAGTAGGTAAAACAAAGTTAAGTATAGAACTTGCAAAAAAATTTAATGCTGAAATAATAAATTTTGATAGTGTACAAGTATACAGAAAAATAGATATTGCTTCAGCAAAAGTTACTGAAGAAGAAAAAGAAGGTATTAAACATCATTTGATTGATATTAAGGATTATGATGAAGAATATTCAGTTTATGATTTTCAAATTGATTCAAGAAAAATAATTGAAAAATTACAAAAAGAAAATAAAAATATTATATTAGTTGGTGGTACAGGATTATATGTAAAAGCTTGTTTATATGATTATAAATTTAGTAAAGAAGAAATAAAGGTTAACTATGATAATTTAACTGATAAAGAATTATATAATAGAATAATAAAAATAAATAAGGATATAGTAGTTGATAAGAATAATAGAAGAAGATTGTTAAGAACACTAATAAATTTAGAAAATGATAATATTAGTAATAATGGTAATGATTTATTATATAATAATACTCTTTTTATTGGACTAACTGTACCTAGAGATATGTTATATGAAAGAATAAATAAAAGAGTAGATCTAATGGTTAAAAATGGTCTGTTAGGAGAAGCTAAATATTTTTATAATAAAAATAAAGATGTTAAAAGTTTAAAAACTGTTATTGGTTATAAAGAATTATTTAGATATTTTGATAATGAAATATCTTTAAATGATGCTATTGATTTAATTAAGAAGAATAGTAGACATTATGCTAAAAGACAATATACTTTTTTTAATAATAAAATGAATATAAATTGGTTTAATGTAGATTATGATAATTTTGATAATACTGTAAATGAAGTAATTAATTATATTGAAAAGAATATCTAATTAGATATTTTTTTTGTTTATTTTTTTAATATTTAGACATAATAATATTGGGAGGATATTATGAGTGAAAAAGAATTATTATATTATTTAGATGCATATTATCATGAGAATAGTATTATTGGTATATTAAATGAAACAGTAAATGAATTAAGTGATAGTAATTTAATAGACTTTATTAATACTGAAATTGATATTCATAATGATAATAAAGATAGTTTAATTAAAATGATGAGGAGAAAATCAGATGAGTGATAAATTATTAATGGAAAATTATTTATTGATTCTTAAGAGTACAATAGAAGTATATATTCATGGAACACTTGAAAGTTCTAATAGAGAAATAAGAAAATTATTAAAAAAGAATTTAGATAATACTATTACTTCACAAGAAAATACATTTAGTATAATGAAAGATTTTAATTTCTATAAAATTGAAAATATTTCTAAAGAAAAAATAAATAATAATTTAAATAAATTAAATGAAAATTAATGAAGCAAGTTGACTTCATTTTTTTTCTTTTATATAATTATTATGATAGAAAAGAGGTAACAATGAGTAATAGTATTAATAATTATTTTTCAATTATTTGTAATATTTTTTATTATTTATCCATTGTATTTATTATTATTTTTTCTTTATTATTAATAATAATACCAGTTGGAATAAGTAATATAAAAGTAGATTCTAATGAAATGATTATATTTAATAATAAATATAATATTAGATATTTTAATGATAATGTTTACTTAATTAAAGGAAAAGAAAGAATAAAAACAAATTTAACTAGATCTAATATAAATAATTTGAGTAGTGTTTATAATAGATATAATAATAAAAAATTAATAGTATATTTTGATTATGTTGTATTTAATTATTTATTATCATATTTATTTGTTTTATTGATTTTTAAGAATATAAAAAAGCTATTAAAAGATAAAAATATCACAGTAAATAATTATATTAATAAAATAACTATATATTTAATAATATATTTAGTTTTAAGTATATTTATTAATTTTCTTAATAATAATATATTAAAAATAAGTTTAAATTTAGATTTTTCTTTTTATAAAATAATTATGATATATATATTATTTTTATATTTATGGTCTTTTAATAATAGAAAGGAAAATATATGAATAAAATAGTTTTTTGTAATTTTAAAATGAATTTTATAGATAATAAATTTATTGATTATTTATCTAAAATTAATGATGATGATAATCTAATATTAGCGTTACCATATACTTCGTTACATTTACAAAATTATTATAAAGATTATAAATTAGCCGCACAAAATTTTAGTATTTCAAAAAATAAATCTACTGGTGAAATTGATATAGATATGATTAAACAATTTAATATTAATTATTGTATTGTTGGTCATTATGAAAGAAGAAGATATTTTAATGAAACTTTTTCTACAATTAATAAGAAAGTTAGAGTGGGAATTAAAAATAACTTAAATCTAGTAGTAACACTTTGTAGTATGAGTAAGATACTTTTAAAATATGAAATTAATAATATTTTTGAAAAAATAAAAAGTGATGATTTTAAAAATATAATAATCGCGTATGAACCAAGTAATATGATTGGATCAAATAATAAAATAAATTATAAAGTTGTTAATGATACAATTCACTTTATTAGAAAATATTTTAAAAGAAGATTTAATGTTGATATTAAAATTTTATATGGCGGAAATGTTAATGAATTAAATATTAAAGAAATATATAAATTTATGGATGTAGATGGAGTATTAGTAGGAAAGGCATCTTTAGATCCAAATAAAATTAATAAGATAATAAAAATGAGTTAAAATAACTCATTTTTATATTGTAATATAAATAAATGTTCCTCTTTTTTATTATATGAAAGTTCACTTGTTAAATTCATTTTAAGATTGTATGTATTTTTTTGTCAAAATAAAAAAATAGATATTTTTTGACAAAAATGAATAATAATGATAGTATATATCTCATGAAAAAGGGGTTTTTATGGAATTATATGTTAAAAATAAAAAGTATAATTTTAGTAATGATGAATTAAATGACAGATATATATCAGAAGGTAATGAATCAAATGTTTATTTGGTTGAAGATGAAGTTTTTAAAATTTATAAACCTATTTGTGGTAAAAGAAGATTGAATGAAGAAACTTCTACATATTTAAGTAAATTAAATACAACTAATATTTTATTACCTAAAAATAATATTTATGATAAGAATCATAATTTTGTTGGTTATACAATGGATTATTTAGATTCTTATAAAATGGATATAATTAAAAATATGAATATAGTTTATTTCGTTGATCAAATAAAAGCTTTAATTAAAGATATTAATTATTTATCAGATAATAATATAGATTTATATGATTTTAACTTATATAATGTAATTATTAATGATAAAATTAATATAATAGATCCAGGTAGTTTTGAAATAAAAAAGAATAATAGATTCTTACATGATATAAATAATGATGCGTTAAATGAATTAATATTAAAACTTATTAAATATAGTTTAAAACTATCTAAGAAAAAAGAAGATTTATTAAGAAATAAATTTGAAATTGAAAAAGATTTTGAAAGTTTAATGCTTGTATATAATGAAAATGATACAGTAGGAAAAGTAGTTAATAAAATTTTAAAATATTAAACAAATCTTAATTGATTTGTTTTTTATATGATATAATTATTAAAGGTGATATAAATGTTTTATTATAATGGTAATAATTTATCTAATATAGAAAAAGAGTATTTATTTAGAAAAGAAAAGAAAAAAGAATATTTAGAATTATATTTTTCTGGTAAAGATGATAATGATAAAATAAGTGTTAATTTAATGTTTGACATAGTTAAAGAAAAACTAAATATGCTTGAATTATATGATGAAGAGTATATAAGTGAATATTTAATTGGTGAAGAATGTTATTTTGGAATTAATAATGATTATTCTTTATTAAATATAGAAGATTTAAACATAAAAATAACTAAAATTGATAAGAATAAATATCAATTTAAAATAGATAGTTATATAAATAAATTTACTATAGAATCAGATATAATTTTTGAAGTTGAAAAAGAATAATTATATTGTCGGAGGATATATGAATAAGAGATTAGTAATGCTTTTAATAATAGATGGATTTGGAATAAGTAATAAAAAAATAGGCAATGCGATTTATAATGCAGATACTTCTAATTTAGATTATATTAAAAATAAATATCCATCATCAGTATTAAATTCATCTGGTAAATATGTAGGTTTAGAAGATAATTTAAATGGTAATTCTAATGTAGGACATTATACTATTGGTAGTGGTCGAATAGTTTTATCTGATTTAGTAAGAATAAATAATTCTATAAAAGATTTATCTTTTTATAATAATAAAGAATTTATTAAAGCTATTAATAATGCAAAAAGAAACAAGAGTAATTTACATTTAATGGGTTTATTATCTATAGGTAATGTTCATTCAAATATAGATCATTTATTTGAACTTTTAAAAGTTTGTAAGTATAATAATTTTTATAATGTTTATATAGATGGTATTTTAGATGGTAGAGACACATATATTAAAGATGGTATTAAATATATTAAAGAACTAGAAGAATTTATTAATAAAGAAAAAATTGGAATTATATCTAGTATTTCAGGTAGATATTATGCTATGGATAGAGATAAAAGATATAGTAGAATAAAGAAGTATTATGATATAGTAGTTAATGGTAAAGGTTATGCTACTAATGATATCTCTAAAACTTTAAATGAAAGCTATAAGAATAATGTAACAGATGAATTTTTTGTTCCAACTATAATAAAAGATAAAGATGATAATATAAATACAATTAAAGAAAAAGATTCTGTAATATTTTTCAATTTTAGAGCAGATAGAGCTAGAGAAATAACTGAAGTTTTAACAGATAATAACTTTAAAAAATTCAAAACAAAAAAATTAAATTTATATTTTGTTTGTGCAACTGAATATGATAAAAGTAATAAAAATGTAAAAGTTGCATTTAAAAAAGAAAAAATAAAGAATACTTTAGGAGAATATATATCAAAGAAAGGTTTAAAACAATTAAGAATAGCTGAAACAGAAAAATATGCTCATGTAACATTTTTCTTTAATGGAGGTAAAGAAAAACCTTTTAGAAAAGAAGAAAGAATATTAATAAGTTCACCTAAGGTAAAAACATATGATTTAAAACCTGAAATGAGTACATATAAAATAACAAATGAAGTTGTTAAATCTATTAATAGTAATAAGTACAATTTTATATTAATGAATATAGCCTGTACAGATATGGTTGGTCACACAGGAAATTATAAACAAACAATTAAAGCAGTAGAAGCAGCTGATAAATCTATAAAAATTATATTAGATGAAATTATAAAAAATAATGGAATATTAATTATAACTTCTGATCATGGAAATTGTGAAGATATGCTTAATAACAATAAAATAGTAACTTCTCATACAAATAATAAAGTTCCATTTATTATTTGTAATTATGGTAATTATAAATTAAAAGATGGGAATTTATATGATATTGCGCCAACAATATTAGATATATTAAATATTAAAAAACCAAAAGAGATGACTGGGAATAGTTTAATAATTAGGAAGTAAATATGAATAGATATAAAAATATAATAATTTATTAATAAAAGCTAATTCAATTGATCATAGAAATGATTGTTTCTTAGCTTTAATGACATTAATATCATCTATATTATTAAGTAAGAATATAAGATTTGTTGATATTATTTTTGGTTCAGCTATTTCAATATGGATAACATATCAAGCAATAATGTTATATATTGAAAGTTATGATGTTTTAATGGATAAGAGTATAAGTAAAGAAACAAAAAATAATGTTTATGATATAATAAATAAATATAGTAAAATTAAAAAAGTGAATCACTTTAATTCAACACCAGTTGGATATAGATATCAAATAACTTTAACTATATATGTTGATGGTAATTTATCAACATTTAAAAGTCATGAAATTGCTAATAATCTAGAAAAAGAAATTGTTAATTCTATTGATGAAATCTACTTAGCAGTTATTCATGTAAACCCAATTTAATTAAGGAGATGATTATATGATTTATTTAGATTATGCAGCAAATTGTCCAGTAGATGAAAAAGTATTAGATAAATATTATGAAGTTAGTAAAAAATATTTTGCTAATCCTAATAGTAGCCATAAACTTGGATTAGAAGCAAAAAGAATAATTGATGAATCAACAAAAAATATTGCTAAGAATTTAAATGTATTACCAGAAGAAATAATATATACTAGTGGAGCTTCTGAAAGTAATAATTTAGTAATTCAAGGAGTTTTAAACAAATATAAAAATAAAGGTAAACATATTATTATAAGTAAATTAGAGCATAACTCAATTATCGCACCTTTACAAGTAATGCAAAAAAATGGTTTTGAAGTAGATATGGTAGGTTTAACAAAAGATGGTTTGATTGATTTAGATGAATTAAAAAGTTTGATTAGAGAAGATACTATTTTAGTATCAATCGCATCAGTTGATAGTGAACTTGGTATCAAACAACCCATTGAAGAAATCGCAAATATTATAAAAGAATATGATAATATAATATTTCATACAGACGCATCACAAAGTGTAGGTAAAATAAATATAGATTTTAAAGATGTTGATTTAATAACAATCGCACCACATAAATTTTATGGTATTAATGGAATAGGTGCATTAATTAAAAAGAAGAATATTGATTTAGTTCCTATTATTTATGGTGGTAAAAGTACAACTATATATAGAAGTGGTACACCAGCACTACCATTAATTGTAAGTTTAGATACTGCCCTTGAGAATGCAATATCTAATTTAGAAGAAAGAACTAAGTTTGTAGAACATTTAAATGAAGAAGTAAAAAAAGGTTTATTAAAATATAATGATATTCATATTATTAGTACTGAAAATTCTATACCTTATACATTGAACTTTAGTATAAATGGAATAATTTCTAAAGATTTTGCTAATAGATTAAGTAGTAAAGAAGTATATGTTTCTACTAAGTCAGCTTGTTGCCCAGATGGTTCTCCTAGTAAAAATGTACTTGCTTTAACTGGTAATAAAGAAGAAGCATCTTCTTCAATAAGAATTAGTTTTTCTCATTTAACAAAAGAAGAAGAAATAAAAGAATTCCTTAGAATTTTTGATGAAGTTTATATGGAGTTTAAAAATGGAGAAGTATAAAGAAATAGAAAGAACAATTATCAAAAAGTTTAGAAAAGATATTTGGCGTAAATTTGTAAAAGCTGTTAAAGAATATGAATTAATAAATGAAAATGATAATATTATGGTTTGTATTAGTGGAGGTAAAGATTCATTTTTAATGGCTAAATGTATTCAAGAGTTAAATAGACATTCTGATATAAAATTTAATGCTCGTTATGTAGTTATGAATCCTGGGTACAATGATAATGTATTAAAATTAATTAAAGAAAATGCAAATACATTAAATGTTCCTATTGAAATATTTGAAAGTGATATTTTTGATGTTGTAGATAAAATAAGTAAAAATAATCCTTGTTATTTATGTGCTAAAATGAGAAGAGGATGTTTATATAGTAAAGCAAAAGAATTAGGATGTAATAAAATAGCATTAGGACATCATTTTAATGATGTTATTGAAACTTCACTTTTATCAATGCTATATGCATCAGAAATAAAAACTATGATGCCAAAACTTCATAGTGATAATTTTGAAGGATTAGAATTAATTAGACCACTTTATTTAGTTAAAGAAGAAGATATAATTTCATGGAAAAAATATAATGATTTAGAGTTTATTAATTGTGCATGCAAATTTACTCAGGAATGTAGTATAAATGAAGAAGCTAGTAAGAGAATAGAAATAAAAAAATTAATAAAAGAATTAAAGAATAATAATGAAAATGTTGATTTAAATATTTTTACAGCATTAAATAACATAAATTTAAATTGTGTTTTAGGTTATAAAAAAGATAAAAAAAAGTATTCCTTTTTGGATGATTATGAAAAATAAAATGGTTGATAATAAGGAATTAAATGAAAATCAAATATCATGTTTTATTAAGGTTAATAATTTTTTAAAAAATAGTTAGCTTTTAACTATTTTTTTATTTTTTCATATAATATGATGGTGATGAAATGTATGATTTAAATGATGCTTTATATGCATCTTTAGTTTTAAATATTGATTTTTCTAAATTTAGTATTGAAGAATTTTTAGATGGTATTAATATAGAAATGGAACATGGTAAAGTAAATGAAAAAACAAATGTTACTAATGATGATTTGATTGAAACTGCTAAAATCGCACTCGCTCATTTAAATGAATTTCCAAATTATTATAATAAAGAATATGGTTTAAAGACTTTTGAAGAATTTTTAAAATATCAATTAAATAACAATTAAAAGAAATAATTATTTCTTTTTTTTCTTTTTAATTATATAATTATATTAGGTGATTTAATGAAAGATTTGAGTTTTATAAAAGATAAATATATAATGCATAGAGGAATATTTGATAATAAAGTTACTATAGAAAATACTTTAAATGCATTTAAAAAAGCTATTAAAAAAGATTTACCTATAGAATTAGATGTGCATTTAACTAAAGATAATGAAATAATTGTTTTTCATGATGATAATATTGAAAGAATGACTGGTAAAAATAAAAATATTGTAGATATGACTTTAGATGAAATAAAAAAATTAAAATTGTTAAATACAAGTGAAACAATTCCAACTTTAAAAGAAGTATTAGATTTAGTAGATGGTAAAGTACCTATTATTATAGAACTTAAATACGATACAAAAAAACATAAACTAGAAAAAGAAATAGTAAAATATTTAGATAATTATAAAGGAAAGTTTGCGGTTAAAAGTTTTGATCCTTTAATAGTTAATTGGTTTAAAAATAATAGAGAAAACTATATTAGAGGATTATTAGTTACTAATAAAACAGATACATTATTTAAATTAATGAATAATAAATTAATACTTTTAAATCTTTGTAAACCGGACTTTTTATCTGTTAGTAAAAAAATGCTAAATAACAAAAAAATAATTGCTTATAATAAGAATCATCCAGTAATCGCTTATACTATCAAGAATGAAAAAGATTTTGATAAATATAATGATATTTTTGATAATATAATTTGTGAAAATATAAATAATTATGTTGAAAATAAAAAAATATAGTATATAATTATATTAGGAGGAGTATATATGAAAAAGAAATTATTTATTTTTATATTTTTAATGTTACTTTTAATTCCTAAATCTTCTGCCTATTCAAAAGATTTAATAAAAGTTGATGAAAATGTAACAGTTAAAAATGAAACTATTGAAGGTACTAGTTTTAATTTTGGTAATAGTGTTGATATAGAAAGTAATATCAATGGTATTTTATTTCAATTTGCAAATAATGCGGTAAATAAATCAAATCAAGATTATTTATTCTTATTTTCTAATAATGTAACAATAGATAAGGCTACTTTTAAAGATGGATTTATATTTGGTAATACAATTAATATAGATTCATCAAATATTCAAAGAGATGCTTATGTATTTGGTAATAATGTTAATATTAATAATAATATAGGTAGAGATTTAAAAGTATTCGCCGCAGATTCAACTATTAATGGTGTAATTAATGGAAATTTATTTATAGAAGCAGAAAATATTACAATTAGTGATGGAACAGTTGTTAAAGGAACTTTAACTTATCCTAAGAATGCTAAAATATTTATTTCAAAAGATGCACAAATTAATAAAACAAAATTAACAGATGGAATTACAATTGATGATAAACAAGAATCTTATTTTTCTAAATTACAATCTAAATTTATATCATTTTTAAATTTATTAGTAGTAGGAATAGTATTTATGCTTGTATTTAGAAAGAAATTTGAAAATATTATCTTAAGTAAAGAAAGTATTTTCCAAAATTTAGGAATTGGTTTATTATCATTATTATTTATTCCAATCGCAAGTATATTACTATTCACAACAATAGTAGGATTTAGTTTAGGTGTTATATTAATAGGTATTTATATTTTATTAATTTATACTTCAACTTTAATTACTTCTTATTCAATATCTAATTATGTATTAAATAATAAGATTAAGAATAAATATCTAATATTAATTATTGGATTATCAGTTATATATTTATTAAAACTAGTACCAGTTTTAGGAACTATAGTATCTTTAATATGTTTATTATATGGATTAGGTTTTGTAACAAATTCATTTATAAAAAGAAAATAACTTTAAAGTTATTTTTTTTTATAAATAATTTTCATATTTATTATATAGATTTATCAATTTTAAATAATTATTAGAACTTATATTATTTTTTAATTTATTAAAAAAATCATCTTTATTATTAAAAAATAATTCATTATCATTTTTTAATAAAGTATATACAATATCTAATTCATTATTATTTAAAATAATGTTTTCTTTATTTAATAAAAAAACTATATCTTCTTTAGATAAATTATTAATATATTTTATAATTAATTCTTTCATAAGATCACCATTAAAATATATGTATTTTATATTAAATTATAACCAAAATATAAATGGTGATTTAATGAAAAATAATAATAGATTATATATAATTATTTCTTTAATATTATTAATTTTTAGTTTTATTATTTTTAAATTATATACAATTCAAATAAAAGATAAATTTTATTATAAAAAAAGACTAGAAAAATCTTTAATTACTAAAATATATAGTGAAGATGTTCCTAGAGGTAGAATTTATGACAGGAATTATAATTTATTAGTAGATAATGTTGGTGTTAGATCTATTGTTTTTAAAAGAATAAGTAATACAACAACTAAGGATATTTTAAAGAATATAGATATATTAAAAAATAATATTGATATAGATTCCAGTAGCGTAAAAGAATATGATTTAAGGGAGTATTATTATTTATTAAATAGTAAAGAAATAGATGGAAGAATTAATAATAAAGAAAAAATGTCTTATAAAAAAAGAGAAATAACTAGTAATGAATATTATAATTTAAAACTAAAAAAGATTACAAATGAAGAATTATCCAAAGTTGATAAAGATAAAGCATATTTATACTATTTATTTAATAAAGGATATTATTATGAAGAAAAGACAATTAAAAATAATATTAGTGAAAAAGAATATGCATTTATTATAGAAAATAAAGATAAATTAAAGGGTATAGATGTTAAATTAAAATGGGAAAGAAAATATTTATATGGAAATACATTTAGAATAATGCTTGGAAATATTACTAGTTCAAGTAGTGGTTTATTAAAAGAAGAAAAAGATTATTATTTAAAAAAAGGTTATTCTCTTAATGATAGAGTTGGTGTTAGTTATTTAGAAAAACAATATGAGTATCTTTTAAAAGGTAAAAAAACTATATATAAATTAAATAAAGATAATTCTTATTCAATTATTAAGGAAGGTGTTAGAGGTAATGATATAGTTTTAACAATAGATATTAATTTACAAAAAGAAGTAGAAAATATATTAAAAGAAGAAGTTATTAATGCAAAAGAAAATGATTTAAATACTAATTATTATGATGGAAGTAGTGTTATTATTACTAAACCAGATACTGGTGAAATACTTGCTTTTTCATCTATTTATTTATTATATGATAAAGATAATTATAGATTATATGATAATTCTCAAAGTTTAGTTAATAATCCAGTTACTCCAGGAAGTATAGTTAAAGGAGCATCAATGTCTGTAGGATATAAAACAAATACTATATCAATTGGTACAAAGATGTTAGATGAATGTATAAAACTAAAAGGTGCACCATTAAAATGTTCTTGGAGTAGTAATTTAGGCATATTAGATGATTCTAGTGCGATTATGTATTCATCTAATTCTTATCAATATAAAATTGCTTTAAGTATATATGATAAGAATAAAGAAAATTCATTTAATATATATAGAGATATGTTTAATCAATATGGGTTAGGTGTTAAGTCACAAATAGATTTACCTAATGAATCACTTGGTAATAAAGGTATAAAAACTGATAAAGGATTATTATTAGATTACTCAATAGGTCAATATGATACATATACTCCAGTACAAATTGCTAGTTATATTAGTACAATAGCTAGTAGTGGCAATAGATATAAATTACATTTCTTAAAAGAAATAAGAAATCCATCTACTAATAATGAAATAGGTGCTATTAAAAAAACAATTAAACCAGTATTAATTAATAAAGTTAATTTAGATGATAATTATATTCAAAGAATTAGATATAGTTTTACTAGAGTTATGACTAGTTTAGGATATGGATATATGGGAGATAATATAAATCCTGCTGGTAAAACAGGTACTGCACAAAGTTTTAAAGACATAGATGGTGATGGAAACATAGATGTTGAAACTTTATCAAAAGCATTTGTTGGTTATGCACCTAGTGATAATCCTAAATTTGCGCTTGTTGTTCTTTCTCCTAATGTAAGATATAGTAAGAATAGTAAATATACTTCACCCGTAAATTTTAAAATAAGTAAAAGAGTATCAAATAAAGTATTTGAAATTTTAAAATAATATGATATAATTATTTAAGTTATCAAAAGAGGAGGAGTTTAAAGTGGCAAATTCAAAGAAAAATAAAGATGCTAGAAGATATGTTGCATTAGAATGTACTGAATGTAAAAGTAATGACAAAGTTTCTAGAGAAAATTATTTTGTAGAAAAAAATACACATAATACTACTGATCGTCTAGAATTAAATAAATATTGTCCTAAATGTAAAAAACATACTATACATAGAGAGAAAAAATAAGCTTGACTTATTTTTTTAGGTGGTTAAAATGAAAAAAATAATTGTAATTGGTTTTGGTAATGTAGGTAAAAACTATGTTAATTATTTAGTAAATGAAGTTGATGCATCTTATGATATAGGTATAATTGATAAAGATAGAGATACTGCTTTAGGTAATATAATGGATTTAAATCATGAACTTGTTTTAAATAATAAAAATAGTAAAGTTAAAATGAGTGAATATGATGATTGTTTTAATGCAGATATAGTTGTTATAACAGCAGGTGTTAAACAAAAAGTAGATCAAACTAGAGCTGAATTATTAAAAGATAATACTATTATTATTAAAGATATAACTAATAGAGTTGTTGAAAGTGGTTTTAATGGTATTTTTATAGTCGCAACTAATCCAGTAGATATAATGTCATATTTAGTTAGAAAAGTAAGTAATTTTCCATCTAATAAAGTTATAGGAACTGGTACTATGGTTGATACAGCTAGATTAAAATACTTATTAGGAAATAAGATTAATGTTAATCCAAATAATATTCATGCATATGTATTAGGAGAACATTCAAATACTTGTTTTTCTGTTTGGTCAAAAGCTAGTATTGGTATGGTAAAAGTAAGTAGTAAAGTTGAAGAAGAAGACTTAGATGCAATAATGATTGAAACTAAAAGTATACCTTTTAAAATTATAAAATATAAAAATGAAACTAGTTATTTAGTGGCAATGAGTTTAGTAAAAATAACAAAAGCAATTGTTCACGATGAAAATGTTATTTTAACAGTATCATCTTTATATGATAATGTATATGTATCTATGCCATTTATAATAGGAAAAAATGGTGTTAAAGGTGTTATGAAATTAGATTTTACTCAAGAAGAAGAAGAAAATTTAACAAAGTCAATTAATGGAATTAAAGAAAATATTAGAAAAATGGAGGAATTATTATGATGATAGATATTAATGACATCAAAAATGGTATGACAATCATTTTAGATGGTCAAATTTATCAAATAGTTGATTTTTTACATGTTAAACCAGGTAAAGGATCTGCTTTCATGAAAATGAAATTAAAAAATTTACGTGCAGGAACTACTTTAGATAAAACATTAAACACAAATATTAAAATAGAAAAAGCTAATATAACTAAAAAAACTATGAGTTATTTATATTCAACAAATGATGAATTTGTGTTTATGGATATGAATACTTATGATCAAGTTAGTTTAACTAAAAAACAAATAGAAGAAGAAAGTAAATTTTTAAAAGAAAATTTAGAAGTAGAAGTAGTTTACTTTGGTGATGAATTATTAGGTTTAAATTTACCAGAAAAAATTGATTATGTAGTAACATCAACTACTGATGCAGTTAAAGGTAATACATCAACTAATGCACTTAAAGATGCTGAACTTGAAAATGGTTTAGTTGTTAAAGTACCATTATTTATTAATAATAATGATGAAATTATTGTATCTACTAAAGATGGTAAATATGTTTCAAGAAAGTAATATACTTTCTTTTTTTATGTAATATATTTTAAAAATTATTAATATATTTATAATAAAGATTGGAGGCACTATGATTAATAAACAAAGTATTTGGGCTTTATCTTTATTTAGTTTAATATTAGTTTTAAGTGTTTATTATATAACTATACCTAATGAATTACCTGTAAGTAAAACAAAAAATAATGATGTCAAAGTAGAAAAAATTGATAATAATAGTACAATTCAAACTTTAAAGGTTGAAAAGAAAGAAGAATTAGATAAAAAGAGTGATGAATTAAAGAAAATATTAACTGATAAAAACAAAACGCAAGAAGAAAAGAATAATGCTTATGAAGAATTAAAATTATTAAATGTTTTAAAAGGTAAAGAAGATGAAATAGAATTATACATAAAAGATAAATATAAATTGGATAATTATGTAAAAATAAATAATGATCAAGTCAGAGTAGTTATTATTAAGAAAGAAAAAAATGATAAATTAGCCGCTCAACTAATGGATACAGTACAATCTTATTTTAATGAAAAAATGTATATTAGTGTTAAATTTGATAATTAATCTTAATTCACAAAAAATATATTAAAACATATAATAATATGAGTAATTGATATATACCTCTTTAGAAAGTGAGTAAATATGAATAAAGGAATTTTAACAAAAAGAGAAAAAGAAGTATTTGAATTATTAATTAAAAATTTAACTACTAAGGAAATAGCAATTGAATTGAATATAAGTGAAAAAACAGTAAGAAATCATATTTCTAATGTTATGCAGAAACTTGGTGTAAAAGGTAGAAGTAGTGCGGTAGTAGAATTACTTAAATTAAATGAATTATCATTATAGATAATTCATTTTTTTATCTATTAATCATATTATTAATTAGGTGATTTATATTGATAAAAAATAATTCTATTAATAGAATACTTAAAACAACTATATTATTAATCGCACTTATTATTTTTTTAAAATTTCCAAGTAAGAATAAGTATTCTTTAAAAACAAAAAAAGTAATGAAAAATAATAATTATCATGATATATTTTTACTTGATGAAAATGATTATTTATCTAAAACAACTGTACCAATAAATAATGAAGAAACAATATATTTAAAAGATGAATTATTAAATATATTGAAATGTAATAAAGAAAATAATAAAATTTTAAATGGATTTAAATGTGTTATACCAAATAATTTAGATATTAAAAGTAAAATAAATAATGATAGTATAGATATATATTTATCAAAAGAATTTAGTAATTATTCAGATTCAATTAAAGAAAAAATAATTGAGAGTATAGTTTATACATTAACAAGTATTAATAGTATAAATAATATAAATATTTATGTTGATAATAATTTATATAAAGAAAATTTAAATAGAAGCTATGGTATTAATAAAAAATATGATTTATCATCTTTAAATGACATTAATAATGTAACAATATATTATATTAATAAAATAAATGATTATGAGTATTATATACCAGTAACAAAATATACAAATAGTAATGAAGATAAAATAAAAGTAATAATTGAAGAATTATCCAGTAAAAGTTCTTATGAATCAAATTTAATGAGCTATTTAAATTATGAAACTAAATTAATTAATTATGATTTAGATGGTGATAAATTAGATTTATATTTTAATGAATATTTATTTGATAATTCAAAAGATAAAAAGGTGTTAGAAGAAGTTATATATAGTATTAAATATTCTTTGCAAGACACAATTAATGTTAGTAATATTAATATTTTTGTAAATAATCAAGAAATTTAATCATTTTTTCTTGAAAAAAATAATATTTTATTATATAATTTATTTGTCTTATGAAAAGACACTGTGCCTCAGTAGCTCAGTTGGATAGAGCAACGCCCTTCTAAGGCGGCGGTCAGGGGTTCGAATCCCTTCTGGGGCACCATAATAAAAATATTCGAATTGTATTCGATTTAAATAAAAATGCACAATACGTTTGAAATATTGTGCATTTTTTATTTACTTTAATGAATAAACATGATGTGTTTTTATCCACTAATGTTGAATATTATAGAACTATATCAATTCTAGAAATAGAATTGATTTTTTTATAATAAAATTAAAAGAGATGAATCATGATAAATAAAATTTTGATAATATAGTAATTAATTAATTTTAATCTTTAAAAAAATTAAATCCACTTAAAAATATTTAATAGACTTGTATATTAAGTATGATAATGATAAAATATAAAATCGTGGAGGTTTATTTATGAATGAAAAATATTTAATAATTAATGCTGGAAGTTCATCATTAAAATTTTCTTTATATTTGATGCCAGAACAAATAGAATTAATAAATGGTTTGGTAGAAAAAATTGGAAAAGAAGATAGTTGTTACACTTTAAAATTTAATAATCAAAAAATAGAAAAGAATAGATTTATAAATAATCATACAGAAGCTGTTAAGGTTATGTTAGAAGAATTAATTGCGTACAATTTAATTGATAGCGTGGAAGATATTAAAGGAATTGGACATCGTGTATTACATGGTGGTGAATTTTATTCAGATTCAGTAATAATAGATGATGATGTATTATCAAATATTAAATCTTTAACAAAATTAGGGCCTTTACATCATCCTGGAGAGATAGCAGGTATTGAAAGTATGAAGGAGGTATTACCAACTGTTCCACAAGTTGCTGTATTTGATACTGCATTTCATCAAACAATGCCAATTGAAAATTATATGTATGCTGTACCATATGATTGGTATGAAGAAAATGGTGTTAGAAAGTATGGATTTCATGGAACTAGCCATAAATATATAACAGAAAAAATGCAATCTATTTTGAATAAAGATGAACCAAATTTAATTATATGTCATATAGGTAGTGGAGCAAGCATTTCATGCATCCAAAATGGAAAATGTATTGATACTACAATGGGATTAACTCCTTTGGATGGGTTAATTATGGGAACAAGATCAGGAACCATTGATAGTTCAATAATAGAATATATAAGTAAAGAAAGAAATCTATCTATAGAACAAATAACATCTATACTAAATAAGAATAGTGGATTAATTGGTATTACAGGGAAGAATGATTTTAGAGATTTAGAATCTTTAGCAAATAATGGTGATAAGAAAGCGCAATTGGCAATGCAAATGATGAAAAAGTCAATTATTAAATATATTGCACAATATTACTTTGAATTAGATGGTAATCTTGATGCTATTGTATTTACTGCTGGAATTGGAGAAAATGCTATTTCACTAAGAGAAAATTTAGTCAAATCATTATCAAATATCATGGGTATAGAATTAGATCAAGAGGCTAATAATAACATTTCTAAATATAAATCAAATCAATCAGGTTTTATATCAAAGCCAGAATCAAAAACCAAAGTTATTGTTTTACCAACTAATGAAGAATATATGATATTAAAAGATACTTATAATTTGAGTAAACAGTTAAAAGAAAAAAATTATCAAAAGGTATTAAAAAGATAGTTTTTGGAGTCTAAATGAATAGAATTGAAATTGATGAACGAGATATAATTGACTTTATTTTTGACACTTTGTACTCATCATTAGAAAAATAAGATAAATGTTGATATTTTAAGATATTAAAAAAATGTATTTTATGATATAATTAACTAGTAAATATTAAGGAGGCGTTAAAGTGTATATATTAATTACAATTATTATCATCATTATTATTGGAGGGCTTGGAGGTTTGTTCTATTATTTTTATAAAAAAACTAATGAATTAGTAGCTGAGTTAATTGCGTCGTTAAGTGAAGAACAAAAGAATAGACTTGCTAGTACTGATGTAATTTTTGAAGGAACAAATGAATGGACACAAGATGCTATTATTGCAAAAGTAATTGATAAAGGAAATAAAGTTTCTTTAAAACTTTTATGGTTTAATAAAACTATTCAAAATAATTACTATAATAAATTAGAAATTGCTGAAATGTCTATTAGTAAAAAAGAATTTATAGATCATAATCTTGCCGAAGGTTCTTTTGTAAAATTGCATATTGCTCCAGAAAAAACAATAGGAAGTACTACTATTAGATATGAATAATGATATTGTATTAAAAGTAGGAGGTACTATAATAAATAAAATAGTATATTCAAATGGTCGTATGTTAATTTCTTTTTGTGAAGATGATTTTACAGATGAAAATGATAATTTATATATTATGGAAGCTATTGTTGAGTCGGATAAATTTTTACAAAATAGAATTATAGTATCTTATGATGTATATGGAAATAGATTTATTGACCCTATAACAGGAGATAATTGGGAAGAAGTCGGTACTGAAGCATCTGAAAAAGCAAAAAAAATAAATTATGATAAATCGCAAAAAATATTTCATAGAAATGCTTTAAATCTTGATTCATCAATTGGTAAAACCAGTATAAAAGAATTAAATAAAATATCTAATATCATTAAATATAAAAAGGGTAGATTTATTTTTTCAGGGATATTAATGAGTTTTATAATTTTTATTATCATTAGTTTGTTCTTTATCTTTTCTTCACTTTTCTTTGTTAAAATAAACGAATATTTAATATTAGTTGATTTTTTATTTTGCCTTATAATTTGGATACTTTTTTCTGTGAAGATAATAAAAATATTTTCTAGAATTCCAATTAGGAGAATATTAAGAGAAAAATATAAATCAGAAATATTATTTTTAGGAATTTATGAAACTAGTGAATATAATGGTTGTAAAAGATTAGGTGTTAGTGGTGTTATTAAGGAAAATAATAATTATGTTAAAAAAAATTATCTTGTTGCTCTTGGTTGTGAAATGTTTTTATATAATGTAAAAGAGGGAGATATATTATATAGATACTCTGCTAGCAATGATTATGATTATAAAGGGGACTGTACATTTATATTGAAAGGTTAGGTGATCATATGAAAAAAAATTTTAAATTAGAATATCCTAAAGGGATTGCTTATAGTTGTTTTATTATAATTTTTATTTTTATATTAATTGATTTAATTTCTTTTTTTAGTAATGATCCTAGTTTTATTGCATGTATAATTACTTCTTTATTTTTAATCTTTCCGTTTTTGTTAGGCGCTATATTTATTTTAAGAAAAAAAATATATGTTAGCGGTGATATAATATATGTAAGTAAAACTTTGGGTTCAAAATTTAGTGTGGATGTTAAGAATATAGACAAAATAACATGGAGATATAATGTTCCAAAAGGCGATACTATGCCTGTTCTTGAAAAGATTGATATTAAGGTAAAAAGTAAAAAGTTTTATATTGAAACAATGTTTTCTAATTATGATAAAATGGCTAAGTATTTACTTGAAAATGTTGATAATTCTAAAATAGAAGTATTAGGATCAACTATTGATGAATTAAGAAAAGAGTATTTATAAAGAAATATTTTTGTTATTTATATACAGATATGGTATATATAATTAAAGGAGGTTTAAAAATGAATGAATTTAGTTCTATAGAAAAGGTTAGGGATATTTTTAAAAGTGTAGGAGCTCAAATTGTCAGTAATGATTTTTTTATTGCTTATAAAGATATGAGAAAAAATACTGGTATGGTTGGTGGTATGGATTATCCATATGATGCAATTATAATTAATTTTAGTGATGAAGGGTTAAATTTTTTATATTTAAAGCAAGATGGTGTTGTGTTTAAACAAAATTTGTCTAAAATGCATGTTGATAAATCTTCTTATGAGTTTATTAGTATGGATGATATTGAAAATATAACAATTAAAAATTTTGCATTATTAAATAATAAAACTAAAAAAATTATAATAAAAACTAAAAATAAAAAAACTCATTATTTATATGCAAATTTGAATGAACAAATGATACCATATCACAATGTTTCATTTGAAAAATTTATAAATAAATATTCAAGATAATTATTTATGAAAAAAATAATATAGATTGATTTATATGAATCGTTAATGCCGAAAAAAGTTGTAGACTTCTACGTCGTCGGCACCAGTGACGAATCTGTTCGAACTATTCGAACTTTACATATAGAGAACTTGCAAAAAGTTCTTTTTTTTGTAAAGTTTTATAATTTATATAGAATTGGATTTTTAGTTTTGTTATAATAATATAGGAGGCTTATATGAAAAAGATAGAAATGTTTTTTATATTACTTTTTGCAAGTTTAATACCAATTATAGTTTATGCTATTCCATCAAAACCTGGAAATTTTAATAGTGCATCTAATGTAACTCATACAGGAGATATTACTATATCTAGTGATACTGAAGAAAGTGATAAGACATATACAAGTTCTATTGGCGGAAGACATGCCTTATTCTTTAATAGTGGTACAAGTAAAATTAATAATCCTACTATTGATAAAACAGGTGATTCTGACGGAGATGAAGCAGATTTTTATGGAATTAATGCTGCTGTATTTGCGCATAATGGTGCAAATGTAACTATAAATGGAGGAAACATAAAAACAAACGGAGCTCATGCAAATGCTATATTTTCGTATTCTACAGGAATAATAAATTTAAATGATAGTATTATTAATACTATTTCAAATAATTCTGGTGGTGTAATGGTTACTGGTGGAGGAACATTAAATGCTAATAATTTAACTGTTAAGACAATGGGTAATTCATCTGCTGCTATTAGAAGTGATAGAGGCGGAGGAACATTGAATGTAGAAAAAGGTTCTTATGAAACTAATGGAGTTGGTTCACCAGTAATATATTCTACTGCAAATGTTAGTGTTAAAGATGCTGTTTTAACATCTAATTCATCTGAAGGGGTTGTTATTGAAGGATTTAATAGTGTTAGTTTAAATAATGTTAAACTAACTGATACAAATAATTCTTTAAACGGTAATTCTGAAACTTATAAGAATATTTTTATATATCAATCAATGAGTGGAGATGCTGATGAAGGTGTAGGTACTTTTACTAGTAAAGACTCTAATATAGTGACTAATAAAGGTGATACATTCTTTGTTACTAATACTAAAGCTAATATTTCTTTAGAAAATAATGTTATTGAAAATAATGATCAAGATTTTTTGAGAATTCAAGCAAGTAAATGGGGGAATAGTGGTTCTAATGGCGGAAATGTTACTATGACATTAACTAATCAGAAAGTAAGTGGTAACATAATTGTAGATGATATATCTACTTTAGATTTAACAATAGAAAATAGTAGTGTATTAGAAAGTTCTATTAATAGTGAAAATAAATCAAAAAATATCACTTTAAAAATAGATAATAATTCTGTTTTATCATTACAAAATGATACTTATATAACAAAACTTGAAAATGATTCTGAAGATAATAGTAATATATATTCTAACGGAAAATATAAATTATATGTTAATGGAAATGAAGTATCTATTAATGAAGAAATATATAAAGATAATAATAATTTAGTAATTTCAAAAAAAGAAACTAAATATACTAGCAAATCTAATTTAAAATATATGTATATTTTAATAGGTTTGTTAATAATAATTATTATATTATCTAATGTAATAATTATTAAAAAATTAAAAAACAAAAGTGTTAAATAAAACTTTTATATTGACTGAGCTAAATATATATATTATAATTTAAATGCAAAAAAATTGCATTTAGGAGGAATTGTGTTAGATATTATATTAGATGCTGTTTTAGATTCAATTAAATTATTACCATTTTTATTTATTACATTTTTATTATTAGAATTAATTGAACATAAAATTAGTTATAAAACTAAAGATAAATTAATTAAAACAAAAAAAGTAGGACCTTTATTTGGAGGTTTAATAGGTTTATTACCACAATGTGGCTTTTCATCTATGGCTGCAGAATTTTATATTGCTAGAATAATTAGTTTAGGTACTTTAATATCTATATTTTTATCCACATCAGATGAAATGCTACCATTATTTATTTCTTATAATGTAGGTATTAAATTAATAATAAAAACATTATTTATAAAATTTTTAATAGGAATTATATTAGGCTTTATCATTGATTTTGTTTATAGAAAAACATATAATGAAAAGATAAAAGATATATGTGAACATGATAAATGTAAATGTGAAAAAAGTATTGTTAAATCATCTTTAAAACATACATTTCAAGTATTTATATTTATTTTAATTATTAATTTATTATTATCTTTCGCATTAGATAAGTTTTATGAAAAATTATCTTTAGTTTTCTTAAAAGATACTGTTTTTCAAATATTTATTACTTCCTTGATAGGTTTAATTCCTAATTGTTCATCAAGTATATTACTTACTGAATTATATTTAAAAGATATAATTAATTATGGAAGTTTAATTTCTGGATTATTAATTAATAGTGGTATTGGAATTTTAATACTTTTCAAGTATAATAAGAATATAAAGGAAAACTTAAATATAGTTTTACTTTTATATATTATAAGTGTAATTGCGGGTTTATTTATTAATATATTAGGTGTTTAATATGGATATTTTTAGAGAATATAATATTAAATGTACTAAACAAAGACAAATAATTTTAGATATTATTAAAAATAATAATGGAATTACTATTAAAGAAATAAATGAACTTGTAAAAAAAGAAATAAATTTATCAACAATTTATAGAATAATAGAATTGTTTTTAAATAAAGAAATTATTACAAAAAAAATAGTAGATAATGTTGTTATATATGAATTAAAAGAAAAAACACATAATCATTATTTTAGCTGTAATAAATGTCATAAAAAAACTATAATACCAAAAAAGGATATAGAAAACTTTGAAAATAAAATTATAATGAATAATGATTACGAGGTTACAAGTCATAACATAGAATTTAGAGGTATTTGTAGTAAGTGTAAAGGAAAATAAAAATGAATAAAATAGATTGTTTTAAAAAAGAAATTAATTGTATTAAAGATGAAAGACTAAAAGATAATTTAAAAAGGATAATTGAATTATTACCAGATTATTTTTTTCATATACAAGCCTCATCATCAGGTAAATATCATCCTGATTATGCTTTAGGTGAAAAAGGATTAGTTAGACATAGTAAAGTAGCTTTTAGAATAGGATATGAACTTTTAAATACAAAAACTTTTTCAGAAGATTTTACTAGTAAAGAAATTGATTTAATTCTTATGTCAATATTAGTTCATGATGGATTAAAACATGGTTTAATAGAAGAACAATATACAAGATTTGATCATCCTTTATTAATGGCAAATTTTTTAACAAATAATAAAGATAAATTTACTCTTTCAGAAGAAGAAATTAAATTTATGAGTGAATCAATTTCATCTCATATGGGTCAGTGGAATACAGATAGAAAATCTAGTGTTGTATTACCACTTCCAACAACTAAATATCAAAAATTTGTTCATTTATGTGATTATTTGTCAAGTAGAAAATTTATGAATGTTAAATTTGTAGATGGTGAAATCGTTGAAAGAGAGTGTATATAATGAAAAAGATATTAATATATTTAAACTGTATTATAAGTGCCTTTTTACTTAGTTTAATTCCTGTTTTTAAAATATTAGTTGATATTGAAAATATAGAAACAAATTTATTTGTATTATTATTAATTATTTATATATGTATTCTTATAGTTTTATCTATCGCTTCTATCTATTTAATGGTAGAAATAATTAAAGAAATACTCAAAAGAAAAAGCTTAGGATACAAAATTATTAACATTTTAGTATTAGTATTATTTAATATATTAGTTATTCCTTTCTTTTATAAAAAAGAAATATTAAATGAAAGAATTAATAAAAAATATTTAATATATGTATCTTATATATTTATATTATTAATAGTGTTTTTTATTACTGATAATATTTATAAAAAATCATTAATGAAAATTAATATTAAAGAAAAAGAGTTAAGTGAAGTCTATAATTTATATAAAACAAAAGATGATTTTGCTACTTTTAAATTTAAATATGGTTTTATTGTTAAAGATGTAAATGATTATGATTTATATGCAATAGATAATAATAGAAATCTTGTTGTATCTGTCTTTAATTATGATATTACAAATTATGAACAAAAAACTCATTTAGATTTTATAAATAAATCAGTTAATGATTTGAAATCTTCAAAAGATAAATTTGAGGAATATGAAAAATTAAAAACCGAAAATTTACCAGATAGAGTAGTAACTACTGTTTCATATGTTGGAAAAAGTAAAAATTCTTCATTATGTGTTTATAAATTCTCATTAATTACTTTTAATGATAAACCAAATAATATATTATATATAACTGAAATATCAATAAAAGATAAATATTATAAATATAAAGATGAATTAAAAGAAATTGTTAATTCAGTAAAAATTAATTAAAAAAATCTCTTGTTTTTAAGGGATTTTTTTATTATGTAGTTTATATAATATGTGGAAGGTGAAAAAATTGCATAAGTTTATTAAACAAACAGGAATAAAAGACTGCGGAGTATGTTGTATTTATAATATATTAAAACTAAATAATGAAGATACTTCTATAGAAAAATTAAGAGATAAAACTAAAACAGATAAAAATGGAACATCAATTTATAACATGGTAAAAACCTTTCAATATTTAAGTTATGATTCAAAAGCATATGAAACAACTATTGATAATTTAAAAAATATGAATTTACCTGTAATTGGCTATATTAATATTAGTGGTTATAATCATTATGTAATCATTAAAAAAATAATAAAAAACAAAATATATATTTTTGATCCTATAAGAGGAAATATAAAATATAGTGAAGAAGAATTTAAAAAAGAATTTTTAAATGTAATTATTACTTGTAGCAAAATAAAACCTCTAACTAACAAAAAACTAAGTAATTATTTTATTTCATTATTAAAAACAAAACGTTATCAAATTTCTATTGTATTATCATTCATACTATTTAGTTCCATATTATCAATTGTTTTTAGTTTATACTTAAAAACTATAGTAGAAAATAAATCTATTATAATATTGTTCTTATTTTTGATACTACTTTTAATTAAATCTGTTCTAAATTATATTAAAGATATTTTCATATTAAAATTTAATAAAAATATAAATGCAGAATTAAGAAATAATACTTATGAAAAAATTTTTAATCTTCCAATTCTTTATCATCACAATAGACCAACCGGAGATATTATATCAAAAGTTAATGATCTAAATTATATAAAAGAATTTATTTATGAATTATCATTTTCCTTGTTATTAAATATTATACTTACTATATTTTTGATAATATTCTTTATTTTCTATTCTTTTAAAAATATTATATTTATTTTTATTCCAATTCTTATAATTCTTATTAACCATTTATTAAAAAGAAATATATTAAATAATTATATTAAAAGAGACATAGACAATAACACAAATGTAAATATTAGTTTTATAGATTCACTATCTAATATTGATACTATAAAAAATTTAAATTTAACTGAAAAATTTATTTTAAAAAATAAAAATATATACACTAAATATTTAAATGATAATAATGAATTAAATAAAAAAATATTAAATTATTCATATATTAATGACATAGTAACTGATCTTTTTAATCTTATAATAATATTTGTAAATATTAATAGTTCTGTATCTAAAATAATACTTATAAATTCTTTATATATTATACTATTTGATTCAATAAAAAAAATATTAAGTATTGATAATATATTTATAAACTCAAAGGCGTCGTATAATAGGATTAATGATTTATTGAATTATGATATTAATGATGGAGATAAGAATATTAATTCAATAAATAAAATACAATTTATAAATGCATATTTTAGTTATGACGATAAAAATTATATAATTCATAATTATAATCTATTAATTAATAAAAATGAATTTATTTTAGTTAATGGAAAAAGTGGTGTTGGAAAAAGTACTATATTTAAACTTTTAAATAAAGAAATATTTTTAAATAAAGGATCTATTAAAATAAATAATATAAATATTAATAATATAACGAGTAACTCATTAAAAAATAATATTTGTTTTGTTAATCAAAATGAAAAATTATTTAATGATAGTATTTATAATAATATATTATTATATAAAAAAGTAGATAAAAAAGAATTAGATAAAATATTAGATATATGTTTAATAAAGGATTTTTTAGATAAGAAAGAAATAGATTTAAATTTTATGATTGAAGAGAATGGTTTTAATATTAGTGGTGGTGAAAGGCAAAAAATAATTCTAGCTAGGTCTTTATTAAGAAATACTAATTTTATTATATTTGATGAAACTATGAATGAAATTGATATTGATAGTGAAAGAAAAATACTAAAAAATATAAAAACTGAATACAAAAAAACTATTATATTGATATCACATAGAGACAATAATAAAGATTTATTTGATAGGATTATAAACATAGGAGGTAGTAATGAAAGAGTTAAGTGTATCTCAAACTAAAGATATGTATGCTGGTGCAATTTCTGCAGGAGTAATCGCAGGTATTTGGGCTGCAGTATCTTTTGTAGTAGGGATATTTGATGGATATTCTAGACCATTTAAATGTAGATAAAGAAAGGGTGATTTTTTGAAAGAATTAAGTTTAGAAAAACAAAAAGAACTATATGCAGGAGGAATGACTGGTTCATTATGGAGTGCAATCTATAGATCTGTAAATGTATTTACTGATTTGGGTAGATATCTAGGTTCATCAATAAGAAGATTTAGTGAAAGAAAATTTTGTAATTATTAATTTATTAATAGATTAGATTTTGTTATCTAATCTATTTTATTTATGTTATAATTCAAATAGGAGGTTTAATAAATGAAATATGATGTAGTAATAGTAGGTGCTGGGCCTGCAGGTTTATTTTGTGCTTATGAATTAATTGAAAAAAATCCAAAATTAAAAATATTAATGTTAGATAAAGGTAAATATGTAGAAAATAGACTTTGCCCTATGAATAAATTAAAAACTGAATGTAAGAACTGTAATCCATGTAATATTCTATCTGGTTATGGTGGTGCTGGAACATTTTCTGATGGTAAATTAAATTTTATTCCTAAATTAGGTAAATCAGATTTATTTAAGTATATGGATGAAGAAAAAGCATATAAATTAGTTGATGAAACTGAAGAAATATTTAATAAATTTAAAATGGATGCTGAAGTATTTCCTTCAAATATTGATGAAGCTAAAGAAATACAAAAGAAATGTACTAAATATGGTATGAGATTATTATTAATTAAACAAAAACATTTAGGTAGTGATCATCTTCCTTCATATATTGATGGTTTTACAAAGTATTTAAAAGATAAAGGTGTAGAAATACTAGAATCTACTAATGTTATTGATATTGAAAGTAAAAATGAAAATAAACATATAATTACTTATAAAAAGAATAAAGATGAAATAAAAATTGAATCAAAATTTGTAGTAGTAGCCCCTGGAAGAACAGGTGCTAAATGGGTTCAAGAACTAGCAGATAAGTATAATATAGAATATTTATCAAAGAGTATAGAAATAGGTGTTAGAGTAGAAGTTAGAAAAGAAATAATGCAAGAAATATGTGATGTAATATATGATCCTACTATTTTTATTAAAACTAAAACATATGCTGATGAAATTAGAACTTTTTGTACAAATCCTGGAGGTTTTGTAGCTAAAGAGAATTACTATGGTTATATTTGTGTTAATGGACACTCTTTAAAAGAAATAAAATCTAATAATTCTAATTTTGCTTTTATAAGTAAAGTTAATCTAACTGAACCAGTAACTAATACTAGACAATATGGTGAATCAATAGCAAGAATAGCAAATGTTTTAGGTGATTCTAAACCTATAATACAAACTCTTAGGGATTTAAAAGAAGGTAGAAGAAGTAAATGGTCTAGAATTAATAAAATGTTTATAACTCCTACTTTGAAAGATGCTGTCGCAGGTGATTTAGCATTAGTTTTACCACATAGAATTATTCTTAATATTATTGAAGGTATAGAACAATTAGATAAAATAATTCCAGGTGTTAATAATGATGAAACATTACTATATGGACCTGAAATTAAATTCTTTTCTAATGAAATAACAACTAATAATGAATTTAAAATAGATGGTTATAATATGTATTTTATTGGTGATGGTGCAGGTAAAGCTGGTAATATAGTCATCGCTGCTGCAACAGGTCTTGTAAGTGCTAGAGATATATTAAAAAGAGTTAAATAACTCTTTTTTTAACTTAGTTAATATTGTATAATTAAAAAGGTGAATAAAATGAAAAAATTTATCAAAGGATATTTTACAAGAATTATTTTTAAATCTGATAATAACTTTATTATTGGTCTAATGAAAGTACAAGATACTAATGATAATGATATGATAGATTTTGTTAATAAAACTATTACTTTTACAGGTATATTTCATGAATTAAATATTGATGAAAAATATATTTTTTATGGAGAATTAATTAATAATATTAAATATGGTTTACAATATAATGTTACTGAATATGAAAGAGTTAAACCAGAAGATATTGATTCAATTATAGATTTTTTATCAAGTGATTTATTTCATAAGGTTGGAGTTAAAACTGCTAAGAATATTGTTGATGTATTAAAAGAAGATACATTAAAATTAATAGAAGAAGATTATTCAAATTTATTACTAGTACCCAATATGAAAGAGGAAAAAGCTAAATATATTCATGATACTTTAATAAAATATAATGAAAGTTATGAAACTATATTATTTTTAACAAAAATTGGTTTTAATATGAAAGATTCAATGGATATATTTAATACATTAAAAACTAAAACTAAAACTATAATTAATAATAATATATATGAATTAATTGATATGGTTGATAGTATTTCTTTTTTAAAAGTAGAAAAAGTAAGAAAAAATTTAGATATAAAAGATGATAATAAATATAGAATTTTAGCATGCATAATACATGTATTTAAAAATTATTGTTTTAACACTGGTGATACATATGCATATTTATCTGATTTATATTTACAAGTTTCTAGTTACTTACAAATTGAAGATTTTTCTTTAGAAGATTTATCTTTATATTTATCTAATTTAAAATCTTTAGGAAAAATAATAACAGAAGATGATAAATATTTTTTATTTGAATATTATTCTTCTGAAAATAATATTGCAAGCACATTAAGTTATTTTAACAATAAAAAAGATAATAAATATAAAAGTATTTTAAATGAAATAACAAAATTAGAATTAGATTTTAAAATAATTTTTAATAAAAAACAAAAAGAAGCAATTAAAAAAGCTTTAGAAAAAAATTTTGTTATAATAACTGGTTCACCTGGGACTGGTAAAACAACTATCATTAAAGGAATAGTAGAATTATATAAAAGATTAAATAGATTAAATTATATGGATTTAGAAAATAAATTAGCTTTACTTTCTCCAACTGGAAGAGCAGCTAAAAGAATGAGTGAAGGAACTAATTTTAAAGCTTCTACTATACATAGATTTTTAAAATGGAATAAAGAAACAGATACTTTTTTAGTTAATAAAGATAATAAATCTACTGTAGAATTTGTTATTATAGATGAAGCTAGTATGATAGACGTTAATTTGTTTAATAGTTTGTTAAATGGATTAAGTAAGAATGTTAAATTAGTTCTTATAGGCGATTATAATCAATTAGAAAGTGTTGGTCCTGGGAATATACTAAAAGATTTAATTGATAGTAATAAATTAAATGTTATAAAATTAGATGAATTATATAGACAAGAAGAAAATTCTTATATTAATATTTTAGCTAAAGAAATAAATGATGGTAATTTAACTTATGATTTTAATAGTAAGAAAAAAGATTTTAGTTTTATATCTAGTGAAAAATATAATGTTAAAAAATATATTAAAGAAGTAATTATTAAAGCATTAGATAAAGGATATACATTAAATGATATTCAAGTGTTATGTCCTATGTATAAAGGTTATAACGGTATAGATAATTTAAATAAATATATACAAGAATTATTGAATAAAGATGAAGAAAAATCTATAAAATATTTAGATGTTGTTTATAAAAAGAATGATAAAGTATTACAATTAGAAAATGATCCAAATAATAATGTGTTTAATGGAGATATTGGTTATATTATAGATATAGATAAAAATGTTGTTACTATTGATTTTGATGGTAATGTAGTTAAATATACTTCTAAAGATTTAAATATGATAAAACATGCTTATGCGATAAGTATTCATAAGGCACAGGGTAGTGAGTTTAATATAGTTATTATACCTATAGTATCAGAATATAGAATTATGCTTTATAAAAAATTAATTTATACTGGTATAACAAGAGCTAAAAAATCATTAATTCTTATTGGAGAAAAAGATGCATTTATTTATTCAATTAAAAATAATAATTTAAAAGAAAGAAGAACTATATTAAAAGATAAATTAATTGAATGTATAAATTAATAATTATTGTTAATCATATTATTAGAGGTGAAATTATGAAAAGAATGATTGGATATACTATGCTTGGAATGGGATTAGGTGCATCTATGAGTTTTATGTATGATAAATATAAAAATAATTCTTTAAAAAGTACATTCCAAAAAGCAGGTAATAAAGTTTCTAATATGATTGATAGTATAAACTAAAAAAAAGATTTTTTAATCTTTTTTTTTATTTTTTATAAATTCTCTTAATAATTTAGTTAAAGCTCTTTTTTCTATTCTAGAAACATAACTTCTTGAAATATTCATTTCTTTGGCAATTTCTTTTTGTGTCATTTCATCATATTTATTTAAACCATATCTTTTTTCTATAATTATTCTTTCTCTATCATTAAGTAAATATATATATTCCTTTAAAGATTTAATATTATCTTTTGTGTTAATATTTTCTATATAATCTGTATTTGGAGTTTTTAAAACATCTAGTAATGATATTTCATTTCCATCTTTATCAAAACCTATTAATTCATCTAAACTTATATCTTTATTAGTTTTCTTTAAATTTCTAAAATACATTAATATTTCATTTTCAATGCATCTAGCGCAGTAAGTAGTTAATTTACTTCCTTTAGAATAAGAAAAACTATCTATACCTTTTATTAAACCAATAATACCTATACTAATTAAATCATCAGTATCATTTTTGTTTGTATTATATTTTTTTACTATATGAGCGACTAATCTTAAATTATGTTCAATTAATATGTTTCTAGCATCTTTATCATTTTTTTCTAAAAATAGTTTTAAATATTTTTCTTCATCTTTTTTACTTAATGCTTCTTTAAAAACATTGTTAGAATAACTACCTGTAAAGAAAAGCATATTTTTAACTAACATAGTTAATATACTTAAAAACATTTATAACACTCCTTTATAAATTATATAAGTTTAATATAAAAAATATGTAAAGTAAATCTAAAATTAATCTTATATAAAAATAATATGTTATAATAATTAATATAGGAGGCTTTAGAATATGTTATCAAATTTATCATTTGCGCAAATGGCTATAGTAATTTCGTTATCTATTATTCCTAGTTTTATATTATTATTTTTGATATTATATTCTGATAGAAAAAATAGAGAACCAGTTCCTTTAATTATAATATCAGTTATATCTGGTTTATTTACTATTAGTTTATCTTTATTAATAGATAAAATATTTTTAAAATTAAATATTTCTAATGATATTTTATTATCTTATAATAATTATAATATATTTAAAATAATTATTTTAGCAAGTGTAGAAGAATTTTCTAAATGGTTTGTTCTATATATTTTCTTATCTCATAATTCTTCATATGATGATATATATGATGGCTTTGTATATTCATCTATAATATCATTATCTTTTGCTTTAACAGAAACAATTATGTATGTATTTAGTGAAACAGCTTTTCAAGATATGACTAATTTAGCAATTTTAAGAAATATAACTTCTGTTCCATTACATATAGTATGTGGTATTATAATGGGCTATAATATTTCATTAGTTAAATTTTCGAAGTATAAAAAGAATAAAATGTTTAAATTATCTAAATCTTTATTAATACCTATATTTGTACATAGTTTATATAATTTATTTTTTTCTATATTATCTTTCAGAAACATAAATAATTATATAAGTGTAGTAATAATGGTATTATTTATTATGGGAATATATGTTTTAGGTTGTTTATATATACTTGAAACAGTTGTTCTTAATAAAATATTTATGAATAATTTGATATATGATAAAGACTATGATTATTTAATGACAAGACAAGAATTTTTAATGAGGAGAAGTAATAAATGAGATTAGTACCAGATGCATATTACAAAAATGTTTTTGAAATAAATTATGATAATTTAGTAAAAAAAGAATATAAATATATATTTTTTGATGTTGATAATACATTACTAACATATGATTCAAAAAATGTAGATGAAAAAATAATAAAATTATTTAAAAATATAAAAGAAAAAGGATTAGAACCTATAATTATATCTAATTCTAGAAAAAATAGAATAGGTATTATATTAAATACTTTAGATATTAAAGGTTATACATTTTCAAAAAAACCATTAAAATTTGTTTATAAAAATATTATTAATAAATATGATAAGAATAAATGCATTTTTATTGGTGATCAATTAATGACTGATGTTTTAGGAGCAAAAAGAAATAAACTAAAAGTTATTTTAGTTGATAGAATTAATGATAATGAACCATTTGGTACAAAAATATGGAGATTTTTTGAAAGAAAAATATTAAAAAAATATGATAATAAAAAAATATTTATTGTAAAAAAATACTATGATAATTTATAAAATATTTTACTTTTTATTTTGTATTTGATATAATCAAATAAAGAATAAGAAATACTAGAAAGAAGGTAAAGAATGAAAAAGGGGCTATTTAAGATATTATTATTTATACTATTGCTCTTGCCATTAAGTGCTAAGGCAGAAGTTAAATTTGCTTTAAGTAAAAGTGCAGACAATTTAAAACCAGGATCTAATTTTTCTGTAACTATTAAAGTTACTGGTGTAGATTCAGTTAATGCAGTTACTAATTTTAGTTTGAATTTAAATTATAAATCTTCAGCATTAACTTATACTGGAGGAGAAAGTGGAATTGCTAATATTGGTGTTAATGGAGAAAATATAACAGTTGCTTATGATGCTGCTAGAGCAGGAAGTTCTATAGGAAATAATTTTGATGCGGCAACTTTAAATTTTACTATTAATAATGGAGTAAAAAGTGGAGATTATGCATTATCTTTAAATAGTGGTTGTGAAATAAATGGTGCTGCTGCTTCATGTAGTAGTAATAGTACTTCAATCAATGTTGCAGCTTTATCTGGTAATGCAAATTTAAATAGTTTAAAAATACCAAATGCTACTTTAAAACCAGCATTTGATAAAAATACAACAGAGTATGATGCTGATATAAAAGATATTACTGAAATAACTATTAATGCAACTGCACAAGATCCAAATGCTAAAATACAAGTAAGTGATAATTATAAATCATTAGTAAAAGGTGAAAATATTGTTAAAATAGTTGTAACAAGTGAAAATGGTACTACTAAAACATATACAATAAAAGTAAATTTAACTCTAACACCAACTGATGAAGAAAAATTAAAAGCTGATGCATCTTTAAAAAGTATTACAATAAAGGGACAAAAAATAGATTTTAAATCTGATGAAAAGAAATATTATTTAAATGTTAAATATGATATAAAGAAGTTAGCTATTAAAGCAGAACCAACTAATCCAAATGCTACTGTAAAAATAACAGGTCAAGATAAATTATTGGTTGGTAAAAATACTATTAAAATAGAAATAAAATCTGAAGATGAAACAACTAATGATACCTATCAAATAATAGTTAATAGAGAAGAAGAAAAGAAACAAATAACAAAAACATGCCCTGATTCGACTTCTACAAGAGAATGGATTATATTTTCAATATCAATGTTAGTAACATTTACATTAGGTATAGTACTTGGTTTCTTCTTATGTAAGAAAGATGTATTAGTTAAAATTAAGAATAAATTATTTAAAAAGAAAAATAAAGAAGAACCTGTTGCAATTGAAACATTATCTGATACAATAGATTTATCAAATGTTAAAAATGAGATAAAAAAAGATAATAAAAAGAAACAATAGTTTCTTTTTTTACATTTTTTAATAAAAAATAGGGGAATTTTAATAATAAGTGGGGAATATTATATTTGGAAGTGGTTAAATGAAGCCTAGTTACGAGGAAATATTAAGCATACAAAGAAATGTTGATATTGTAGATATTATTAAAGATTATATTAATTTAACACCTAGAGGTAAGAATTTCTTTGGAATTTGTCCATTTCATGATGATCATTCACCTAGTATGAGTGTTTCTAAAGATAGACAGATGTATAGATGTTTTGTATGTGGTGCATCAGGTAATGTTTTTAATTTTGTAAAGAACTATGAGAATATTTCATATTATAGTGCAATTAAAAAAGTCGCAGATAAAGTTGGGTTAAGTTTTTCTTACAAAGAAAAAGAAACTACTATAAATCCAATACAAAAGAAATATTATGATATATATAATTATGCATCAAAATATTATCAAAATAATTTAAAAACTTCACTTGGTAAAACTGCTAAAATATATCTTAAAAATAGAAACATAACAGATGATATGATCAAACATTTTAATATTGGTTTAAGTTTGAATGATAATAATTTAACAAAACTTCTTTTAGAAAAAGGTTTTATTGAAAATGAATTAGTAGAATTTGGCATATCAAATAGAATTGATAATAAAACTTATGATATTTATAAAAATAGAATAATGTTCCCACTTTGGGATATTAATGGCAATACTATTGGATTTAGTGGAAGAATATATGATTCAAATCAAGATGGTAAGTATATTAATACTAAAGAAACTAATTATTTTAAAAAAGGTAGTTTATTATATAATTATCATAATGCTAGAAAAGAAATACTAAAAGAAAATAGTGTTATAGTTGTTGAAGGTTTTATGGATGTTATTAGATTATATTCTATAAATGTATATAATGTTATCGCAACAATGGGTACTGCAGTAACAAAAGAACATTTAAATTTGATTAAAAGATTAACAAATAATATTATATTAATGTTTGATGGTGATTCTGCAGGAGAAAAAGCAACTAATTCATTTATTAAAGAAGCTGAAAATGAATCATTTAAAATTAGTATTGTTAGATTAGAGGAAGATTTAGATCCAGATGATTATATATTGAAAAAAGGCGAAGAAAAAATTAAATATCATTTAAAACATCCAAAGAATTTATTAAATTATAAAATGGATTTTTTAAAAAAAGATTTAAATTTTGATAATAGTAAGGATATTTCTAAATATATTAATTTATTGAAACCTGAATTAGAAAAAATAGAAGATGATATTGAAAGAGAAGTTGAAATTAATAGAATTTCAAAACAAACTGGAGTTGACTCAAAATTAATTAAATCAAAATTAAAAACTAAAGTTAAACAAGAAAAGAAAGAATTTATTAAAGATAAAATAGATTATAAAACAAATAAGTATGAAAAAGCATCTAAGATGATATTATATTTTATGCTTAAGAATAATGATTTAATCGATTATTATTATGAAAATTTAAGTTTTTTACCAAATAAAGATGATAATTTGTTAGCAAATCAAATGGTATTATTTTATAAGAAATATAATTGTTTTAATTTAAATGATTTTATAACTTATCTTGAAGATAAAAGTAATTTGATTAATGAGATATTACAAATAGAAAGTTATAATTATAAGATAAATTGTAATAAAGAAGAAATTGATTCTTATTTTAAATCTGTTAAAGAGTATATTAAGAATAAAAAAATAGAAGAATTACAAATAAAATTAAAAAATGAAACAAATGATATTGTAAAAAAAGAAATAGCTAAACAAATATTAGATATTAGAATTAAAGGAGTATAAAATGGAAAAAGTTAGTATAATAGAAAAAAAGAAATCTAAATTATTAAAAGATGGAAAGAATAAAGGATATATAACTGCAGATCAATTACAAGAAATATTTGACGATGAAACAATAACAAGTGAAGATATTGATAATCTATATGAATTTTTAAAAGAAAATGATATAGATATTGTACAAGAAGAAATTAATGTAAGTACTAAAAAAGAAGAAACTACTATAAATAAGAAAAAAGAATTATTAAATGGTAGCGCGATAAAAACTATTGATGAGAGAAAACAAGAATTATTAGAGTTAGGAAATAAACAAGGTTATTTAACATTTGAACAATTAGCAAAATCTTTAAAAGGTTTAGAAATGGATGCAGAGAGTTTAGATGACTTATATAATTTCTTAAGAGATAATAATATTGAAGTTGTTGAAGAAAATGAGGAAGGTGGAAATTCTGATGAAGAATTAGATTTATCAATAGATGAAGCATCTTTACCAAAGAATTTAAATATAAATGATCCAGTTAGAATGTATTTAAAGGAAATTGGGCAAATTTCATTATTAAGTTTAGAAGAAGAATTAGAAATATCTAAAAGAATTGAAGAAGGCGATGAAGAAGCTAAAAGATTACTTGCTGAATCAAATCTAAGATTAGTTGTTAGTATAGCAAAAAGATATGTTGGTAGAAATTTATCTTTTCTTGATTTAATACAAGAAGGTAATATTGGTTTAATGAAAGCAGTTGATAAATTTGATTCTTCTAAAGGTTATAAATTTTCTACATATGCTACATGGTGGATTCGTCAAGCAATTACACGTGCAATCGCAGACCAAGCTAAAACAATTAGAGTACCAGTTCATATGGTTGAAACAATTAATAAATTAAAAAGAGTTCAAAGACAATTAACACTAGAATTAAATAGAGAACCAACTGAAAAGGAACTAAGTGAAAAATTAAAAATACCAGAAGAAAAAGTAAGAGAAATAATACAAATTTCATTAGATCCATTATCTTTAGAAACACCTATTGGTGAAGAAGAAGATTCACATTTAGGAGATTTTGTTAAAGATAAGGATAGTTTATCTCCTGAAGAATATGCGATTAATGAGGTATTAAAAGATGAAATTAATGAAGTATTATTAACTCTAACTGAAAGAGAAGAACAAGTATTAAAATTAAGATTTGGATTAGTAGATGGAACATGTAGAACACTTGAAGAAGTAGGAAGTATATTTGGTGTAACTAGGGAAAGAATAAGACAAATAGAAGCTAAGGCTTTAAGAAAACTACGTCATCCAAGCAGAAGTAAAAAGTTAAAGGATTATTTGGTGGATTAATATGAGAATATCTAATAGGTTAAAATGTATATCTGAATTTGTTGAAGATAACGATAAAATTATAGATATTGGTTGTGATCATGCATTACTTGATATCTATTTAATGAATAATAAAAATAATATAAATCTAATTGCGTCTGATATTCATGAAGGTGCGATTAAAAATGCTAAAAAGAATATTAGTAAACATGCATTATTAGATAAAATTGATTTAAGATTAGGTGATGGTCTTAATGTAATAAACGAAAATGAAGTAGATACTATAATAATCGCTGGTATGGGTTATTATTCTATTGAAAAAATATTATCTAATAGTGAAAAAATGAATAAGATAAAAAAAATAATTGTTCAATCTAATACAGATGTAGTTAAATTAAGGAAATTCATTATTAAATTAGGTTATAAAATTGAAGATGAATTATTAGTTAAAGATAAAGATATAATTTATACAATAATTAAATTTACTTTAGGTAAAGAAAAATATTCTTATGAAGAAATATATTTTGGTCCTAAAATATTATCTAAAAAAGATGATTTATTTTTAGAATATTATAATAAGAAATTATTAAAATATGAAAATTTATTATTACAATTACCAAAATATGAAATAAAAAATATACTTCATCATAAACATTTAATTAGAATAATAAAAAAAGAATTGTCTAAATAGACAATTCTTTTTTAAATGTAAAAAGTAGGTCCTTCACTATAAGTTGTTTTATTATTTTCAGTTATACTCTTACTATAATTATTATTAATAGAAGTATTAACATTATTATTAACATTTTTTAAACCACTAGTTAATTTTATAATAGTTCTTGCATTCTTTACTATTGGTTTTACTTCTTGTACTATAGGTATTGTTTGATTAACTATATTTAATGTTTTTTGTGCATTAGTAAGAATACTAGATAAACTAAATGTTTTTGCTGGTAAACTTGGCAATAATGCTTGATATGGATTGTACATATTTATTACCTCCTTATATTATTATATGTTTTGTTTATAAAATGTTTAATAATGTAAACTTTATATTTTTAAATATATTTATTATTAAAATGTGGTATAATTTTTATATAATATAGGAGGTTATATGATTATTTATATTATATTATTCTTTTTATTAGGATGCATATTGTCAGATATATTTATTAATATTGGTTATAGACTTCCTATAAAAGAAAATGTTTTTGTTAATAGAAAATGTATTAAATGTAAAAGTGAATTTACATTAGTAGATAAAATTCCAATTATTGGATATATAAAAAATAAAGGTAAATGTCCAAAATGTAATGAAAAGTTATATAAACATTATTTCTTATTTATGATTTTTACTGGATTAATTTATGCTTTATGTTTTTATTTATTACATGATAAAGAACCAAATATTATATATTTATTTTATTCACTAGTATTTGTTTCAACTTTATTAATAGTTATAGTAAGTGATTTTAAATACATGCTTATATTAAATGAAGTATTGATATCATCTTCAGTGCTTCTTATATTGTTAAAATTATATATAGATTATTATAATGAAGAAATAGTTAATTTTATGGATTTTGGATATAATATAATTTTCATGTTTATTAATTTTATATTAATATACATTTTTATGTCTATAATTAAAAAAATAGGAGATTATATATTTAAAAATGAATCAATGGGTAGTGGTGATGTTAAATTAATGAGTGTTATTGCAATCATATTAGGTTATAAAATGAGTATAGTAGTAATCTTTATTGGAGCATTTATCGCATTACCATTTTCTGTTTATAATATGATTAAGAATAATAATAATATGTTCCCATTTGGACCATTTTTATCTATATCATCAATAATATTATTCTTATTTAGTATTGATTTTGATATTATATTAAATTTTATAAATTAATATAAATAATATTATATAAACAATTACACTAATAAATATATTAAATATTCTATATTTTAGATATTTAATATATTTTATTTTTGGATTAATACTTATCATTTGAAAATGAATTGATATAGATGCAAAAACACTTATTATTAATATTAATAAACCTTTGTTAAATATTTTAATATTTAAATTAGATATTTCATATATTCCTTTAGAAAATTCTAATAAACCTAATATAAAAGAATTAATATTATTATTAAAAGGTAATAATATTTTTAATAATACAACTAGAATAGATATAAATAATAAATTAGAAAATATTATAGATAATGTTTTAATAGTATCAATTAATGAAGAAGAATATATATTTTTATAATCTTTTTTATTATATTTATCATTAACAAATTTATTTTTTAATAAAAATGTTAAAAATAGGTTAGATGTTATTATACTTATAAATATAATTAAAGATATTTTTATATTTTTTAAATAAATAAAACCAACTGTTGTTAGTAAAAATGAAGGATTTATATAATTAGTCACATAGTTTAAATATTCATTTTTACTTTCTTTTAACAATTTAATATTATTTGGATAACCAGAAAACATTGATAATAATATAATTGCTAATTCATTTTTATTAATATTAAATATTCTACATATTCTATTAGGCATATATTTTTCAATACTACTTTTAATTAATATATTAGAAAAAAGTATTTGAAAAAACATAGATGGCATTAAAGTGTATAAACATATATTTATAGTTTTATTAAATTCATTTACTATTATTTTAGAATTAGTAAATAAAAATATATCTAGTGTTATAATTAATAATATTAATATTTTTTTCATATTAAATTATATGTATTATAATTTACTAATTATTATAAAAATGTTATAATTTTTTGTAGGTGAAGTTTATGAAAATGGCAGATGTAGATTTAACAAAAGTTTCTCCTATGATGAAACAATATATTGATGTTAAAAGTAAAAATTTAGATACAATTATATTTTTTAGGGTTGGGGATTTTTATGAAATGTTTTTTGAAGATGCGATTAATGTGTCTAGAGATTTAGAATTAACATTAACATCTAAATCTTGTGGTCTAAAAGAAAGAGTACCTATGTGTGGTGTACCTTATCATGCATCAGAAATATATATTAATAAATTACTAGAAAAAGGATATAAAGTTGCGATTTGTGAACAAATAGAAGATCCTAAAACAACTAAAACATTAGTAAAAAGAGATATTATACAAGTAGTATCATCTGGAACAAAAATGAATAGTGAAATGCTTGATGAAAAATCTAATAATTATATTGGAAATATTATAGATTTAAATTATCAGTATATTGTTAGTTATTCAGATATAACTACTGGTGAATTTTATGCTTTTGTTATTGAACATGATGAAGATAAACTAAAAAATGAAATAATTGAAAGAAATATTAAAGAAATAGTTGTTAACACAGATTTTAATAGATTAGTTTTAGATGAAATAAAAAAACATTATAATTTAACTATATCTATTCATAATAATACAGATTTAGTAAATGATTATTCTTATATATTTAGTGATATAGAAGATAAAAGAATAATTAATTGTGCAAAAAACTTATTATCATATTTAGAAACCACTCAAAAAAGAAGTTTATCACATTTAAGAAAAATAATAGTGGTAAATGAAAATTCTTTCTTAAGAATGGATATAAATACTAAAAGAAATCTAGAACTTATAGAAAATATTAGAACTAAAGAAAAAAAATATTCTTTATTATGGTTGCTTGATAAAACAAAGACTGCAATGGGTGCGAGATTACTAAAGAAGTATATTTTAAATCCATTAATTAATAAAGAAGTTATTGAAGAAAGATATAATAAAATAGAAAAATTAACTGAAGAATTTATATTAAAAGATGAATTAAGAGAATGTTTAGATAATGTATATGATTTAGAAAGATTAGTAGGTAAAGTAGGTTTTTCTTCAGCTAATGCTAGAGATTTATTACAGCTAAAAACATCATTAAAAGAATTACCTAAAATAAATGATATATTAAATAAATTAAGTTTTAAGGGTATAAACACATTTGATGACTTATATAATTTAATAGATAAAAGTATTAATGAAGATGCACCAGTTTCTTTAAAAGAAGGGTACTTAATTAAAGATGGATATAATAAAGAATTAGATGAAATAAAAACAAGTAGAAAAAGTAATAAAGATTTTGTTTCTAGATTGGAATCAGAAGAAAGAGAAAGAACTGGTATTAAAACATTAAAAGTAGGTTTTAATAAAGTATTTGGTTACTATATAGAAGTAAGTAAAGGTGCGATAAAAGATATTAAAGAAGAATATGGTTATGAAAGAAAACAAACATTATCTACTGGTGAAAGATTTATAACACCTATATTAAAAGAAAAAGAAGCTTTAATATTAGGTGCTGAAGAAAGAATTATTTCATTAGAATATGATTTATTTGTATCTATAAGAAATAAGATAAAAGAATATATAATGGATTTACAGGATTTATCTAATTATTTAAGTGAAATAGATGTATTAACTTCATTGACAGTAGTTGCTGAAGAAAATAATTTTGTAAGACCAATATTAAATAGTGATCATATTATAGATATTAAAGATGGAAGACATCCTGTAGTAGAAAAAGTAATGGATGGAGAATATTCTCCAAATGATATTAAATTTGATAAAGATACTTGTATATTATTAATTACAGGTCCTAATATGGCAGGTAAGTCTACATATGAAAGACAAATGGCAATTATATCAATACTTGCACAAATAGGTAGTTTTGTACCTGCTACTTATGCTAATATTCCTATTTTTGATAAAATATTTACAAGAATAGGTGCATCTGATGATTTAGTATCTGGTTCTTCTACATTTATGGTAGAAATGATGGAAGCTAATAATGCACTTAAAAATGCAACAGAAAATAGTTTAATATTATTTGATGAATTAGGTAGAGGAACTGCTACTTATGATGGTATGAGTTTATCAGCAGCAATACTTGAATATATTCATGACAAAGTAAAAGCTAAAACATTTTTCTCTACTCATTATCATGAATTAACTTCATTAGCAACTACTAAACCAAATATTAAAAATGTACATGTTTCAGCATTAGAAGAAAATGGAAATGTAATATTCTTACATAAAATAAAAGACGGTTCAATTGATAAGAGTTATGGTTTAAATGTTGCCAAATTAGCAAATCTTCCTGCATCTTTATTAGAAAGAGCTAAAGAAATATTAAATCAATATGAAAATACTAATAAAGATATAAAAATAAAGGAAAATACTTTACAAATAAGTATGAATTTTGATGAGAATAAAAGTGAAATAGAAGAAGAAATAAAAAAATTAGATTTATTAAATTTAACACCAATACAAGCATTAAATAAATTATATGAATATCAAGAAAAAATAAAGGAATAAAATATGAAAAAAAGAATAATAAATATACTTTTTTATAGTTTAATAGTAATCATATTAGTTTTTACACTCTCAAAGACAAAAGAATATAAAAATTACACATCAATAAATACAATTTATGATAATAAAACAATAAAAAAATATAGTAAAAATCGTTTAGTAAAAATAAACTCTGATAATATAGTTGAAACTAGATTTAAAATTGCATATCAAAATAATAATTATAAAATATGTTATGTTAGATTTGATAATGTAACACTATTGTTAGAATTAAATGATAAAGACTTAAATAAAAAAGAAATAATTGGTGAATTAAAAAGTCCAACAAGTAATATAGTAGATTTACAAAATAAACTAGAAAATGAAGAAAAAATAAATGATTTTTTTGATAAATATTTAACAGTTAAAAATAATAAAACTATAAATAAGATAAATATTATTAAATTATTTTTATTATTTTCAGTTCTTATTATTAGTTTATTATCAATTATATATAATCTTATTAAATTAATACTACAAAAGTAGTATTTTTTTATAAAATATGATAAAATTAACTTGGGTGAATTATATGAATAGAAGTGAACTTAGAAAAAAAATAATGACTATTTTATATCAAATATTTTTATATGAATCAGATAATATAGAATATGATGTTAATAGTGTTATTAAAGAAAATGTAGAAATAGATAATGATTTTGTTAACAATATGGTTCATGGTGTTTTAGATAATATTCATGATATAGATAAAATTGCTAATAAAAATTTAAAAGATTGGACTATTGATAGATTAGGTAAAATAGATCAAGCTATTTTAAGAATGGGTATATATGAATTATGTTATACAGATACTCCTGAAATTGTAACAATTAATGAAGCAGTTGAATTATCAAAAGAATATTCTGATGAAAAAGTTAAAAATATGATTAATGCAGTTTTAGATAAAATATATCATGGAGATAATAAAGATGAATAATTATATATCAGTTATTGCTTTAACAAGATATATAAAATATAAATTAGATAATGATATTAATTTACAAGAAGTATATTTAAAAGGTGAAATATCTAATTTTAAGCGTCATTCTAGAGGTCATTTTTATTTTACTATTAAAGATGAAGAATCTAGAATAAATGCAATTATGTTTGCTTCTTCAGCTAAAAACGTTAATTTTGAACCAGTAGATGGTACTAAAGTATTAGTAAAAGGTAGAATTAGTGTATTTGAATCAACTGGTAATTATCAAATATATGTTAATGAAATGCAAGAAGATGGAATTGGTAATTTATATGCTTTATATGAAAAATTGAAGAAAGATCTTCAAAAAGAAGGATTATTTGATGAGAGTCATAAAAAACAAATTCCTAAGATACCTAAAAGAGTTGGTGTAGTAACAGCTCCTACTGGAGCAGCAATAAGAGATATTATTTCAACTATTAATAGAAGATATCCTTTATGTGAAGTAATATTATTTCCTTCGTTAGTACAAGGTAAAGATGCTAAAGATGATATTGTTAAAAATATTAAAATAGCTGATTCTTATAATCTTGATACACTAATTGTTGGTAGAGGTGGAGGAAGTATTGAAGATTTATGGGCATTTAATGAAGAAATAGTTGCTAGAGCAATATATGAATGTAATACTCCAATTATTAGTGCTGTTGGTCATGAAGTTGATTTTACAATTGCTGATTTTGTTGCAGATAAAAGAGCTGCAACACCAACAGGAGCAGCTGAATTAGCAGTACCTTCTAAAGAAGATTTAATTAAATTAATAAAACAATATGAAATTAGATTAAATAAAAATACTAACAATTTACTAATAAATAATAGAAAAATATTAGATAAAATTAAAGATAGTTATATATTAAAAAATCCTATGGCTATATATCAAGTTAAAGAAGAAAAATTATCAAATTCTATAGAAAAAATAAATACAATTATTTTTAATGAAATAGAAAAAAATAAAACTAAATTGAATTTATTTAAAAACGCTCATATTTTATTAAATCCGAATAAAATATTAGAAAATAAGAATAATAAATATAATAATTTAATAGAAAAATTAACTGTTTTAAATCCTTTTAATACTTTAAAAAGAGGATATGCGATAGTTAAAAAAGAGGATAAGGTAGTTAATAAAGTAAATAAAATAAAAATAAATGATACTATTAATATTGATTTATATGATGGAAATATAGTATCTAAAATAATAGATATAAAGGAGAAACAAAATGGCTAAGAATGAAAAATCTTTTGAAGAAAAATTAGAAGAATTAGAATTAATTATAAAGGAACTTGAAGAAGGAAAAACTAGTTTAGATGATGCGATTGAAAAATATACTATTGCGATGAATTTAGCTAAAGAATGTTCTGATAAACTAGATAATGCACAAAAAGCAGTAAATAAAATATTAAATAATAATAATTTAGAAGAATTTAAAGAATTAGAAGAAGAAAAAATCTAATTTTTTTTTGGTAAATTTTACTAGTTATAAGATTAATAATCTAGAAAATAATAATAATGTAACATGTTACATAAGGAGGAAAAATGAAAAGAATTTTAATATTCTTAACAATCACTTTAATAGTGCCATTTTCTTCCATTTTAGCATACTCTTCTAATGTAATAGTTGGAGGAGAAAACGTTGGTATTATGGTTAAAACTAAAGGTATTTTAGTTGTTGGTCTATATAAAGTAGATAATGAATTAATCGCTGCATCTACAAATATAAAACCAGGTGATTACATTGTTAAAGTAAATAATAAAGAAGTAAATGATATTAATGATTTTACTAATGAAATAAATAATAGTGATAATAAAGATAGTATAAATATAGAATATAAAAGAGATGACAAAATATATACTGGAAATCTAAAACTAAAAAAAGTAGATAATGAATATAAAACAGGTTTATATGTTAAAGACACTGTAAGTGGTATAGGTACATTAACTTTTATTGATCCTAAAACTAAATTATATGGTGCATTAGGACATCAAATAATAGATAGTAATACTAATACTTCATTAAATATAAATGAAGGATCTATTTATTATTCATATATAACAGGAATTAATAAATCAAGTAATGGTAAAGTAGGAGAAAAAGAATCAAGACAAGAAAAAGATAAAATATATGGTGACGTTAAAGAAAATACAAATAAAGGAATATTTGGTAATTATAAAAATGATATAAATAATGATAAATTAACTCCGGTTGCAAAAAATGACGAAATAGTACTAGGAGGAGCTAGTATATTAACCGTTGTTGCAAATGACGAAGTTAAAGAATATAGAATAAATATAGATAAAATAGATTATAAAGATAGTACTAAAAATATATTATTTACAATAACAGATGAAGAATTATTAAATAAAACTGGTGGTGTTGTACAAGGAATGAGTGGATCACCAATAATGCAAAATGGTAAATTAATTGGTGCTGTAACACATGCTATTGTAGATGATTGTAAAAAAGGATATGGTATATTTATAACAAATATGTTACAGGAAGCTGATAATTAATGCTTCCTTTTTTTATAACTATTGACAAATAATAGATTTATTGTTAAAATTAATGTGTTTGCGATTATGGCCTTTTTGCCGTTTGCAACCGCACGAATATGGGTTTATAAAAAACATTAATGTTACCTATAATAGGCGAGTCTAAAATTTAAAAGGAGGTATAATATGAAAGCAATTATTGAAACTGGTGGTAAACAATACACTGTTACAGAAGGTTCTGAAATTTTTGTTGAAAAATTACAAGGTAATGAAGGAACAAAAGTTGTTTTTGATAAAGTTTTAATGTTAGATAACAATTTTGGTACTCCATATGTTGAAGGTGCTAAAGTTACTGGCGAAATAGTAAAACAAGGTAAACAAAAGAAAATTATTGTTTTTAAATATCGTCAAAAAAATAATTATCATAAAACTCAAGGTCATAGACAACCATATACAAAAGTTGTTATTAAATCAATAAAATAGGTAATATTATGATTAAAGTTGATTTAAGAGAAGAAAATGTTATTACAATTAAAGGACATGCTTTATTTTCTGATTTTGGAACTGATATAGTTTGTGCATCTGTATCTTCAATAGTTATTACTACTATTAATGATGTGATGTCTATAGATAATGATGCGATTGAATATGAAAGTAAAACAGGTAAAGTTGTAATTAAAATTAAAAAGAATAGTGATATTGTTAGTATTCTTATTGATAATATGATTTTATTACTAGAAAGTCTTGAAAAAGATTATAGTGAAAATATAAAAATAATAAGGAGGTAAACCATATGTTAAAGATGTTATTAGATATACAATTATTTGCGCATGTTAAAGCTCAAGGTTCAACACATAATGGTAGAGATAGTGCTGGTAGAAGATTAGGTGCTAAAGCTGCTGATGGTGAATTTATAAAAGCAGGTTCTATTATTTATCGTCAAAGAGGAACTAAAATTTATCCAGGAAATAATGTTGGCATGGGAGTTGATCATACTTTATTTGCTAAAATTGATGGATATGTAAAATTTGAAGCTAAAGGTAAAACTAAAAAACAAGTTAGCGTTTACGAAGAAAGAAAATAATATCATCAATAGATGATATTTTTTGTATATAAGGAGGATAATATTATGCGTTATAATATTGTTAAAGATGCAAAAAAAATATTAGATGAAAGTCCATATATTATAAAAAATCCTGAAAAATATTTAGGTAAATGGTCTAGTATATTTAAAAATAATAATCCAATATGTTTAGAACTTGGTATGGGTAGAGGTAGTTTTATTATTCAAATGGCTAAAAAGAATCCTAATGTTAATTATATTGGTTTAGAACTAGATATTAATCAAACTGCATATGCACTTAAAAATATAAAAGGACAAAGAATTAATAATTTAAGAATTATTTGTAGTGATGCTAAAGAAATTAAGAATTATTTTAAAAAAGAAATAGATTTAATATATTTAACTTTTTCTGAACCTTGGCCTAAAAAACAAGATGAAAGAAAAAGATTTACTCATGAGAGTTATTTAAGAATATATGATAGATTATTTAAAAAAGATAAACATATTATTTTAAAAACAGATAATAAAATATTATTTTCTTCAGCTTTAGAAAGTTTAAGTAATTATTGGTATTCTTTTAGCAAAGTAAGTTTAGATTTACATCATGATGAAAGAAAAATTGATAATGTTATGACTGATTTTGAAAAAGAATACTTTAAAGAAAAAAGACCTATATATTATGTAGATGCTAGATTTAAAAATTAATACAAAGGAGTGTTATTATGTTTATAGACGAGGTTATATTAGATATAATAGCGGGAACTGGTGGAGATGGTTGTACATCTTTTAGAAGAGAAAAATATGTACCTAATGGTGGTCCTAATGGTGGTAATGGTGGTAAAGGTTCTAGTATTATATTTAAAGTTGATACTAATTTAAGAACATTACTAGATTTAAAATATATGCATGAAATTAAAGGTAAAAAAGGTCAAAATGGTATGGGTAAGAATATGAATGGTAAGAATGCCGAAGATATTGTTATTAAAGTACCAGAAGGTACTGTTGTTACTGATTTAAATACCAATTTAATATTAGCAGATCTAACTCGTAAAGATGATGAAGTAATTATTTGTCATGGAGGCCGAGGTGGTAGAGGAAATTATGCTTTTAAATCACATAGTAATACTGCACCAAATTTTTCTGAAAATGGTGAACCAGGTGAAGAAAGAAGAGTTAAAGTAGAATTAAAATTATTAGCTGATGTAGGATTAGTAGGACTTCCTTCAGTAGGTAAATCTACTTTAATATCAAAAATATCTGCTTCTAAGCCTAAAATTGCAGCATATCATTTTACAACATTAGTCCCTAATTTAGGTGTAGTTAAAACTTTAGATAATAGAAGTTTTGTAGTAGCAGATCTTCCAGGTTTAATAGAAGGTGCATCTAATGGAGATGGTCTTGGTGATAAGTTCTTAAAACATATTGAAAGAACTAGGGTAATCGCACATGTTATAGATATGAGTGGTATTGAAGGAAGAAATCCATATAATGATTATTTAGTTATTAATAAGGAATTAGAGAATTTTAATAAAAAATTATTAAAGAAACCTCAAATTATAATAGCAAATAAAATGGATATACCTTCTTCAAAAGAAAACTTAGAAGAGTTTAAGAAAAATGTAGATTTACCTATATATGAAATAAGTGCGATTAATAACAAAGGTTTAGACAATGTTTTACTTGTTTTAGCAGATATATTAGATAAAGAAGAAAAAAATGATTTATATGAAAGCGATGAAATGGAAAGTCATATTTTATATAAATTTAAAGAAGAAAAGCCATTTACTATTGAAAAAGAAAATGACATATTTGTGATTCATAGTGATAAAATAGAAAAATTATTTAAAATGACTAAATTTACTGATGAAGGAGTTAGAAGATTTTCTAATAAATTAAGAAGAATGGGTGTTGATGAAGAACTTAAGAAATTAGGTGCTAAAGAAGGAGATTTAGTTAAAATATTAGACTTTGAATTTGAATTTACTGAATAGATGTTATTAAGCATCTATTTTTTTATTTATTTTTTCTTTCGAATTATTATAAATAATGTTATAATAATAATGGAGTGATAACATATGTTCGGATATATAATAGGAAAAGTAAGTGAAATAGAATCTTCATATATTGTTTTAGAAAATAATTTAATAGGATATTTAATATATACTTCTAATCCTTATTCTTATAAATTAAATGAAGAATATAAAGTATATATATATCAATTAATAAAGGAAGATGAAAATACTTTATATGGGTTTAAAACAAAAGAAGAGAAAGATTTGTTTTTAAAATTAATAAATGTTAAGGGATTAGGTCCTAAAATGGCATTACCAATGCTTGGAGGATCTAGTATAGATGGTATTAAAGATGCGATTGAAAGAGAAAATATTTTATATTTAAAGAAATTTCCTAAGATTGGAGATAAGGTTGCTAGACAAATAATACTTGATTTAAAGGGTAAACTAGTAAATAAAGATAATATAATAGATGAAGATAATGAGTTAATAGAAGCTTTAAAATCACTTGGATTTAAAGTACCTGATATTAAAAAGGTATTACCAAAAGTAGATAATTCTTTATCTATAGAAGATAAGATTAAACAATCTTTAAAGTTATTATTACAATAGGAGAAATATATGGCTAAATTATTATTTAAATACGCTACAATGAATTCTGGTAAGACGATTGATTTAATTAGAACTGCATACAATTATGAAGATAATGGAGGAAAGGTATTAATTATTAAACCTAAAGTAGATTCTAATAACGAATCAATTATAACTTCTAAAGTTGGTCTATCAAGAAAAGTAGATATTGAAATATTTTATGATGATGATTTATTTAACATTTTAAAAGGTAAACTACATAATATAGATGCTATTTTAGTTGATGAATCTCAGTTTTTAAGTAAATATCAAATAGAACAGTTAAGTATTATTACTAAGGTTCTTAATATAGATGTTATTTGTTATGGATTAAGAATTAATTTTAAAGGAAAATTATTTGAAGGAAGTAAAAAATTACTTGAAGTTTCTGATGCTTTAGAAGAATTAGTTACTTTATGTAAATGTAGAAATATTGCTAGGTTTACAGGAAGAAAAGTAAATGGTGAATTTAGTATCGAAGGTCCAGAGATAATTATAGATGGTAAGAAAAAAGAAATAGAATATGTTCCTTTATGCAAAGAATGTTATTTAAAAGAAGTATTAAAAATAGATTTTGATAAGATTAAAAAAGATTTATATTAGGAGGTATAACAGTGGATGAAAATATAATGCATGATATTGATAATAAAATGGAATATGAAGAAAAATTAAGACCTTCTTTTATAAAAGAATATATAGGTCAAGATGAAGTAAAAGATAATTTAAGTGTATTTATTAAAGCAGCTAAAATAAGGGATGAATCATTAGATCATACTTTATTATATGGTCCTCCTGGATTAGGTAAAACTACATTAGCTTTTATAATTGCAAATGAACTAGGTGTTAATATTAAGACTGCATCTGGTCCTGCAATTGAAAAAAGTGGTGATTTAGCAGCGATTTTATCTTCTTTAGAACCTGGAGATGTATTATTTATTGATGAAATACATAGAATTCCTAGATTTATTGAAGAAATATTATATTCTGCAATGGAAGATTTTACTTTAGATATTATTATTGGTTCAGATGGTTCTTCTAGAAGTATTAAAATAGATTTACCTCCATTTACATTAGTAGGAGCAACTACTAGAGTTGGAGATTTATCTTCTCCTTTAAGAGATAGATTTGGTATAATATCTCATTTAGATTATTATTCAATTTCAGATTTAACTAAAATAGTTAAAAGAACAGCAAAGGTTTTTGGAGTAGAAATAGAGGAAGAAGCAGCAATTGAACTTGCTAAAAGAAGTAGAGGTACTCCTAGAATTGCAAATAGATTATTAAAAAGGGTTAGAGATTTCGCAATAGTTAATAATAAAGATATAATTGATTTAAATGAGACAAAAGATAGTTTAAATAGACTTAAAGTAGATAATGATGGTTTAGATGAAACAGATCATAAATTATTAAAATCTATTATTTATAAGTTTAATGGTGGGCCAGTTGGAATTGATGCTTTAGCGTCTTCTATTGGAGAAGAAAAAGGATCAATTGAAGATGTTTATGAACCTTATCTACTACAAAATGGTTATTTAAAAAGAACCAATAGAGGAAGAGTAGTAACAGAAAAAGCCTATAACCATTTAGGAATAAGTCATCAAGAAACTTTATTTTAAAAAAACTATTATATATGTTATAATAGTTTTTAATTTTGAAAAGGAAGTGCAATATATGGATACAATAAATCCAAATAAAAAATACATTAAAGAAGTATATTCTGTATTCAATGACATAAAGAATAAATTATATGAACAAAAGAATAATTTTAAACTTGTTCTAGTAAAGGGAGGAAATAAAGGTGAAAACAGATGATTTTAATTATGAATTGCCACTTGAATTAATCGCACAAACACCAATAAAAGAAAGAGATCATTCTAGATTACTTGTTTTAGATAAAGAAACAGGAGAAATTAATCATGAAAGATTTGATAATATTATTTCTTATTTAAATAAAGGTGATGTATTAGTTATAAATAATACAAAGGTAATGCCTGCGAGAATAATAGGTGTTAAAGAAGATACAAAGGCTGTTATTGAATTATTAATGTTAAAAAATATAGAAAATGATACCTGGGAATGTTTATGTAAACATGCTAAGAAAGTTAAAATTGGTACTATTATTAAATTCTCTGATAAGTTAAGTGCAAAATGTATTGGAGTTAAAGATGAGGGTATTAGAATATTTGATTTTATATATGATGGTATATTTTATGAAATATTAGATGAGTTAGGAGAAATGCCTCTTCCTCCATATATTCATGAAAAATTAAATAATAAAGATAGATATCAAACTGTATACGCTAAAGAAATAGGTAGTGCTGCTGCTCCAACTGCAGGATTACATTTTACTAAAGAATTATTAGAAAGAATTAAGGAAAAAGGTATCATCATAAAGGAAATTACTTTACATGTCGGTTTAGGTACTTTTAGACCGGTAAATGTTGAAGATGTAACAAATCATAAAATGCATAGTGAATTTTATATGATAAATGAAGATACAGCAAAAGAATTAAATAATGCAAAAAAAGAAAATAGAAGAATAATAGCAGTAGGAACAACTACTACTAGAACTTTAGAAACAGTTATGAATTTATATGGTGAGTTTAAAGCTTGTTCAGGATTTACTGATATATTTATATATCCTTCGTATAAATTTAAAGCAATAGATTGTTTAATTACTAATTTTCATTTACCAAAATCAACATTAGTTATGTTAGTAAGTGCATTTGCGGGAAAAGAAAATATTTTTAATGCATATAAAGTTGCAGTTGATAATAAATATAGATTCTTTTCTTTTGGTGATGCAATGTTTATTAAATAAAGGAGTATAATATGAAAATTAAATATGAGTTATTAAAAACAGATAATAATTGTAAAGCTAGACATGGTATTATTTATACAAATCATGGTTCTTTTCATACTCCAATGTTTATGCCTGTCGGAACACTTGCTAATGTAAAAACTTTAACTCCGGAAATGTTAAAAGATATTTCTTCTGCAATTATTTTATCTAATACATATCATTTATGGCTTCGTCCAGGGGAAGATATTGTAAATAAAGCCGGAGGTCTTCATAAGTTTATGAATTATGATGGACCAATACTTACTGATAGTGGTGGTTTTCAAGTATTTTCTTTAGCTAAAAATAAAAAGAAAGATATAACTGAAGAAGGAGTTAAATTTAAGAGTCATATAGATGGTACTAATTTATTATTAACTCCAGAAAAAAGTATAGAAATTCAAAATAAATTAGATAGTGATATTGCTATGAGTTTTGATGAATGTCCACCTGCTAGTGCTAGTTATGATTATTTAAAGAATAGTTTAGAAAGAACTTTAAGATGGGCTAAAAGAGGTAAAGATGCTTTTAATAATGATAATCAATCTTTATTTGGTATAGTTCAAGGTGGACCATATGAAGATTTAAGAAAATATTCTGCTACTGAAACAGTTAAATTAGATTTTGATGGTTATAGTATTGGTGGAGTAGCAAATGATGGTGAATCTAAGGAAGATATGTATAAAGCAGTTGATTATTCTATTCCATATTTACCTACTGATAAACCTAGATATTTAATGGGTGTAGGAGAACCTATTGATATAATTGAGGGAGTAATTAGAGGAATAGATATGTTTGATTGTGTTTTACCAACTAGAATAGCAAGACATGGTGTAGCTTTCACTAAATATGGTAAATTACATTTAAGAAATGCTAAATTTAAAGAAGATTTTACTCCATTACAAGAAGAGTGTGATTGTTATACATGTAATCATTATACAAAAGCATATATTCGTCATTTATTGGTATGTAATGAATCTTTAGCAGGTACTTTATTATCAATTCATAATATTAGATTTTTAATAAAATTAACAGAAGATTTAAGAGAAGCGATAGATAATAATAAGGTACTAGAATTTAAAGAAGAATTTATAAAAAATTATAGGAATTAATTTTTCTTTTTAAAATTAATTCCTATAATACTAGAACTAGTAATAACAATTGTTAATAATAAATAATAAAATATCAAGTTAATCTTGGTATTTTTTAATGTTAAAGATAATATTAAAGATATAATAATAAATATAAAAGATTGTTTAATACCTTCAATATAAGCTCTATTCTTAGATTTAATACCTACGGTAAAACCTGATATAATAAATAAAACAAAGTATAATACTATTTTTAATATAGAACTTGTATTTGATGAAATAATATCATAATAGTAAAGAATACTTATTATAAATAATATAATCATCATTAAAAATATAAAAACAAGTGTATTTTTTAAATATTTCATAATTCACCTTCTTAATTATATATATTCTATGTATAAATTTTTATTACTAAGATAAAAATATAAATGGTGATTCTATGATATTTAAAATTTTATTTAGAACAGCATTATTTTATATATTATTAATATTTTCTTATAAGATAATGGGTAAAAGGGAACTAGGAGAACTTGGTATATTTGATTTTGCAATCTCAATATTAATATCTCAATTAATTGCTATATCAATAGAAAATTATAAAGATCCTATTTTATATACATTACTTCCTTTATTTATATTAATCTTTTTTCAAGTATTATTATCATTTATTACTCTTAAAAATAAAAAAATTAGAGATTTTATTGATGGAGTAGAAAGCATTATTATATTAAATGGTAAAATTAATTTTAAAGAGATGACTAAACAAAGATATAGTCTAAGTGATTTATTAAATCAATTAAGGGATAAGGATATAAGAAGTATAGAAGAAGTGGATTTTGCGATATTAGAAAGTAATGGTAAATTATCTGTTTTTAAAAAGGATGATAAAGATAAAGATGTATTTCCTTTACCTTTAATAGTTGATGGAAGAATTGAAGAGAAAAATTTAAAACTAATTAATAAGGATACTGTTTGGTTAAATAAAGAATTAAAAAATAAACATTTAGATTTAACAGATGTATTTTATTTATTTTTTAAGAATGATCAAACTTATTATATTAAAAGGAGTAGTATTAATTAATAGTTTTATTGATTAATAAGTAATTTGAAACAGAAACATAAATTATATTAACAATAATAGATATTATTAATGAATAAATATGTAGATTATAAAAAGATAAAATAGTAAGTGTTAGAAATTTTAAAATAATTCCTACTAGTGTATGAAATGAAGCTTCTTTTGTTTTATTTAGTGCTTGTAATATAGATATATTAGGACCTTGAATATAAAGTAATATAAATGGTAATCCTAAAATATAAAAGTAATTATATCCTTCGCTAGTGTTATAAATTAGATTTAAGAAATATTTTGGATTTAAATATAAAACTAATACATATATAAGTCCTATTAAAAAAGATAAAAGATTTACTTCTTTTATCTTTTTTCTAATATAATTAATATTTTTTAATGAATAATTTTTAGATATAACTGGAATTATTGATTGTGAAATAGCAAGTGAGAAAAAAGAAGGTAGTAATAGTAAGGGAATAATATATCCATTTATTAGACCATATTGATATTGAATAAATTTTTTATCTATACCATTATGTAATAATAAGTTTGTTAATATAATTGGTTCTAAAAACGTTGATATAGTTCCTATTAATCTAGAAAATGTTGTAGGTATAGATATAGATAATATTTCTTTTGTTATATCCTTATTGATTTTTAAATTTAATTCATTAATATTTATTTTTTTTGGTAAAAATAATAGAAGTACTATAATTGATATTATTTCACATATTGTATTTGTTAGTATAATTAGTATTACTTTATTCTCTACATTTTTTATTATTGGTAAAAATATAATAAAAATAATAATTCTAGATATTTGTTCAATAAAATTAGATATTACATGAGGAAACATATTTTGTTTACCAAAAAAATAACCTCTAATAGAAGAAGATATGGATATAAATGGTAATGAGAAACTTATAAATAAAATAGGTAAGTATAAATCTTCATTATGTAATAATAAAGATATTTTTTTAGAAGAAAAGATTAAAATAAATAATAGTAATAAAGAAAAAGTGAATGATATTATAAATGAAGAAAACAATATATTTTTATTTCTATATTTTCTTTCTGAAACTATTTTACTAACAACATTAGGATTACCTACAGTAGTTAATGTTACAAATAAATTATAAGTAGGTATAGTTAATGTATAAAGCATTATACCATCTGTTTTAATGATTCTAGTCATTATTATTTTTATAAATAATGATAATATTTTTGTTATAAAACCTCCTACTAATAATATAAGGGTACTTACTATAAACTTATTTTTTTTCATTTTCTTCTCCTATATTTAGTTTTTATAGTTAAATATATGATTTTTTTCTTTAAAAATTATTGTTTTTCTTGTATAATAAGTTTGTGATGTAAAAAATGATTTATTATAGTGGGAGTTGATTTTATGAAGATGTTATACATAATACTAATTGCAGTAGCAGTATATTTAGTATTATCATTTGTTATGTCAAGATTATTTAAAAAAGAAAATTTAAAAGGGTATAAAGCTTTTATTCCAATTTATAATTTTATATTATTATTAAATAAAGCGGATTATAGTTTTAAACATATATTTAAATATATTATTTCACTTGGTATTTTTATATTTTTAAGTGTTAATAATTTTTATTTAAATGCATGTACTGTTATTAAATATTTAAGTTTAATAGCATTAATATGGTATGTAGTTACATTAAATATAGCTATTTGTAAGAAATTTGATAAGAAAAATATATTTTTTATAACAAGTATAATACCATTTTTATCTATTTTAATTTTAGCTTTTGATAAATCAAAATATGATTCTAGTAAAAATATTGAAAGTGTTAAGATTAATTTTTTAAGTGTATTTATTAGTGTATTTACTATTACAATATCATTTACGTTATTAATACCAACTGTTTTCAATAATATTACTAAGGGATTAGATTTAGCGGGTGGTTTTGAAATTTTATATCAATTAAGTTCAGCAGAAAAGAATAAAAAAGTTACTACTCAAGATGTAGAAGATACATATAGAACAATGCTTAGAAGAATTGATGCTTTAGGTGTTAGTGAACCTGAACTTACAATTGAAGGTAAAGATAAAATTAGAGTAAAACTTGCTGGAGTTGAAAATCCAGATCAAGCTAGAGAATATATTACAGTTGCTGGTGAGATTACTTTTAGAGATAGTAGTGATAAGAAGTTAATGGATAAGAGTGTATTATCAAGTGGTACTGCAGCTAAAGTTAGTACAGATGAAAAGGGTAATCCAGCAATATTATTAAATATTAAAGATAAAGATAAATTCTATGAAGTTACAGATAAGATTAGTCAAACTGATGATAGATTAATTGTTATTTGGTTAGATTATGATGCAGCAAGTGGAGATAGTTATAAGAATTCAAATTGTGGTGAATTTACTGATTTAAATACTGCTAAGTGTTTATCAGCTGCAACTGTTTCTCAAGGATTTAGTAGTAATGTTATTATTCAAGGTAATTTTACTTCTGAACAGGTTGAAAATTTAGTAGATTTAATTAATTCAGGATCTAATAATGTTAAGTTTAAAGAAATTTCTTCTCAAACTGTAGGATCAGCATTTGGTGAAGATTCTTTAGAAAAAACAGAACTAGCTGGTGTTATTGGAATTTTATTAATAGTATTATTTATGATATTTGTTTATAGATTTTCAGGATTTATTGCCTCTTCAGTAATATTAATATATACATTTATGACTTTCTTAATTTATTATTTAATTGATGGTGTATTAACTCTTCCAGGTATTGCAGCATTAGTTCTAGGTGTAGGTATGGCTGTAGATGCGAATGTTATTACTTGTGAAAGAATTAAAGAAGAATTAAGAAAAGGTAAAGATTTAAAAGAAGCTTATAAAAAAGGTGTTAAAAATTCATTTAGTTCAATATTTGATTCTAATATTACAACATTTATTATAGCGATTATATTATTTATATTTGGTGAAAGTTCAGTTAAAGGATTTGCAACTATGCTTATTATTAATATTATAATGACTTTATTAATAGTTGTATTTATTACAAGAACAATTACTTCATTATTTATAAATACAAAGTTCTTTGATAAAAAATTAAAGTTATTTATTAATCAAAATAAAAAAGACATTGTAGTTACAAATGAAAGAGTGGATTCAAGATTTGAAAAGAAGATTAAATTTGATTTTGTTTCTAATTTTAAGAAGTTAATTATTATTCCTATTATATTATTTGTTTTAGGAATTACGCTATTATTTGTTAAAGGTGTAAATTTAGGTATAGATTTTACAGGTGGTACAGATATAACTGTTTCTACAAATAAAAATGTATCATTAAAAGAAATTAATAAGAGTATAAAAGATTTAGGATATACTATTATTGATAGTTCAAAAAGTGATAATGAATACTATGTTAAAGTATCTAATATTTTAACTAAAAAACAAGTTACTAAAACAAATAGTTATTTTGAAGAAAAATATAATGCTAAAACAGATATTTCAGTTGTATCAAATTTAGTTAAGAAAGATTTAATTAAAAATGCGATTATTGCTTTATTATATTCGTTAATTGGTATTATACTTTATATTTCGTTCAGATATAAATTTAGTTATGCTATTTCAAGTGTTATAGCACTTATACATGATTCATTAATGGTATGTATGATATTTATTATATTTGGATTAAAAATCGAATCAATTTATGTTGCAGCTATTCTTACTATAATAGGATATTCTATTAATAATACAATTGTTATTTTTGATAGATTAAGAGAAAATATGCATAAAAAATTAAATAATAAAGATTTTGATTATGAAATATATAAGGAACAAGCTAATAAATCTATAAAAGAAACTATATTTAGATCTATTAATACTACAATTACTACAATGCTTCCAATAATTTGTTTAATTATAATTGGATCTAAAGAAATAATAGAATTTGATATAGCAATTATTATAGGTTTAATTGTTGGAACTTATTCGTCTATTTTCTTAGCATGTTCATTTGTTATAATAATTGAAGGAAAAATAAGTAAAAAGAAAAAAAATAGTAAAAATAATAATAAAAAGAAAAATACAAAAAAGAAAAAGGAAAGAATAGAGGAATTAAGTGTGAAAGGAATTAATGCTTAATTCTTTTCTATTTATGGTTAATTATGGATATTAAAAAAGAAATAAATACAATTGAGGAATTAATTGATTCAGTTAGTTATATAACTGATAAGGATGAAATAAATATTATTAAAAAGGCATATGAGTTTGCTTCTAATGTGCATAAAAATAATACAAGGTTGTGTGGTGAAGATTATATGCATCATCCATTAAATGTTGCATATAATTTAACTAAATTATATGCTGATAGTGATACAATAGCTGCAGGTTTATTACATGATACAATTCATATTGGTAATTCTACTTTAGATGAATTAAAAAAAGAATTTTCTTTAGATATTTGTACTTTAGTTGAAGGAATAACAACTATTAATAATTTAAATTTATCTACTGATAGTGAAGATCATATTAATTATTATAAGAAGATAATAGTAGGATTAACTGAGGATGTTAGAATTATAATAATTAAACTTGTAGAAAGAGTAGATAATATGAAAACTCTTTATATATTAAAACCTGAAAAACAAAAGGATAAAGCTAAAGAAACATTAGAAATACTAGTGCCAATTGCACATAGACTTGGTTTATCTGAGATAAAAAAAGAATTGGAAGTATTATCATTAAAATATTATAAACCTGATGCTTTTAAATCAGTTGAAGCTATGTTTAATAATACTGAAGAGCAAAGAAATAATTTGCTTCTTCATATGAAAAGAAGAGTATCAGAATTATTAATAGATAATAATATTAAATTTGAAATAAAAGCTAGAGTTAAAAGTATTTATTCAATTTATAATAAAATGCAAAAAGGTAAAAAATTCAGTGAATTATATGATATATATGGAATAAGAATAATTGTTAATACTGAAAGTGAATGTTATCAAGTTTTAGGTATAATTCATTCTAAGTTTAAACCATTACAAAATAGGTTTAAAGATTATATTGCAAACCCAAAAGTAAATATGTATAGAAGTTTACATACTACAGTTTTTGGATATGATGGAAAATTATATGAAATTCAAATAAGAACTCATGAAATGGATGAGGTTGCAGAAAGAGGAATCGCATCTCACTGGTCTTATAAAGAAAAAGGCAAAAAAATGCAAAATTCAATGGAAGAAAAGCTTCAATTATTTAGAAGTATAATTGAACTAGACAATGATAATATTTCTTCTGATGAGTTTGTAAATACTGTTAAAAATGAATTATTAAGTGATAATATTTATGTTTATACTCCAAAAGGAGATGTATTTGAACTACCTAAAGAAGCAACTCCTATTGATTTTGCTTATAAAGTTCATTCTAAAATTGGTGAAACTATGGTGGGTGCACTTGTAAATGATGTTATCGCACCTTTAGATACTCAATTAAAATCAAATGATATAGTAAAAATAATTACTAATAAAAATAGTAAACCTTCTAAAGAATGGTTATTAATAGCTAAAACTAGTCAAGCTAAGAATAAAATTAAATCTTATTTTTCTAAAATAGATAAGAACGAAGCTATTGAAAAAGGAAAAGATTTATTCTTAAAAGAAGTTAGAAAAAGAAAAATACCAATATCTTCTATAAATGATAATATGAAAGATATTATTTCTAAATTAAAAGTAAAAGATGAAAATGAAATGTACTATAATTTTGGTACTGGTAATTTTTCGGTAAAAATAACTTTAAATTCTATATTTAAAGATGAATTAGAAAAAGAAGATATTATGCTTGATAAAATTAATAATAAAAATACAGATGAAAATGATTATAAAAATGATTTTATAGTTGGTAATATAGATAATGTAAAAGTATCAACTGCTAAATGTTGTTATCCAATAAAAGGTGATGAGATAATAGGTTATATTACTAGAGGTAATGGTATAGTAGTACATAGTAAGAATTGTAAGAATTTAAACCTGTTAGAAGATAGATTTATAGATATTAAATGGAATAAAAAGGTTGATAAGAAATATGATTGTTTATTAAATATAACAACAATAAAAAAGGATAATATTTTAATTGATATTATTAACAAAGCTTCTTCATTGAATATAAGTATTGTTAAAATAAATACAATTAATAATTTAGATAATATAATGTATGAAATTAGTATTAAAGTTTCTGATATTGATACTTTAAAGAAATATAAAAATACATTAAATCAAAATAAAGATATTATTAAAATAGAAAGAGTTTTTAATTAAACTCTTCTTTTTAAAAGGAGTGTTATGAGAGTAGTAATTCAAAGGGTAAAAAATGCATCTGTTTTAATTAATAATAATAAAACAAATAGTATTAATAAAGGATATGTTATATTTATTGGTTTTAAAAATAGTGATACCACTAAAGATATAGAATATATAGTTAATAAAATTGAAAAGTTAAGAATATTTGAAATTAATAATAAAATGAATTTATCTATTAAAGATATAAATGGTGAAATATTATTAATAAGTCAATTTACTTTATATGGAGATGTTAGAAAGAATAATAGACCTTCTTTTACTGATTGTATGGAATATGAAAAAGCTAAAGATTTGTATAATGTATTTATTGAAAAATTAAAAGAAACTAGTATAAGTTTTAAAACTGGTGAATTTGGTAGTGATATGGAAGTGAGTTTAGTTAATAATGGTCCAGTTACTATAATTATCGATTCTAATAAATAAAATTGACATTTTTAACTTTTTTTGCTAGAATAACATGCACTATTAGGGGATGAGTTTATGCTAGATTTAGATATATTAGATGAAGTTATAGATACTAGTTTGAAACATCAAGTTATTTCTAAGTCATTTTTGGTAAAGACATTAGGAACAGAACTTGACAAATGTAGTAAATATAGTAAGGATCATTTTAAAAGTATTACTTTTAAGAAAATGAAAAATTTATATGGTTTATATATGCCTGAAGGTAAAATAAATATAAATTATGATTTATTATGTGAGAATGGTTATGAAGCGATTAATGAGGATAATTATTTCTTACAAAAAAATATTTTTATGATATATGCAATGCTTCATGAATTAGAACATTTTAAAGAAATAGAAAAAATTGAAAATAATAAAAAATATGAATCAGATATATTAAAATATTTTCATGAAGATTATTTATTTAATAAGAAAGTTGAAAAAGATTTAAGTGAATCATTTATAGGCGTTCTTATAGGCTTTCTTAATTTAAAAAATACTAAAATTTATGAAAATATTTATATTAAAAAAATTCTATTATTAACAGAAAAATTATATGTTTTAGATTTAAGAGAAAAAATAGCAGATTTTGATTCTATAAAATCTATAAATCAGGCATTATTTAATCATCATAACTTTAAAGAAAAATATTTTGATACTTTTGATTTCTTTGCAAAATTTTTTTATACTTCAATTTTAAATGGATATGTATGTAAAAAAGATAAAATAAATTTCCCATTATTTGATTTTTTAAATAATTTAGATGCAACTGAAAAATTAACAGAATTTGATTTTTGGGATAATAAAAATAATACTATAGATTTGGATAAAGTATCAAAAATAGGTTTATATGATAGATTAAAATATAATTTACCTGTAACAGTAGATGAATATAAATTAGTAAAAAACTTTACTAAATAAGAGTAAATATATAAATTAAATATAATTTTACTCTTTTTTTATGATATAATTAGGGTTAGGAGTGAGATTATGATTCAAAAAATTAAAGGTACTTATGATGTTTATGGAGATTTAGCTTTAAAACATGATTATGTAAAAAAATTATTTCAAGCAGTATGTGAAAATTATAATTATAAATATATTGAAACACCTATTATTGAAAGAAGTGAATTATTTCATAGAGGTGTAGGAGATACAACCGATATAGTTACTAAAGAAACATATGATTTTAAAGATAGAGGTAATAGAGATTTAACATTAAGACCAGAAGGAACTGCAGGTGTTGCTAGATCTATTATTGAAAATAAATTATATACTTCTTTACCATTAAAATTCTATTATGAAGGTTCTATGTTTAGATATGAAAGACCTCAAAAGGGTAGATATAGAGAGTTAAGACAAATGGGTGTTGAATTATATGGTTCAAGTAATCCAATTTCAGATATAGAAGTAATTAGTTTAGGATATAATTTCTTAAAAGAATTAGGTATAAATAATGTAAAAGTTTTAATTAATTCTATTGGTGGAGTAGAAACTAGAAATAAGTATAAAAAAGAATTAATTAAACATTTTGAAAATAATATAGATGAATTTTGTGATGATTGTAAAGAAAGATTAAAAAAGAATCCCTTAAGAATATTAGATTGTAAAGTTGATTCAAATAATAAATTAATAAAAACCGCACCAAATATACTTGATTATTTAAATACAGAAGAAAAAGAAAACTTTGAAAAAATTAAAGAATATTTAGAATTATTAGAAATAGATTATGAAGTTGATAATTCTTTAGTTAGAGGTTTAGATTATTATACAAATTTAGTATTTGAATTTAAAACAGATATTAAAGATATTGGTTCTATTGGTGGCGGAGGTAGATATGATAATTTACTTGAATCATTAGGAGGACCAAGTGTTCCATCAGTTGGTTTTGCATTTGGTTTTGATAGAGTAATAGATGTTATTAATGAACTTGATATTAGTTTACCTACTAATAATGATTTAGATATATATATAATGCCTTTAAGTGACAATGAATTATATTATTCGCTTAGTATAATAAATGATTTAAGAATGTGTGGTTATAAAGTTGATATAGACTTATTAAATAAATCTATTAAAGGTAAATTTAAAGAATCTGAAAAATATAATGCCAAATATATAGTTATTATAGGTGAAGATGAAGTTAATAACGGTGTTTTAACTGTTAAAGATACAACTACTAAAGAAGAAATAAAAATAAGCCAAGATGAATTACTTGATTATTTTGATATGAATATTTAAATGAAAAAAATAAAATTAATAGAAGATTATTTAAATGAATTATACAGTAATCCTAAATGTGAATTAAATTATAATTCAGATTTTGAATTATTAATATGTATCATGTTATCTGCACAAACTACTGATAAAAAAGTAAATATTGTATCTAAAGAATTATTTAACAAATATGATACTATTGAAAAACTTAGTAAAGCTGATATTAAAGATTTAAAACAAATATTAAGACCTTTAGGTAATCACAATAAGAAATCTGTATATATAAAAGAAATTTCAAGTATTATATATAATGATTATAATTCAAAAGTACCTTATAAAAGAAATATATTAGAAAGTTTACCTGGAGTAGGTAGAAAAACTGTAAATGTATTTTTTTCAGAATTAGATATTGAACCTAATATCGCAGTAGATACTCATGTTAGTAGAGTAAGTAAAAGATTATCATTAGTAAGTGATAATGATGATGTTTTAAAAATAGAAAAGAGATTAAGAAGAATATTTAAAAAAGAAACATATAATAAATTACATTTACAATTAGTATTATTTGGTAGATATAATTGTAAAAGTATTAATCCTAATTGTAAAAGTTGTAAGTTAAAAGATATATGTAAATATTATAAAGAAAGGAATAATTATGAAAAGAACGTTAATAAAAAATTTAATAGAAAATGAAGAATCTAAAATAAGTGGATTTGCTAAAAAAATAAGAAATACAAAATATATGTATTTTATTATATTAGAAGATAGATCTTCAAGTATACAAGTTTCAATAGAAAAAGAAACAAATAAAGAAATGTGTGAACAATTAGAAGGTGTTTTATCTGATTCTGTTATAGAATTTGTTGGTAAAATGGTAAAAAGTGAATATGTTAAAAATGGTGGTAAAGAATTTATTCCAACATCTTTAAATATTTTATCTAAAGCAGATGCTTCACCACTAGAAGATAATGCTAATATAGATACAAGAATGGATTATAGATGGATAGATTTAAGAACTAAAAGAAATAATTTAATGCTTAAAGTACAAAGTTTATTAGTACAAGGTATGAGAGATTATTTATATGAAAATGATTTTACTGAAATACATACTCCAAAATTAATTGGTGCTGCTTCAGAATCAGGATCTGAAGTATTTGAAGTTAATTATTTTAATAGAAAAGCATATTTAGCACAAAGTCCTCAATTCTATAAACAAATGGCTATAGCATCTTCCTTAGAAAGAGTATTTGAAGTAGCACCTGTATTTAGAGCAGAAAATTCTAATACTTATAGACATGCTACAGAATATACTGGTTTTGACGTTGAAATTGCTTATATAGATGATTTAGAAGAATTAATGAATATTGAAGAAGATCTTATTATTAATGGTTTAATTAAAGTTAAAGAAAAGTATAATGATCAAATTAAAGAATTATTTAATACAGAAGTAATTATTCCAAATAAACCTTTTCCTAGAATAGATTTAAATGATTTATATAATAAATTACATGATAAATATGGATATGATATACCTAAAGAAGATGTAGGTGATATGAATAATGAAACTGAAAGTTTAATAACTAAATTTGCAATGGAAGAATATGGTTCAGAATTTATATTTGTAACTGGTTTTTCTAAATCAAAAAGACCATTTTATCATAAAAGAGAAAATGATAAACCAATTGGTTATGACTTAATATATAGAGGAACTGAAATAACTACTGGTTCACTTAGAGAACATAGATATGATATATTAAAAAAACAATCAGAAGAAAAAGGATTAACAAAGGATGTTGAATTCTATTTAAATTTCTTTAAATATGGATGTCCACCACATGGAGGATTTGGTATTGGTATTGATAGATTAAATATGTTATTACTTAATTTACCAAGTTTAAAAGAAGAAATGTTTATATTTAGAGGACCTAATAGATTAGAACCTTAAGGAGGAAAATATGGATTTAGTAAATGTTTATAAAAATAATAAAATTAATGATAATATTGTTTTAGAAGGGTGGATAAGAAACCATAGACCTCAAAAAGAATATGGATTTATAGATTTCTTTGATGGTACTTGTTTTGAATCAATTCAAGTTGTTTATGATAATACTTTAGATAATTTTGAAGATTTAACTCATTTATTAGTAGGAAGTGCAATTAAAGTAGAAGGTACTTTAGTAGAAAGCCAAGGAAAACAAGATATGGAAGTTAAAGCTACTAAAGTTGAAATAATATCTAAATCTAGTGAAGATTATCCTATACAACCAAAAAGACATACAATGGAATTCTTAAGAAGTGAAGCTTACTTAAGAAGTAGAACTAAAACATTTCAAGCAGTATTTAAAATAAGAAGTTTAGCAGCATATGCAATACATAAATATTTTAATGAAAATAATTATTTATATGTTCATACTCCTTTAATAACTACATCTGATTGTGAAGGAGAGAATCAAATGTTTAAGCTTACTACATTTGATTTAAACAATGTTCCTAAAAATGATAAAGAAGTAGATTATTCAAAAGATTTATTCCATAAACAGACATTTGTCACAGGAACAGGACAATTGCATGGTGAAGCTTTCGCAAATAGTTTTAAAAAGATATATACTTTTGGTCCAACATTTAGAACAGAAAAATCTAATACTAAAACACATGCTAATGAATTCTGGATGATTGAACCAGAAATATCATTTTGTAATCTAGAAGAATTAATGAACATAGAAGAAGAAATGCTTAAATATATTGTTAAATATGTATTAGATAATGCCAAAGAAGAAATTGAATTCTTTAATAGTTTTATATCAAAAGGATTAAAAGATAAATTAGAAAACTTAGTAAATAACGATTTTAAAAGAATTACTCATAAAGAAGCAATTGATATATTAAAAGAAGCTAAAGTTAATTTTGAATTTAAACCTGATTATAATGAAGATTTAGCTAAAGAACATGAAAAATATATAACTGAATACTTTAATTGCCCAGTATTTGTATATAACTGGCCTAAAGATATAAAAGCTTGGTATATGAAGGTAAATGATGATAATGAAACTGTCGCTGCAGTTGATTTAGAAGTATTAGGTGCAGGAGAAATAATGGGTGGTAGTCAAAGAGAAGAAAACTATGATGTATTACTTCAAAGAGCTAAAGAAAAAAATGTCGATATAGAATCAATTGATTGGTATTTAAATTTAAGAAAATATGGTTGTCCTTATCATTCTGGATTTGGTATGGGATTTGAAAGATTAATAATATATCTAACTGGAATGGAAAATATACGAGATGTAATTCCGTTTCCTAGAACACCTGGAAACTGTGAATATTAAAAAAATAAAGTAAAAACTACTTTATTTTTTTATTATATTTATTTAAATGATATAATATAAAAAAAAGGTGATGAATATGAAGAATATAATTCAAATTGCTAAAAAAATAGGATTAACTAAAAAAGATTTATTTTTATATGGTAATTATATGTCAAAAATTAATTATGATTATGAAAATAGTACTAATAAAGATGGAAAATTAATATTAGTAACAAGTATTAATCCAACACCATATGGAGAGGGTAAAACAACTTTAAGTATTGGATTAAATGATTCATTAAATCTTTTAGAAAAGAAATCAGTTGCGGCATTAAGAGAACCATCTTTAGGTCCAGTATTTGGAAGAAAAGGTGGTGCTATTGGTGGTGGTAAATCAATAGTTATACCTTCAAATGAAATAAATTTACATTTTACAGGTGATTTTCATGCAATAACTAGTGCAAATAATTTATTATGTGCAATTGTAGATAATCATATTTATCAAGGTAATAAATTAAATATAGATAAAGTTATTATTAAAAGATGTTTAGATGTAAATGATAGATCATTAAGAGGTAATTTTGTAATTACTCCAGCTTCTGAAATAATGGCAATATTTTGTTTATCAAAAAATATAGAAGATTTAAAAAGAAGAATAGGTAATATAATAGTTGGTTATACAAAAGAAAATAAAGAAGTATATGCTAAAGATTTAAATGCAGTGGATGCTGTTACTTTATTATTAAAAGATGCTATTAAACCAAATTTAGTTCAAAGTAAATATGGTAATCCTATATTAATACATGGTGGCCCATTTGCTAATATAGCGCATGGTTGTTCTTCAATTATTGCAACTAAAACTGCATTAAAACTATCTGATTATGTAATAACTGAAGCAGGTTTTGGTAGTGATTTAGGTGCAATTAAGTTTTTTGATATAAAATGTAAAAATAATAATATTTATCCAGAAGCTATAATTTTAAATGTTACAATACAAGCATTAAAACATAATGGTGAAAATAATTTAAGTAAAGGAATATCTAATTTAGAATTTCATATTAATAATATGAAAAAATATACTAGTAATCTTATAGTAGCTTTAAATAAATTTAAAGAAGATAAGGAAGAAGAAATACAATTTATAAAAGATTTTTGTACAAAACTAAATATAGATTTTAGTATATGTACTAATTATCTAGATGGTGAAATAGGATGCATAGAATTAGCAAATAAAATAATTAATTTAAAGAAAAACACTAAAAAATATAAAGTATATAATATAAATGATTCTTTAGAAGAAAAAATTAATAAAATGTGTAGAAATGAATTAGGTGCAAATATAATAGAGTATACAGATTTAGCAAAAGAAAAATTAAAACTATATAAAAATAAAAAATTAGATATTTGTATATCTAAAACACCAATGTCAATAACACAAAATCCTAAGATATTAGGTTATCCAAAAGATTTTAAATTAAAAATAACAGATATTAATTTATATAATGGTGCGGGTTTTATAACTATAATGTTAGGAAATGTAATCACTATGCCTGGTCTTACTAAAGATTCAAATTATATTAATATGAAAATTGATAATTATGGTAATATTTCTGGGATTAATTAAAAAAATACACAAATGTGTATTTTTTTAATGGAATTAATTTTTTTAATGTCTAATAAAACATATGAAAGGAGGAGTATGGAATATAGTACCGATAAATTCTATAGTTGTAAATATGATAGAGCATTTAAAGAAGTATTCTTAAAAGAAAGAAATAAAGATTTATTAAAGGTATTATTAGAAAGTATATTAAAATTAAAAATAAAAGGAATAAAATTAATACCAAATGAATTAAATGAAGAAAACTTATTGGTAAGAAGAAAAACATTAGATGCTTTAATAGAAACAGATATAGGAAAGATAGGAATAGAAGTTAATTCAAATAATAGACCATATGTACATTTAAGAAATATGGCATATATATGTGATTTATATGCATCTTATACTTTATCCGGAGAAAAATATACAGATAAAGTAGATATAATACAAATAAATTTAAGTTATGAACTAGGTATAAATCATAAAAAATTATCAATATATAAAATAATGGATGATGAAGAAAATCTATATGTGAATAATTTTAAAATCTATGAAATAAATATGGATTATTATCTAAAATTATGGTACGATAAAAACGAAAAAGAGATAAAAGAAAATGAATATCTAGTAATGCTTGGACTTGATAAAGAAGAACTAGAAGCTTTTTCAAAAATAATAAAAAATGAAAAGGTGGAAAAATATATGAGTGAAATAAAGAAAGTAAATGGGAAAACAGTATTTAAAAGATTTATATCATATGAACAAGATAAAGAATTTATTAAAAATAGTGAATTAAGTGAAGCGAAAGATGAAGGAATTAAAGAAGGAATTAAAGAGGGTTCATATGATAAACAAATTGAAATTGCGAAAAATCTACTTAATGAAAATATGGATATAAAAACTATTTCAAAAGTAACTGGTCTATCAATAGAAAATATTAATAAATTAAAAATAAAGTAAAAACCACTTTATTTTTTTATTTTATATGTTATAATTAAAGTACCTATAAGAATTAGTGTACATATAACCCACTAAAACTTCGATAAGGGAATCGGGAATAATAAATGGTGTTGAATACTTACTTGTTAAGGATCCTAAAGTTTATTACAAGATACCCACCTGCACATACGTGTAGGTTTATCGTAACAATTCTTATAGGTTTTTTGAGGTAAAATATGTTTGATAGATTAGAAAAACTTATAGGAAAAGAAAATATTGAATTATTACATTCTAAAACTGTGTTAGTAATAGGTTTAGGTGGAGTAGGTGGTATGGCTGTTGAAACACTTATTAGAAATGGTATAGAAAACATTATATTAGTTGATAATGATATAGTTGATATAACTAATAAAAATAGACAAATAATCGCTACTGATTTAACTATAAATAAATTAAAAACAGATGCTTTTGAAGAAAGAATTAAAAAAATAAATAAAAATGTAAATATAATAAAAATTAATTATTTTATTACTAAAAATAATGTTGATAGTTTATTTGAATATAAATTTGATTATTTAATAGATGCATGTGATACTATTTCAACTAAAATATTATTAATTGAAAAATGTTTAGAAAAAAATATTAAATTTATTTCTTCAATGGGTACTGGTAATAAATTTGATATTACAAAATTAAAAATAATTGATATAAAGAAAACTAGTTATGATCCAATCGCAAAAGTTATTAGAAAAAAACTAAAAGATGATAAGATTAAAGGAAAAGTTATGGTTGTTTCTAGTGATGAAATGCCTATAAAAACAAATAATAGAACACCTTATTCTTATAGTGTAGTACCTAATACTGCAGGTATTATGATTGCTGATTATATAATTAAAGATATAATAAATATTGAATTTTTTAATTAATATGTTAATATATTATAGTCACTAATTTTTTTAGGAGGTTTAAAAAATGGCTAAAATAGATGAATTATTTATAAAAGAGGTAGTTAATCAAGAAAAAAAATCTATTTATTCAGATGCAATTTTAGATAATATAAATAATAATGAATTTAAAAGAGTATTAATAAGATTAGAAAAACTATCTGAAATGTATTATACAAAGAAAAAGTTTGATGATGAATTAATCGTAGAATTAGGTATAATAAATTGTTCTAATGCGTTTAAACAAATTACTAAAAAATATGTTGAATATAAAAAAGATAATGTATATGATTTAAATAGTGTTAAAATAGATAAAATAATTAATAATAATTATCAAAAATTAAGAAAAACTACTTTTAAAAATAATAGTGAAAATATGATATATAATATTGCTGTAATTAAAACTTTTTCTAATATATATTTTCAAATAAAAGATTTAAACAAAGGAAAAGATTATAAAGATAAGAATTTTATTGAAACAAAAAGAAAAATATCAAAAAAACAATCATTTAATAGTAATTTAGTTAAAGCTAAAGAACTAGGTAGTAATGTAGATTTATCTATTAATGATATAGAAAATATTGTTAATAATAATTTGGATAATGGTATAGGAAATATAAATAGTTTATTTGTTAAAGATAAAAAATATGTATATAAAAAGTAATGATATATTATTAATCATTACTTTTTTTATTTATATTTTCTATTTTCATATATATTTCATTTAAACTTTTTTCATAACTACTAGTTAATTTAGCTTTATAATATTTTTTATTTTTTAAATTATCAGGCATATATTGTTGTTTAACATAACTACCTTTATAGTCATGTGGATATTTATATATTTTAGAGTCTATTTTAATAGTATTAGGAATTGGATATACTTCATTATCATTTAAATCATTATATGCATTATCAAAAGCTAAATAAGCACTATTAGATTTAGGTGATAAAGCCATTTCTACTATAGTTTTAGCAAGTATTATTCTAGCTTCAGGCATTCCAACTCTTTCACATGCATTAATCGCACTTTCAACTTTAACTCCCATTAGAGGAGATGCTAAACCAATATCTTCATATGCTATTACAGTCATTCTTCTATATATACTATCTAAATCTCCTTGTTTTATTAATCTAGATAAATAATGAAGTGAAGCATTAACATCTGATCCTCTAATAGATTTTTGAAATGCAGATAATAAATCATAATGAAATGATTCATCTTTATCAGATAAAAATACTGGTTTAGAATTTATTTTATTTATTACATCAATATTTATTTTTCTATCATTAGTAGAGTAATAACACATTTCAAGTAAATTATAAGCATTTCTAAGGTCATAACTAGATAGTTTTGCTATCATCTTAATACTTTTATCATCAATCATAATATCCTTTAAATAACCACTTTTAATGGCTTTATTTAATCCTTCTATTATTTCATTAGTATTTAATGGTTTTAATTCAAAAATTGAACATCTACTTCTTAAAGCAGGATTAATTTTATGATAGGGATTAGAAGTTGTTAAACCTATTAAGGTAATAAGACCATTTTCTAATACAGGTAATAATATATCTTGTTTATCTTTATTTAATCTATGAATTTCATCCATTATTAATATAATACCACCATACATTTTAGCTTCTTCTATAACAATATTAATATCTTTTTTATCATTAATAGTAGCATTTAAAAATCTATATTTTAAATCTATTTCATTTGCGATTACAGTAGCAATACTAGTTTTACCAATACCTGGAGGACCATATAATATCATAGAAAATATTTTTTTATTATTAATAAAATTCCTAATAGGACAATTATCACCAACTAAATGTTTTTGACCAATAATATCTTCTAATTTTTTAGGTCTAAGTTTAATAGCTAAAGGTTCATCCATTAATATCACCATTATATTTTTCAATTAAATACTGCATTTTTTAACCTCCATGGTAATATTATAACATGTTTACATTTAATATAATAATTATTTTGTAAACTAATTGTATTTTTTTATATTTATTAGTATAATTTAAGTAGGTGTAATAATGAAAATAGAAGAAATAGAAAAACAAATTAAAGATTATATGAATTATTTAAGTGTTGAAAGACAATTAAGTAATAATACCATTGATGGTTATAAAAGAGATTTAATAGATATGTTTTCTTATATAAAAAAAGAATATAAAAATATAACAAAAGAAGATATAATTACTTATTTATCTTACTTGAATAAAAAATTAAATCCAAAAAGTATAAATAGACATATAGTATCAATTAAAAATTATTTTAAATTTTTACAAAGAAATAATTATATTAAAGATAATATAATAAGTGATATAACAGGAATAAAAACTAGTAAAAATATTCCAAAAGTATTATCTGAAAATGATATTAATAAACTATTAAATATAAATTTAAAAGATAATATTAGTTATAGAAATAAAGCAATGCTTGAACTTATGTATAGTTCTGGTCTTAGAGTAAGTGAATTATTAAATCTAACTTTAAATAATATAGATTTAAATATGAATACTGTAAGAATATTTGGTAAAGGTAGTAAAGAAAGAATAATGCCTATTGATGATATTGCTTCTAAATACTTATTTGAATATATAAATATATATAGAGTAACTTTAATGCATAATAAAACTACAGATATATTATTCTTAAATAGTAGAGGAGATAAACTATCAAGACAAGGTTTCTTTAAAATATTAAAAGGAATAGCTTTAGAAAAAGGAATAAATAAAGATATATCACCTCATACAATAAGACATTCATTCGCAACACATATGCTTAATCATGGCGCAGATTTAAGAAGTATACAAACAATGCTTGGTCATGAAAATATAGAAACAACACAAATATATACTCATGTTTCAAATAATTTTGTTAAAGAAAATTATGAGGAATCTCATCCAAGGAGTAAAAGGAGTTAAAATGATAAAAAATATAATATTTGATTTTGGAAATATAATAGTAAAATTTAATAAATATGATATGGTATCTAAATTTACTGATAAAGAAGAAATAAAAGAATTTTTAATTAATGAAGTAGTAAATTCAGATGAATGGTTAAAAAAAGGGATGATTGATTTAGGATTAATTTCTTTAAAAGAAATGGCGAATAGAATTAATAAAAGAACCAACTATAAATATAAAAATGAAGTATATGATTTTAGTACAAAATTTCCTTATGAATTAGAATATAATGGAAATGTACTAAAATTAATTAAGAAATTAAAGGATAAAGGCTATAAATTATATTTACTTTCTAATACATCAGAGGAAGTTTTTAAACTATTTATGAAAGATTTAGAACCTTTATTTGATGGTATGGTATTATCTTATAAAATAAATATGATTAAACCATATGATGGTATATATCAGTATTTAATTAATACATTTAAATTAAATTCTAAAGAATGTTTATTTATTGATGATAGACAAGATAATATAGATACTGCGAATAAATATGGAATTAAGGGTAGAAAAATTAATAGAGATGATTATAATGATATTTTAAAAGTTTTAGAAGAATATAATATTTTTGGAGGAAATATATGAAAGCTATAGAGAAATATAAAACGTGGTTAAATGGTAATTTTTTAAATAAAAACGATAAAGAAATATTAAAAAATATGAATGAAGAAACAATTAAAGAAAACTTTTCTAGTGACTTAAACTTTGGTACTGCAGGAATTAGAGGAATAATGGATTTAGGTACTAATAAAATTAATATATATAATATAAAAAGAGTAACACAAGGCCTAAGTAATTATTTAATAAAACATTATAATAATCCAAGTGTTGTAATTGGTTATGATACAAGAAATAACTCCTATGAATACGCAATAACTACAGCTCTAGTACTAAATAATAATAAAATAAAAACATATTTATTTAAAGATATATCAAGCACACCACTTGTTAGTTATGCAGTAAAATATTTAAAATGTTCTTCTGGTATAGTAATAACATCTTCACATAATGCATCAGTATATAATGGATATAAAGTATATAATGATAAAGGATGCCAAATACTAGAAAAAGAAGCTAATTTAATAATAGATGAAATAAATAATACTAATTATAATATTAAAGAAGAAAACATTAATAATGAGTACTTTAATTATGTTAATGAATCTATTAATGAATCATTTATAGAAGAAAATGAAAAAGTTATAATTAATAAAAATATTATAGATAATTATGCTTCTAAATTAAAAATAACTTATACATCTCTTCATGGGACTGGAATTAAAGTAATACCATTTATATTTGAAAAATATAAAATAAGATATAACTTAGTTAATGAACAATGTAAAATAGACAAAGATTTTACATATGCACCTGAACCAAATCCTGAATACTTATATAACTATGATTTAGCGTTTAAATATGCTGAAGACTTAAATTCAGATGTTATAATCGCAACAGATCCTGATGCAGATAGAATAGGGGTATTATATAAAAAAGATGATAACTATGAAATGATAGATGGAAATATGCTTGGAAATATATTTCTATACTATATTTTAAATAATAAAAAAATATTAAAAAATAACTATTGTGTTAGAAGTATAGTATCTAGTAATATGTTTGATAAAATCGCTGATTTATATAATGCTAAAGTAGTAGAAGTACTAACTGGTTGTAAAAATATTGTACAAGTAAAAAATAATGATAAAGATAATTATATATTTGGATTTGAAGAAAGTTTAGGATATGTATTTAACATAGATATAAATGATAAAAATTCAATATCATCTACTATATTTTTAATTGAAATATTATCTTATTTAAAAAGTATAGATTCTTCATTAGATCAATATATAGAAGAAATATATAATAAATTTGGTTATTATAAAACTAAAACTATATCACTAACACTAAATCAAAATAAAATAGAATCATTAATGAATAAACTAAGAAAAGAAAACTTATTTAATGAAAAAGAAAAAATAGATTACTTAAAAGAAGAAAACGATTTAAAAACAAATGCTTTAAAATTCATATTAAATGAAAATGAATATTTTATGATTAGACCTAGTGGAACAGAACCTAAAATAAAAATATATATGATAGTAAATGATACAAATATGAATAAATGTAATTTAAGAATTAATAATTTAGAAACAAAAATTAAAGAGATTATAAAAGAATAACGTCAAAAACGTTATTTTTTTTTCGACATAATTCGATTTTTATTGACAAATGAATTTCACTTTGTTAATATATGAAATCAACACTAACTTTTATAGTTATTTTTTAGGGGGATTATTTATGGAAGAAAAAGTAATAAAATTAGAAGATAGTAAATATATTCTACAATCAATAGAAAAAATATTATATTTATTTATTAAAAGATTATTTGATATATTTGTTTCACTTATAGGATGCTTATTTCTTTTACCTCTAAGCGTAATTATTAAAGTTTGTTATATGCTTCAGAAAGATTATAATCCAATTTTGTTTGCACAAGAAAGAATAGGTAAAGATGGAAATACTTTTAAATTTTATAAATTCAGAAGTATGGTACCAAATGCTGATGAAATATTATTTAAATTATTAAAAGAGAATAAGGATTTAGA
>CADCJS010000003.1 GCA_902801825.1 uncultured Erysipelotrichaceae bacterium
TGGATAATAAAACTAATATAAATTGGTTGATATTGATTTAGTCTAGCCATTCATGAAACTCCTATAAAATAAAGGAAAAACAATATTTAGTAATTACATTTTTTAATAAATAATTATTAAAAAATATATAATATAGATAAAAAATAATCAAAAATAGCATAGTATTTGATACTTGATATTGACGGTTAAACATTTATAAAAAGAGGTGAATTCAATTATGATAAATGTTGTTGAAATTACTATTAATGAATTTAAAACAAATATTTATGATAGATATATAAATTTATTTCCTGACAATGAACAAAGAGAATGGGATAAGATTGAAGTAACATATAATAAAAAAATTGAACATTTTTATAAAATAGTTTTTAACAATGTAATAATTGGTTTTTTTATGTTAGAAAGACTTGATGATGTTCATCCTTATTATTTAGATTATTTTGCAATATATGAAGAGTATCAAAATAAAGGTTATGGTAAAGTAGCACTAGAATATTTGTTGAATAATATTATTCTAAATAATGGATTAATTGGAGAAATTGAAAAAGTAGATGATAACATTTTAGTAACAGTTAAAAGATTGAATTTTTATAAAAAATTAGGCTTTGAGAAAATTGAGTCTGAATATTTGCTATATAATGTATTATATACTCCTATTATTTACTTAAATTCTAAGAACTATAATAAGGATGAAATTGATAAATTATTTTTTGATTACTACAGAATAAATGTAGGAGAAAAAGAATTAAGAATAAATTGTAAAATTATAAATAAACAAGGAGTTGATCCAAATGAACGAAAATAAAACTAATATAAACTACCTGCCTTGTATTTATACTGTACATTGCTTAAACGCTTATAAAATGGGACTTTTTAGCAAATGAGATCTTGCAAGTTTTAGTAAAAAAGAAAGAAAAATAATAAAAAATAGGTTAAAATATACTCATTTTTGTGAGGAATTAGAGTACTGACTTGTAACACTCTGACACTTATTTTTAAACACATTTTATATGTGTTTTGTGTGTGATAAAATATTATGATTAATAATTTGCAAAATAGTAATCTTCCGATTAGCAAGTCAATGAAAAATGACTAGGTTTTATGGTATAATAATATTAAATGTTAAGTTTGGTTGACAAAGTTCCTATAAAACTTGGTAGAGTGCAACCAATATAATCTGTATAATTAATCGTGAAAGAGGTGAAATTATGAGTTTAGGTCAAAGATTAATTGAACTAAGAAAATCAAAACAATTATCCCAAGAAGAAGTAGCTGAAAAATTGAATGTTACAAGACAAACTATTTCAAAATGGGAAACAGATCAAAGTTCTCCAGAATTTGATAAAATAATTCCATTGTGTGAGCTTTTTGAAATATCAACTGAAGAATTAATAACAGGAAGAAAGGAAAAGACAGAAGAACAAAAAGAAATTATACTTGATACTAAAGAAAATAAGAAAAAAAGAACTATTGGATTAATTAGTAGTATATTCTTATATTTTTTAGGGGTAGTTTGGATTATGATTAGTATTCCAGTATTAAATATGAATCCAGTTGTAGGTAGTGCAATATTTATTTTAATTTGTGGAATAGCAACTTGTGTATTGATTTATTCAAGAATAATGTTTAAAAAAGAGAAAACAGAAGCAGAAAAGAAAAAAGATAAACGCTACAAACAAATTGAAGATATAATAAGTTTAATTACAGTAATAATTTATTTAGCAATTAGTTTTATTACTATGGCTTGGCATATAACATGGTTTATTTGGTTAATATATGCTTTAGTGATGGAAATAGTAAAGTTAATCCTTTTTTTGAGAGGTGATAACAATGAATAATAAAACTCTTAAAATTATTCTTATTATCTTTTTAAGTTTATTAGTAATTGGATTATCTGTATTCTTTGTGAATATTTTAACAAATAAAGACTTTAGATTTGGACACTTTAGTTTTGGACATAAAGTAAGTAATGAATTAGTATTTAATCAAGAATATGAAACTATTTTTGATACTATTAAGATTGATTCTAAATCAAGCGATATTGAAATAAAAGAAGGAAATGAATCAAAAGTAAAAGTTGTTATTTATGGAGATAAGGATGAAACGAATGTAGAGGTTGTAAATAATAAATTAAACATAAAGTCAAATGAAAAAAAATGTATAGGTTTTTGCTTTAATATGACAATTGCTAAAATAGAGGTTTATCTTCCAAATGGTTATTCTGGGAATATAAATATTGAAAATAACTATGGAGATGTAAATATTGGAAATTTTGATAACTTAATTTTAGATGCTACTTTAGATGCTGGTGATATAAAAGTTGATTCTTTAAAATCAGGTAAGATAAAAAATTCCTATGGAGATATTAAAATATTAGGATATTCAAAAGAATTAGAAATAGATCAAGACTGTGGAGATGTTGAAGTTTCTGAAGTAGATAGAATTAAACTTGAAAATAACTATGGTGATATTAATATTGGAAAAGTAAATGAATATTTGCAAATAAAAGAAGATTGTGGAGATGTAAAAATAGATTCATTAAACTTAAAAGAAAATTCAAGTATTCATAATAGTTATGGTGATATTAAAATAGGTTCAACCAATGAAATATATATAAATGCAAAAACAAGTTTAGGAGATACAAAAATTAATAATAACTATCAAAAATCAGATGTTACTTTGACTATTGATAATAGTTGTGGAGATATTAGAATTAATAATTAATTTTTAATATGTAATTTTGATGGTTTTAATGATCGGACTATTAAGATATTACGATTTGCCATATGTCAAGGTAACCTTTATTAATAATAGTAATATTACTATTTGTAACACTATATAAATGATATAAAAAAGACGGAATTATACTAAATTTTGTCTTTTTTATGGTATAATTTTATTGATTTATTAAAAAGGAGTTGATCCAAATGAACGAAAATAAAACTAATATAAACTATTTTCCAGGTCATATGGCTAAAACAAGAAGGGAAATAGGGGAAAAATTAAAATTAATAGATATAGTATTTGAAGTAGTAGATGCTAGAATACCATATTCTTCTAGGATTGTAGATATAGATGATTTAGTCAAGGATAAACCTAAGATTATAATAATGACAAAAAAAGATTTATGTGATTTAACTAGAACTAATAAATGGATTAGCTTTTATAAGGATAAAGGATATAATGTTATTCTTCTTGATTTAATAAATGATAAAAATATTAGTGAAATATTTGATGTTACTGATAAGGTATTATGTTCTTTAAATGAAAAGAGAAAGAGTCAAGGACTTAAAGAAAGAAGTTATAGAGCACTAATAATGGGTGTCCCTAATGTTGGTAAGTCTACTTTAATTAATAAGATAACTAAGAGAAAGGCTGTTAATGTTGGAGATAAACCTGGAGTGACTAAGAATATTAGTTGGATTAGAATTAATGATAAGTTAGATTTAATGGATACTCCTGGAATATTATGGCCAAAAATAGAAGATTCTAAGATTGCATATAATCTAGCAAGTTTTTCTGCAATTAAAGAAGAAATACTTCCAATAGATGAAGTGGCGTGTTATATTTTAAAATATATGTTTTATAATTATCCAAAAGCATTAGAAGAAAGATATGGAATAACTAATTTTGATGAAGATGATTATACAGATAATTATGAATTAATTGGTAGAAAAAGAGGATGTATTGTAAGAGGAAATGAAGTTGATTATAATAAAGTATCTACTTTAATAGTTAGGGATTTAAGAAATGGATATTTAGGTAAGGTAACGTTTGATGAATAATAGAAGAGAATATGAAGATAAGTACATAAGTGAAGGTTTTAATTATATTGGTGGTACAGATGAAGCTGGAAGAGGTCCTTTAGTAGGACCAGTAGTCGCTTCTTGTGTAGTTTTTCCTAAAGATTATGTTAATGAAGAAATAAATGATTCAAAAAAATTAACTGAAAAAAAGAGAGAAAAATTATATGATATTATAATGAAAGATGCTATTGCTGTTGGTATTGGAATAGTTTCTAATAAGGAAATAGATGAAATTAATATATTAGAAGCATCAAGAAAAGCAATGATACTTGCATATGAAGAGGCTTGTAAAAAAATTAAAATTGATGTATTATTAACAGATGCGATGAAGATAGATTCATTAGATATTAAAGTTGAACCTATAATTAAAGGTGATCAAAAGAGTATTTCTATTGGTGCAGCATCTATTATCGCTAAAGTAACTAGAGATAGAATTTTATATGAATTAGATAGAAAATATCCAATGTATGAATTAAAAAAACATAAAGGTTATCCTACTAAAAGACATATTGAATTAATTAATAAATATGGTGTTACTGAAGATTATAGAAAAACTTATGGACCTGTAAAAAAAGTATTAGAACAGGGGAATAAATAATTATTTGGATAATATTATAAAAAGAGAGGAAAAATAATATGAGCAAAAATCTAGTAATAGTGGAATCTCCAGCTAAAAGTAAAACTATTGAAAAATATTTAGGTAGTGATTTTAAAGTAGTATCATCTAAAGGACATATTAGAGACTTAGCAACTTCTGGTAAATATGGTTTTGGTGTGGACATTGATAATGGTTTTACTCCAAAATATGTTGCCATTAGAGGAAAGAAAAAAGATATAACTGCTTTAAAAAATGATGTTAAAAAAGCAAATAAAGTTTATCTAGCAACCGACCCAGACCGTGAAGGAGAAGCTATTTCTTGGCATTTAAAAGATGAATTAGGAATAGATGAAAATAATTATGAAAGAATAGTATTTAATGAAATTACTAAGAATGCAGTTATTGATTCATTTAATCATGCAAGAAAAATAGATGATTTAATGGTTAGAAGTCAAGAAACTAGAAGAATACTAGATAGAATAATTGGTTTTAGATTAAGTAAATTAATGCAATCTAAAACTGGTGGTAAAAGTGCTGGTAGAGTTCAATCAGTTGCATTAAAATTAATAGTTGATAAAGAAAATGAAATTAATAATTTTAAAAGTGAAGAATACTGGACTATAGATGCTATATTCAATGATTTTAATGCTTCTTTATTTAAATATAAAAATGATAAGATAAAAATATCTAATGAAGAAGAAGTAAATAAGATTGAAAATGAATTATCAAATGAGTATAAAGTAGAAAGTATTGAAGAAAAGGAAAAGAATAAACAAAGTAAACCTCCTTTTATTACTTCAACTCTTCAACAAGATGCTATTAATAAATTGAATTTTTCTTCAAAGAAAACAATGTCAGTAGCGCAAAAATTATATGAAGGAATCTCTTTAAAAGATGAAACAGTAGGTTTAATTACTTATATGAGAACAGATTCAATTAGATTATCTAATGAATTTATAGATAGTACAAATAATTATATTAAAGACAATTATGGTAAAGAATATGTAGGTTCTGTTAAAAAAAGTAAAAAAACAGAAAATGTTCAAGATGCTCATGAGGCTATTAGACCAAGTAGTATTAATAGAACACCAGAAAGTATTAAAGATTATTTAACAGATGATGAATATAAATTATATTCTTTAATATATTTTAGAGCACTAGCGTCTTTAATGGCACCTTCAAAAGTTAAATCTACATCTATTGTATTGGAAAATAATAATTATAAATTTAAAATCAATGGTCAAGTTACTTTATTTGATGGTTATTTAAAAGTATATAAAGATTATGAAAAATCTGAAGATAATAAATTACCAGATATAAAAGATGATAGTATTTTAAAAACAGATAAACTAGATAAAAAACAACATTTTACAGAACCACCTGCAAGATATAGTGAGTCTAGTTTAATTAAAGAAATGGAAAGTTTAGGAATTGGTAGACCATCAACATATGCTCAAACAATTAGTACAATAATAGATAGAGGATATGTTAAATTAGTACAAAAGAAATTTATACCTACTGAAATAGGTATTGAAACTAATAATAAACTACAAGAATATTTTAGTAATTTAATAAATGTTAAATATACTGCAAAAATGGAAGAAGATTTAGATTCAATTTCAAATGGATCAATTGTTTGGAATGAATTATTGAAAAAATTTTATAAGGAGTTTGAACCTATGGTAGAAAATGCATTTGAAAATATGGAAAAAAAGGAACCAGAAAAAACTGGTGAAAAATGTCCTGAATGTAACAGTGATTTAGTTATTAGAAATGGTAAGTATGGTAAATTTGTGTCATGTTCTAATTATCCTAATTGTAAATATATTAAAAAAGAAGCAAAACAAAATGTTGAAGTTTGTGATTGTATCAAATGTGGGCAAAAAATTGTAGAAAGAAAAACAAAAAAAGGAAAAATATTTTATGGATGTAGTAATTTTCCAAAATGTAAAGAAGCTTTCTGGGATTTACCTATAGGAGAAAAATGTCCTGAATGTAATAATATGCTTGTTAAAAAAGATGATAAGATTAAATGTAGTGCATGTGATTATGAAAAATAAAATACATTGAAAAATGTATTTTTTTTATGATATAATACAAATAATAGGAGAAGAGTATGGATAAAATATATAATGAATATAATAAAGAAAAATCTAGAAAAGGATTAGTAATCATTAATATAATATTATTACTATTAGTTATAGGATTAGTATTATTTATATTATATGATAAAAAAATATTATTTAATAAAGAAGAAAAAGTAGTAGAAATAAAATCTGATTTGAATAGTGAACAATTGAAAATTTATAATGAATTTGAGCTTGTTTATAATGCTGAATATGCTTATGAAGTCAGTCAAAATAATTATACAGATACAAAAAATAATATTAGATATTATACTGATATAGTTATTCCTTATGTAAATATAAATTCTGAAGATGTTAAAAAAATAAATGAAGATATTAAAGAGTTAAATGATTCATTAGTAAAAGAATATGAAAATAATCTTATAAATAATGAATACTATGTTAAATCTAATTATACTTATGTTATTAATAATAATATTTTATCTTTAGTTATTATAATAACAAGAAATAATGAAAGTAATCAAGAATATAATGAATATAAAACATATAATATAAATCTTGATACTAAAAAGAAAATGACCTACTTAGAATTATTAAATTCTCTAACTATTAAAGAAATTGATAAAAAAATGACGAAAAAGAATATTGAAACTTTAGAAACTGAGGCGATTAAAGAAAAAACACTAGAATTAATTGAAATAAATAATATTGAAACAAAAGAAGAATATACTGAAGAAATAGAAGATAAAAAAACAAAAACAGTTACTAAAACAATTAAACAAAAAGATGTATTATTTTCAGGATTAACTTTAGATGAATGGATTACTTCATGTACAAACGATTATTTAGTATCTAAAAAAGAAAATAATAATATATATTTTATAGATAATGAGGGATACTTAAATATTGTTGTTAAAGTATTTAATGGTAAAAAAGAATATTCATGTAATGAAGTGAGTATATTAAAAATAAATGGTGAAATATATAAAAATTCAGGTTTAAAATAAATGTAAAGTTTATATTTTTATATATTATTATATGTAAATATTTGATAAAATATATTTGATAAATAAAAAAATAGAAAGGGTAATAGTTATGGCAAATAAGAAAAAAGATGAAGTTAAAAAAATGAGTGAAGCAAATATAGGTGCAGCTTTAATAACATTTATATTATGTCTTACAATTTTATTACTAGCAGGTTATATAGTATATCACTTTTAGTATTGACTTCAATTAAATAATTGTGTAAAATAACTTTTGTAAAAACGAAGAAATAAGATTAGTAATATAATGATACTTATAAAGAGAGTTCTTGGCTGGTGAAAAAGATCAAGTTAATTATATGAATCTACTTAAGAGTGTAGTAATAACTACCGGCATAGCCGTTATACTAATTAAGTTAAATAAAGGATGGTACCGCCTTAATGGCTCCTTATGTACCATTCTTTTTGTTTTTTAGGAGGAAATATGGAAGAAAAATATAAAAAAGGTGATATAGTTAAACATTTTAAAAGAGAACTTTTAACAAAAGAAGAATTAAAAAAAAATCCAAATAAATATTTATATGAGATAATAGGAACCTCGAGGAATACAGAAACTAGTGAAGAATTAATGATTTATAAACCATTATATTCTACTAATTGCATTGATGGTGTAGATTATGCTGCAAGACCACTGAGTATGTTTGTTTCGGAAGTAGATTATCAAAAATATCCAAATGTAAAACAAAAATATAGATTTGAGAAAGAAGGAGAATAATATGATAGATATTAAATTAATAAGAGAAAATAAAGAATTAGTTAAAGAAAACATTAAAAAGAAATTTCAAGATGAAAAAATACCTTTAGTTGATGAAGTAGAAAAATTTGATGAAGAAGCTAGAAATTTACAAGCTGAAGGAGATAATTTAAAAGCTGAAAAAAATAAAATTAGTAAAGAAATTGGTATTTTTATGCAACAAGGTAATAAAGATGCTGCAAATGAAGCAAAACAAAAAGTATTAGAGTTAAATAAAAGAATTACAGAAATAGATGATAGATTACCAAAAATACTAGAAGAAATAAAAAGTAGAATGATGAGAATACCAAACATAATTGATTCAACTGTACCTATTGGAAAAGATGATAGTGAAAACGTTGAAATTAAAAGATTTGGTGAAGCAAAAGTACCAAATTATGAAATACCTTATAATGCAGATATATTAGAGAGTATAAATGGTTTAGATAAAGAATCAGCAGGTAGAACAAGTGGTAATGGTTTTTATTATTTAATGGGAGATGCTGCAAGACTAGTAACAGCTATGATTAACTATGCAAGAGATTACATGATTGATAAAAATTTTATTTACTGTATACCTCCATTTATGATAAGAAGTGATGTTGTAAATGGTGTTATGTCTTTTGATGAAATGGAAGCAATGATGTATAAAATTGAAGGAGAAGACTTATATTTGATTGGTACATCAGAACATTCTATGATAGGTAAATTTAAAGGACAAATTCTTAAAAAAGAAGAATTACCAATTACTATGACAAGTTATTCACCATGTTTTAGAAAAGAAGTTGGTGCTCATGGTATAGAAGAAAGAGGTATATATAGAGTACATCAATTTGAAAAGCAAGAAATGATTGTAATATGTGAACCTGAAGAATCTATGGATTGGTATGAAAAAATGTGGAGATATACAGTAGAAATATTTAGAAATTTAAATATACCAGTAAGACAACTTGAATGTTGTTCTGGAGATCTTGCAGATTTAAAAGTTAAATCATGTGATGTTGAAGCATGGAGTCCTAGACAACAAACATTCTTTGAAGTAGGATCTTGTTCAAATCTTGGTGATGCTCAATCAAGAAGATTAGGTATTAGAGTTAAAGGAGAAAATGGTAATTATTATCCACATACTTTAAATAATACTGTATTAGCTTCTACTAGAGCGTTAATTGCATTTTTAGAAAATAACTTACAAGAAGATGGAAGTATAAATATTCCAGAAGTATTAAGACCATATATGGGTGGTAAAGAAAAAATAGAACCAAAAGAGAAATAGAATTATTTCTTTTTTTTTATGGTATAATTATCTTGGTGATAGATATGATATTTAGTATTTTATTTTCATTATTCTTTTGTTTATTCATTATAAAAGATTTATTAATTGATAAAAAAAATAATAATAAAACTAATTATCTAAAATATGCTATTTCATTTCTGTTAATATTTTTTTGTATTTTTATTAGAAGTTATAAATTTACAAAAGTACCAATTCCAATTAATTTTGATGAGTCATCAATTGGTTATGAAGCGTATTCATTATTAAAATATAATATTGATAGAAATGGTATTAGTTTTCCAGTACATTTAATATCTTGGGGTAGTGGTCAAAATGTATTATATGCATATTTATCAATTCCATTTATATATTTATTTGGTAATAGTGTTTTTTCAATAAGATTATTGATGCTAATTATTTCTAGTTTTTCATGTATAATAATGTATTATTTATTAAAGGATATATTTAAAGATAAATATTTATTTTTATTTTTTATTTTTTCTATAATGCCTTGGCATATAATGAAAAGTAGATGGGCACTTGAATCTAATATTTTTCCAGATATTATTTTACTAATTTTATTTTTATATAATAAATTTTTTAAAAGTAATAATATAAAGTTTTTATATGTAATATCTATTTTATTAGGTATTTCTACATATTCTTATGGTACAAGTTATATTTTTATACCATTATTTTTAATTTTAAATTTATTATATTTATTAAAAAATAAATTAATTAATAAAAAACAATCGGTTATATGCTTTTTAATAACAACTTTTATAAGTTTTCCAATGATTTTATTTACAATTATAAATTATTTTAATATGAAAGAATTGCATATTTTTAATATTACAATTCCTAAATTGCATTATAATAGATTTGAAACTGTAACAGTTATTAAAGATAATAATATAGTCAAATCATTATTATTAAATTTTAAAAGTAATATAATTCTTATATTACAAAATGATGATTATAGATTATTAAATGTTATTAAACCATACTATACACTTTATTATATATCAGTACCATTTATATTTATTGGTTTATACTATTTATTTAAAAATAAAAATAATTATAAATTATATAATATATTTATAAATAATATTTTATCTAGTATAGTTGTTATGATGTTTGTTACTAAATCAATTCATAGAATTAATTGTATATGGTATGTTTTAATAATAATAGTTTTAATTGGAATATATAATTCTTGTAAAGATAAATCATATTTAATAACTATATCATTTATTTATTTTGTTTTTTTCTTATGCTTCTATAATTCTTATTTGAAAAATTATAATAAAAAATTAAGAATCTTAAATAATAATGGATATTATGAATGTTTGAATTATATTAAGAATAAAAATATTAAATATGAAAAATTAATTATTTCTGATACATTAAATTTGCCTTATATAACTTATTTATATGTAAATAAGATAAATACTAATTATTTTATAACAAATAGAAAAATAGAGAAAGAAAATGTAGAATTTGAAAATGTAATCCAAATAGGAAATGTTTATTTTAAAGAACCAAAAGAAATAAAAGAAAATAATGTTTATATATTAACAAAATATAGAACAGAAACATTAAAAATAAAGAATAAAAAATGTTATAAAAATTATTGTGTAGTATTTAAAGAAAATCATTTTTGATTTTCTTTTTACATTCATTTACAATTTAGGTATAAATATCTATTGACTATATAAATAATATTTGTTATTATAACAATAAGAATAGGAGATATATTTATGAAGTTATTAAAAAGATTATTTTTATTTATTATGGTATTAGGTTTTGCGATTAAACCAGTACTAGCAGTTACTTATCATTTTTATCAAAATTTTTATACTGGTCAAACTATAGAAGATTTAAATGTAGGTGATGTTGTAAAACCTTCAGATGTTTTTAATTTTAAAAACTGGAGAACAAATGCTGACCTAGCAACATCATTAACAATTAATTATTTTGAAGAAGAAGCAGATGAAGCTTTTACTTATGTAGATAACTATGATGATACTTTACCTACGTATACAACTAATGTTTATTCAGATACTGTAAATGATTTTTCTACTAATTGGGAAGAGATGAATGAACATAATTTTACAATTAAAACTATTGATGAAACAGGTTTAAATATTGCTTCAAGTAAAGATGGGATACCATTTTATGGATGGAAAGTAGCATATTTAAAACCTTCACAATATCATAGTGCAGCTTCTTTCATTAATTTAGTACCAGAATATTCTATTGAACATAGTATAGTTAAACATCCAACTAAAAATGAACCTTCAATTGAAGTTACTAATAGTAACTTAGTTTCAAATTATTATTTTGCACAATTTGATAAATATGATGGTTTGAAAAATTTTGATTTTGATAATAGTACAACTTATCCTAATTCAATGGTTAATACAGATACTTTTAGAGATTTACCTGAGAATATAACAACAACAAGAAATTCTATAAAGATTAATTCTATTGTATCTAATGATTCTGAATTATCTTCTAAGATTGGTTTAGTAGGATATTTTGAAATCGAAGATGATAATAATGTTTCAATAAACATTAATAACGCTTCAAGTTACAATGCTTTAAGAAATGTTTATATTTCAATATATGATGTATCAAAAGAAGTAAGTGATAAGTCTTTATATGATCAAGAAGTGGAAAATGGATTCTATGGTGCGCCTGAAGAATTAATAAATAAGATGAAAAACACAATGACTTCTTCCCCAATATATGAATCATATGAATATAATTCAACATATAATTTAAAATCTTTAAATTTAAAAAATGGACTTTATAAAATTTATTTCAATTTTAGGAATGAATATATAACAGAAGATGATTTAAATAATGAAGAATATGATATTAATGATTATATTACAGAAATATCATTTAATAATTTTGAAGTATTTAGTATGAATAATTTTGAATGGTTAAACAAAGATAATAGTGAAGATTCTTCTTCAAATATACTTGCTTCTAAGTTTATGAGTTCAAATAAATCTTATATAGCACAAGCTAAATATTCAGATAATTATATTTTAACAAGTAAAACATTTGGTGCAGAATCAAAATCTATTGTTGAAACAGCTATAGAAGCAGTTTCTAATACAATAGTAAAAGCTGGTGATAATATAACATTAGTTCTTCTAATTTTAGCATCAGTAACAACAATGTTATTTATATTTAAAAGAAAAATTAAAAAGTGTTAAACACTTTTTTTTCTTTATGTTTTTCTTTTTAAATGTTATAATATATTTGTGATAAGTATGAAATATGAAATAGAATTAAATAATAAAAATTATAAAAAACATATTCATAAAATAAAAAAATATATTAAATTATGTGATAAAAATAATTATATGTTTAAAGTTAAATATTCAAAAGATTTAAAGAATGAATATATTGATAATTTTAAATTATTAGAAAAAACTATTAATATTAAAAATATTGAAAAAAGATATAGTTTTATTTATGACTATGTATGTAATTATTTAGATAAAGAATATATTGAAAAAAATATTTGTGATTTTAAAAATGATGTTTGTATTTATTTTAGAAGTCTTAAAGAATATGATCATAAGAATGGATGTTGTTATAGTGATAAAAGAGGTGGTTTATGTGAAAACTTAGATAAAGATCACTGTAAAATCACTTCTATTTCTTGTAAACTATATTCATGCCCTATATTAAGAGAAAAAAAGATAAACTATAAAATAAATAATATTCTTTTATTAAAATACTTTTTTACTATCAAACAAAAATTTATTATTAAATATAGTTTTTTTAAACCTAAAAGTTATGTTATGTATAAATTAATGGAGTGCAATAATGATAAAAAATAATACTTTAATTATTAATATAAATAATGATAATTATAATAAAATAATTAAAAAAACAAGAAGATACATTAAATTATGTGATAAGAAAAATTTAAAATTTAAATATGAAACTGATCTTAACAATGAAGAATTAAAGGATATTGAAAAAGCAATTAATATAAAAGATAAAAAAGAAAGAATAGAATTTATTTATGATAAAATATGTTTAGATTTAGATAAAAAAATAAATACAAATTATTGTGAATTTGAAAATGATATTTGTATTAAATATAGATATAAAAATTCAAATCATAAAAATGGATGTTGTGAATGCAAAGGAAGAGGTAAATGTAAATACCTAATTGGTAGTACATGTACTATGAAAACTTGTATGGCATGTAAATTATTTACTTGTAAAACATTAAGAAAAAAAGGGATAAAACATAATATTAATGATTATATAATTGGCAAATATTTTTTTACTAGAAAACAAAAAGATATACTTAGATATTCTTTTTGGACTCCTAAAGAAATAGTTATTGATAGATTATTAAAAAATGAATATGTAAAGCCATAAGGAGAGTTATAGCATGAAAAAAAGAAGTAATTATATTGGATGGGATGCTTATTTTATGGGAGTCGAAGAATTATCTGCGAAAAGAAGTAAAGATCCTAATACACAAGTAGGTGCATGTATAGTAAGTAAAGATAAAAAAATATTATCAGTTGGTTATAATGGTGCGCCTAATGGATATAATGATGAAATATTACCTTGGGATAGAGAAGGTAGTTTTATAGATACAAAATATGCATATGTATGTCATGCAGAATTAAATGCTATATTAAATAATAAAGGTTCTAATTTAGAAGGTTCAACATTATATGTAGATTTATTTCCTTGTAATGAATGTGCTAAAGCAATTATTCAATGTGGTATAAAAGAAATAGTTTATAAAAGTGAAAAATATAAAGGTAGCGATAATAATATAGTATCTAGAAAACTATTAGATGAGTGTAATATTAAATATAGAAAATATGAAAAAGAAAATAATCTTGTAGAATTAGATTTATAAAACTTACTATTAAAAAGTAAGTTTTTTTGATATAATACTTTTTGAGGTGTTTTTTATGAAAAAAAATATAAAACCTTCTTATGAAAAAGCAAGAAGAAGAACTAAAGAAGAAGTAAAAGTTTTAACAGATAAATATATTATAGATAATAATTTAAGTAAACTTGGGTTAAATAAAAAATACTTTATTATTACTTATGGTTGTCAAGCAAATGTTAGAGATAGTGAAACAATAAAAGCTATATTAGAAGATATGTCTTTTAAAGAATGTAATGATATGGAACAAGCAAATTTAATATTACTTAATACCTGTGCCATTAGAGAAAATGCACATAATAAAGTATTTGGAATGCTTGGTAGAATTAAACATTTAAAAGAAACAAAAGAAGATATAATTACAGTATTATGTGGATGTATGGCTCAAGAAGAATCTGTTGTAAATGAAATTGAAAACAAATTAAAATGGGTAGATTTAGTATTTGGTACACATAATATATATAATTTACCAAAATTATTAAGTGAAACAATTAATGAAAAGAATCAAGTTATTGAAGTATTATCTAAAGAAGGAGATATAATTGAGAACTTACCTGTAAAAAGAGATAATAAATATAAAGCTTTTGTTAATATTATGTATGGATGTGATAAGTTTTGTACTTATTGTATAGTACCATATACTAGAGGAAAACAAAGAAGTAGAAAAATAGAATATATTTTAGAAGAAGTAAAAGATTTAATAAAACAAGGTTATAAAGAAGTAACTTTATTAGGTCAAAATGTTAATGCTTATGGTAAAGATATTGATAATTATTATTCAATGGCTGAATTACTAAATGAAGTAGCAAAAACAGGTATTGAAAGAATTAGATTTGTAACATCTCATCCTTGGGATTTTACAGATGAAATGATTGATGTTATTTCAAAGAATGATAATATTATGCCATATTTTCATTTGCCAGTACAAAGTGGATCAAATAAAATATTAAAATTAATGGGTAGAAGATATACAAAAGAAAGCTATTTAGATTTATTTAATCGTATAAAAAACAAAATACCTAATGCTTCAATAACAACAGATATAATTGTAGGTTTCCCTGGAGAAACAGAAGAAGATTTTAAAGAAACATTAGATATAGTAGAAAAATGTAAATATGATGGTGCTTATACATTTATTTATTCACCAAGGGAAAACACTCCTGCTTCAAAAATGGAAGATAATGTAACTATAGAAGAAAAAGAAAAAAGATTAAAACAATTAAATGAACTAGTAAATTCTTTTTATAAAGAAAATAATGATAAACTATTAAATAAAGTTGTTAAAGTACTAGTTGAGGGTATATCTGAAAAAGATAATAATATATGTTGTGGTTATACAGATACTAATAAATTAGTAAATGTAAAATGTTCAAAAGATAATATTGGAAAAATAATAGATGTAAAAATAACAGAAGCTAAAACTTGGAGTTTAGACGGTGTAATAAATGAATGATATCTTAAAAGAAGTTGAATCATTGAAAGATTTAATAATATTATCAGATGAATATAAAAATTATGATAAATATTTAAAAAAAATAAAAAATAATAAAACAATAAATTTATTAATAAATAAAATAAAAAAAACACAAAAAGATTTATTGAAAAACGAAATAAAAAATATTGATAATACATTATTAGAAAAACAAATAGATGAATACTATAATGAATTATATTTAGAAGAAGATTATCTTAAATATATACATGCTTCCAAAGAATTAAATGATTTATTAACAATATTAAAAATGAATTTTGAAAACTATTTTAATAGTTTAATAGAATAAGGGGGAGTTAATATGTTAAAAATATACAAAACTTCTAAAAGTGAAATAATTAAATCAAAAAATATTCATAAAGATTGTTGGATTGATTTAACTATGCCTACAGAAGAAGAAATAAATAGAGTTGTAAAAGCAACTAAAATAGATAAAGATTTAATAATAAAAATGCTAGATGAAGAAGAAAGACCTAGAATAGAAATAAGTAATAATGATACATTAATAGTAATAGATATACCATTTCTTGAATTAAATAATGGGACTTATGAATTTATTACTTATCCACTTGGTATAATTATTTCAAAAAACAATTATTTAATTACTGTATCTTTAAAAAAATTAAAACTATTAAATGATTTTAAACATAATAGAATAAAAGATTTTAAACCAGGTAAAAAAACTAGATTCTTAATTCAAATACTATTAAAAACTGCATCAATGTATCAAAAAGCATTAAAAGGAATAAATAAAAATATCGAGAATAAAGAAGAAGTGTTAAAAAAATCTACTAAAAATAAAGATTTAATAGATTTATTAGAAACTGAAAAAACATTAGTATATTTTATAACAAGTTTAAAAGCTAATGACTTAGTTTTAGAAAAATTAAATAAAGGTGTAGTTTTAAAATTATTTGAAGAAGACTATGATTTATTAGAAGATGCAATTATTGAAAATAAACAAGCTATTGAAATGAGTGAAATTTATAGAAATATTTTATCTTCAATTACAGATACTTATGCAACTATAGTATCAAATAACATGAATAATGCAATGAAGTTTTTAGCAGGTATGACTATTATCTTATCTGTACCAACAATTATTTCATCATTTTTAGGTATGAATATTCCATTTCCTCACTTAGCTCATTTAAATAGTGCATATATAATTTTATTGATTGTTTCTATAGTTATATCTATATTAACAGCTATAATTTTAAAAATAAAAGATATGCTTTAAAAAAATAATTTTTCTGCTTGACAAACAATTATCTAAATGATATTATTGATATGTCAGCAAAAGTTATGCTCGATTAGCTCAGTCGGTAGAGCGGATGACTGTTAATCATTAGGTCGTAGGTTCGAGTCCTACATCGAGCGCCACTTATTGACATATTAAGAACTTTTATAGTTCTTTTTTTTGCGTTTTCAAAAAAAAGGGAGGTATTATGTCAATATTTGAATATGAAAAAGAAAAATTAGAAAGTGTTATTTCAAAAGTAAAAAAATTAATTATTTATGAAAACAAGTTTCTAGAAAAATTAGAGTTTAATGTAAGGCACTCTGATAATCCTATGTATGATTTATACTATAAAAAATTATTTAAAATAAAAAGATTAAATAATTCAAAAGATAATCCTTACTTTTCTAGAATTGATTTTAAAAATGAGGATAGTAATGAAATAAAATCATACTATATAGGTAAAACTGGTGTAATGTATGAAAATGAATTATTAGTAACTGATTGGAGAGCACCAATTAGTTCACTATATTATGATTCTAAAATAGGAAAATGTAGTTATAAATCTATTGATTCAGAATATAGTGGAGAATTAAAACTAAAAAGGCAATTTGAAATAGAAGATGGAAAACTAATAAATTACGTAGATGTAGATTTAGTAACAAACGATGTTCTTTTACAAAAGTATTTAAATTCTAATAATGATGCTAGACTTAAAAGTATTGTTAGTACTATTCAACAAGAACAAAATGAGGTAATTAGAGAAGAAATTAATCATAATATTATAATTCAAGGAGTTGCTGGTTCAGGAAAAACAACAGTAGCATTACATAGACTTGCCTTTCTAGCATATAATTATATAAAAACAATTAAAGAAGATGATTATTTAGTAATAGGACCTAATCCATTATTCTTAAAATATATAAAGAATGTATTACCAGAATTAGATGTAAATGTTAATAATCAATTTACTATATTTGAGTTTACTAAAAAGTATTTAGGAAAAAATATAAAACTAAACAAAGAATTAGATGAGATAAGTATAAATAAACAAAAGATAGAGGACTTTAAAGGAAATATAAAATTCAAGAAAATGATAGATATCTTTTTTGAAGATTATTGTAATAACTTAATAACAAATGATTTAAAAATAGATAACTTTGTTTTAATAAAGAAAGAAAATATAAATAAAATGTTTATGTCTACTAATAATGAAATAAATAAATCATTAGAAAATAGAATAAATAAAACAAAAGAAAAAATGTTTAATTATATAGAAAAAAATAAAGAAAATTTAATAATAGATTTTAATAATTATATAATTGATAAATTAAAAGAAAATGGATCATTAAAAGATAAATATATTACTTTAAATAATGATTTATTAAAGAAACCAAAAAAGATTATTAATAATTATAAAATAAAATTTGATACTATTAATATTTATAAATTATTTATAAATAACATTCATAAATATAATATTTATAATTTTAATAATTTAGATTTATTAAAAGAAGAAACATTAGAAAATATTAATAAAAAATCATTTGATTATACTGATTTACCAATATTATTATATATAGAAAATTATATAACAAATAAAAAATTATTTTCAAATATTAGACATACTGTAATAGATGAAGCACAAGACATAAATTTATTTGGATTTTATATGATTAAAAAAATATTAAAAAATTCTACATTTAGTATATTTGGAGATTTAACACAATCTATATATGAATATAGAAGTATAAAATCATGGAATACATTAAATAATTTAATATTTAATAACAAATTTAAAATAATTAATTTTAATAAAAGTTATCGTACTACAATTCAAATTATGAATGTTGCAAATAAAGTTAGTGAAAAACTTGGTTTAGGTAAATCAGAATTAGTTATTAGAAATAATGAAGAAGTAAACTTTAAAAAAGTTGTTTCTGAAAATGAAAAAATAGATTATATTATTCAAATGATTAATCATTATAAAACTAAATACAAGAAAATAGCAATTATTTCTAAAACAAAAAAGATGTCTATTAAAATAAATAAAGAATTAATAAAAAGAGGAATAAATATAATAGAAGTAGATGAAAAAGATGATATAGAAAATATTGATTTAATAACTATTTCAAATAAACTAGCAAAAGGATTAGAATTTGATGCAGTAATTATAAGTGATGTATCTGAAGATACTTATTCAAGTGATAATAGTCTTGATTTAAAACAATTATATGTAGCTATAACAAGATCACTTCATGAATTAACTATTATATATAATAATGAATTAACAAATGTATTATTATAAAAAAATTGACATATTATTTTTATTTGTGATAATATATTTGTGTAAAAACTTTGATCTGGAAAAGTATTTATTTGATTCATAAAAGAGAGTCCTAGATGGTGAGAATGGATTATGATAGAATAAAGAAAGAACACCAAGGAGTTCATCTTCTGAAATAGTAGTAGGTTGATGCGCATAATATAGCGTTATATATAAAGTGACCAATTTATTGGTAATTTGGGTGGTACCACGGATTTAACAGTTATTCGTCCCTTTTGGGATTATAACTGTTTTTTTATAGGAGGAAAATATGAAAGAAAAATTTAGAACACATACGTGTAATGACTTAACAATTTCTGATTTAGGAAAAGAAGTAGTACTATCTGGATTTGTAAGTTCAATAAGAGATCATGGAGGAGTAAAATTTATAGATTTAAGAGATAACTATGGTATTACACAAATAGTTGTACATGATGAAACTATTCTAAAAGGAATAAGTAAAGAATCTGTTATTAAAGTTGAAGGAAAAGTTATAAAAAGAGATGAAGAAACAATTAATGAAAAACTAAAAACAGGTTTAATAGAATTAGAATTAAAAAAAATAACTCTTTTATCTAAAGCAAGCTTACTTCCTTTTGAAACAGAAAAAAGTAAAGATGTTAAAGAAGAAGTAAGATTAAAATATAGATATTTAGATATGAGAAATAACAAAGTTAATAAAAATATCAAATTAAGAAGTGATGTACTTCATTTTCTTAGAAATAAGATGTATGACTTAGGTTTTACCGAAGTACAGACTCCAATTTTAACAGCAAGTTCTCCTGAAGGTGCAAGAGACTTTGTTGTACCTTCAAGATTATATAAAGGTAAGTTTTATGCACTTCCACAAGCACCTCAAATTTATAAAGAATTACTAATGGTTGGTGGTTTTGATAAATATTTTCAAATCGCACCTTGTTTTAGAGATGAAGATTCTAGAAGTGATAGAACTTTAGAATTTTATCAATTAGATTTAGAAATGAGTTATGTAAAAGAAGAAGATATTATAAAAATAGGTGAAGATATATTTTATGATGTATTTACTAAATTTACTGATAAAGAAGTAAGCAAAAAACCATTTAGACAAATTACATATAAAGATTCAATGAATTTTTATGGTACAGATAAACCAGATTTAAGAAATCCATTAATTATTAAAGATGCTTCTGAAGTACTTAAAAATACTAGTTTTAGACCTTTTAGAGATTCTATTATAAAAGTAATTGTAGTAGATAATATAGGTGATAAATCAAATAGTTGGTTTAATGAAGTAGTTGAATATGCGAATAAGATAGGTATGCCTGGAATAGGTTATATAACTTTAATGGAAGATAATACATTTAAAGGACCAATAGATAAATTTTTATCAGATGAAGAAAGAGAAAAACTTATAAAAGAATTTGACATGAAAACAAATTCAGTTATGTTTTTTATAGCAAATAAAAAATTAAAAACCGCACAAAAATTTTCTGGACTTATTAGAACTTATTTAGGTGAAAAACTTGAATTAATTGATAATAATAAATTAGAATTATGTATTGTTAAAGACTTTCCTATGTTTGAATATGATGAAAAGGAAAAGAAATATGATTTTTGTCATAATCCATTTTCTAAACCATGTGAGAAATATAAAGATTATGATAAATTTGATTTAGAAGATATAATTGCGCATCAATTTGATTTTGTATGTAATGGCTTTGAAATGTCAAGTGGAGCGATTAGAAATACAAATTTAGATTTAATTACTAAAGGATTCGTGAAAGTTGGTTATAAAAGTGATATAATAGAAAAGAGATTCAGTAGTTTATTTACTGCATTTAAATATGGAGTTCCACCACATGGAGGAATGGCTCCGGGAATTGATAGAATACTTATGTTAATTTTGGATGAAACAAACTTAAGAGAAGTACAAGCATTCCCACCTAATGCTTCTGGAATAGATCAAATGATGGGATCACCTAGTATTTTAGATAGTAAGCAATTAGATGAACTAGGAATTAAAATAGTAGAGGAGGATTAATATGAATAACAAATTCACAAAAGAAATGGTAGATGATTATGCAGATAAATTATTAATAGGTTTAACTGAAGAAGAAAACAAAATGGTATTAGATGAATTTGAAATAATAGATAAACAAATAAATATTATTAATGAAATCCCAGGTATAGAAAATGTTGAACCTATGACTCATACATTAGATGATTTTTCTTATGAACTTAGAGAAGATGTAGCAGAAGAATCAGTACCTATAGAAGAATTACTTCAAAATTGTAAAGATAGTACTGCAAGAGAAGTACAAGTACCAAAGGTGGTGGGTGAATAATGAAATACATGAATAAATCATTAGAAGAACTTCATGAAATGTTAGTTAATAAGGAAGTCACTTCAAAAGAATTAATTGAAGAATCATTAAAATTATCTCATGAAGTACAAGATAAATATAATGCCTTTGTCACAATACTAGATGATGCGAAAGAAACTGAAATAACTGATAACATTTTATCTGGTATTCCTTGTGGTATTAAAGATAATTATTCTACAAAAGGAGTATTATCTACAGGAAGTAGTAATACTTTGAAAGACTATATACCATTCTTTGATGCAACTGCATATTCAAATTTAAAAAATGCAGGTGCAATAATGGTTAATAAAACTGTAATGGATGAATTTGGAATGGGTGGAACAGGAACAACTGGTCATACTGGAAAAGTACTTAATCCTTGGGATAAAACAAGAATGTGTGCTGGATCATCTGCTGGTTCAGCTTGTGCAGTTGCTGCTGGTGTATATCCTTATGCAACTGGATCAGATACTGGTGATTCAATTAGAAAACCAGCTGCATATTGTGGAATAGTAGGTTATAAACCAACATATGGTATGATTTCAAGATATGGTTTATTCCCATTCGCATCATCTTTAGATCATTTAGGAGTACTTACAAGAAATGTAAAAGATGCAGCTATTGTAGTTGATGAGATGAAGGGTATTGATAAAAATGATATGACTACTTGGGATTCTAGTAATATTCATTTAAAAGATTCATTAACAAATAATGTAAAAGGTAAAAAATTATGTTATATAAAAGAAATATGTGATATTAATGAATATGATAATCCAAGTGAAGAATTAAAAATGCATTTTGATAATTTCTTTAAAGCTATCGATAAATGTAAAGAATTAGGAATGGAAGTAGAAGAAGTATCTGTTGATAAAACATTATTAAATGCACTTGCATCAGTATATGTAGTTATATCTTGTGCTGAAGCTACTAGTAATATGTCAAATTTAACTGGAACAATATTTGGACCAAGGGGAGAAGGAAAAGATTGGTTTATGCAAGTTAAAGATTATAGAACAAAAGGTTTTTCTCCTTTAATTAAGAGAAGATTTGTTATTGGTTCATATGTCTTACAAGCTAAAAACCAAGAAAGATATTTTAGAAATGCTCAAAGAGTAAGAAGATTATTAGTTGATGCTTGGAAAGATTTATTTAAAAAATATGATGCAGTTATATTACCAGTCAGTTCTGGTCCTGCTAAGAAATTTGATGAAGATAAAGAAATATTAACAAAAGAAACAATTATTCTTGAAGAACATTTACAAATAGGTAATTTTGGAGGGTTCCCTTCAATTACAATTCCTGATGGATTTATTAACAACTTACCAGTAGCACTTAATATAACTGGAAATTGTTATGATGATGAAAATGTTCTTAATATTGCTTATGCATTAGAAAATAGTATGGAATATAAAAATCAAATTGCAAAGGAGGTTGAATAATATGGCTTATAAAGCAATGATAGGTCTAGAAATGCACTGTGAATTTAGTGAAACAAATTCAAAAGTATTTTCTAGTGCTAGAAACTCTTATTCAGTAACTCCTAATGAAAATATTGTGCCCTATGATATGGGATTTCCTGGAGTTCTTCCTGTTGTTAATAAAAAAGCAGTTGAATATGCTTTAATGGCATCTTTAGCAACTAATTGTAAACAACCAGAATATATGTATTTTGAAAGAAAAAATTATTATTATCCAGATATGCCTAAAAATTATCAAATAACTCAAGAAACAAAACCTATTCCAGTTGGTATATACGGTTATGTAGATTATGAATGTAATGGTGAAGAAAAAAGAGTTAGAATTAATAATATTCACTTAGAAGAAGATGCCGCATCATCTGATCACTTATATGATACTACAGTAATTGATTATAATAGAGCGGGTAATCCTTTATTAGAATTAGTAACAGAACCAGATTTTAGAAATGGTGAAGAAGCAGAAAGTTTCTTAGAACATATGAGAAGTGTATATCAATATTTAGGAGTATCAGAATGTGATACTAAAAAAGGTCACATTAGATGTGATGTAAATGTATCAATTATAGATGAATCACTTGATGAAGAAGATCCATCAAACTGGGGAACAAAAGTTGAAATGAAAAATGTTAATTCATTTGGTGGAGTAAGAGAATGTATTAAATATGAAATAAAAAGACAAATAAAAGCAAAAGAAAATGGTACTTATGATACTGAAGTAGTTCAAGAAACTCGCAGATGGGATGAAGAAACAGGAACTACTATCTCAATGAGAAGTAAAGTAGATGCGGTTGATTACAAATATTTTGTAGAACCTAATATACCTAAATACAAGATAACTAAAGAATGGTTAGAACAAATAAGATCTTCTATACCAGAATTTGCTTATGATCGTAAAAAAAGATATATTAACGAATACGGATTAAGCGAATATGATGCAACAATTTTAGTTAAAGAAAAGAAAAATAGTGATTTCTTTGAAGAAACAGTTAAATTAGGTACAAATCCAAAAGAAGCATGTAATTGGATAAATGGAATGTTATTATCATATTTAAATACTAATATGATTACGATAGATGATATATTTATGACTCCAGATATGCTTCGTGATTTAATAAAAATGATAGATGAAAAAACAATATCTTCTAAACAAGGAAAAGATGTATTTACTAAGTGTCTTGAACAAAAGAAAGAACCAGAAAAGATAGTTAAAGATGAAGGTATGATGCAAATAACTGATGAAAATAAAATTGAAGAAATTGTTAATGAAGTATTAAGTGAAAATAGTGAGCAAGCTAAAGATTATGACCCAAGTAATCCTAAAGCACTTGATTATTTTATAGGTCAAATAATGAAAAAAACCAGAGGAAAAGCTAATCCTTCTATCGCTAGTAAAATAATGAAAGAAAAACTTGATAATATGAATAAATAAGTCTAGATAATTCTAGACTTATTTGTTATAATTCTCTTATAGAAAGTGGTAATAACAATGAAAAAGAATCAAAAAGATTATGATGTAGAAATATTATTAAAACAAAATAAAAGGTTACGTTTGGCTTTAGAAATAATTGTATTATTTTTAATACTAGTAATAATTGGTTTATTCTATTATAAAAAGAATATTATACAATCTACATTTGAATTAAATGGTGATGAATCTGTAACAATAAACTTTGGAGAAAAATATGAAGAAAAAGGATTTAAAGCTGTAATATATGATAAAGATGCGAAAAAGAATGTTATAGTAACATCTAATTTAAATACTGATAAAGTAGGAAAGTATGAAATAAAATATAGATTATATAATAAATATTTAAATGTAGATAAAGAATTAATAAGAAAAGTAAATGTAGTAGATGTAATTCCTCCTGAATTAACAGTAGAATCTGAAGATAATATATATTTATTTGAGGGAGAAGAATTTGTAAAACCTGTCTATCACGCTAATGATAATTATGATAAAGACATTACTGATAAAGTCAAAGTAGATTCTAATGTAGATACAAATAAAGTAGGAGATTATGTATTAAAGTATATTGTAAAAGATTCTTCTGATAATGAAACAACTAAAGAGATTAATGTACATGTTCAAGAAAAAAGAAAGAATGCAAAAGTAGTTGTTTCTATTTTAAATCAAACTTTAAATTATTATGAAAAAGGTCAAGTAGTTTTATCTTCACCAGTAGTAACAGGATTAAATAATGCTACACCAAAAGGTACTTATAAAATATTAAGTAAATCTAGAAATGTAACTTTAGTTGGAGAAAACTATGAGAGTCATGTTAGATATTGGATGCCATTTATAGGTAGAAGTTATGGACTTCATGATGCATCTTGGAGAAGTAATTTTGGAGGACAAATTTATAAAACAAATGGAAGTCATGGTTGTGTAAACTTACCAACAAATAAAGCTGCACAATTATATGATTTAATAGAAGTAGGAACTCCAGTAATAATTACAGATTAAAAGAACTTGCATAACGCAAGTTCTTTATCTTATATAAAAAAACATTTTAATACAAACTTAAGTTTGTTATAATCAATTTGAAACATTTAGTTGTTGAGTGTCTACCTCTAATCTTTATACAGAGGAGGTTTGAGAGAATTGAAAAACGTGAATACAACATAAAGTTGCTTCGTTACATATCACTCATTTTACTACTCATAACCTTATTTTTTATTGTATGAAGTTTTCTTCATCTATATACATAATGTCATAAAAACTTGCGTAATGCAAGTTTTTAAAGTATTCAATTGAACAAATGTCCAAATAATTCTTTATATTGGTGCCCAAGTGGTGGTAGTATAACAACCAATGAGCCAAATTAATAGCAAGTAATAAACTTACTAATTGATATTTACAAAGTTTTTGTATTTTCTAGATTTTGTTCTTTAAGTAATTCTAATTTTGAATATACATCATACATAACAACACTAGCTGCAGTTGAAACATTAATTGAATTTGCCATACCTAATAAAGGTAATTGAATACTGCAATCCGCTAAATCTAATAAATCTTGTGATACACCATCATATTCTCGTCCTAATATTAAACATACTGGTCCATCAGGATTAAATTCTCTATAATCTATACTATCATTAGTTACTTCAACCGCTACTATTTTAACGCCAGATTGTTTTAATGCTTTAGCAACTAAAACTGGATTTTCATGATATTCCCATGGAACCCATTTTTCTGCACCTCTTGAACTTGATTTTATTTTTCTATTAGGTGGAACGATTGTATTACCACATATATATACTTTTTTTGCAAGTAATGAATCCGATAATCTTAAAATTGTTCCAATGTTATGAGCACATTTCAAACTATCTAAAATTACATAAATATCATTTCTCTCAATATTTTTAAATTCTTCTCTTAAATTTTTTTCTTTTCTTAATTCCTCTTTCGTTAATTGATATGTCATATTAGTCAACTCCTTTTTATATTTCTTAATATTTTTTTAAATTCTTCATTTTCTACTGGCAATCCAAGCATAATTCTATAATCAATGTTATTATTTTTAAATTGATTTTCCTCATAATTTATATTTAATGTTTTACAAGTTTGCTCAGTCGGTGAAGTAAATTTTGCATCTTTATCATAGTAATTATTATAAAGTAAATTTTTTAAAATATTTACACAATTATTATAATCAATTGTATTATTTTTTTCAAATATATAATTTAACAATTGAAAATTACTATTGTAAAATGCCTGATATTCATGTAAAGGCAAAATTGAAGAATAAAAACAATTTTTATTATTTAAACTTTTTTCCAATAGTTGTACTTCTGGTATGTCATATTTTTTTAGTCTATCGACTACTTTATTTTGATATACGTGTATCAATTCATGTAATACATAACTATACATCTTTATACAATTATAGTTATATATATTACTTTGAAGTATATCATTACAAAATACTATTTTCTTACAATTCAAATCATAAAATGAATAATAAATCTCATTTGTATTTTTTAATTCAATATCATCGATATAATTATTTAATTTAAGAACATTAATAAGATCTACTATTAAATAATAATATTTGTTAATATTATCATAATTACTATAATACTTATCAAAAATTTCATAAATCATATTAAACGATATGTCAATAGGATTATATAGCGAATACCAATGTATCCGCTATATAATATCCAAAATAATTAAAGAGTTTTAACTAAATCATTTGATTCTTCTTGTTCTTTTATTTTAATTAATTCTCTTCTTAATGTAAGCAATGCTGATCTCTTTAATGCATAGTATGGAGCAGTCCAATAATCTTCCCAAGAATCTTCGATACTAACATTACATTGACGTTTAAGATCTGCTATTTCACTTTGACATCTTTCAATAGTTTTTAGAGCAAATTCTTTATCTTGAGGATAAGGATAATTATTAAACTTATCAATATGCTCTCTTATTGCTCTTCTATGACCTTCTATTCTAGACATTGCTTGACTTCTAGTTAATGACATACCAAAGCCTCCTTTCTTGGATTATTTATTATAAACAAAAAAAGAAAAATGTCAATCAAGACTTTCAAAACATAAAAAGAATGTATAATGAATTTTGCGATTGTAAGGAGTAAAAATTCAGAGCTGGCTAGGACAAATATAAAAAAACTAACTATTTCTAGTTAGTTCGTTTATTACTACTCGAAAAGTTCGAGTTTCCTATCAATATGGTGCTCGTGAAGGGACTTGAACCCATATGATATTGCTATCAATAGATTTTGAGTCTACCGCGTCTACCAATTTCGCCACACGAGCAACTAAGAAAATTATAACATAATTAAAATAGTTTTTGAATATAAAAATAATTTTTATGTTATAATTTATTTGGATTGCCCTATGGCCAAGCGGTAAGGCTCCGGACTCTGACTCCGGCACGCGTAGGTTCGAATCCTACTAGGGCAACCAAAATATATTGTTTTATTATAAAAAATATGTTAAAATAATTTTATTGAAAAGCGTTATTATTAGGAAATAGTAATATAATTAGTATTTTATAGAGAGTTAACGTTTGGTGTAAGTTAATAAATATATTATATGAATTCACCCTAAGAAGCTTTATTTAATAAATAACGTTTGATTCGCGTTAAGAATTAAAAGATGCATAGATAAGTCTATGAAATAAGGTGGTACCGCGGTATAATTCGTCCTTATATTCATAGACTTTTTTTCTTTTATAAGGAGGAAAATAATGAAAGAAAAGATAAAAAGTTTAAAAAATGAAATAGAATTAGAATTAAATTCTGTAAAAAATCTAAAAGATCTAAATGAAATTAAAAACAAATATTTATCAAAAAAAGGACCAGTATCTGAACTTAGTAATGGTTTAAGAGATTTATCTATTGATGATAAAAAAGTATATGGTAAATTAATAACAGATTTTAAAAATGATATTAATAATCAGTTTAATATATTAAAAGATAAATTTGAAACAGAAGAACTAAATAAAAAATTAGAAAATGAAAAAATTGATATTTCAATGCCTGGAGTTAATATTGGAACTGGTTCTCCATCATTTGTAGAAAAAGTAATAGATGATGCATCAGATTTCTTTATTAGTTTAGGTTATGATATATATGAAGGACCAGAGATAGAATTAGATAAATATAACTTTGAAATGCTTAATTTACCAAAAGATCATCCTGCAAGAGATGCTCAAGATACATATTATTTAAAAGATGAAGATTTACTTTTAAGAAGTCAAACATCACCAGTTCAAGTAAGAGTAATGCTTAATGGTAAAGGTGAAACTCCGATTAGAATGATATGTCCTGGTAAAGTTTATAGAAGAGAAGATATAGATGCAACTCATGAACAAGAATTTACACAAATAGAAGGTTTAGTTATTGATAAGAATATTTCTTTAAGCGATTTAAAAGGTACTTTTGATGCTTTTGTTAAACACACTTTTGGAGAAAATACAGAAGCTAGATTTAGACCTAGTTATTATCCATTTACAGAACCATCAGTTGAAATGGATATGAGCTGTATATATTGTGATGGTTCTGGATGTTCTATGTGTAAACCAAAAGGATGGATAACTATTTCTGGTGGTGGTATGGTTCATCCAAATGTACTTAGAATGTGTGGATATGATCCAGATAAATGGCAAGGATTTGCATTTGGTATGGCAGCAGAAAGAATTGCTATGCTTAAATATAATATGCCTGATATGCGTTCAATGCATGAAAATGATTTAAGAGAAACAATTAATTTTGATAGAAAAGAGGTGAAGTAACATGATAAGTATGAACTGGGTTAAAGATTATATAAATATTCAAGATGAGAATCTAGAAGAATTAGCAGATAAAGTTACTAAAGCTGGAATAAATGTTGAACATGTTATTAAAACTGGTATTGATAATGTAGTTATTGGTGAAGTTAAAACATGCACTAATCATCCTAATTCAGATCATTTACATATATGTACTGTAGATGTTGGAACTGATACTAGACAAATAGTATGTGGTGCACCTAATGTTAAAGAAGGTCTAAAAGTTATAGTTGCTTTACCTGGAGCTAAACTTCCTAATATGGAAATTAAAAAAGGTTCTATCAGAGGAGAAGAATCTTTAGGAATGATATGTGCTTTATGTGAATTAGGTTTAGAAGAAGAAACACCCGAAAATTATAATAAAGGTATTTATGAATTACCTAATGATGCACCAGTTGGTAAAGATGCATTTGAATATTTAGGATTATCTGATATTCTATATGATTTAGATGTACATAAACATAAGAATAATGATGCAAGATATCATATAGGTTTTGCTTATGAAATAGGAACTATTCTAGGTAAAAAAGTTAAATTACCAGAAGCTAATTATACTGAAATAAAAGATAATATTAAAGATCATTTTTCTCTAAAAGTAGATACAGAAAATTGTACTTATTATAAAGCAAAAATGGTTACAGATTTAGTAATTGGTGAATCACCAGATTTTATTAAAAATAGACTTATTTCTGCAGGTATGAGACCAATTAATAATATAGTAGATATTTCTAATTATGTAATGCTTGAATATGGTCAACCATTACACTTCTTTGATAAAGATAAATTAGGAGATAAAATAGTTGTTAGACAAGCTAAAGATAATGAAGTAGTAACTACATTAGATGAACAAGATAGAAAACTAACAAAAGAAGATATAGTAATTACAGATGGTTCTAAGGTAGTAGCTATTGGAGGAGTTATGGGTGCACTTAATACTGATGTAGATGATAATACTAAAACAGTATTAATAGAAAGTGCTATATTTAATGCTACTAATATTAGAAAAACAGCTAGAAGATTAAATCTAAGAAGTGAAGCATCTCTTCGTTATGAAAAAGGTCTTAATTTTGAATATACTGATGCAGCACTTGATAGAGCATGCTTTTTACTTCAAAAATATGCATCTGGTAAAGTTTTAAGTGGAAAAGTAGAATATGACAATGAGGATAAAAAAGTTAAAAAAGTAGAATTTACTACTGATAGAATTAATTCATTATTAGGAATAGAATTAACTGATAAAGATATAGAAACAGAACTTAATAAATTAGATTTTGAATATGAAATAAAAGATAATAAATTTATCGCTACTATACCTAGAAGAAGATTAGATATAGAAGATAATGTTAATGATATAGCTGAAGAAATAGGTAGATTATATGGATATCATAATTTAAAAAATACAATGCCTGTTCTTCCTACTAAAGAAGGAAAACTTGAACATTCATTTGGATTTAAGAAAAATGTTAGTAAGAGAATGAGAAGTCTAGGCTTAAATGAAACTAGAACTTATTCGTTAGTAGATAAAAATACTTCAGATATGTTTTATAAAGATAGAAATCTAGTAATTATACCTAATCCAATGAGCACTGATAGAAGTGCTTTAAGAAAGACTATGATTCCATCTATGCTTGATGTAATTAAATATAATAAATCAAGAGGATTAAAAGACATTAATATATATGAAACTAGCAAAGTATTCTATGGAGATTTTAAAGAAGAAAATCATTTAGCAGTTGCATTATATGGAAACTATATTTCTAATTTATGGCAAGGTAAAATAGTTAAGAATGATTTCTATGTTCTTAAAGGTATTATTATTAATTTACTTAATTACTTAGGATTAAAAAATAGATATAGTTTTGTTGAATCAACTGAAGTTAATTTACACCCTGGAGTAAGTGCAGATATATATTTAGATAGAAAGAAAGTTGGTTTCTTTGGTAGAATTCATCCAAAAGTTAATAAAGATGAAATATATGTCTTAGAAGTATGTATAGATGATCTTGATATTAATACTAAACCACTTAAATTTAAAGCAGCTTCTAAACTACCTAATATTAAAAAAGATATTGCATTTGTTATGCCAATTTCTATGAAGAATGAAGATGTTATTAAAGTTATTAAACATTCAGGTGGTAGATTATTAACTGATATTCAAGTATTTGATTTATATGTAGGTGAAAATATAGGACTTGAGAATAAATCTATCGCTTATACTTTAACATTTGAAGATAATAATAGAACTCTTACAGATGAAGAAGTAATGACTATATTTAATAATATCATTAAAGAAGTAGAAACAAAATTAAATATAAAACTAAGAAGTATGTAAAATACTTCTTTTTTTTGGTATAATTAATATGGTGATAAGAATGGAAAAAGTAGTTTTAGTTGATGGCAACAATTTATTATTTAGAAGTTATTATGCTACTGCATATTCTGGTAATTTAATGAGAAATAGTAAAGGATTTCCAACAAATGGTTTATATGGTCTTGTTAATATGCTTAATAAGATTATTAAAGAAGAAAATCCTAAATATATGTTAGTCGCATTTGATAAAGGAAAAACATTTAGACATGATAAGTATAAAGAATATAAAGATGGAAGAATTAAAACTCCAGAAGATTTACTTATGCAGTTTAAAGTGGCAAAAGAATTAGTACCTTTAATGGGTATTAAATGCTTTGAAATAGATAATTATGAAGCTGATGATATTATAGGTACTTATAGTAAAATAATAAGTAATGATGATAAATATGAAGGTTTAATTGTAAGTAGTGATAAAGATTTACTTCAACTTATTAATTTTAATATAAATGTAAAATTATTAAAGAGTAAAGATTATATAATGATGGATGAAAATACTTTTAAAGAAACATATGGTATTGATCCAATTAAAATGATTGATTTAAAAGGACTTATGGGTGATTCATCAGATAATATTCCGGGTGTTAAAGGGATAGGAGAAAAAACAGCATTAAAATTATTACAAAAATATGATAGTGTAGAAGGAGTATATGAAAATATAGAAGATATAACTGGATCAACTAAGCAAAAGTTAATAGATGGTAAAGAATCTGCTTATATGAGTAAAGATATTGCCACTATATATAAAGATGTTCCAGTAACATATAAATTAGAAGATTTAAAATATATTGGAAAACAAGCTGGATTAAATGAAAAATATGAAGAATTAGAATTTTATAGTTTCTTAAAAAATGAAAAGAAAGTAGAAATCAAAAATAATATAAAACCAAGAATTTTAGATAGTTTAGATAATGTAAAATTTAAGGATAAAATAAGTGTATTTATTGAGGTGGATAATTCTAACTATCATAAAGGTGAAATATTAGGTGCGGGTATTTATGATGGTGAAAACGGATATTATATTAAGAAAGATTTAATTAAAGAGTTAAAATTAGATGGTTATGAAAAATATACATATGATGTTAAAAAGAATATAGTATCATTAAATAAATTAGGTATTAATTTTGATAATTGTACTTTTGATTTAATGATTGCTTCTTATATATTAAATTATAATGTTAAAGATGATATTTCATATTTAGCAAGTGAATTAGATTATACTTTTACTCCTTATGATTTATTATTAAAAGATAAAGAAATAGATAAAAAATTAGAAACCGAATTAGTACAAAAAGCTAAATTTATATATGAAGTTAAAGATAAATTGATTGATGAAATGAAAGAAGAAAAATCATATGATTTATTTAAAGACATTGAAATGAAACTTGCTTATGTTCTTTCATCAATGGAAATAGAAGGAATAAGAGTTAATGAAAAAGAATTAGATAAAATGTCTATTAAATTTAAAGAAAAAATAGATAATTTAACAAAAGAAATATATGAATTATCTAATGTAGAATTTAATATTCAATCACCAAAACAATTATCAGATATTTTATTTAATAAATTACTTATTCCTTATCCTAAAAAGAACCCTAAATCATATTCTACATCTAGAGAAATATTAGATAAAATAAAGGATATACATCCAATAGTTAATAAAATAATAGATTATAGAACAATAACAAAATTATATAATACTTATATTATAGGTATAAAAAATGAAATAAAAGAAGATTCTAAATTACATACTATATATATGCAAACTTTAACTAGAACAGGTAGATTATCTTCAATAGAACCAAATTTACAAAATATTCCTATAAGATATGAAGAAGGTAAATTAATAAGAAAAGCGTTTGTACCTGAAGATAATTGTGTTTTAATATCATCTGATTATTCTCAAATAGAACTTAGAATATTTGCACACATGTCAAATGAAGAAAAAATGATAGAAGCATTTAATGAAAAAAATACAGATATTCATACTAAAACTGCTATGGAAATATTTAATGTTAAAAGAGAAGATGTTACTAAAAATATGAGAAGAGAAGCAAAGGCAGTTAATTTTGGAATCTTATATGGTATAAGTGCATTTGGTTTATCTGAAGACATTAATATAAGTGTAAAACAGGCAAAAGAATTTATGGATAGTTATTTTGAAGCATTTCCTAGAATAAAAGAGTATCAAAAAAAGGTAGTAGAAGATGCATATAAAAATGGTTATGTTTTAACATTAATGAATAGAAAAAGAAAAATAGAAGAATTAAATAATACTAATTATATTATAAGAAATCAAGGTGAAAGGATAGCTGAAAATACACCTGTACAAGGAAGTGCTGCTGATATTTTAAAAAAAGCTATGATTGATATTTATGATGAATTTAAAAAGAAGAATATTAAATCAAAAATGATTATGCAAATACACGATGAACTGGTATTTAATGTTTTAGAAGAGGAAAAAGACAACGTAAAACAGATTATAAGAGATAAAATGGAGAACGTATATAAACTTAATGTTCCTTTAATTGTAGATATAGAAGAAGGTAAAAATTGGTATGATGCAAAATAATGTAAAAATGTAGTAAATATTATATATTTATTGAAATTTTATTTAAAAATAATGGTATAATTTTATTATAGAAGGAATATAATTCAATAAATATATTGACTTTACATTGATTTTGTGCTAAAATTTTTGTCACACAAATGTAAATAATATAGATTGGAGGGATAATTATGAGAGATGTATATATTTTTGAATATTTAAATGAAATAGAATTTAAAAAATGTGAACGTTCAGTTAAAAAGTATAATATGTTTGCGTTTAAAAAATTAATCTTTGATTTTTATCCTGAAATGAAAGAAGGAAATTTTTTAGGAAAAATCGTAAATGAAGATAAAGAAAAAAATGTAGTTTCTTATGAACTTATTTTACCTACTGATGATTTATTTGTTAAGGTTCATGGAGAAATAACTCTTCATTATGATGTATATAAAAACAAAAATATAATTTTATTAAAGAAAATAACACCAGTGGATTTATTAATTGAAGGTCATAATAAAGAATTAAGTGCATACAAGGGTGTTATGATTAGTAAAGAAAATGAAGAAAAAGATAAATTTAAAGTAAATTTATTAAATATGTTAAAAAAATAAGATTTAAATCTTATTTTTTTATGTTATAATTAATATAAAGAGGGATGAAATATGGATTTTATAAGAAACAATATTTTAAAAATAGTAGGAGTTTTTGTTATTTTATTAGTATTAATATTTGTTGTTAAGAGTTGTTCTGGAAGGGGTACAACTGAAAAGGCTACAGGTTATACAGCAATGGAAAATCAATTACAAAATGCTGCAATTAAATATGCAAAAAGAAATATGAGTGTTTTGCCTAAAACAACTGAAAATGTATCAAAAATTCAAATGTCAACTATTTATGGTGAAAAGAGAATGCAAAAAATTACAGCTATTGAAGACAAGAATACTTTATGTCAAGGCTATGTAAATATTTATAAGAATAATACCTCAGGTTATAAATTTGTACCTTATATAAAATGTGGTAAATATTATCACACTAAGTCCTTAGTTGAACAAATATTAAATACTCAAGAAATAGTTACTAAAGATGATGGATTATATAAAGATGGCGATGACTATTTATATAGAGGAGAATATCCTAATAATTATTTAAAAATTGGTGATAGATTATATAGAATTATGAATATTACTTCTGATAATTATTTAAGAGTTGTATCTAATGACTATATTATTGATTCTTCGGTATGGGATGATAGATTTAATACAGAAGTACAAAAAGAATATGGTATAAATAATTTTATGAAGAGTAGATTAAAAAAATCTTTAGAAGATTTATTTGAAAAAGAAAATGAATTTATTTCTGATACTGAAAAAAATGTAATTGCAAAACATGATTATTGTATTGGAAAAAGAAGTATCGAAGATGTAATTGTTGAAAAGAATCATGAATGTGATGAAGTTACAGAAATGTATATAGCTGTTCCAAATGTTGAAGATTACTTTAGAGCAAGTATTTCTAGTGAATGTAATGATATTAACAAAAATGAATGTAATAATTATAATTACTTTCAAACTATGAAATTTAAAACACATACTTTAAATTCAGTTAAGAATAATACTTATGCTGTTTATAATGTATCAAGAAATGGTCTTGATATTAAAAAAGCAAATAATTATTCTTTTATAAATATTGTATTTTATGTTAATAATAATGTTATATATAAATCTGGTGATGGATCTTTAGAAAATCCATATGTTATAAGATAAATAAAAGGGGATAATAATCTCCTTTTTAAGTAGGTGAACGTATGAATAAAGAAATAATAGATTTTATTAAATATTTAAAAATAATGAAAAATTATTCTGATTATACATGTATAAATTATCAAAAAGATTTAGATAATTATTTAGATTTTATTAATATTAAAAAATATGATTATAAAAATATGGATTATAATAAATGTGTAGAGTATCTTATATATTTAAAAGATATTAATTTAAAGAAAACAAGTATATCTAGAAAACTTAGTAGTGTAAGATCTTTTTATAAATATTTAGTTTTAAATAATATTATTAATAGTAATCCTTTTTTATTAGTTTCTTCTCCTAAAAAAGAAAAAAAGATACCAAAATTTATTAATTATGATAATATCTCTAAAATATTTGAAGAACCTAATTTAAAAACATCTTTAGGATTACGAGAAAGAGTAATTTTAGAAATATTATATGGTTCAGGAGTAAGAGTTAGTGAACTTGTTAATATAAAAATCAAAGATATAGATTTTAATGAAAAAAATATTGATATTATAGGTAAAGGAAATAAAGAAAGAATTGTTTCTTTTGGTGATTATGCCAAAGATGCGATAAAAGAATATATGAATTCTTCTAGAAAAGATTTGTTAGAAAATATAGATAGTGAATATTTAATTGTAGGAAAGAAAAAAGAGAAATTAACTACAAGAAGAATAGAACAAATCATTGATGAAATAATTAAAAAAGCTAGTATAAAAATGAATATAACACCTCATGTTTTTAGACATACATTCGCAACACATTTACTTGATAATGGTTGTGATTTACTCGCAGTAAAAGAATTACTAGGTCATACTTCTTTATCTAGTACAGAAATATACACTCATGTTAGTAATGAGCATTTAAGAGAAGTATATAGAAAATGTCATCCTAGAAATATAAATAATGTAAAATAGTGTGTTTTTTATAGAAAATACACTTTTATTTTGATAAACTTATATTATAAGAATAAGTGAGGTAAATATGGAAAAATATGTTTATATGTTTGATGAAGGAAATATTAGTATGAAAGATATTTTAGGTAATAAAGGTGCGAATTTATCTGAAATGACAAATTTAAAACTAAATGTTCCTTATGGATTTATTATTTCATCACATTTATGTAAAAAATATAATTCTAAAAAAGAATTGACTAAAACTGAATTAAATCAAATAATATCTTCAATTAAAAAAATAGAAAATAAAACAAATAAACAATTTGGAAATAAAGATAATCCATTATTATTGTCAGTTAGAAGTGGATCATCGGTATCTATGCCTGGAATGATGGATACAATACTTAATATAGGTATGAATGATGATATATTAAGTAAAATGGATGATAAAAGATTTGGATATGATTTATATAGAAGATTAATAATGATGTATTCTGATGTAGTAAAGGGTTATGATAAAAATAAATTTGAAGAAATAATAACAAAAGAAAAAATAAGAAAGAATATTAAATATGATATTGATTTAGATATAGATTCTTTAAAAAATATTACATTTGAATTTAAAAAATTATATAAAATGTTATCTAAAAGTTATTTTCCTCAAGATCCTTATGAACAATTGATTGAATCAGTAAAAGCAGTTTTTAATTCTTGGAATAATGAAAGAGCAATTTTTTATAGAAAAATGAATAACATAGATGATTCAATAGGAACTGCTGTTAATATTCAAGAAATGGTTTATGGTAATTTAAATAATGATTCTTTATCAGGAGTAATATTTTCTAGAAATCCTATTAATGGTTCTAATGAGTTATTTGGTGAATACTTAATTAATGCACAAGGAGAAGATATTGTTTCTGGAGCAAGAACACCTAATAAAATAAGTTTATTAAAGAAAAAAATGCCTATGATTTATGATGAATTATATTATTATTCTAAAGTATTAGAAAAGCATTATAAAGATATTCAAGATATTGAATTTACTGTAGAAAATAAAAAATTATATATATTACAAACTAGAAATGCTAAGAGAACTATTGATGCTTCTATAAAAGTTGCAGTTGATTTAGTTGAAGAAAAATTAATTACTAAAAAAGAAGCTATTTTAAGAGTTAATCCTAATGAAATGGAACATTTATTACATAATGAATTTGATAAAGAAGAATTAAAATCAGTTAAAGTTATTTCTACAGGATTAGGTGCATCTTCTGGATGTGCTTCTGGAAGAATATATTTTGATGTAAAAGATGCAAAAAAAGTAAGTTTATTAAATGAAAAATGTATATTAGTAAAGAAAGAAACTACTACTGAAGATATTGAAGGAATGAAGATTTGTGAAGGACTAATAACTCAAGTAGGAGGAATAACAAGTCATGCTGCTGTAGTAGCTAGAAGCATGGGAAAACCTTGTGTATGTTCTATAGAAAATATAAAAATAGATTATAATAATAAACAATTAATAACAGGTGATAATATAAAATTTAATGAAGGAGATTATATTTCTATAGATGGTACTAATGGAATAATATATGATAGAAAAATAAAAACTACAAATAAAAAAGAATCAGAATATTTAAAGAAATTTATGTCTTATGTTGATTCTAGTAAAAAATTAAAAATATATGCAAATAGTGAAACAATTACAGATACTAAAAATGCTATTATTTATGGATGTGAAGGAATAGGTTTAGTTAGAACTGAACACATGTTCTTTGATGAAAAAAGAATATTTAATTTTAGAAAAATGATTTTATCTTCTAACAAAGAAGAAATTAATAAAGCATTAAATGATTTATTACCATATCAGAAAAATGATTTTAAAGAAATATTTAAATTAATGAATAATAAATCAGTTACTATTAGGTTATTAGATCCTCCATTACATGAATTCTTACCTAAAGATAGAGAAGAAATAACTAAACTAGCATTAAATTTAAAAATAAATATTAATAAACTAAATGATAGAATTAAATCTTTAAAAGAAGTAAATCCTATGATGGGACATAGAGGTATTAGATTATCTATTTCTTATGAAGATATAGTTAGAATGCAAATAAAAGCAATCCTTGAATCAGCAATAGAATTAACAGAAGAAGGTTTCAGCGTAAAACCTAATATAATGTTACCATTAGTGTCTGATATAAATGAATTTATTTATATTAAAAATATAATAAAAGAAGAAGCTAATTTGATATTTGAAAAGTATAATAAAAAAATAGATTATAAAATAGGAACTATGATAGAAACTGTAAGAGCGGCTTTATTATCAAGTGAAATAGCTAAAGAAGCAGACTTTTATAGTTTTGGTACAAATGATTTAACACAATTCACTTATGGAATAAGTAGAGATGATTCAGAGTTTTTAAAAGATTATTATGAAAAAGGAATATTTAATAATGATCCTTTTAAGTCATTAGATATAAAGGGTGTAGGAAAACTTATTAAACAAGCAGTTAAAGATGCAAGAAAAGTAAATAAGAATATTGAAATAGGTATTTGTGGTGAACAAGGAGGAGATTTTAATACAATATGTTTCTGTAATGAAAATGATTTTGATTATGTATCTTGTTCTCCATATAGAATACTAGGTGCTAGGTTATCGGCTGCAATATCAGAAATACAGGAGTAATATGAAAAAGTATATAGATCCATTTTTAATAAATTTACCATCAATAGATTTACATGGATATGATAAAGTTTCTTCTATAATTAAAGTAGATGAATTTATTAATGATTCATTAAAATTAAAAAAGTATAAGATTGTTATTATACATGGCAAAGGAAAAGGAATATTAAAAGAAGAGATTCATAAATATTTAAAAAAAGATAAGAGGGTATTAAGATACTATTTAGATATAAACATAGGTTCAACTATAGTAGAATTAGAGTCATCGAAAAGATAACTCTTTTTTTTAATTGACTTTTTCTTTTTATTTGTGATATTATAGAAATCGTTTCAAAAAATGTGAAAAAGCGTCAAAAATTTGACAAATTAGTACTGTTATGGTAGTATAGGCAGCATTATTTGAAAGAGGGGGAAAATATATGGATAATAGAAGTTCATTTTTAAGAGATATATTAGTAAAAGTATTATTTATTACAATATTTATATTTTTATTAATGTATTTATTTCCAATGCCAAATTTAACACCTTTTTATAGTTCAATATTTAATGATAATATTCAAACAATGAAGGATGCGGCTGAGGATTATTATACAATTAAGAGAATGCCAACTGAAGATGGTAAAAGTACAAAGATGACTTTACAAGAAATGCTTGATAAAAAGTTAATTATACCATTTGTTGATAAGGATGGTAAAACTTGTGACAATACTAAGTCATATGTTAAAGTTACAAAAGATGGTGATGAATACGTTTTAAAAGTATCTTTAACTTGTGGTAAAGAATCTAATTATGTTGTTGAAAGAATTGGATGTCATAATTTCTGTAAAGGTCAAACATGTAATGATGAAAAAACAATAAAAGAAGCTGTTAAGGAAGCTTTAGAAGAACAAGAAAATAAAGTGAGTTGTGAAACTTCAAAAGATGGTGTAGTAACTGTCACAGTTCCTACTGGTAAATATGTTTATGAATACGAGTTTCAAAAGAAATTAACTAGTGAAAACTGGACTATTGGTAACTTTACTGAAAAACAAGAAACTGAAAATGAAAATGTTAAACTTGTTGATACTAAAAAACAATATACTGGTAAAAAGAAAGTTACAAAAGGTACTACATTATATGAACAAATCTTATATGCATATAAAGATAACTGGACAATAGGTGATTGGACAGAAGAAGTTAAGAAAGAAACTGAAAATTTAAAATTATATGCAAAAAGAACATTATATACTGGTCAAAAGAAAGTAACAAAAAAAGAAACGCAATATAAACATGTTAAATATGGTAAAAAGAATACTTGGACAGTAGATGATACATGGTTAAATAATACTAAACAAGAATCAGATAATGTTAAATTATATGCAAAAAGAACATTATATACTGGTTCTAAAAAAGTAACTACAAAAACAACACAATATAAACATATTAAATATGGATACAAAGATAGTTGGAAAATTGATGATAATTGGACAACAGAAGTTAAAACACCAAATGCTACTACAAAATTATATGCAAAGAGAACATTATATACTGGTTCTAAAAAGATAGAAACAAAAACTACAAGATATCAATTTGCTAAATATGGTCATAAATATACTGTTACAAAACAAATACCAAATACTACTAATACATGTTCTGATTGGAAGAAAGATACTACTTGGTATCAAAGTAAACCAGCTAATACATCTAGTAGAATTTATGGAGATGCGTATAATTCAAAATCAGATGCTACTTCTTGGGTAATTGTTAATAACTCTTATAAAACTACTATGATTATGCCAGAATATTCTGGAAATTATAGATATGAATTATTAAGTAAATCTGATAATGATAATTGTACATTTAATTGTAATGCTACAAATATTGTATATTACTATAGAGTATATAAAGCTTCTGGTACAACAACTAAATATCAATATTATTATAAGGATTGTTCAAATACAGTAACTTATACTACTGATACAAAAGTTGTTACAGATGCTACAAGTTACGTAAATAATGGCTATAAAATCACTAATGATGAAGTTTATGTTATAGATACTGTTTGGAAAGATGAAAATGTTGCTCCAGCTGGTTATACATCAACTGGTAAAACAGGAACTAAAACAGTTGTAACATATGAATCATTAGGAAAATGGGTTACTAATAAGGATAAATTAGGTGAATATACTAATGATATTCTTACTAAGGAACAATATAAATATGCATATAATAATGGTGAAAGATATGTTATTGATGTTAAATGGACAAAATCAAGTACATCACCAGAAGGATATGTATATGCGAATAAAACTGCAACTGATACAAAAGTAACATATGAATCATTAGGAAAATGGGTTACAAGTAAAGATAAATTAGGTGAATACACTTATGATGTTTTAACTCAAACTCAATATAAATATGCTTATAATCATATAGAAGAATATATTATAGATGTTAAGTGGACAAATTCAAGCACATCACCAGAAGGATATGTATATGCGAATAAAACTGCTACTACAACAACTATAAAATATGAATCTTTAGGAAAATGGGTTACTAATTATAATAAATTAGGTGAGTATGTTTATAATATTAAAACTAAAGATCAATATAAATATACAACTAATAATAAAACTAAATATGTTAAAGATACTAGATGGGTTACTGAAAATGTTGAATCTGATGGTTATATATTAACTGGAAAGACTAAAACTACTAGTGAAACATCATATATCGATTTAGGTATTTGGGTTAATAGTAAAGAAGAATTAAATGAATATACATATGATGTTAGAACAAGAACATTATATAAATATAAATATAGAACTGTTAATACTTCTTATGAAACTACTTGGTCAAAAACTGAATTAGGTTATCCATGGGAAAGAACAGGTAGAAGTAGAAGAACTTATGTTTCTACTGGAAGTAAAACTGTTACTAGAAATACAAATACTAATAAACAAAAATAGTTAAATATAAATGTAAAGTAAATAATTACTTTACATTTTTTTTGTTTTTCTTGATTTTTAAAGGATTTTTTTGATATAATTGATAAGAATGGATAGATAGGAGAATGATATTAATGGCAAAATATGATGAACATTCTATTAAGATATTAGAAGGATTAGAAGCAGTTAGAAAAAGACCTGGAATGTATATAGGTTCTACTGATAAAAGAGGTCTTCATCATTTAGTATGGGAAATAGTAGATAATTCAATAGATGAAATAATGAATGGTTATGGTAATACTATAAAAATAACATTACATAAAGATGGTTCTATTTCAGTTGAAGATAATGGACGTGGTGTACCAGTAGGAAAACATGAATCAGGAAAAAGTACTGTTGAAGTAATATATACAGTACTACATGCCGGTGGTAAATTTGAAGAAGGAAACTATAAAGTATCTGGTGGACTTCATGGTGTAGGTGCATCTGTTGTTAATGCTCTTTCAAGTTATATGATTGTAATGAGTAAAAGAGATGGAAAAGAATATGCCATTGGATTTAAAAATGGTGGAGAAGTTTGTGAACCATTAAAAGAAATAGGAAATACTAAACAAACAGGAACTACTGTAAGATTTTTGCCAAATAAAGATATATTTACTACTATTGATTTTTCATTTAGTAAAATATGTGAAAGAATGCAAGAATCAGCATTTTTATTAAAAGGATTAACTGTAGAAGTAATAGATGAAAAAAATGATAGAAGTGAAAAATATCATTATGATAATGGAATAAAGTCTTTTGTAGAATATTTAAATGAAGATAAAACTCCATTAAATAATGTATTACACTTTAGTGGATCAAAAGATAATATAGAAGTAGAAATTGCGATGCAATATACTAATACTTATAATGAAAATATAATATCATTTGTTAACAATGTAAAAACTATTGATGGTGGTTCTCATGAAGTAGGTTTTAAAAGTGCACTAACAAAAGTATTTAATGAATATGCTAAAAAGAATAATTATTTAAAAGCAAAAGATAAAAATTTAGAAGGGTCAGATGTTAGACAAGGTTTAACAGCTATTTTATCAGTTAGAGTACCAGAAGCATTATTACAATTTGAAGGACAAACTAAAGGTAAATTAGGAACTCCTATTGCAAAGAGTGTTGTAGAAAATATAACATTAGAAAATTTACAATTTTATTTAGAAGAAAATAAAGATGGAGCTAGTTCAATATTAGATAAAGCAATAAAAGAAAAAAATGCAAGAGAAGCTGCGAGAAAAGCAAGAGAGAATGCTCGTAAAGGTTCTAATAGTAAAAAAGAAAAAAATATAAGTGATAAACTTGCTCCTGCTTCTAAAAAAGATAATAAGAAAAATGAATTATTTATAGTTGAAGGAGATTCTGCTGGTGGTTCAGCTAAAAGTGGTAGAGATAGATCTTATCAAGCAATTTTACCATTAAGAGGTAAAGTATTAAATACAGAAAGAGCATCCTTAGATGAAGCATATAAAAATGCAGAAATAAACACTTTAATATATACAATAGGTGCTGGTGTAGGTCAAGATTTTAATATCAAAGATTGTAATTATGATAAAGTTATAATAATGACTGATGCTGATGTTGATGGATGTCATATTCAAGTATTATTAATTACATTCTTCTATAGATATATGAAACCTTTAATAGAAGAAGGAAAATTATATATTGCTTGTCCTCCTTTATATAAAGTTAAATTTGGTAAAAAAGAAGAAGTATATGTTTATACAGATGAAGAATTAAAAGAAATAACTAAAGGAAGAAAAATAGAAGATTTACAAAGATATAAAGGATTAGGTGAAATGGATGATACACAATTATGGGAAACAACTATGGATCCATATTCTAGATCTTTAATTAGAGTTAATATAACAGATGCAGCATTAGCAGAAAAAAGAGTTAGTGTACTAATGGGAGAAAAAGTAGAACCAAGAAAAAATTGGATAGAAGAAAATGTTGAATTCTCATTAGAAGATGATTATAAAATTAATAAGTAGGTGAAAAGTAATGGCAAAAAAAGAAGAAACAAAACTTGTTTTACAAAAAATTCACGACTATGCTTTAGAAGAAATAATGGGTGAACGTTTTGGTAGATATTGTAAAGAAATAATACAAGATAGAGCAATACCAGATGTTAGAGATGGACTTAAACCTGTTCAAAGAAGAATTCTATTTGGTATGTATAAGGGAAAAAATACATATGAGAATAAATATAGAAAAAGTGCTAGAGCAGTTGGTGACATAATGGGTAAATACCATCCACATGGTGATTCATCTATATATGATGCTATGGTAAGAATGAGTCAAAGTTGGAAGATGATGACTCCATATATAGATATGCATGGTAATAATGGATCAATGGATGGTGATTCTGCAGCAGCAATGCGTTATACAGAAGTAAAATTATCAAAAATTGCAGGAGAAATACTTAAAGATATAGATAAAAATACAGTAGAAATGGCACCTAATTATGATGATACAGAAGAAGAACCAACAGTACTTCCATGTAGATTTCCAAATTTATTAGTTAATGGTGCAACTGGAATATCTGCAGGTTATGCAACTGATATACCTCCTCATAATTTAGGAGAAATAATAGATGCAACTATTTTAAGAATAGATAAACCAAAATGTACAGTAGATGATATTTTACAAATAGTTAAAGGACCAGATTTTCCAACTGGTGGTATAGCTTGTGGTAAAGAAGAAATAAAAAAAGCATATACTACAGGTAAAGCAAAAATATTAATTAAATCAAGATATCATATTAATAAAGAAAAAGGTAAGAATCAAATAATAATTACAGAAATTCCATATGAAGTTAATAAAGCTAATCTAGTTAAAAAAATGAACGATATAAGAATAGAAAAGAAAATAGATGGTATTGTAGATGTAGTAGATTCAACTTCTAGAGGAGAATTAATAATTACTATAGATTTAAAGAAAGATGCTGATACAGATTTAATATTAAAATATTTACTTAAAAATACTGATATGCAAGTATCTTACTCTTATAATATGATTGCTATAGTAGATAGAAGACCTAAATTAGTAGGTATTATAGATATATTAGATGCTTATATTAAACATCAAAAAGAAGTTGTAACTAGAAGAAGTATCTTTAATTTAGAACATGCAAAAGCAAGGTATGAAATAGTACAAGGTTTGATGAAAGCAATATCTATACTTGATGAAATTATTGCTTTGATTAGACAAAGTAAGAATAGAGCAGATGCAACTGAAAACTTAATTAATAAATATGATTTTACTTTTAATCAAGCAGATGCAATTGTTAAATTACAATTATATCGTTTGACCAATACAGATGTAGTAATGCTTGAAAATGAATTATCTGATTTAGAAAAAATAATAGAATTTTTAAATTCAATCTTAAATGATGAAAAAAAATTAATGAAACAAATAAAAAAAGAATTATTAGAAATAAAAAAAGAATATCAAGAAGATAGAAAAACTGATATTGAAGATGAAATAAAAGAAATTAAAATAGATACTGAAGCTATGATTCAAAAAGAAGATGTAATAGTAGTTGTAACAAATGAAGGATATGTTAAAAGAGTATCCAAAAAGAGTTTTTCTTCTTCAAGTATGGAAGATTTGACTTTAAAAGAAAATGACTATATTATTGGATTATATGAAATGAATACACTTTCAACACTATTATTATTTACTGATAAAGGAAATTATTTATATATTCCAGTATATAATTTACCAGATTTAAAATGGAAAGAATTAGGAAAACATATAAGTAATATTGTAAGTATTAAAGACGATGAAAGAATAATATATTCATTAAATGTAAATGATTTTGATAAAAAACAAAATATAACATTATTTACAAAAAATGGAATGATCAAAAGAACAGAATTATCACAATTTAAAGTAAGTAGATATTCTAAAGCAATTAATTGTATTAAATTAAAAAATGATGACTTAGTTGTTTCTGTTACAAATAGTAATTATAGTAATGTATTTATAACAACTCATAATGGTTATGGACTTTGGTATAAAGTTAGTGAAGTGCCAGTTACAGGATTAAAAGCAAGTGGTGTTAAATCTATTAAATTAGATAAAGATGATTATGTTATAAATGGAGAAATATTCAGTGATAATAGTGATTATATAACTGTATTTACTGATAAAATGACTGCAAAAAGAATAAAAATATCTGATTGTGAAGTAAGTTCAAGAGCAAGAAAAGGATTATTATTAATTAGATTAGTAAAAACAAATCCACATAAAATAATAAAATCATTTATAACAACTTCAAAAGATAAATTTGGTGTTATAAATATTAAAGAACTAACATATTTAAAAAATAGTGAAATTTCAATTAATGATAGATATTCTACTGGTTCAAGTATATCTAAACAAAGAATTATAGATGTATTTATTGTAAAAGAAATAGAAAATGAAGAAGAAATTGAAATTATAGAAGAAAAAGAAGAACCAAAAAAAGAAGTATCATTAAAAGAAATTGATGATGAAATATTAACAATAGATGATTTTTTAGATGATTTTAAAATTATTGAATAATAATTATTGCTTAATAATTTAATATTATGTATAATAAACAACTTGTGGGAGAAAAAATATGAATTTTAGAAATACAGATCAATTAAAAAGTTTTATGAAAAAAGAATCAAAAAGATTAAACTTAAGTATACAAAATACTTATAATACATATTTTGCTAGAGAATTATTAAGAATAATGAATGAAAAAGATAAAAATAATGTATTTATAACAAAAGGTAGTTTTTCTCAACTTGTAAATCTAGGTGAAATGGTAAGACCAATAACAGATGTAGATTTAACATCTGTTATTTCTCACCATGATCCATTAATTATTTTAATACAAGCATTATGTTCTACAAAAAATGATAATATTGAATTAACATTAAGATCAAAACCAAAAATTACTTCTACAGGAATTTATAAAATACCTTTAGTTGCTAAGGATAAAAGATGTAACTTTATTCAAAATATAAATATGGATTATAGAGAAAATCATCCATGCATATTAAAGAAACAAATTAAAGAAGTTCCTAAAATATTTGAAAATGACAAATCATATAAAGTAGTTGTGCCTTCTTTGGAAGAAACACTTGCTGAAAAATTATGTATTTTAGTAGAAAATAATAAAACTGATGTATTAAATACAAGAGTAAAAGATTTCTATGATATTTATAAAATGTATGGTGGAGAATATGATAAAGATTTATTTTCTGAATATTTTAAGATAATGATTAAAGTTAGAGGAAAAATTAATTATAGCGATATATCAACAAAACATTTAAATAAAGATTTTGTTGACAAACACCAAGGTGTTTGGGATGCTTCTAAAAAGAAATATGAATTTTTAGATAAAAGCGTTGATTTTAAAGATGCAGTAGATTTTTCAAAAGAGATTCTTGATAAACAAATAACAAGTATGAAAAAAGAAAAAAAATTAATTTTAAAATAAAAAGGTTTAGTAATAAGCCTTTTTTTTGTTATAATAGAATAAGACTTATAAGGAGGAAATAATGATAGTAATAATCGCAGAAAAACCATCTTTAGCGCGAAATATTATTAATGCCTTAGGAAAATTTAATAAAAAAGATGGTTATTATATAAATAATGAATATATAGTTACTTATGCATTTGGTCATTTATTTACTCTTTATGATATTGAAGACTATACAAATGAAATTGTAAAATGGAAAATAGATAACTTACCTTATTACCCAGAAAAATTTAAATTCAACTTAAAAAAAGATAATAAAACAAAAGAAATAGATCTAGGTGTTAAAAAACAATTCGATATAATTAAAAATCTAATTAATAGAGAAGATGTAACTAAAATAGTTAATGCAGGAGATGCTGATAGAGAGGGAGAAATAATAATTAGATTAATTATTAATGAAGCCTTAGACAAAAATTCTAATAAAGAAATATATAGATTATGGTTAAAAGATCAAACTGATGAAACAATTAATAAAGCAATTAAAGAAATGAAAAAAGATGATGAATATAATAATCTTGCTAATGAAGGATTATCTAGAACATATATAGATTGGTTATATGGTGTAAATTTAACTAGGTATGCAACACTTAAAACAGGTGTATTATTAAGAGTAGGTAGAGTAATTGTACCAATAGTAAAAGCTATATATGATAGAGATAAATCAATAGAAAACTTTACTCCAGAAATATATTATGGTATTTGTTCTACTGCTAAAACAAATGATGAAGTAATTGAATTAAATTCAAAAGAAAAATTTAGTAAAGATGAATTAGGTAAAGCAAAAAAATTATGTGATGAATATAACTTACTTAAAGCAGAAGTAAAATCAAAAAAAATAAAGAATGATATTTTAAAACCACCAAAATTATTTTCTTTATCTAAACTTCAAAATGTATTAGGTAAAAAATATAAAATGCCTATGAAAGAATCTCTTCAAATAATTCAAAAATTATATGAAGAAGGATATTTAACATATCCAAGAACTAATTCAGAATATCTGGCAACTAATGAAAAAGATAAAATAAAGAAAATAATTGATATATTTAAACAAAAAGGTAATGATATAGTATTTAAAGATAAAAAAACTATATTTGATGATAGTAAAATAGAATCACATTCAGCTTTAACACCTACTTATAAAATACCAGCCAAAGATAAATTAAATGAAAAAGAATTATTAATATATAAAACTGTATTAAAAAGATTTATGGCAGTATTTTGTAATGAAGAATGTAAAATAGAAAAAACAGAAATAACTATTAAACTAGGTGATAAAGAAGAATTTGTTTTAAAAGGTAATGTTATTGTAACTAAAGGTTTTACTAAATATGAAAATGATAGAAATGATAAAGTATTACCTAAATTAGAAAAAGGAGATATTATTAATATTGATTTTAAACCTAAAGAGAAAAAAACTACCGCGCCTAAACATTATACAATAGAAACATTAAATAACTATTTAAAGAACCCATTTAGAGAAGATAAAAAGAATAAAGAAGATGATGATGACTATGAAGAATATAAAGCTATATTTGAAGGGTTAGAATTAGGTACAGAAGCTACTAGAACAGGTATAATAGAAAATGCTATAAATAGTAAATATATATCTTTAAAAAAAGATGTTTATTATCTAGAACCATTAGGTGAATATCTAATAGAATCATTAACAAATATGAATATTGTAATGGATAAATATAAAACTAGTGAATTAGGTAAAGGTTTAAAAAAAGTATATAGAAATGAATTTACAATAGATGATGTAGTTAATGAAGCTAAAAATGAAATTAATGATGTATTTAATTATGAAAAAACAAATATAGATAAAAATATAGGATTCTATATGGATAAAGTAGGTATATGTCCTAAATGTGGTAAAGATGTTGTAAGAAATAGATATGGATATGGTTGTTTAGGTTATAAAAATGGTTGTGATTTTAAAATTAATTTAACTATCTGTAAAAGAATAATATCTAAAGATAATGCAATAAAATTATTAAAAGATAAAAAAACAGATGTAATAGAAAACTTTATTTCTAAAAATGATAAACCATTTTCTGCAAGATTAAAATTAGAAGATAATAATATAGTATTTGATTTCAATTAAAAACAAGAAGAATCTAGTTCTTCTTGTTTTATTATTAAAACTTAATATATTTTTTATATGTTGGTATAAGTCCTTCAGCATCTTTTTTAAATGATGGTTTAATTTGAAATACACCAGGGAATTCATTTCCTTCTACTAAACAAGCATCATTTTCAGTTATAGCAACATCCCAACCAATATATTTAATTTCACTTATTTCTTTAGCAGCTTCCTTTACCATTTGTTTAGCCTTATCATAATTAGGTACTACAAATCCAACAATCTTTTCTTTTGAAGTAGGGTGAATATCTATTTTATTATCTTCTTTATCTATTGCAGGTACAATAACTTTACCATTATTATCAAGAAATGTATACATCCCTCCAGAAGAAAAATTATCAACAAAACCACTATTACCAATTCTGAAAATAGAATTAATTATATGTACATTTTTACCATCATTAAAAGTAAATAATCTAATTGTATTAACTGAATTAGCATATAACTTATTTATTTTTGAATTTTGTTTTATTACTTCTTCAACCAAATATTGTTTATTTTCAATAAGTTTATTATATAAAATTTTACTATTATAATCTTTAACTTTTATTTTACTAATACCTAATCCACCACAGTTATCAACTTCTTTAGCAATAACATATTCTTTATCATTAATAAATTTTTCAAAATCTTTAGCACTGGCTTTTGTTAAATCAATATAATCTCTTTTTAAGTATTTTTTAAACTTTTCATTAAATTCTAATTTATTACTTAAATAATGCCAATATTCCTTATTATTATATTTATTAACAATATAATTATTTTTTCCTCTAGTTAAGTATGTTTCTCTTTGTTTATTATTTAAATTATAAAATTCAAACTCTTGATAATCCATATAACCAGCCTGATACTTAATTCCACAATAAATAATATCAATTAATGTTATTATATATAATCTTTTACTTTTATTTGATACTTTTTTAGTAATCTTATAAAAAGATTTATAATCCATTCTTAATAAAGCTTTAAATAAAAATTTGATTTTTTTCATAATTCTTTAAACTCCTTTATTATATTTTATCATATATATAAGAAAATCTTTTAAAAAATAAAAATATTTTTTAAATAAATTCATCCTTTTTCATAACCTGGGTGGTCAAAAAAAAACAGGATACCCTGTTAATTACTAAGTGGTGCAGGTGAAGGGACTTGAACCCCCACTCCAATGGAACTAGATCCTAAGTCTAGCGCGTCTGCCAATTTCGCCACACCTGCACTATAAATAAAAAAAGTGGTGGACCCTGTAGGACTCGAACCTACGACCGCCCGGTTATGAGCCGGATGCTCTAACCAACTGAGCTAAGGGTCCACGTTTGTAATCTTATCATAAAAACAAATAAATTTCAATATATTTTTGATTTTTTAAAAGAAATTTTTATTCTTTATTATATTAAAATAGATAAATGTTATTTAATAGTATAAAATTATTTATATTTGTTATAATAATAATGTAACAAATAAGGAGGAAATATGAAAAAAGATAATAAAGAAAACTATAACTATAATCAAAATTGTGATTGTAATGAAAACTGTAATTGTGATTGTCATGAAAACTGCAATTGTGATTGTAATGAAAACTGCAATTGTGATTGTAATGAAAACTGCAATTGTGATTGTAATGAAAACTGTAATTGTGATTGTCATGAAAACTGTGATTGTGACTCAAAAGATATTGAAGAAGATGAATAATTGTTCATCTTTTTTTATTGATTAAAAGTTATTATTTATATTTTAATACATATAATTTATAGAGGTGAATAATATGAATCAAACTTATATAGTTAAAAAAGGAGATACGATTTTTATGGGGAATAATGAGTAGTAATTATAGAAAATGTCAATTCAATTAGACAATATTAAATGATAAAATAATATTATTATTAAATATGAATAATTGAAAATTGATATTAAAAAATTTCAAAAGAGTTCAAGAGAAAAATATTCTTTTTTGAATCCTTTTAATTAAACTAAGCCTTTAAAAAATTATTTGAATTTATAAAAAGAAAAAACAAAAAATAGGGTGAAATTTTGATGTGAACCCTATTTTTATATATGTTTAGAAAAGTAATTATAATTATTTAAACTTTGTCAGGAATTAATTTATCAAAATATAATAATAATTCTTCTTTTGTATATTTATCTTTATTTTTAACCCAATCGATGCCTATGTTTACAATACC
>CADCJS010000004.1 GCA_902801825.1 uncultured Erysipelotrichaceae bacterium
CAGATGAACAAAAAGCATATGATAAAGTAGAAACTATGGCAAAAGAATTTTACTCAGGTTACTATTATAGTCAAAACTCTGATTCTAATGATAAAAATAAAATAAAAGTATTCTTATCTAACTATACAGAAACAGGTATAACTATAAACTTAGAAAACTTAGAAAAATTCTATTACTCACAAGATGATAATAAAAAAATATCATTTGAAGTATTAAAAGACTGTGACGTAGAAGAAACAAAAGCTATAATATACCCTAATCCTCCATATGGAAAAGAAGACTATACAATTAATGTTAAATTAAGTTGTAAATTTAAAAAATAATAGGAATATTTTCTGATAAAAACCTCGTTTCTATTTTGTCCAAGAAACGGGGTTTTTATCAGAAGATATATTTATTTAAGAAATGTTCTCTTCCCCCTGAAGAGAGCGATTAACTTATGTCACTCTCATTTTTTGTAAGAAATATAAGGCTTTTATCAATTTGATAGTTCTCTAAAAATAGGGCTAGGTACCATTTAGGTACCATTTTAATAAATTATTCTATATAAATTGTTAAATTATGAAATAAAATGTTATAATATGAATTAAATAAAAGCAATGATCTTTTTTATAATGCAAGGAGGTAATAACATGAATATTCAGGATGTTTTCAATAATGAATCATTATATTCAAAAAAAGAGTTCAAATTATTTGTTTTAGAAGGAGATAAGTATAATTATGATGAAGATGCTGCAAAAGAAATGTTTAAATATATTGGTATTAAAAACAATAAAATTGTAACATTGTGCAATAAATGTAATAAAGAATTTCCTTTTGATATAGACAAAAGACTTATAGGCTTTTTTGATGATATGAATCACACTACATCATATATGTCAGTTACTAGAAATTTTTCAAATGCACCGGGAGGTCGAATCGATATAAAAAATGGGCATATTTGGGGAGGTATGCCTCCTTATCCAAAAGCATTTTTGAATGAATATGGAAAATGGTATATAGAGTATCAATTAACCTGCACAAATGATTCTAGCCATAGATATTTTATGGTCATCTCCATTGAACAAAGATTGGGAACTTTTATAGTTAAAAAAATTGGCCAAGATCCATCAATGTTAAGCGTGCATGATTTTGATTTTGAAAAGTATAAAGAACAATTAACTAAGATAAATGCTTATGAAGATTATAAAAAAGCTGACTTATCAAATGCAGAACATTTTTATGTTGGTGCTTATGCGTATTTACGAAGAATATTTGAAAAAATGCTTAATAATTATATAAAAGAAAATAATATTACTCTCAAGGATGATCATGTTGAAACCAAAATTAAAGCAGTTAAAGATTGTTTTGATTCTAGAATTAAGGATTTATTAAAAAATTTGTATAGTATATTGAGCAAAAGTATACATGAATTAAATGAAGAACAGAGTAAAGAGTATTATCAATACTTAAAAGCAATAATAGACATTCAACTTGAATTTGAATATACTGAAAACGAGAAGAACAAACAGAGTAAACAATTAAATTCTATATTAAATAAAATAGTTAATGAAATAAAATAAGAAAGTTAGGAAATAAAACCTAACTTTTTATTCTAATCTATCTATAAGCTCGACAACTTCATTTAAAGCAGAGTTGAATAAATGTGTATAAGTGTTCAATGTTTCTTCTATTTTTGTATGACCTAGATACTTAGCTACCACAGTTATATTAGCACCGTTATTAACAAGTAAAGATGCACATGAGTGCCTGAAATCATGGATCCTAATTTGAGGTACACCAGCCAATTTACAATTTCGATTTTTTCTCGATGTAATAGTATTACTAGCTACAGGAAAAGCATCACCAATAACAAAGTAATCATCATTGAATCCATACTCTTTAGATACCTCTTCTTTAAGCTTTTTAAGGTCATTTAAGAACATTTTATTAGGCGGTAGGGTTCTTATACTACTTTTAGTCTTTGGAGTGGAGAACTGGAACTCTTTAGCCGAACCGCCACGATCTGTTATTTGCTTTTTAACAGATAAAATTTTATTAACAAGATCAATATTTTTCAAGTCAACCCTCTAAGTTCACCTTTTCTTAATCCACAGTAATATAATATTTCAAACATGACTCTCTTTTGTAAGTCCTCTTCAACAGTAATAAATTGTTTCCATTGATCATAAGTAAAATACATCATTTCTTTTGGAATATCAGAAGAATTACTAAACTTAGTCATCTTATTATAAACTTTATTAAGATTAAAATCATACCAGGTCATAGCAAAGTTCAATACTGATTTTAGAAATTTTAATATATCGTTTTTATATCGTGTTGAAATTAAAATGCTATAACTTCAGGAATAACATATTCTTCCAAATAACTATCATAATTATCATAAAAAGGATCGATAACCTTTTCACATTCTTCATCGCTTATATCTTCGTCAGTACATTTTCTTAACATAAACACCTCCGTATGTATTAATCACTCTAAAATTAAATTGTTACAAGTGTATTCGTATGAAAAAAGCAGTTTTTATGTTAAAATATTATTAGATAAGAACTTAATGAGGTGGTAAAGTGAAGTATAGCATTAAAATATATGGTGACAATATTATAGAATGTGAAAGAATGGTTGATCTAATCTTTTCTAATGTTAATATCAAAACAATCAAAAGGGAGTTAAGCTCAATATCTTGTATGAAAGTAGATTCGACAATAGAGTTTAATGATGAAACGTTAGAATTATCATTGGAACTTTATCCTGGGTTTAACAAGCAAACATCTGATAGATGGGATAATAATATTTTTGATGTTCTTAAACCAAAAGGTTCGTTTTTAAATGAAACACCAGATGTATTATTAGTAAAAGAAGAAAATGGATTTGAAAAAGTATTATTAGGTGTGGAATTTTGTAGTGCATTACAAGCAGGAAATCAAGCTTGGCAAAGAAGTGGTAGAGCATATTCTACTGCTAGATCCGGAATACCTTATTTGTACATTGTAGAATTTGCTAAGTATGAGTTAGATAATAAAAGAAATAGAAAAGCTTTGAGATTTCCTAATCCTGCAATACCATTTAGCTACTTAAATTATTCTATTGAAAATGGAGATTTATTAGCACAAGTATACTTTAAAGGGGAAGAATATCAGCCAACTTTTGATAATAAATTAAAAAAATTCAGTAGTGATATATTTGGAGAACAAGAAGTATCAAAATATATAATGAACCTGATATTAGAACATGATGTTTCTGAGTATGAGAAGAATATAATTGATAAAAATTATCAGATGGTAGAAGATTTATCCAAAAGTACTTTGTCATCTAAAGCCTTTGATTTTACAGATTGGGAAAACATATATAGAAATAAATTAGATATTTTGGATTATGCCAGCAGCAAAAATAAATTTAAGTTTAATAAAAAAATATCATCAAAGGCTTCCTCAGATAAAATAAAAAAATTTCAAGCAATAGTTAATAAATATAGTATAGGTATTGGAAGTTCAGATTTGCCTTTTGGATTAATTCCTAAAAATTCAAAAAAACAATTTATAAAAGAATTAAAGAAGATTTATCCGTTTAATGAAGAAAATATTGATTACAATAAACATATGATTATATGTATGATAAAGGGTTTTAAACCACGTGGAGACGATAATCGACCTGATAGGGGAATACTACCTTTTATTGCTATGCTAGTTGGGGAAGATTGTGAAATATTGACTTACTTATATGGACCATTATATAAACAATACTATAATCATATTATTAAAGATGAAATATTGAATTTACAAAAAAATGGGTTATGGAAATCAATTGTGTCATTAAGTAATTATATTCTTATCGAATCCGATATATTAGGAACAGATAATCATTTAAGTATATTAAAAGATAACACTAATAATAAGAAATTAATGTTAGAAAGAAAAAATGAAGAAATTTTAATGAAGATATCAAATGTTCCAAATCACTTGTCAGAAAATGATGTGGATTCAATAATACATATTTTATTTAAATATATTTTTGAAAACAATTCTTATGAGGGTATGTGTAATCCACCAGGAGGAGATTGGAGTGGATTATCATTAATTGGTGAAAAGGAATATAGATGGTTGTCTTTGCCGAGAGTAAGCGATAATTCTAAAAGACCAGATCATGTTATACAATTATTTAATATATTAGATGAATCAATTATTCTATCAATTGAATCAAAGGATAAGGCAAATAATTTGGAAACTGAAATAGGAGTTCAATTAAAAAAATATATAACTGATTTAACAAATTATATACCAAGTGTAGAAAGAATAAAGTATACAAAAGACTGGAACATTTCTAGCAGTAGAGCAAACATATCATTAAAACATCTATTAAGTGGAATAGCATATATAAAAGATCGTGATATTAGTTATAGTTCACTTTTTGATAAGCATAAATGTGATGTAATTTTTGAATTAATACCACAAAAAGAAAATAATAATTGGATTATTAAGATAATAACAAAAAGCATGCATAAACAAATTTTTGAAAAATTATTGCAACAAAAAAAGAATGGATTTGAAAACATTATCATAGAATTAGTAATTATTTAGATTACCAATTTAGATAAAGAGATTCAAATACCATCTCTTTTTTTTGATTTAAAACATTATTAACGCTTGAATTTCCAGCTTTGATTGTGAACTTTCTTTTATACAAATTGCTTGGAATTTCAATGTTATAATTTTTGTCTCCTCTTGATCCATCAAAAGATAAAACATATTTTATTTCTCTTTTATTTAAATCCTCTAAAAACTTTAAAAACTCTTCATAATTTAAATCTGACGAGTATCTATCTTTATTATAGAAGTATGGAGGATCTAAATAGACTAAATCACCTTTTTTTGCAGTTTTAGTTGTTTCCCTATAATCTCCAATTATGAACTTAACATTTTGAATTCTGCTAGACCATTCATCAATTATTTTGTTTAATGTCTTTGGATTAATGCCTTTTCTTGTAACATGAAATGAATTATTAAATTCTCCATTTTTGTTAAATCTAATCAATCCATTGCAACATGTTCTTGTTAAAAATAGAAATTTATTAGGATCGCCATTTTTATTAAATTGATCTCTCACGTCATAGTAGTATGTATAGCCAATTTTTTGTAGTTTATTCCAATTGCCTTCATATATTTTTGATACATCATTTGGTCTTGTTTTTATCTCTTCCCATAGTTCAATTAATGGTTTACATATATCTCCACATACTGCCTTTTTAAAGTTAGCTATTCCCATTACTGAACCACCACCGAGAAAGGGCTCATAATATGTGTTTATATTTTCAGGAAAATAACTAACTATAGTTTCGGCTTGTGATCTTTTGCTACCTGTCCATTTTATTACAGGCATTAGTTTTTTAGCTTTTGTCATTGTATATCACCATCATTAATTCTTTTAATTGAAATATCATAATATTCTTTTTCTATTTCAAATCCAATAAAGTTTCTATTTAATTCTTTAGAAGCTAAACATTCACTACCAGCACCACTAAATGGAACTAAAATAGTATCATTTTCTTTTGTCGAAAGATTAATCATTCTTTTTAATAATCTTAGTGGTTTTTGTGTAGGGTGTTTTCCAAATTTTAATTCTCTTTTTTCTTTGTTATTTGGAATATCCCAAACAGTTCTCATTTGTTTACCTTTTTCTTTTAAATTATCTTCACTAAATTCTGATTCTTTTGAATATTCATAATCAAAATAGTATTGTCTTTTTTTCTTTTCATTTTTATGACACCATAAAATATTTTCATGACTTGCAGTAAGTCTTCTTCCAGCAAGATTTGGAAATGAATTTCTTTTATACCATATAACTTCATTTATGATTTCTATATTTAATAATTGACACACAGTATTTACTATACCAATATTATGATAAGTACCAAAAATCCACATAGAACCTGTTGGTTTAAGAATCCTTTGTGCTTCTTTTAACCACGCAATAGTAAAAGATATATAATCATTTAATTCATAATTGTCCCATTTTTGCATAGTTTTATTCCAATTGCCACCTAAATTTATATTAGTGGTATGATCCCACAAAATATTACTTCCTTTGGATAAATTATATGGAGGATCTGCAATGATTAGATCTACTGAATTAGAATCAATTTTTCTCATTCCTTCAATGCAGTTTTCGTTATATATTACATTTGTCTTCATATGATACCTCCTTATTTAATTATAGCATATTTATTTGATTTTTAGCTATATATATGCCTGTTTTTGCTCAATATATGATTATGTTACTTTAAATATAAATATTTTAATTATAAATATTTATCATAACAAAAACATACTAAAATATTTTAAAAATTTGATATTGATGTTATAATAATATAAGAAAATAGAGTGTGTTCCGTTTTTAAGATGGAATATGCTCTTTTTTGATTGGAGGAAGATAACAATGAATGATAAGCTATATTTTCAAGATATACCTGTAGAAGAATATTCTGATGATTTTATTGGCTTTAAGGAAGAAATAAATATGATAAAAGAGGGAGTAGAATCTAATTCAAAAATAATTGGACTGGTATCGGATTATGGTTCTGGTAAATCATCAATTATCAATTTGCTAGATAAAGAATTGTCAAAAAATGATTATGACTTAATAAGAGTAAATTTATGGGATCCTGATGGAAAAAATAGTGGATTAGAAGCACATAAAAGAATGATAATTCAGCTTGCAAATAATATATATAACAATAGGCCAAAAAAAGTTTCTTATATTATAAAAAAAATTAATCCTAATTATAGAACAATAAATATTTCTACTAAGAATAATAATTCATTTTTTTGTGTAATTTTGTCATTGTTATTATTTATAATAAGTTTTTGTTATAAAAACAATGTTGTTCTACACTATTTAAATTTTCTTTCTGATCCTAAATATTATGATTATGTAAAGATAATAAAAGAAATATGTAATTATTCAGGAATACTTGGATTTATTATACTATTTATAACAATAATTTGTAGTGGAATAGTATGTAATTATTTTACAAAAGATGATGTTCAAACAATTAATGAACTTGATTTAATAGATGTGTCCAACGAATTAAAAAGCAAAAAGAAATTAGTTATTGTTATTGAAGATTTGGATAGGATAGATAATAAGGAATACATTGTACAATTTATAAAAGAATTAAATACATATTATAAAGATTTAAAAAATGCAAAATTTATAATTGCTATTACACCAGAAGAATTTGAAAAAATGTCAAATGAAAGTGATGATAGTAAATATAAACCATTTAATTTAATTATAAATCTTCCTAAAATTAAGAATAGTGATTATGGTATTCTTTTAAAAGAACTATTATTAAGTAAAAAAGACTTATATTCAAAAAAATTGGGTATTGAAAATGAACAGGATTTTGATGAATGGGAGTGGCTTTCACTTGGTGATAATCTTAATATGAGAAGATTAAAGCATAGAATAAATAGTACTGTTCATTTATATATGTCACTTAAAAATAGATTTCCAGACAAAGATATTAATATAAGATCGTGCATTGCCATTATATATCTTAGGGATAGGTATGAAGAAGAGTTTAATAAGCTCTTAATAGAAAAAGATGGAAGTTTTGAGTTGAAAAATAAGTTAGATAATTGGATTAAAATGAATAAAGAACCTGAGAAATTATCTGGTATAGATAAAGATATATATGAATTATTTGTTTATGGGTACATAGATTATAATTGTGAGATGTATTGCTATAATTATAGTAGATATAATACAATTTTTGGTATAGATGAAAACTCTATATGTACTGATTATTTGCTTGATAGGAATTATTCTCTTCCAGAAGAAAAAATAAAAAGCATTATTGATAGTAATAGTGATTGTTTGAATAATGCTATGATAAAACGTGAGAATTTAAAATTAGATATACCATCCAATGTTTTTGATAGTGTATCAATTATAAATTTTATATTAAAAAAACTTAATGAAGATAAACTAACAAAATTTTATACTAATCTTTTGCCAATCGATTATTTGCATATTTCCAGTACGAAAGGTAAGCTAGAAAAAATTTTAGATAGTGACTTCTTTTTAGAAGAAAATATAAAAAAATATATAAATATATCAGCAGATAATATTAGAAAAAGTGGAAATTATCAAGATATAGATAAAAGTAGAAAAGTGTTAATTGATATATTCACAAATTTTAAATCAATTTTATTACCACTATATGAAAATGATTTTCCTATCATTTCAGAAGAAGAATTAAATAGTATAGATAAATTGAAAGATGTACATACTTTGTTACATACTGAAAAAATAGATGCTAATAATATTAAATATATAATAAATGCAATTGATAAAAAGTATGGAGTTGATGATAAAAATATAATAAAAAATATTATTGATAATCTTAAAACAGACATGCGAAATTATTATTTAAAAAATTGCAAATCTCTTTCTTTATTAGATGTATCTGAAAAAGAAAAAATATATAATGATTATAGAAATGATATTGTCATCGAAAGTATAAATGATGTAGAAAAAATAATTGAAAATTTTAACTACTCATTTGAAGACTTAGAATTGAAAGCTATAAATTATCTTGATACAGAAATTATTAAAACGGAACAATACGAATCATTTGTAAATAGACTACCTAATGTTAGTAAAAAAACATTAGAAAGATTAGAAAAAGATGACTGCTTATTCAAAGTTAATGATAATATAATAAATGCATTTAAAAAAAATAATATGATGTATGGGTATGTAAAATTTTTAACATTTAAAAACAATGAGATTCCAAAAGGCAATAAAGCTATAACTAATGAATATGAGAAAATTTATTCTAATAACAATTTTATATTTGATAAATTTATGAATAATACATATTTCTTGGAATATATACGAGATCATGAAATATATAGTAAGTATGATACTCATAGATTTATGTATTTGAAAAATTGTAGTCAAACAGAAAAACTTATTACGTATTCTTTTCAAAATTTAGATATAGTGATGCTTAATGATTATCTAGAAACAATGAATTACTATGTTTTAGAAGATAAAGTTTTTGAGGAGATATTAAATAAGTATCAATCAAAAATCATTAATCTTAGTAAAAAAGCATATGAAAAATTATTAAAGTGTACATCTAAGAGGGGAAATAAGATAAAACTAGCACGCATGTGGAGAACTAACAAATAAGGAATCAATAACAACTTTTTTAGGTACCATTTAGGTACCAACAGACTAATAAATACTATTTTATTATGGTAATTACAAAAATATAACGGCTCTAAAAGGCCGTTTTTAAAAAGATTTAACACATAAAAAGAATAAAAGGGCGGACCCTCTGAAGAGAGCAACCTAACAATAATCTAAAACATATATACTTATCTGTATATATGTTTTTTTATCACACTTCTAGGTATATATCATAATATATATCAAGGAGGATGAAATGAATAATAATGTTAAAGTAGTTATAGATGCTGGACATGGAGGTAATGATCCTGGGACAAGTGGTAATGGATTAAAAGAAAAAGACTATACATTATTAATTTCACAATATATGGCTGAGAGATTAAAAGATTTAGGTTATAATGTTTATTTAACAAGGGAGGAAGATATATCTTTAACTCCTAATGAAAGAGTTAATAGAATTATAAATGCATTTGGTAATAACAGTGATGTACTTGTTATTTCTAATCATTTAAATGCTGGAGGTGCCGAAGGTGCAGAAGTAATATATGCACTTAGAAATACTGATGAATTATCTAATAAAATATTAAATAATTTAAAGGAAATAGGTAATCCAGTTAGAAAAGCATATCAAAGAAGATTACCAAGTAATCCATCTAAAGATTATTATTTTATACACAGGAATACAGGTATTACTGAACCAATAATAATAGAATATGGTTTTTTAGATAATGTTAAAGATTCTAAAAGAATAAGAGATAATTATCAAAGATTAGTTGAAGAAGTAATAAAAGCTATTAGTGAATATAAAAATGTCCCTTATAGTGCACCTAGTATATCTAATACTTACAGAGTAAAAAACGGTGATACTCTTTGGTCTATCGCTAAAAAATTTAATACGACACCATTAGAATTAAAAAAAATAAATAATTTAAATAATAATTTATTATATATTAATCAAATTTTAAAAGTACCTGATTTTATAGAAACTATAGATACTAATATTAATTATGTAGTTAAAAATAATGATACTTTATATTCTATATCTAAAATGTTTAATGTTACAGTTGATTCAATAAAAAGTAATAATAATCTAACAACAGATATATTATCTGTAGGACAAATATTAAATATACCTGTAGGAGAATCAAATGTATTAGTAAAAGAAGATACTAAGTCTGATACTACTAATTCTTATATAGTAAAAAATGGTGATACATTATATTCAATCGCAAAAGAAAATAATACTACAGTAAATACTATTAAAGAATTAAATAATTTAATAGATGATGTATTAAAAATAGGAATGATTTTATTATTACCAACTAATAATATAGAAGAAATAATTACTCACACAGTTGTAAGTGGAGACAGTTTATGGTCTATATCAAAAACATATAATACTACTATAGATTTAATAAAATCTTTAAATAATTTAACAACAGATTTATTAAATGTAGGTCAAGAATTAAAAGTTAAGAGAAATACCAAATAAAGGTATTTTTTTATTTAAAAATATGAGATAATAAAAATAATAAGGAGGCAATATGAAAAATAAAAAAGTAATAATATATATTCTAGTAATAATTATAATTTTATTTTTAATAAGTATTTTAATAATAAATAGTATTAAAACAAGAAATAATCATTTAAAATTTAAAACTGAATATGAAAGTCTAAATAATAAAACAGCATTTAAAGATACTAAATATAGAGAAATAACTATTCCCAAAGATAATCCATTTATATATTCTTCTATGGAAGAAGTAATAGATAAAATGGATAAAAAACAAACTTTTATAGTATACTTTGGAGCGAATTGGTGTCCTTGGTGTAGAAGTGTTATTAATAATTTTATAGATATATCAAAAGAAAATAATATAGATAAAGTATATTATATAGATGTAAGAAAAGATAATAACATGGATAATGAAATAAGAAATGTATACTCATTAGATAATAGATCAAATATATATTTATCTCATAAAGGAACAGAAGCATATAATAAATTTATAGATAGAGCTAGTGACATTTTACCCGCATATTCTCATGGAGATGTTAAATCTTTAGAAGGAACAAAATATCAAGGAGAAAAAAGAGTAGGTGCTCCTAATTTCATAATCATCAAAAAAGGAGAACCTACATATATGACAACAGGTATAAGTAAAAAACAAACTGAACCAACTATGAAACTAACTAAAGAAATAAAAAAGGATACTGAAAATAAATTTAAAAAATTCTATAAAATATATAAAAAATAAAAAGATACTTTAAATAGTATCTTTTTTATGTTATAATTATATTGCTTTTGGGGGATTAGTTAAATGGTATAATAATGGTCTCCAAAACCACTGTTGGGAGTTCGATTCTCTCATCCCCTGCCATTTAGAAAATTAAAACACTAACTATTTAGTTAGTGTTTTTTCATCTCTTATTATCACATGTTCAAAATATTGCTCTTGAAATTCTGTTAAAGCATTTATTGCATCATTAGAATAATATTTTCCTACAGGCGCAACAACAAGCTTATCGTCATTGTCATTAGTTCTATGTATTATTGCAATGCATTCTCCTTCATATTCTTCTACTGGTTCAAATACTCCTAGAAGGTAAGCGTCTAATTCTTCACCATCACCACTTATAGTATTAGGAACATATCCATAATTAACTGGGTATATGAATCCGTGTTTAGGATGTTTTGTTCCAAATGGTCGATCCATTTTAATTTTTATAATTTTTCCTAAATATTGTTTACTATCCATAGTATCCCTCCTTATTAAATTAATTATATACTAAATTGTTAGTTAATGCTATAATTTATATATATCAAGTTTTATCTCATTTTTTCGTAAACGTTCATAAAGAGCGTGCCATTTAAAAATTAAACACTAACTTAATTGTTAGTGTTTTTTCTATTGACAAAAAGAATTTTTTATGTATAATTGTTATACAAGTGAGGAGATATAAACAATACTATGTGAGCTATCTCGGGTGAAGAGCCTACACAATATAATTGGAGTCACGAATTATTATTCGTGGCTTTTTTTCTTTTTTTAAAGGTACGAATAAGGGAAGGAGGTAAAACAAAAGTTTTAGTATATTATTAATATTTAAAGGTGAGTATGTATAAGTTTAACGAGCTACATAGGGAGAAATCTTACACGTCTTAGGTACGGAGTCACTTTCACATTTGTGAGGGTGACTATGTGCTTTTTTTAATATATAATAGAAAGGGTGATAATATGAAACTAATAGATATAAAAGGATTAACAAAAGATTATAAATATATAGAAAAAGATGAAAATAAGGGTTTTATATATAATTTATTTAATGGTAAAGAAAAAATAAAAAGAGCAGTTGATAATATAACTTTTTCTGTTGATGAAGGAGAAGCTATTGCTTTTATAGGTCCTAATGGTGCTGGTAAAAGTACTACAATTAAAATGCTTTCTGGTATTATTTATCCTACAAAAGGATCTATTAAAATAAACGGCTTAACTCCTATTAAAGATAGAGAAAAATTATCATATCAAATTGGATGTGTATTTGGACAACGTAGTCAACTTCTTCCTAATTTACCTTTAACTGAAAGTATGTACATGTTTGGTGCTATGTACAATATGAATAAAAAAGATATTAAAAAAAGAATTAAAGAATTATCTGAATTATTTGATTTAAATGAATTTATAAATCAACCAGTAAGAAAACTATCTTTAGGCCAAAGAATGAGAGCTGAAATTGCACTTTCTTTAATACATAGACCAAAACTAATCTTTTTAGATGAACCTACTATTGGATTAGATGTAGTTGCTAAAAAGAAATTAAGAGATTTATTTATTAAAATTAATAAAGAAGAAAAAATAACTATATTCTTAACAAGTCATGATACTGAAGATATTCAAAGTATTTGTGATAGATGTATTATTATTAATCATGGTAAAATTGTAATAGATGAACCAACTAATAGACTTATGAAAGATTATGTGAAAAATAAAACTATAACAATAACACCCAATAGTTCATTTATTGAATTTCCAAATCTTTTAAAAGGAATGAAATATATATCAAAAGATAAAGATCAAATAATAATAGAAGTAAATACAGATATAATTAATACTCAAGAAGTACTTCAATTTTTAACAAAAAAATTAGATATAGATGACATAATTATTGATAATGAATCATTAGAAAGTGTAATTAGGGGTATTTATGAAAAAATTTAAGTTTTCTATTGAAGTAATAAAAATATTTATGCATAATCAAATACAAGATAAATCAAATTTATTACTTGATATGTTTAATATGTTTTCTAGATGTTTTATAGTATTCTTACTTTATGCATATATATTTAAATTAAAAGGTGGAGTTGTTAATGGAGTAGATTATAAAACAACTATGTACAGTATGTTTATATATTTTTGTATAATGATTCTAAATATTAGAAGAATAGATCAATTAATAATGAATGATGTTAAAAGTGGAAGTGTAGAATTATATATGAATAAACCTGTAAGTTACTTATTTATTACTTTTTATAAAACAATAGGTAAAGGATTATCTTCATTTTTAATTATAAGTATTATTGGTACTATTCTAATGATTACATGCTTAGGTGTTCCTAATTTAAATTTATCTATATTTATTCCTAGCTTTATAATTACTTTGATACTTGGTCAAATACTTGGTTTAATAATCTATTCTATAGTAGGTATTGCCTCTTTCTTTATTGTAGATAATAGACCAATACACTGGATAGTAGATAAATTTGTAATGATTTTAGGAGGTAGTTATTTACCAATAAGTATGTTTCCTCCTTTGATGAAAAAATTAGCATATATAAGTCCTTTTGGTGCGATAAACTTTGCAACTAGTACAGTTTATGATTCATGGAATTATGAATTCATTAAAAGAATTGGATTACAAATAATATGGATATTAGTATTTGTATTTATATTAAATATAATTTATAAAAAAGCTAAAGAAAAAACTATGATAAATGGAGGTTAAAATGATAAAAAATTTAAAATTAGCATTTTTAAATATTCATATGAATATAAAAAATGCAAAAGAATTAAAAATTTCATTTATTATTTCTATTTTAGGAATGATACTTAATAATATATCATTTTTAATCTTATGGTATTATTTTGGAAAATCTGTAGGAATAATAAATGGATGGGAACCAACTGATATATTTGGACTTTATGGTATTAGTGGGGCTTCTTATGGTATTATTATGGCTTTCTTTGCTGGAATAATACAAATACCAACATATATATCTAGTGGTATATTTGATAAATATTTAACATCTCCAAAAAGCATTCTTATGAAAGTATCAACTTCAAAAGTATCAACTTCTGCTATAGGAGATCTAATATATGGAATTATTTGCTTTACAATATTTGCTATAATTCAAAAATTATCTATATTTAAAATACTATTATCACTATATTTAGTTATTTTATCTAGTATTATATTTTATTCATTTTTCTTAGTAGCAATGAGTATATCATTTTATTTAATGGATGGAGAAAATGTATCATCAGGATTAACTAATATATTTGTTTCTAATTCACTATATCATGGTGGAGCTTTTACTGGAATTCTTAGATTTGTATTTATTTTTATAATACCATCTCTTTTATTAGGAACTATTCCAGTAGAAATAATAAAAACACTATCTTTAAGTAAATTTATAATAATTACAATTTGTACTATTATATGGTTATATTTTTCTATTAAGTTTTTCTATAAATCTTTAAAGAAATATAATAGTAATAGTTTATTTGGTTTTGGTAATTAATATTAAAACACTAACTTAATTGTTAGTGTTTTTTTCTAAATAATGTTCTTTAAAAAAATCATAATTACCTACATATTCTTTTAATCTGTTGTTATTAATAAATAATATCTTATTAGCTATTTCATTAATAAAGAATCTATCATGTGAAATAAATAATAATGTACCTTTATAATCTTTTAATGAATTTTCTAAAGTCTCTTTAGTATAAATATCTAAATGATTAGTAGGTTCATCTAAAATAATAAAATTACTATTATTATTAATTAATTCAAATAATTTTAATCTAACTTTTTCTCCACCGGATAAACTATTAACTTTTTTAAATACATTTTTTCCATAAAAATAAAATTTACTTAATGCACTCCTTAGATGTGATTCTTCACCAATATAGAATTTTCTGGCATAATCATATACTGTAATATCATTATCAAATTCTATTATTTGTGGTATATATCCTATTTTTAAATTACTTCCTAAAAATTCTTTATTATTTATTATTTGTTTAATTAAAGTAGATTTACCAGTTCCATTATTACCTAATATACATACTTTATCACCATAATTAATAATAATATTTATATCTTTAATTAGTAATTTATCTTTGATATATAAATCATAATCTTTAATAACTAATACATCTTTTGAAGATCTATTCTCTTGTATTAAATTAATAGGTAATTCTTTTTTTTCTACTGGCTTATCAATTAATTCTAATCTATTTAATCTTTTTCTTATGTTTTCAGCCCTTCTATAGAAAGGTTCTCCACCAGGATACGCTAATCTACCAAAATCTTCTAATTGTTTTATTTTTTTCTTCATTGCTGATATTAATTTTTGTTGATCCTTATATTCAATAAATTCTTTTTCTAATCTTTTTTCGTTTTCTTTTAAATAAAATGAATAATTACCTGGAAATATAATACTTTTACCATTTTCAATTAGTATTGTTTTATTACATATTTTATTTAAAAAATATCTATCATGTGAAACAATTAAAATAGTTCCTTTATAATTATTTAAATATATTTCTAACCACTCAATTGTATCAATATCAAGGTGATTAGTAGGTTCATCTAATATTAATATATTTGGATTTTGAATTATTATAGATGCGAGTAAAACTCTTTTTTGTTCCCCACCAGATAATTCATTAAAATCTTTATCAAAAAAATTCTTTATTTTAAATGCATTTGCTATTTTTTCTATCTTTGTATCTATTTCATAACCACCAATTGAAATAAATTTTTCTTGAAACTTTAAATATTTATTAATTACAGATATATCATTAGGTTTATTTATCATCATTTTTTCATATTTATTCATTAACTTATTGATATCATTTATTTCTTTTAAACTAGTATATATTATTTCCTTAACAGTTCTATTATTATAAATTATTTCTTGATTTTGAGATAAATACCCAATAGTACTACCTTTTCTTATAGTTATATTTCCACTATCAATTACTTCGTTTCCTATTATTAATTCTAATATAGTTGTTTTTCCACAACCATTTTCACCAATAAGTGATACTTTATCACCTGTTTTTATATCAAAATTGATATTTTTTAATATATTGTTATATCCAAATGTTTTTTGAATATTATTTAAACTTATTTCTATCATAATCTATTACCTTCCTTTAATTTTATATAAAAAAACCAAATGAGCATGCTTACACCCATTTGGCGGATGCAGGCACGACAAAACAGTCATACCTGCAAATAGATTTTTTAAAAAATACTTACAGATATGACTATGTTAAAATATACATGATTGTTCTTTCAAAATAATTTAACATAATCTTTCTCCTTTTCAATGAAAATTATAGTATTATTTTTTATATATGTCAAATAAAAGTAATAATTATAAAAATAAAACATAATATATTCTAGGTGAATATAATGGAACTTAAAGTTCAAGGAAAAAATAAATATTATTCTGAATTATTAAAAAAACAAGTAGAAGAATCTAATGGAGAATTAGAATTATTTTTAATTTTTAATACTCAATCTTTAAATCAATACTTAAATGATACTAATTTATTTACTAATTTAAAGCAAATTGGGTATGAATCACTCAACCATTATGAAACACTAGGTAAGGTTATCCAAATGTTAGGTGGTAATATTAGTTTGAATGACATTATGATTGAGAAAAAATATAAAGAAAATGATATAAATAAAGTATTAGAAACAGATATTAGGAAGATAAAAGAACGTATAATATCTTATAGTAAGATTTTAATTGAAATAAAAGATGAATATATTAAGGAAATAATTAATAAATACATAGTTGATTATAGAAATAGTTTAAATATACTAGAAATGCTTCAATTAAAATATAAAAAATATAGATAATAATTGTATTTTTAAATTAATTGTATTATAATTAGTTTGAAAGAGGTAGTATATGAGAAAGTTAAGATTTGCAGTATTATTTTTAATACTTCTAATGATTCCTTTTGTTGCAAAAGCTGAATCTAAAAAAATAAATGTATATATATTTAGAGGAGAAGGATGTCCTCATTGTGAAGAGGCATTAGAATTCTTTGATTCATTAGAAAAAGATGAAGAATATAGTAAATATTATAATTTAGTAAAATATGAAGTTTGGAATAATAAAGATAATGCTAAATTAATGGAAGAAGTTGCAAAAGCATATGATGAAGAAGCTAGTGGTGTTCCTTATATTATAATAGGAGAAAAAACATATAGTGGTTATTCTTCAGCAAGTGATGATGAAATAAAAGAAGCTATTAAAACAGCATATAATGATAAAGAATATAAAGATATTGTTAAAGAAGTAAAAGAGGGTACATTTAAAAGTGATAAAGATTCTTTACCAGTAGTACCTATAATAATAATTTCAGTAGTTGCAGTTGCAGTAATCATTTTACTAGTTGTATTTACTAAAGAAGATTAAAGTTTGATTTATTCAAACTTTTTTTATTGTTTGAAAAATTTAAATGTGTTAAAATATAAATGTTATGTATGGCTCGTTGGTGAAGTGGTTTAACACACTGCCCTCTCAAGGCAGCATTCATGGGTTCAAATCCCATACGAGTCACCATATATTAAATAAAAAATAAAACAATTGGCTAATACCAATTGTTTTATTAATTTTAAAATGATATAATTAATAGAGGTGTTAGAATGAAATTAGTTAAAATTGGTGCATTATGGTGTCCCGCATGCCTTATTGTTAATAAATCAATTAATATAATAAAAGAAAATTATAATATAGATATTGTTGAATATGATTATGATTTTGATGAAGATATAGTTAAAGATTATAATGTTGGTGATACATTACCAGTTTTAATATTTTTTAATAATAACAATGAATATAAAAGATTAATTGGTGAAGTTTCATATAATGAAATTGAAAATGTTGTAAAAGAGGTAATGAATAGTGAAAGCAAAAAGAATAATTAATTATTTAATATTATTTATAGTATTAATGATATGTCCTGTTGTAGTTAATGCTAAAAGTACAGTTAATTTATATTTATTTTATGGAGAAGGATGTCCACATTGTGCAGCTGAAGAAAAATTCCTAAAATCCTATATTAATGATAATTCAGATATAAAATTGTACAAATACGAAGTATGGTATGATCAAAATAATCAAAATAAATTAAAAGATGTTAGTGAATTATTAAATAAATCAGCAAATGGAGTTCCTTATTTAATAATAGGTGATAAAGTTATTTCTGGTTACTTAGAAGGTGTAACAGATGAAGAAATAAAAAATACAATAAATTATTTTAAAAATAAAGATAGTTATACTGATAAAGTAGGTGAGTACTTAGGTATTGTTGAAAAAACAACAACTACTAAAAATACTAGTACTAAAGAAGAAACAAAGAAAAAAGAAAATGTTAAAAAAGTAAGTGTTCCTATATTAGGAAAAGTAAATCCTAAAAAAGTATCATTACCTATATTAGCAACTGTATTAGGTTTAGTAGATGGATTTAATCCTTGTGCTATGTGGATATTAATATTCTTAATAACTATGTTATTTAATATGAAAGATAGAAAAAAAATGTGGCTCTTAGGCTTATTATTTATTCTTACATCTGGAGTAGTATATTTATTATTTATGTTAACATGGCTTAACCTAGCAACATTTATAAGTAAAATAGCAGCCATTAGATTATTAGTATCAATAGTCGCTTTAGTCGCAGGTTTCTATAACTTAAATAATTATGTTAAAGAATCATCTAAAAAAGATGGTGGTTGTGAAGTAGTTGATAATAAAGAAAGAAAAAAAATAATGCAAAAAATTATGAAAATAACAAAAGAAAAACACATAATAATTGCAGCTTTAGGTATTATGTTATTAGCCGCTTCAGTTAATATTATTGAAATGATGTGTTCAGTAGGATTACCATTATTATTTACTCAAATATTATCAATGAATAGTCTTTCAACACCAGAATATTTATTATATATGTTTGTTTATATATTATTCTTTTTAATAGATGATATAATAATATTTGTAATATCTATGATAACTTTAAAGGTAACTGGTATATCTACTAAATATGCTAAATATTCACATTTAATTGGTGGTATTATTATGATAATAATAGGAGTATTATTAATAGTTAAACCTAGTTTATTAATGTTTAACTTTTAATAATCTTTTTTTTATGAAAAATATTGATTTTTCTTTGCAAATATATAAATTATAATGTATAATTAATATATAAGATAGGAGGTTAGATTATGGTAAGTAAATTTGACTACAATAGTGATGACGTTATGAAAATTCTTAATAATCCTGAATACTCTGATGAACAAAAAAAGCAATTATTTGAAAAATATAAACAAGATCTTAAAATAAAAAGAAAAAATGAAATAATTAGAAGAATAAATGAATGTGCTAAAGAAAATCCAATTATAACACAAGAAGATTATATTAATATGGTTAAAAAATATAATGATGATGATTTAAGTAAACCTTTTGAAATAATTGAATCTGAATTAAATACTTTTAATGAAAGTATGAAAGCTAAATATCAAGAGTATTTAATAAACAAAGAAAAAGAAAATACTGTTCAAGTAATGGCTGAAGAACCAAAAGAAGAAATAATTGAAAATAAAGAAGAAAACATTGAAGAAGAAGTAGAAGAAGATATAATGCCTAGTGTTAATATTACTAATACAAATATAAGTAATACATTACCAACTATAGATGCAAAAGAAATAGAACCTAAAGAAGTAGATGAAACACCTATTTTTGATAGTAATAATGAAGTAAATGAAATATTACCAGATCAAATGGAACATGTAAAAGAAAAAGGTAATGCTAGTGCAATAATAGTAAGTATAATAGCAATTATTCTTGGTATAGTTATAATGTATACAATTATTAAAATAAAATAAGCAAATCTAATGATTTGCTTTTATTATACTATATTTACTAACTTTATATCTTTTAACTATATGTGGATATTTAAATGAATAACAAATATCAAAAGTGAATAAAGATATTAATATAATATTAAGTACTACTAATAGTTTGTAATTCATTTTCTTATATATTTTCTTAATAAATGGAATAATATCATATATACCAAAATAACCAGCTATACCAAAAGCAGTTGAATAAAGTAAACATACTCTTCCATTTAAATTAAAAGGTCTATTACTATAATTCCACCATTGTAATCCATATTTTTTTTCTAAATATATACTGGTTATATATTCAATAATTGAACATATAATAAAACATCCAAAAAATATAACTATCTTATTCTTTTTAAACCTATTTAATATTAAATAAATAAATAATGCACCACAACCATATATAGGTAACCATGGACCATGTAAAACACCACTATTAATTAAATTACCATTTTTTAACATTTCCCACAGTATTTCCCATATCCAACCTAAAAAGGCAAAACTAAAAAAAATCATAGATATAAAAATAAATTTTTTCATAACAATACTCCTACTATATTCATTATAACATATTTTTGTTTTAAATACTTGTTATTTTATTAATTATATGTTATATTATAAAAGTAATTTTTATGGCGGAATTGGTGAAGTGGTTAACACGGCAGATTGTGGCTCTGTTATGCAAGGGTTCGACTCCCTTATTTCGCCCCATTTAGAAAAAATCGAACTTTAAATAGTTCGTTTTTTTATGGGGCAGAATAAGAAATATTATTTTTATAAGGGAATTCTGACCTTTTATGGATAATATTATCTATGGAGATTAAATATGAACACTGGATTATTAAATAAGTTAAACATAATTAATGAGTTAGTTGGTAATAAATCTTAACAAATGGCATAATTTATAACATATTTTATTAAATCTGAATATTAAGATATATAGAACGGAGGATAATCTGTTTTTTTGTGGTATAATATAAAAGAGGTGTTGGTATGTTTTATAATGCTAAAAATGGAATAATAACTATAGATAATACAAATGCATATTATATTTCTTTTGGTAAAGGTAAAAAGAACTTAATAATTATTCCTGGAGTAGGCGATGGATTAAAATTAGTTAAAGGATTAGCTATACCTTTTTCAATGATGTATAAGGTATTTTGTGAAGATTATAGGGTGTATGTTTTTAGTAGAAGAAACAATCTACCAAAAGGATTCAGCACAGAAGATATGGCAAACGATATAATAAATCATATGGAAGAATTAAAAATTAATTCTGCTGATTTTGTAGGTGTATCTCAAGGTGGAATGATTGCACAATACATAGCAATTAATGCCCCAAAGAAAGTAAATAAATTAGTATTGGCAGTAACTGTTCCTCGTTCAAATAAAATTTTGGAAGATTCAATTAATACATGGATTCAGATGGCAAAAAATAAAAACTATAAAGGGATTATGTTAGATACAGCAGAAAAATCTTACATAGGAAAATATCTAGAAAAGCAAAGAAAACTATGTAGATTTCTTGGATTATTTGGAAAAAATGCCACATATGACAGATTTATAAATGAAGCTGAGTCTTGTTTAAAACATAATGCATTAAAAAAATTAAAAGAAATAAAATCTCCAACATTAGTAATTGGTGCAAAGCAGGATAAAGTATTAGGAGTATCTGGTTCTGAAGTATTAGCAAAAAATATACCAAATAGTGAATTATATATTTATGATGAATATAGTCATGGTGTATATGAACAAGCAAAAGATTTTAATCAAAAAGTATTGAATTATTTAAAAAAGTAGATAGTAAAAAAACTCGTAAGATTAAGATATTGTGATAAGTATAGAATATATGATATAACATAATTAACAAAGTGAGGACATAATTTCTTATATTAGTATTAGAAAAGCCCCATTTTAAAAAAGTCGAACTTTTATAAGTTCTTTTTTTTATACTCGTAAAATAGTAATATTGCGATGTAATAAAAAAATTAAAATCTATGATATAATAATCACAGGTGGTGATCTTAGTGAAACTAAGCGATTTAAAAGAAGTAAGTAATAATGTAAATTTAGATGAATATTTATGGTTATATAATTATGTCAGAGATAATATGGAACATCCTGAATGGTTAGGTACTTTTACATTAGAAGAAATAAAAGAAATACTTAGTATTGGTGGAAAAATTTGGATGTACTATGATAAAGATATACCAGTATGTTCTGTATTCTATATTCCAGCATCTAATAAATCATTAAGAAAACATAATATAGAATATGATGAATCAGTTACTGGAAGTCTTGGTCCAATAATGGTTAGAAAAGAATATGTGGGAAATGGATTACAAACTTCAATGCTAGGTGTTTTAAACAATTATGTTAAAAGTATTGGAAAAACTCATATGTTTACAAAAGCTCATTCAGATAATATTTATTCAATACGTAATATTATAAAAGATGGGTATAATGTCATAGATGAATATGAAAACGAAAGAGGACCAATGAAAGCATTTATAAAATAAATAATAATCGTCATATTAAGATATTGTGATAAATATTAAGATATTGTGATAATAATAAAATATATGCTATAATATAAATAACAAAGTGAGGACATAATTTCTTATATTAGTATTAGAAAAGCCCCAGATGAAAGAATCGAACTTTTATAAGTTCGTTTTTTTTATGGGGGCAGAGTATGATATAATTGTTTATAGAAAGTAGGGAACAATATGCAATATAAATCTTTATATGAACAAAATGAAAAAATGATTTCTATTTTAAAAAAGAATACTTATTTAATGGATGTTTTAGATTATATAGAAACATTACAATTACCAAATTATTATATTGCCGCAGGTAGTATATTTCAAACAGTTTGGAATTATTATGATCAAAAAGACTTAAATTATAATATAAAAGATATAGATGTTATCTACTATGATAATACTGATTTATCAGTTGAGAAAGATATTAAATATTACAATTTAATAAATGATTTTTGTAAAAATAAAGGTTATAAATATGAAATAGATGTATCGAATGAAGCAAGAATGCATTTATGGAAAAAAGAAAAATTTAATATTGATGTAGAACCTTATAAATGTTCTGAAGATGCAATTGATAAATGGATTGCGACAGTTCACGCTATTGGAATAACAAAAGAAAACGGTGAAATTAAAATATATGCACCATATGGATTAAGTGATATTTATAGTAAAACAATTAGACCTATTAAACATAAATATAATACTAAGGAAATATATGATAAAAAAGCTTCAAGTTGGAATGAAAGATTTGATAATTTAAATATAGTTGAATGGTAGTATTATAGTAGTAAAAATAACGATAATATGGTATAATATTAATAGTTGTAGGGGTGATAAAATGTTAGAAAATAAACTTGGAATAACTAATGAAGTTGAACTTGCAAAAGAGGAAGAAAGAATTACAAAATTAAAAGCATTAGAATTATTTGATACCAACAAAATAAATGAGTTTGAAATTGGAACATTTAAAGGACTTTCTTCTATTCATAATTTTTTATTTTCAGAAATTTATGATTTTGCTGGTAAAATGAGAAATGTAAATATTGCTAAAGGAAATTTTAGATTTGCTCCAGTTATGTATTTAGAAGAAGTTTTAAAAAAGATTGATGAAATGCCTCAAGTAAATTTTGATGATATTATAAAAAAATATGTGGAAATGAATGTTGCCCATCCATTTAGAGAAGGAAATGGTAGAAGTACAAGAATATGGCTTGATATGATATTAAAAAAACAAATGGGTAAAGTTATTGATTGGAGTAAAGTTGATAAAGAAGAATACTTATTAGCTATGGAAAGAAGTCCAATAAAAGATACTGAAATAAAGATCCTTTTAGAAAATGCATTAACTGATAAGATTAATGATAGAGAAGTATACATGAAAGGTATTGATGTTAGTTACCAATATGAAGGATATAATACTTATACTATGGATGAACTTGATAATAATTAATAGCCTTAAATAATATGTTATAATACAAATAATAAAGTGAGGACATAATTTCTTATATTAGTATTAGAAAAGCCCCAAGAAAAGCCCCAGATAAGATTATAATCGGATATATTGTCCGGTTTTTTTATTTAGAATTCATTATATATGTTATAATAATAATGGTGAAAGATAATGAATGATATTGTAATTGAATTAAAACATTTAAAAAAGTATTATGGTTTTTATAAAGGTATAGAAGATGTATCTTTTAAAATTAATAAAGGAGAAATCTATGGTTTTATTGGTCCTAATGGTAGTGGTAAATCAACAACTATTAGAACTATTATGGGATTAATAAACAAAACCAGTGGAGAAATATTTATTAATGGTAAAAAAGATATAGATAAATCAATAATAGGATATTTACCTAGCGAAATTAATTTATATGATGATATGACTATTAAACAAATATTTGATTTTCATGAAAATAGATGAATCTAAAAAAATAGAAGATTTATCATTAGGTAATTTAAAAAAAGTAGGTATAATTCTTTCTTTAATGCATGAACCATCTATTTTAATTCTAGATGAACCTACAAGTGGGCTTGATCCAATTATGCAAAATGTATTTTATAATATTTTATTAAAAGAAAAAGAAAAAGGTACTACTATATTATATTCATCTCATGTATTAAGTGAAGTATCTAATATTTGTGATAAAGTAATATTTATTAAAGATGGAAAAATAATAAAAGAAGATTTAATAGAAAATATAAAAAAAGAAAACTATACTTATTTAAAGATAAAATCTAAAGACATTAATAAGATAAAAAAAGAATTAGATTTAAAAATTTATAAAGAATCAGATAATGAAGTAGTATTTATTAATAATTATGATATCAATAAGTTAATAAAAATATTAAGTAAATACAATTTGGACTATTTATTAATAGAAGAAGTACCACTAGAAGATTTATTTATTAATTATTATAATTAGGAGGTTAATATGATTAAAAGGGAATTTAAGATTAATTTAAAAAACTTTATTATATGGTTATCTATACTTATAATAATGTTTTTAGTAGTATTTTTAGTATATCCATATATTGTTACTGATGAAACAGTAAAGGATATGGATGAATTAATGAAAGTATTTCCGCTTATGGTTGGTTAAAATCTGAAGGTTTAATGTATTTATTATTAGTAATTGGTTTTTATTCTTCTATATTAGGAGGTAATATTCTACTTAAAGAAGAAAATGATAAAACTATTGAATATTTAGGATCTTTACCAATAAAAAGATCGACAATTATTACAAGTAAAGTATTAGTATCAATTGTTTATATTGTATTAATGGTATTTTTAGTAGGTTTATTTAATTATATATCTTTATTATTAAGTGGAGACTTTGAACAAAAACAATTTATATTATTAAGTATCACACCATTAATAATAGGTTTACCATTTTTTTCATTAAATCTATTTATTTCTACATTTATGCATAAAACAAAAAAAACTATTGGTATTAGTTTAGGAATTGTATTTATATCTTATTTTTTAAATATTATTTCTGAATTATCTTCTAAAGTAGAATATTTAAAATACTTTAGTATAAATACTTTAGGGGATGTTAGAAATATTATTGATGATACTAGTATTAATCCTATTAATATATTAATATCTTTAATTATAACTATAATATTTATATCGTTAACATATATAAGATATAATAAAAAAGAATTAGTGTAGTTTATTAATATGTGATATGATAAAAATGAAAAATAAAATAATATAAATAAATATCTTTAAGTATAATAGTTTACATGATATAATTATAATGGTGATTTTAATGAGTAAAATAAGAGAATTAATAAGAGATGATAATTCTATATTAGTATTTGATATAGATGGTGTTTTAGCTAAATTAGAATTTGGTGAATATAATCATTATTCATTAAATGATGAATTATGGGCTAAGTCTATAGAAGAAGGTAATTCATACTATACTGATGATTTAGCTTTTGATTATTTTAAAGATTTTTTTAAAAATAAAAATATGTCAAATATATATGTTGCGACAAAAGTATATAATGATTTAGAAAGTAAACAAAAAATTGAATTTTTAAAAAGAAATTATAATATAAAAGAAGAAAATGTATTTGTTACAAATGATAATAATGAAAAACTAAATGTATTAAATGAAATTAAGAAAAGCAGAAATATAGAAGATGACAAAATGATTGTTATGATTGATGATACAGTGGAAGTATTAAATAATATTATGGATAATTCTAACTTTTCTACTTGTCACATAAGTAGTTTTATTAATTAATAATAATTGATAATAAACTATACTTATGTTAGAATTGGTTTAAGGAGGAGTGTTATGGAAAAATTCTGTGGAAGATGTGGATCTGAACTAGTAGATGATAAATGTCCTAAATGTGATGTGAAGATAGAAAAAAGTGTAGATACTAGTAAAACAAATGGTTTAGCAGTTGCAGGTTTTGTTTTATCAATAGTTTCTTTATGTTGTTGTGGTGTTACATCTATATTAGGTTTTATATTCTCTATTATAGGTTTAGTTGATTGTAACAATAAGAATCAAGAAGGAAGAGGACTTGCTATCGCAGGTATTATAATTAGTGGAATATTTATATTATTATCAATTATATTTTTTGTAATAATTTATAGTGCAGGTTTATATGAAACTTTATCTTCATACTAATACAAAAATAAAAAAAATACTAAATATAATTGTATTTTTTTTTATAACAATAATTATATTACTATTATTTATTAAAATAATTGATATATTAAAATTTAAATGTATTATAAAAGAATTATTTAAAATATATTGTCCAGGTTGTGGTACAACTAGAATGTTAAAATCGATTTTTAAACTGGAATTTTATCAAGCATTTAGATTTAATCCGCTATTTTTTATACTTTTTATAATGTTAATTATACTTTTAATAATTAATATTTATATGTATATAAAAAAAGATTTTATATATGTTTTAAATAATAAGCAAATAATAATTCTTATTATAATTATGTTTATTTATATGATATTAAGAAATATAGATTATTTTTCATATTTAATACCAACCATATTATAACACTATTTTAGCACTCGTACTTGACAACTGCTAATAAAATGTTATAATATTTTTAGATTGGGGTGATAAATATGTTTAATCAAGAAAATGAAAACGAAAATGTTTTAGAAAAATATGGTAGAGATATTACTTTATTTGCTAAAGAAGGTAAAATTGATCCTGTAATAGGTAGAGATGAAGAAATAAGAAATATTACTAGAGTTTTATCTAGAAAAACTAAGAATAATCCTGTATTAATAGGTGAACCTGGAGTAGGTAAAACTGCAATTGTAGAAGGACTTGCTTTAAGAATTATTAGAGGTGATGTACCAGAAAGTTTAAAAAATAAAACTATTTGGGAATTAGATATGGCTTCATTAATTGCAGGTGCTAAATATAGAGGAGAATTTGAAGAAAGATTAAAAAAAGTATTAAATGAAGTATTAAAAAGTAATGGTGATATCATTATGTTCATTGATGAAATTCATACTATAGTTTCCTCAGGAGAAGTTAGTGGAGGTATGGATACTTCAAACATATTAAAACCAATGCTTGCACGTGGTGAAATACATGTTATAGGTGCAACTACTTTAAATGAATATAGAATGTATATTGAAAAAGATGGAGCACTTGAAAGAAGATTTCAAAAAGTAATGGTTAAAGAACCAACTGTAGAAGATACAATAACTATACTTAGAGGATTGAAAGAAAGATATGAAATATATCATGGTGTATCTATATCTGATAAAGCATTAGTTAATGCTGCTATATTAGCTAATAGGTATATTACAGATAGATTTTTACCAGATAAAGCGATTGATTTAGTTGATGAAGCTTGTGCAACGATTAAAATGCAAATGGATTCTGTTCCAATTGAATTAGATTCTTTAACAAGAAAAATAATGAAATTAGAAATTGAAGAACATGCAATTAAAAAAGAAAAAGATGAATTATCTAAAAAAAGAATAAATGAAATAAAAGAAGAATTAATAGTATTAAAAGAAAAAGAATCAAAACTAAAAGAATCTTGGAATAAAGAAAAAGAAACAAGTAAAAAAATAAAAGATTTAAAGAAAGAATTAGAAGATGCTAGATTTAAGTTAGATCAAGCAGAAAGTTCTTATGATCTAGAGCAAGCTGCAATTTTAAGACATGGTAAAATCCCTGAATTAGAAAAACAATTAAATGAATTAAAAACAAATACTAATTCTATGCTTAGTGATATAGTTACAGAAGATGACATTACAAAAGTTATTTCTAAATGGACTAATATTCCAGTAAGTAAACTATTAAGTAGTGAAAGAGAAAAACTAATAAATTTAGAAAAGAATATGGAAAAAAGAGTAAAAGGGCAAGAAGAAGCTTTAAAACTAGTTAGTGAAGCAATTATAAAGTCAAGAAGTGGTATTAAAGATCCAAATAGACCAATTGGTTCATTCTTATTCTTAGGTCCAACTGGAGTAGGTAAAACTGAAGTTGCTAAAACACTCGCATATGAACTATTTGATGATGAAAGACATATGGTAAGAATAGATGCAAGTGAGTATATGGAAAAATTCTCTGTTTCTAGATTAATTGGATCCCCTCCAGGATATGTTGGATATGAAGAAGGTGGTGAATTAACTGAAAAAGTAAGAAGAAATCCTTATTCAATTGTATTATTTGATGAAATAGAAAAAGCACATCCAGAAGTTTTAAATATTTTACTTCAAATACTAGATGATGGAAGAATAACTGATTCAAATGGTAGATTAGTTGATTTTAAAAATACTATAATTATAATGACTTCAAATGTTGGAAGTGTTGATATATTAGATGGAAAAACTGATGAAGTAAAGAATTATTTACATGAATATTTTAAACCAGAATTCTTAAATAGAATAGATGAAATTATTATGTTTAAACCATTAACTAAAGAAGTATTATATGAAATATTTGACAAATTAATTCTTGACTTAGAAAATAGATTAAAAGATAAAAATATTAAAATTAAATTTAGTAAAGAAGCAAAAGATAAATTGATAGAAAATGGATTTGATCAAAAATATGGTGCAAGACCATTAAAAAGATATATTAGTAAAACTATAGAAGTCAATATTTCTAAATTAATTATTGAAGATAAAATTGATTATAATGATGAAATATATGTAGATTATAAAGATAATGATTTTACATATAATATAGAAAAAAAGATGTAAATTTACAATTAACATCTTTTTTTTTATTAATATTGTTATATAATATATATGGTGATGATAATGAACTTATTCTTAGTTTTTATATTTATATTTTTTATAGGAAGTACTCTAGGATGGGTTATTGAATTAATATATAGAAGAATAGCCCATAAAAAGTGGGTTAATCCAGGATTTTTAGTAGGTCCATATTTACCTATTTATGGATTTGGATTAGTAGCAGTTACTTATATACATTTATTATTTTATGGACTTAATTTACCACCAGTTCTTGCTATTTTATTAATGGGAGTAACAATGACTATTATAGAATTAGTAGGAGGTTTAATTTCATTATATAATAATGTTAGATTATGGGATTATAGTGATAGATGGTTAAACTATAAAGGTATTATTTGTCCATTATTCTCAGTTGTTTGGACTATAGTTGGTGCAATATACTATTACTTTTTAGCATCACCTGTATTATATATGCTAAACTGGTTCAGTAAGAACTTATCTTTTTCATTTGTTCTTGGATTATTCACAGGAGTATTAATAATTGACTTTATTTATTCAACAAATTTATATATTAAAATAAATAAATTTGCAAAAGAAAATGAAATATTAATTAAATATGAAAAATTAAAAATGCAAATAAAAGAAGCACAAGAACAAGCAAAAGAAAAATATTCTTTCTTAACTCCTTTTAGACAAACTAAAAGTTTAAGGGATTATATAATGGAATATATTGAAAATAACAAGAGGAAATAATTATGAATATAAATGATTATATATATTATTATGGAGAATATACATTTAAAGAAAAACCATTTAATGAAATAGATAATGTTATTTTTTCATTGATCTCTTATGTTGATTTTAATGGAATATTATCAAAGAATAAACAAAACAAATTAACTTTAGAAAATGCTTCAAATATATATTTTTTAACACATTCTAAAAAGATGAATGATATAAATATACTTGCTATTAGAAAAGGTATAGAAGTATTAAAAAATGCATGTAAATCAAAAAGATTTAAAGATGTACTTATGTATAACTATTGTTATATTGGAAATGAATCAAGTCAATTTTCAGCATTAACATTTGAATTTTTAAAAAACTATTGTTATGTAGCTTTTGAAGGTACTGATCAATTAATAAGTGGTTGGAAAGAAGATATGATGATGTCATGTACTTTTCCAGTAGATGCCCATAAATACGCTATAAAATATTTAAACAAATTCTTTAATTATTCGTCAAAAAAACTTATTGTTGGTGGTCACTCAAAAGGAGGCAATCTTGCAGAAGTTTCTAGTATGTATTGCAAGAATAATATAAAAAAAAGAATAATAAATATTTATAGTAATGATGGTCAAGGACTTAGAAAAAAAGAATTATTATCTAAACAATATAAAAGTATAGAAAATAGATTTATACATATAATTCCAAGTAATAGTGTTGTTGGATTATTACTAAGGCATTCTGGTAATTATTTAGTTATTAAAACAAATGCAAAAGGATTATTATCACATGATGCAACTACTTGGGAAGTTAATTATGATAAATTTACAAAAGATAAACTAACTAAGTTTTCTAAGGTATTAGATGAAGGAGTTATTAGATGGTTAGATAAATATGATGATAAGCAAAGAGAAATATTTATAGATTGTTTATTTGAAGTGCTAGAAAAAAATAATATAAAAACATTAATAGATATTAAAAAGAATAAAAATCTTATTTTTAAAATAATGAAATCATCAAAAGATTTAAACCCAATTGTTAAAGAAATGTTTATAGAATTATTAAAAGTTATAAATGAAACTAATAAAGAGTATTATTTGTTTTAATTGACTTTTATTAATAATTTAAATATAATTTTTATAGGAGGATGTTATGAATAATAAATATGAAGGAACAAAAACATTAGAAAATTTAAAAGCTGCTTTTGCTGGAGAAAGTCAAGCTAGAAATAAATATACTTATTTTGCTAGTAAAGCAAAAAAAGATGGTTCTCAGCAAATAGCAGCTATATTTGAAGAAACTGCTCAAAATGAAAAAGAACATGCAAAAATGTGGTATAAAGAACTTCATGGTGGTGAAATATTAAGTACTACTGAAAATCTAAAAGAAGCTATTGAAGGCGAAAATTATGAATGGACAAATATGTATGAAGAATTTGCCAAAACAGCTGAAGAAGAAGGATTTCCTGAGTTAGCATATAAATTTAGAGCAGTAGGTCAAATTGAAAAACATCATGAAGAAAGATTTAAAAAATTATTAAATAATATTGAAGATAAATTAGTATTTACTAAAGATGAAGATGCTATTTGGATTTGTAGGAACTGTGGACATGTAGTTGTAGGTAAATCTGCACCAGAAGTATGTCCAGTATGTAATCATCCACAATCATATTTCGAATTAAAAAAAGAAAATTATTAATATAATTTTTTTTACTCATTTATTAGCACTCATACTTGACAACTGCTAAATAAAGTATTAAAATTATTTTTAGGAGGTAATGATGAAAAAACAATTTAAAAGTGAATCAAAAAAATTATTAGATTTAATGATTAATTCAATATATACGAATAAAGAAATATTTTTAAGAGAACTAATATCTAACTCAAGTGATGCGCTTGATAAACTATATTATAATTCTTTAACAAATCAAGATATAAAAATAAAAAAAGCAGATTTAAAGATTAATATAGAAATAAATGATAAAAATAAAATATTAATAATTGAAGATAATGGTATCGGTATGGACAAAACAGAATTAGAGAATAACTTAGGTACCATTGCTAAAAGTGGATCACTAGCTTTTAAAAATGAAAATAAAGATAAAAAAATTGATATAATAGGTCAATTTGGTGTTGGTTTTTATTCTGCATTTATGGTAAGTAAAAAAATAACTGTAGAAAGTAAAAAAGTGAATTCTGATAAATCTTATATTTGGTCTTCTGAAGGTGTAGATGGATATACAATCAAAGAATCAGATAAAAAAGAAAACGGTACTAAGATAAGTTTATTTTTAAAAGATGATACTGAAGACTATAAATATAGTGATTTTATTGATTTAAATAAAATAAAAGAATTAGTTAAAAAGTATTCTGATTATATTAGATATCCTATAGTTATGAATAAAGAAACTCTAAATTCTATGACACCAATATGGAAAAAATCTAAAGTATCTGATGAAGAATATAATGAATATTATACTAATAAATATTATGATTATGAAAAGCCTTTAAAAGTAATTAAAACAAGTGCTGAAGGATTATGTAGTTATAAATCATTATTATTTATTCCAAGTCATGCACCTTTTGATTATTACACTAAAGATTATGAAAAAGGATTAAGTTTATATTCTAGTGGAGTATTAATAATGGATAAATGTAAAGATTTATTACCAGATTATTTAAGTTTTGTAAAAGGTGTAGTAGATACTGAAGATATATCTTTAAATATTAGTAGAGAAATGCTTCAACAAGATAAAACATTAAAATTAATAGAAAAGAATATAGATAATAAAGTAAGAAAAGAATTATTATCAATGCTTCAAAATAATAAAGAAGAATATATTAAATTCTTTAAAGCATTTGGTCCTCAAATTAAATTTGGTATATATAATAACTTTGGTATTGATAAAGATAAATTAAAGGATTTACTTATATTTTATTCTTCTAAAGCAAAAGATTATATATCTTTAAAAGAATATATTGATAATATAGATGAAAAACAAGATAAAATATATTATTGTTCAGGAGAAAGTATTGAAAAAATAGATTCTTTACCACTAGTTGAAAGAGTCAAAGAAAAAGGATATGATATATTATATCTGATTGATATGGTAGATGAATTTGCTATTAATGCTTTAAATTCATATGAAAATAAACAATTTCAAAATATAACTGATAGTAATTTAGATTTAGATAGTGAAGAAGAAAAGAAAAAGAATAATAAAATAAATGAAGATAATAAAGAATTATTAAATAGTATGAAAGAAATACTTAATATTGATGAAGTTAAATTTACTAATAAGTTAAAGAATCATCCTGTATGTATAACAAGTAAAGGAAATGTTTCTATAGAAATGGAAAAAGTACTTAATGCTATGCCAACTGAAGAAAAAATACAAGCACAAATAGTACTTGAAATTAATGAAAATCATCCTATTAAGAATAAACTAGAAGAATTGTTTAATAATAATAAAGAAGAGTTTAATAAATACTCTAAGATTTTATATAGCGAAGCTAGATTAATTGAAGGATTACCTATAGATAATCCAACAGAAATAAGTAATTTAATATGTGACATTATTTCAAAATAGAAAGGAGAGAAAATTATGTTACCAAATAAAATATTTTTCGATGAATTATTCGATTTAAAAACTGATGAAAGAAATATGAAATGTGATATTTATGAAGAAGAAGGAAATTATATTATAGAGGCATCTCTTCCAGGATTTAATAAAGAAGATGTCAAAATAGAATATAATGAAGGAAAAATAATAATAAGTGCTGAAAAAGAAAAAGATGAAGTATCAAAAGATAAAAGATATATAAGAAAAGAAACACATATTTCTAATAAATATGAAAGAAGCTTTTATTTAGGTGATCTTGATGAAAGTAATATAAATGCTAAATTCAAAAATGGTATATTAAAAATTACTGCACCTAAATTAACAAAAGAAAATAATAAAAAATATATAGATATAGATTAATTATTTTTAATTAATCTTTTTTCATATAATATTCTAGGTGGTATTATGAAGGAGATTAGTATTAAATCATTAAAATATAATGATAATATCATAGATATTAGAGATAATTATTCATATAAATTAGGACACGTTAAAAATGCTATTAATATACCAATGAATGAACTATTAAATAATATGTATTTATTAGATAAAAATAAAACATATTATATTTATTGTCAAAGTGGAATTAGAAGTTTAAAATGTACTAAAATATTAAATCAATTTGGATATAATGTAGTTAACGTTTATGATGGATATAATAATTATTAAAAAAAGATAAGTTATTTTTGAATAACTTATTTTTTTTTACAAAAAATATTATATAATATAGAAGGAGGATTAATATGGAACATATTATTGCTAGTATAGTAAAAGAAATAAGTGACTTTATGAAAGACTTTGGTTTAATCACAGGTTTTTTATTAGTAGTATTAGAATCATTAATTCCTATGCTTCCATTATCCGCATTTGTAATGTTGAATGTAATAAGTTATGGAAAAATATTAGGTATTATTGTTTCATGGATTGGTACTGTAATAGGAAGTATATTAGCATTTTCTATAGTACGTAAATTTAAAGGCTATTATTTAAGAAAAACAAATAAAGAAATAATAAGGTTTTCTAAACGTCTAAACAATATTTCTATTCCAAGTATCGCAATAATATTTTCAATTCCATTTGCTCCATCCTTTGCTATTAACATAGGCGCAGGATTATCAAATATTAGCAAAAATAAATACATTATATCATTAATAATAGGAAAATTACCAATGATAGTATTCTGGGCTTTAATAGGAAAGAATGTAATAGAAAGTATAAAAGAACCTATAATACTTGTTAAAATATTTATTATGATTCTTTTAACTTATATAGTAAGTAAAATATTAAATAAAGTATTAAAATTGGAGGAACTATGAATTACATAATTATAGGAATATTAGTATTAATAGTAGTACTTGTAACAATATCATTATTTAAAAATATTAATGAAGGACACATTACAGAAAGATTAGGTAACCTAGAAACAAAAGTCACAAGAGAACTTGGTGATTTTAAAAGTGATATTAATAGAAATCTATCCGAAGACTTTATCAAAATGAATGAAAGAATAGAAAATAGGTTAAATATTATTAATGATAAAGTAAATGAAAGACTAGATGTGAATTTTGAAAAAACCAATAAAACATTTAATAACGTATTAGAAAGACTTGGTAAAATAGATGAAGCTCAAAAGAAAATAGATAGTCTATCTAGTGATATTGTATCTTTACAAGGTATTCTTACAGATAAGAAGAGTAGAGGTATTTATGGAGAAGTTAATCTAAAACATATATTAGCTAGTGTCTTTGGTGAAAATAATGAAAAAATATATAAACTACAATACTCATTTAATAATAATACAATCGCAGATGCAGTATTATTCGCACCAGAACCATTAGGATTAATCGCAATAGATTCAAAATTCCCATTAGAAAACTATAGAATAATGGTTGATAAAAAATATGATAAATTATCTAGAGAAGCTGCTGAAAAATTATTTAAAAATGATGTAAAAAAACATATAGATGCAATTAGTTCTAAATATATTATTCATGGAGTAACATCAGATCAAGCTATTATGTTTTTACCGGCAGAAGCTATATTCGCAGAATTAAATGCTTATCATAATGAAATTATAGAGTATGCCTATAAAAAAAGAGTTTGGATAACATCTCCAACAACTCTAATGAGTACTCTAACTACTATTCAAGTAATAATTAAAAATAAAGAAAGAGATAAATATGCTAAAGTAATACAAGATGAATTAAAAAGATTATCAATAGAATTTGGTAGATATAGAGATAGATGGGATAAACTATCTAGAAGTATTGAAACAGTAAGTAAAGATGTTGAAGACATACATACAACTACTAATAAAATAACAAAAAGATTTGATAGTATAAACAGTGTTGATATAGAAAAATTAGAAAAGAAGGATTAATTTAGTCCTTCTTTTAAAATAGTATAAATATTAATAATCCTAATATAAATGTATATATTGAAAAATATATTAACTTTCCTTTTTTCATTAAATTAATAAATAATTTAGCTGAATAATAAGTAACAATAGTAGATGCTATTAAACTTAATGAATAAGGAACTAATAAAGAATTAAGATTACTACTTTCAAGTAAATCTTTAATACCTAATATCATACTTGCAATACTTACAGGTATATATAACATAAATGAATAATCTAATGCAGTATCTCTTTTAAAATCTCCAAGCATACATCCAGTAATTGTCGCACCACTTCTACTTATACCTGGAAGTAATGCAACTGCTTGAAATAAACCAACCTTAATTGAATCAATAATTGTAATATCTTTTTTTTCTTTTTTACCTTTAATATCTTTTATTAAGAATAAAAATAAAGAAGTAACTAAGAATGAAATACCCATCATCTTTGTTGTATATTGTTTTTCAATTAAATCTTTTAATACTATACCAAAAATTGCAACTGGTATAGTACCAATAACAATCTTAAAAGCATAATCATAATTTAATTTATAATCTTTATCTTTTGTTTTAATATAACCAAAGAAATCCTTTACTATTTTAAATATTTCTTTTCTATATAAAAACATAATTGCAATTAATGAACCAAAATTAACTATTATTTCAAAATTTAAATCACTTAATACGGAATCATTTAATATAGACTTAATAATTCTTAAATGACCACTAGATGAAATAGGAAGTGGTTCAGTAAACCCCTGTATAATTCCTAATAAAATATACTTTAATATAATCATAAATTCATCTCCTTAATAATATTATATAATAAATAATAAAATTAATAAATGAATTATAGGAGAAAAAATGTTTAAAACTTTTTTATTTCTATTTGGCTTTGGATTAACTATAATTAGTTTATCTTATATAATAATGTATTTAAATCTTTTAACTTTAGGGTATAATTTTTTAGAATATGTAAACTTTATTAGTAGAAGATTTGAATGTATGAATTTTTTTATTGGTACTTTATTAATGTTAATTATATACTTTTTAGGAGGAAAATATGAATTATATTTATGATATAAGTATAAACTATAATAAAGAATTAATAGATTTTTATGAATGGAATAAAGAAGATAATATAATATTTGTATTAAAAATACCTGTTTTTAAAATAGATAAAAAATTATTCTATGATATTTACTATAATGATATTACTGTGGAAAAAAACTTTTTAAATCATATATTAAATAAAACTGATATATATTCTCCAAATATGATTAAAAAAGAAAAATATTCTTGTATATTTACTGATGGAGATAATGTGATATGTATTAAATTTTCTAACATAGGAAAAAATATTTTAAAAAGTACATTAAGTATTGAAGAAAGTGAAGAAGTATTAGAATTCTCTAAACTAATAAAAACAACAATTATTAATTATAAAATTAATAGGATAAATAAAATAAAACATAACTTTTACACAAGAAAACAACGAAATAATTTAAGTATTTCTAAAAAATTTATAAATAAGATTTATATAAATAAAAAATATAATGAACTAAGGTATATATATTATGAAATATTTAATAATTATGAAAATAATATAAACATTATAATATCAAAAATTAATAATTACTTATTAAAAGAACCTAAAATTCTTATGAATATTATTAATAATAATTGTATAAAAAAATAATTTTTGTTAATTATAGTAATAAGGAGGCAATATGAAAAAAATAGTAATTGTATTATGTATAATTTTATTATCTGCATGTTCATTAGGTAAGTCTAATACACCAAAACAAAAAGTAGAAGAATTACTTGATAAATATAAAAATCAAAATCAAGAAGTACTTGCGGATTTAGAAGATAGTATTCCTGATGATTATACTGGTGAATATAGAAGTAAATATAAAGAGATAATGACAAATCAATATAAAAATATGGAATATAAAATAATAAATGAAAGTATAGAAGGAAATGAAGCAGTTGTAGATGCAGAAATAACTGTATACGATTATTCTAGCGTAATGAATAACGCAAGTGAATATTTAAAAGACCATATTGAAGAATTTAAAAAAGACGCTCAAGAATTAACTGATGAAATTACAGATAATGATTATGATCAAGATAAATATAATGAGTATAGATTAAAAAAATTAGAAGAAGCAACAGATAAAATAAATTATACAATAGAATTTAATTTAACTAAAAAAGATAAAAAATGGGTAATAGAACCATTATCAGATTCTGATATACAAAAACTACATGGTTTATATGAAGAGTAAATTTGATTTACTCTTTTTTTTGTATTATAATTTTGTTAGGAGAATATTATGGATAGAATAATTAACATTTTTTTTAATGAAATATTAAAAGAAGCTAGTACAGGTAGAGTAAACTGTGGTGGATTATATCAAAATATATTATTAGAAACAAAAATAAATAATAAAACTTTATATAAAGTAAATAAAGAAATAAAACATAATAATGATTTTTTTATTCCAACATTAAATATTAATAACTTAGATTTATTAATTAAATTATTAAAAGAGTATTATATAATTGCAAAATCTTTTATTGATATAGATGAAGAAGATATAGATCAAGATAAATATATATTATCAAATCTATTAAATAATTTAACAATTGAAGATATGAATAATTTTGAATTATATGTTCAAAATTGTACTAAATCACTAATAAATAAACCTTTAAATATTAATGAATCAAATATTGGGTTTAATAAAGAATTAGAATCAGATATTATTATTTCAATAAAAAAAGAACCAATTAATCAAGAAACACCGTATGGATTATATGTTAAATCTGTTAAAGAAGATAATTTTTATGATTTTCCAATCGTAAGATTTAATATTATAGATGATACAGCAGTTATATATGCAGTTCAAAATAATAAAAAATTTAAAAATAATATTGATAATAATGATTATCAAAAAAAGATTTATAGAAAGCTGTTTAGAGTTAATAAAAACTTTGAAAAAGAAAAAAATATAGATAATATAGAAAACCCAGAAAATATTACAGGTATATCTCCTTCTGCTTTAGTATCTTTAACAATATGTCTTTCTTTATTAGAAAATAAAGGTATTAAAAAAGTAAAAATCCCAACATTTTTACCAATTAGATATAATGCTAAGGAGATGAGTTATTTAGTAAAAGAAAGTAAAATGAAAGAAAAAGGAATCCCTTTAGTTAAATTAAAAAATGAATTTCATAAATCTCAACAAGAACATGAAGAAATTCAAAGAAATATATCAGATAAATTCTTAAGATATTTTAGAAGATTAGAATATGTATTTGATAATATAAAAATATCTTCTTACCCATTTGAACTAGATTCAAGTGCTCATTTAAAAATAAATGAATTTCATAAATCAAATAATCCATTTTTAGAGGAATTATATATAATGGGATTAAATTATAACATGAAAAAAGATTCAGATTTTAATAAAACTATCTGAATCTTTTTTTATTATTCAACGACCTTAACAGTTCTTGTTTTAGTATATTCTTTTCCTTTATAAGTAAGCTTGTAAGTAATGATATAACTATCATTAGCAGTTACATTACTATATGTTGGAGTTCCATCAGAACTATTACAACTCTTACTACAAGTAAATGAAACATTACTTGTTCCTAAACTATTATCATTTTCATCAGTAACAACTATTTTTTCAAGTACTCCAGTAGATAAACTACCACTAGATATTGAATAAGTTATTGTATTAGTATTTCCAGTAAATGTAATTGATGGAGTAGAAGTAGTACCTTGATTACTTGAACTATTATTATCTATTGTTGTATGTGTACCTTTAACATCTACACTAACTCCAGAAGAAGCAGTAGAACCATCATTTTGCCATATTGTTTTAACTATATATGTAGCATCATAACTCTTCTTAGAAATAGTCATTGAATTATTAGCAGTAAATCCTAATGAATTAGTAGCACCAGTAGAATTATTTCTTTCAATAACTTCATATCCAAATGCACCTAATGCAGCATTTCTTGCACCTAATTTTTCATCTATATGTTGAGCATATAATACTTTATAATAATTTCTAAAATATCCATCTGTTAAGTAATTTGGAATACTAGCTTTAGACCAACTTAATGTAACCTGACTAGATGAATCCTTAGCACTTAAATCAGTAACATTAGCAAGTTGATTATATCTAGGAGAAGCATCTGTAGGTTCAGCACCTTTTTTACAATACTCAGATATCTTCATACCATCTGGTGTATTTCCAGAAGGTAATAATACTGGATAAGTTTCTCTTTCTACAGTTACTTTAACAACACTATCTGGAATAGTAAATTGTTTTCCACCAGATTTATCATCACTTATAGTATCAACTACTTGTCTAAATAATTTATTTTTAACAACACCATTTGTATTATAGTATCCTGTTTCTAATTTATCATAACCATACCAAACAGCTACTGAATACTCAGGAGTAAATCCTACAGTCCATAAATCATTAATAGCAGATGATGGTAATCCATATTGTTTTTTAACAGCTGCGGTTAAATTTGAAGTACCAGTTTTAGCAGCTAATTTAACACCTCTAACAGTACCACCTATATTACCATAACTTTCAACCGCATATATTAATGCATCAGTTATCATATATGCTGTAGAATCTGACATAGCTTTAGTTGTTTTATTTTTTAAACTAACTGTTTTTCCACTATCTATATATTCAATCTTTTTAACTGAATATGGTTTAGTATAATAACCACCATTACCAAATGCAGCATATGCACCAGCCATTTGAACTGGGTTTGAACCATTAAATGCACCTAAACTATGTGCTTCATGAATAGTTCCATCACTAGCAATTTCTGGTGTAATACCAAGATTTTGTACAAATTCAACTATTTTCTTATTATCTACAGATTGGAATGCCTTTAATGCTGGAATATTTCTTGACTCAGCAAGAGCAACTTTTAATGTTAATAAACCTTCAAAAGTATTATCCCAGTTTTTAATAGGTGCTCCACTAGAATAAGTAAAACTTTCATCTAAGAATGGAGTAGATTCACAAAAATTATTATATTCTATTGCTGGACCATAATCGAATAAAGGTTTAGCAGTAGATCCAATTTGTTTATTAATCATAGTAGCGAAATTAAATGTTCTTTCACCATTTTGATTTCTACCACCACCAATTGCAACAAGTTCACCATTAGAAGTATTAACTACTGCAATACCAGCTTGAATCTTATCATCTTTCCATTCCCAAGTATTACCTGACATTATATCATTTAAAGCTCTTTGTTTATTAGTATCTAAATTAGTATATATTTTCATTCCTGTAGTATAAGGATTATTATCAGTTTTTTCAATAACTTCATCAATAACTATATCTAAATAAGATTGAAAATCATTTGTAGTCTCAGCATCTGACTTATTATTCTTTAATAAATTACTTATAGGAATAGCTTTAGCAGCTTCTTCTTCTTCCTTAGTTATATAACCATGAACTCGCATTAAATATAAAACGGTATTTCTTCTAATCTTAGTAGCTTCTGGATGTCTATATGGATCATAAGCACTAGGTGCTTGGAATAATCCAGCAATTACTGCAGCTTCACTTAAATTAATATCTGATACACTTTTACCAAAATAACTTTGACAAGCTTGTTCAACACCATATGCATTATTACCAAGGTATGGAGTATTAACATAATATTCTAAAATTTCCTCTTTAGAGTATTTCTTTTCTAACTTAAATATTGAAATATATATATCAGTAAATTTTCTTGTTATAGTTTGTTTAGTAGAAGTATAATTGTTTTTTACAACTTGCATTGAAATTGTAGAACCTCCACCAGCATCTCCATGCCTAGTTATCTTATTTACAACTTGACCAGCAGCAGCTTTTGAAAATCTAGGTAAATCAAATCCATTATGTTGAAAATATCTAGAATCCTCTGTTGCTACAATCGCATCAACTAATACCTCAGGTAATGCATCATAACTAACTTTTTTTCTTTTTTCAACACCAAGCTTAGTTATTTGATTACCATCTCTATCATATATAATACTAGATTCAGCTCTATATAAGTTTTCTGGATTAAATTCTGGAGCATTAATTACTATTATTATAGAAAAAATAATTGCTATTATTAACATTAATAATATAAATAATAAACCTATATTTAATAGATTCTTAAATAGTTTTTTTCTTTTTTTCTTTTTAGTTGTAGGCGATACATTTTTATTTTGATTACCTTTATTCTTTATTTTTAATAAATTTTTAGATTTTTTTAGTATTTTATTCTTTTTCATTATGAACCTCCAAATTCTCTTCAATTAATTCATCTACAATTTTTAAATAATCAGTTCTAGGACTAAATTTTTCTATAACTAATTTACCATTTTTTTCAAAATAATCTAAAGGAATAGATTTTCTATTATAATTTTTTATAAAATCTATTAATTTACTTGTGGATAAAATGAAAGTTTTATTTAATGTAGTAAACCTAATAATTAAAAATGATATACCTCCATGTTCAAGTACTTTAATTAAATGAGTAACTTGATGATCATGTATATTGTTTAAAGAAAAAGATGTTTTTGATTTACTTTCCTTTGCTTCAAAATCAATATATTTTCCTTTATATATACCATTATAATCAGTAGTAGAAGGTGTTTCGTAATAAGCTTCAGTTATTTGAGTATTTATACGTTTATTATATTTAACCTTTACTACCTTAATAGGTGTTGGTTTCTTATATATAAGTGCTATATCATTATCTAAATAGTATTTATTAGTTTGATTTATATCGCTTTCTAATGTCATTCCTCTATGAGCATAATTGACGTAATTATTATTTGATTTATTTTTGCTCACTGGATAATTCATTCTATCACCTAATTTATTATACTATATTTTTTTAAAATTAGATATATTTTAATATAAAAAAAATATAATATTTTAATACTTTTTTTCTAAAAAAAAAATTGAATGTCGAAACTAATGCAATAATTAAAAAAATATATTATATTAATATAGGAAAGGAGATTTATGGACAATTTATATTTATTATTTTTATTAAATAATGCTTTAGAAGATAGTAAAGATAATATGGTGGATTATTTATTAAAGATTATGTAAAGTTAGTAAATTGAAAGTAAATTGACAAAATAATAAATTCTTGAGATAATAAATTAGGTGATTTATTAATGAGAGATAATGAAATTGTATTAACTCCTGAAACATTATTGAATTGGGATTTTAAAGTTGATGCAAGGGGTTATAGACCTCAAGAAGTAGATAAAGCTTTAGATATTGTAATAAGTGATTACAAAGCATACGATAGAAAAATACGTTCTTTAGAAAATCAAATAGATGAGCTTAATAGTGAAATATTAGATTTAAAACATAAATTAAGAAATGCTAAAGAAAGTATTGAAATTGTTAAAAACGTAGATAAAGAAATAACAAACGTAGACTTACTTAGAAGAATTTCTCAACTAGAAAAAATAATATACGGAAAAGACGAATAATAATTTTTTAGGCAAACGCTGTATTTTAAATGTAATATAGAGGAAAGTCCATGCTCACACCGTTCTGAGATGACGGTAGTGTTTGTGTATAGGGAAAAAATAACCTATAGTAGCTATATGCTAACGGCGAGTAAATATCCTAAAGAAATCCATGGATATTACTCTTAAAGTGCCACAGTGACGATACTTTCTTGAAAAAGAAAGAGTGAAACGTTGGTAAACCCCACAAGTGAGAAACCCAAAATATGGTAGGGGAACTTTTACAAGGAAAATGAACTAAGTAAAAGATGATTAATCATAGATAAATGTTTGCCACCAGTAATGGTACAAAACATGGCTTATTAAAAATTATTATTAAAAGGAGTGAATTATTTGAAAACTATAGGTGAAAAAATAAAAAAAACACGAATTAAAAGTGGCGTTACTATAGAAGAAGCAGCAGAAGATTTAAATTATAAACCATCACAACTTATAGCTTTAGAAGAAGGAGATTATCACGCTTTCAAAGATAAATTTTTATTAAAAACAATATTAACAGATTATTCAAAATATCTAGGATTAGAAACTGAAGAAATAATTGATGAATTTAATGACTTTGTTTTTGAAAGTACTTCAAAAATTCCTATTGAAGATATAGAAAAAGCAAGTAAATTAAAAGAAAAAATGGCAGATGACAAAATTGCATCACCATATACAGTTTCTGAAGAAGATAAACCAAAAATCCCTAAAATTATTATAATCTCATTAGTATTATTATTAATTGTATGTGTTTCTATTTTTTGTTATAACATTATAAAAAAACAAAATAGAAATTCAAACTTTAAAATAAGTTATAATTTAACAGAAGGTGTTCTATGAAAAAAGAAGTAAATAAAAACTTACCAAATCAATTAACATTATTTAGAATAGTATTAAGTATATTTATTTTACTAATAATACTTTTCCCATTTAATATGGTAAATATATCATTTCCTAAATATTTAATAAATGATACTGTAATAATTGATATAAAATTAGTTATATGTGCATTTTTATTTATAATAGCATCTTTAACAGATTTTTTAGACGGATATATTGCTAGAAAATATAATCTAGTAACAGATTTTGGAAAGATGATAGATGCAATTGCAGATAAAATACTTGTTAATGGTATGTTAATTGCACTTGCTGGTGAAGGTTATATTGGAACAATTATTCCGATAGTAGTAGTATTAAGAGATACAGTTGTAAATTCAATAAAAATGGTTGCTGGAAATAAAGGGGATGTAGTTGCCGCTATTAAAACAGGTAAATTTAAAACTGCATTTTTAATGGTAGGTATTATATTAAAATTATTAGGAAACTATCCTTTTGGATTGATTAATGTAGCATTTGATGATTTTTGTTTAATCACTGGTACTGTATTATCCTTAGTTTCAGGAATAGAATATTATTTCTTATATAGAAAATATTTAAAAAATTAATTCTTATAAAATAGAATTATTTTTTTTATAGTAAAAACGAACATACGTATAAAATAGTATTGCTTTTTTTAAAAAAATAATATATAATTATATTGTATTCAGTTTAGGAGGATAAGGAATGACAAAAACTAACGATAAGAAACAACAAGATGAAATATTAACTCAAGTATTATCAGATATAGAAAAACAATTTGGTAAAGGTGCAATAATGAAATTAGGAAGTGAATCACACATGGAGGTAGATGCTGTGTCTAGTGGTTCAATTTCTTTAGATATTGCTTTAGGAGTAGGAGGATATCCTAAAGGAAGAATTATAGAAATATATGGACCAGAATCAAGTGGTAAAACTACTTTTGCTCTTCATGCAATTGCAGAAGTTCAAAAAAAAGGTGGAAGAGCTGCATTTATAGATGCAGAACATGCTCTTGATCCAGTATATGCTAAAAATTTAGGGGTAAATATTGATGATTTATTATTATCACAACCTGATACAGGAGAACAAGGATTAGCAATTTGTGATGCTTTAGTAAAAAGTGGAGCTATTAATATTGTAGTAATAGATTCAGTAGCTGCTTTAGTTCCACAAGCTGAAATTGAAGGTGAAATGGGAGATACTCATGTTGGTTTACAAGCAAGATTAATGAGTCAAGCATTAAGAAAATTAGCTGGAACAATTAATAAAACAAATACAATTGCAATTTTTATTAATCAATTAAGAGAAAAAGTAGGAGTTATGTTTGGAAATCCAGAAACAACTACAGGTGGAAGAGCTTTAAAATTTTATTCAACTATTAGAATGGAAGTTAGAAGAGCAGAACAAATTAAAATGGGTGAAAATGTTATAGGTTCTTTTACTAAAGTTAAAATTGTAAAAAATAAGGTAGCACCACCATTTAAAACTTGTAATATTGAAATAATGTATGGTACAGGAATTAGTAAAGAAGGAGAAATTGTTGATATTGCAGTAGAAGATGGAATTATTGATAAGAGTGGTTCTTGGTATTCTTATAAAGGTAATAAAATAGGTCAAGGAAGAGAAACAGTAAAAGCCTTATTAAAAGAAAATAAAGAAATTAGTGATGAAATAGAAAAATTAATTAGAGAAAAACATAATGTTTAACTTGAAATACATTCAAAAAATTGAATGTATTTTTTTTCGTGATTGACTTTATTAAAAAATCAATTTATACTAGTAATATAATCTATAAATAATAGATTATATTTAGGAGGCAATATGAATATAAAATTTTTACTTGCTTCCATTATAGGATTACTTTTTGGAATAATAATTTCAATTATAACAATATTAATATTAAATAAAAGAAAAGATAACGAAGCTGAAGATATAATTAAAAAGGCAAAAAAAGATGCTGATAATTATAAAAAGAATTCTATATTAGAATTAAAAGATGAACAATATAAACTAAAACAAGAATTCGAAAAAGAATTAAAAGAAAAAAAATCAGAATATAAAGAACAAGAAGAAAGATTACAATTAAGAGAAGATAGTATTAACAAAAGAGATCAAATTCTTCAAGATAGAGAAAATTTATTAACTGATAAAGAAAATAATATTAACAATCGTCAAAAAGAAATTCAAAAGATGGAAGACAAGGCAAATAGTATTATAAAACAAGAATTAGAAAAATTAGAAGAAATTTCATCTTTCTCTAAAGAACAAGCTAGAGAATTAATCATGGAAAAAGTAAAAGAAACTATGAATAAAGAAATTGCTACTTATATTAAAGAAACAGAACAAGAAGCAAAACTAAATGCTGATAAAAAAGCAAAGAATTTATTGGTTTCATCAATGCAAAAATATTCACAAGATGTGACAAATGAGGTGACTGTTTCAGTAATTAATCTTCCTAATGATGATATGAAAGGAAGACTAATTGGTAGAGAAGGAAGAAATATTAGAACTATTGAAGCTGTTACTGGAGTGGATTTAATAATTGATGATACTCCTGAAGCGATAGTAATTTCAAGTTTTGATCCATTAAGAAGAGAAATTGCAAAAGTTACTATAGAAAATTTAATAAAAGACGGCAGAATTCATCCTGGAAGAATAGAAGAAATATATGATAAAGTATGTGAAGAATTTAAATCTAAAATTATTGAAAAAGGTCAAGAAGCAGTATTTGAATTAGGACTTGCCAATGTGGATGCTGGATTAATTGAATATATAGGTAAATTATATTTTAGAACTAGTTATGGTCAAAATGTATTAAAACATTCAATAGAAGTAGCACAATTAGCAGGAATAATGGCTGGTGAAATTGGTGAAAATATTATGCTTGCTAAAAGAGCTGGTTTATTACATGATATTGGAAAATCAATAGACTTTGAAATAGAAGGAAGTCACGTTGATATAGGTGCTGATCTTGCTAAAAAATATGGTGAAGATGATGTAGTTATAAATACAATTTTATCTCATCATGGTGATTGTGAAGCAACAAGTATTATCGCATCTTTAGTTCAAATAGCAGATACAATAAGTGCAGCTCGTCCTGGCGCAAGAAATGACTCTTTAGAAAATTATATTAAGAGATTACAACAATTAGAAGAAATTGCAAATAACTTTGATGGAATTGAAAAATCATATGCAGTTCAAGCAGGTAGAGAACTAAGAGTTATAGTTAAACCAGAAGAAATAGATGAATTATCATCAGTAAAACTAGCTAGAGATATTAAAGATAAAATAGAAGATACTATGCAATATCCAGGAACAATAAAAGTAATAATTATTAGAGAAACTAGAGTAGTTGAAGAAGCTAAATAAGCTTCTTTTTTTGTTATATTAATATGTAATACTCATATATTTAAATGAGGAATAGAATATGAAAAGAATAATTGAATATTTTTATAATATAAAAATTTCTGAAATATATCATGACAATAATATATATTATTTTTTTTTAGGTATTACTAAATATTATTTATGTCCCTTAAATAGACCAATTGAAGATTTAGAACCATTAAAACAATTATGTTTAGAATTAAAAACAAAAAATATTTTAACTTATGATTTAGTATTAAATATAGAAGGAAAATTATATACTGTTTATAATAATGTAAATTATGTATTACTAAAAAGTCCAAAATATGAAAATCAAAAAATAACATATAATGATATAAACTATATTATGTTAAATACTTATGATATAAAAATAGATAAAAAATTATTAAGAAATAACTGGGTTAATCTATGGAGTGAAAAAATAGATTATTATGAATATCAAATTTCTGAATTAAGTAGAAAGTATAAAGTTTTACATAATACAATAGATTATTATATAGGCTTAGGAGAAAATGCTATTTCCTATTTAGTTAATAATCAAGAAAAAAATAATCAAGAAAGATTTATTTTAAGTCACAAAAGAATAAAAACAAATTATAATTCTTTTGAATTTTATAACCCTTTATCTTATATTATTGATAGTAGAGTAAGAGATACTACTGAATATATAAAAGATGCTTTTTTTAATGATATGATAGGTATAAATGAAGTAAAAAATATAATTATATATAATAATTACAATTACGATGAATATGTTCTTTTTATCGCAAGATTATTGTTTCCTAGTTATTATTTTGATATATATGATGAGATTATAAATAATGACCTTGATGAAAATAATATTATAAAAATAGTAAATAAAACAAAAGACTATGAAATATTTCTTTCTCAAATTATTAGTTATATAATTAGTAATAATATTATGATAGAACAAATAGATTGGTTAAAAAAAGATGCATAAATTATGCATCTATAACTTTAACTTCAATAACTTCTGGTATTTCTGAAGTTAAAATTGTTTCAACAGTATCCTTTATTTCTTCATCAGCTAATGAACAATCTTTACATGCCCCAGCTAACTTTAAATATACAATACCTTCTTCATATTTAACAAATTCTACATCTCCACCATCATTGATTAAAAAAGGTCTAACTTTATTAATAACGAATAGTATATGTTCAATTGTATCCATAAAGCCTCCAATAAAATCATTATACATCAAATTTTTTTTTTTGTAAAAATTTATTTTTATGTGTTATAATACAACTGGAGTTTGTTTATGAAGAAAAATGATATTATTAAAGTAAAAATAACTTCTATAAAGCCATATGGAGCTTTTGTAAAATATAAAAAGTTTACTGGTCTAATTCATATTTCTATGATAAACGGTAAATATATTAGTGATATAGAGGAGTATTTAAAAGTTGGTGAGGAAATAGATGCAGAAATCTTAGAAATTGATAAGGAAAATATGCATTTATATCTTAGTTTAATAAACACTAACCAAAATTTAAAAAGAAATGTTAAGTTAAAAGAAACTGATAAAGGCTTTCAAACACTTAAAAAAATGCTTCCTATATGGATAAAAGAGGTTAAATTTAATAAAAATTAAAAAAATTTTTAAATAAGATTGACAAAAGTAAATATCAATGATATATTTGATAATGTCAATATTTTATGGATTCTTAGCTCAGTTGGTTAGAGCATCTGCCTTACAAGCAGGAGGTCGTAGGTTCGAGTCCCACAGAGTCCACCATGCCGAAATAGCTCAATTGGTAGAGCAACTGACTTGTAATCAGTAGGTTACGGGTTCAATTCCTGTTTTCGGCACCATTTATGGGAAGGTAGCGAAGTGGTTAAACGCGGCAGACTGTAAATCTGCTCCTTCGGGTTCATTGGTTCGAATCCAATCCTTCCCACCAGTTGTTTGCCTTGTAGCCAAGTGGTAAGGCATCAGACTTTGACTCTGACATGCGCTAGTTCGAATCTAGCCAAGGCAGCCAATTTTTGTATTATATGTCTCGTTAGCTCAGCTGGTAGAGCACTTGACTTTTAATCAAGGGGTCATGCGTTCGAATCGCATACGAGACACCATCTATAAAATTTAATCTAACATTTGTTAGATTTTTTTATTTTATACATTCATTGACTTTTACTATTATTAATTATAAAATTGAGAATAAGAGAGGTATAGGTATGACTAAAGGAGATAATTATACAAAAGAAATAATAAAAAAAATATTAGAAGAAGGAACTTATGATGAGAATCCTAGACCACATTATAATGATGGGTCTAAAGCATATACAATATCTTATAATCATGGAATGACAACTTATGATTTAACAAAAAATGAAACACCATTAATTACTTTAAGACCAATTGCAGTTAAATCATCTATTGGAGAATTATTGTGGATCTATAGAGATGCAGATAATAATATATATAATTTAGAAAAGAAATATGGAGTTCGTTGGTGGAGAGAATGGTGTATTAATCCTATGCATTATTCTAATAATGGAGATTTATTGATGGGTAAGAATCCAAATGATTATTTTTATTATGACGCTGAAGGAAATATTTGTGAGATTGGTGAAAAATCAAAAAATGTTGATAAAAAAACAGATATAGATAAAAATGGAAATATAATAGATCCTAAGTTAGGAAATGTATTAACAAAAGATGCTAATTTAGGATATTGTTATGGTGGAACTATAAAAGAACATAACTTATTTGAAAAATGTAAAAAAGGAATTAAAAATGATCCTTTTGGCAGAAGACATATTATTAATATGTGGCAAGATGAAGATTTTAGTAAGAAACATGGATTAAAACCTTGTGCATTTTTAACACAATGGAATGTTAGAAAAGTAAATGGTGAGTATTATTTAGATATGTGTTTAACACAAAGATCTAATGATTTTATGGCTGCAGGTTGTATTAATCAAACACAATATATGGTATTTTTATATATGATGGCTAGAGAATTAGATTTGAAACCCGGAAGATTTACTTGGTTTTATAACAATATTCAAATATATGATAGACATTTAGAGGCAGCAAAAGAATTATTAAATAGAGAACCAATTGAGTGTAATCCTAAAGTCCAAATTGATGAAAATGTTAAAAAAATGGATGATATGAATACTGATAATGTAAAAATTACTGATTATCCTATTGATGAGATTAAAAAGAAAAATAAACAATTAAAATTAGAAATTGCTATATAACAAAATAGATTTAATTCTCGTATTTTTTATAAAATATAATGTATTTTTTTGTTTTTTTTGAATACAATAGTAAAAAGTACTTGCAAAAACAAAAAAAATATATTATACTTAAGGAGTCCAGTGCTTATGGATATAAATATGGTGCATGCTTTAGTGGCGGAATTGGTAGACGCACAGGACTTAAAATCCTGCGAGAATCAAATCTCGTGCCGGTTCAAGTCCGGCCTGAAGCACCATTTTTATTTGGAGAAGTACCCAAGTCTGGCTGAAGGGACCGGTCTTGAAAACCGGGAGGTCGAGCAATCGGCGCGGGGGTTCAAATCCCTCCTTCTCCGCCATCTAAAAATATATTATATATCGCGGGATGGAGCAGTCTGGTAGCTCGTCGGGCTCATAACCCGAAGGTCGTAGGTTCAAATCCTGCTCCCGCAACCAATAAGTAAATAAAAAATATCTTTTTAGATATTTTTTTTCATTTTATTTAAAAAAAATCATATTATTAAATGGTGATAATATGAATTTATATTCTCATAGAGGTGAAAAAAGTTTTTTTTCAGAAAACTCATTATTTTCTTTTTTTCTTTCTTATTTCTTAGGTGATGATGGCATTGAAGGAGATATTAGAAAAACAAAAGATGATGTATTAATATTATTTCATGATTCTACAATTAAAAGATTAAGTGATTCATTTGGATATATAAATCAAATTACTTTTGATGAATTAAGTAGAATAAAATTTAAGGATAATTATAAAATAGTTAAATTAGAGGATTTATTATATTATTTAAGTGATAAACAAATAAAAATTTTATTAGAAATAAAAGAATATGGTTACGAGGAAAAAATTATTGAAACAATAAAAAAATATAATTGTAAAAATTTAATTTTAATTTCGTTTTTAGAAAAAAGTTTATTAAGAATCAAGAAAATCGATTCTACTATTAAAACCGGATTACTTTTATTTGATTATAATAAATATATTTTACAAAATATAGATGCTTATGATTATATTATTTTTAATAAAAATTTTTTTAATGAACGAATATATAAGGATTTAGAAAGCAAATGTAATATTGGCTTGTGGGGTATTAAAAATTATAAAAGTTTGAAAAAATTCTTAGATTATAAATTTAGTTTTATAATTTGTGATAACACATATAAAATAAAAAAGGAATTAAAGAATAATGAAATTATTCGTTAAATCATTGATTATAGGATTTGCTTCTATTATGCCGGGGATAAGTGGTTCAGTTATAGCAATTTCGTTTGGAGTATATGAAAAGGTATTAAATATTATAAAAAACAGAAGTTATATATCAAATATTAAATATTTATTTATATTAATTCTAGGCATAACTCTAGGTATATTTTTAACTGCAAATATTATATTTAGTTTATTAAAATATAAAATAATTTTATATTATTTATTATTAGGATACTTAATTTATCAAATACCCTTATTTTATAAAAAAATATATAAGGTAAATTATTTAATTATTATTTTATCTTTGCTTGTAACACACTTATTTTCTTTAATTTCATCTATAAGATTAGAAATGGTAGTTTTAAAAAAAGATATAGTATATATACTAGGTGGTTTCTTTTTTTCTATAGGAAAAATTTTTCCTGGGGTAAGCAGTACATTTTTTTTGATGATTTTAGGAATATATGATTCGATTATAAAAATATTTGTAAATCCTATTGTTTTAATAAAAGAAATATCTATATATAAAAATTTTTTGTTAGGTTTAATTGTTGGTTTTACTGTTTCAATTGCAATTTTTAAGAAAATTAGTAGTTATGATATAAATATTTTATATAATATTATTTTAGGAGTTTTGTTAGAAACAATTTTTTGTATGTTTCCTGGTTTTAAACTAGAAATGAAATACATAATTGGATTGATTTTAATGATTTTATTTTATTTTTTATTAAAATTAAAAGATATTAAAAAATAAATTTTTAATCTTTTATTATTAAACTATTGACAATTTTAGTAAAAATTTAGTATACTAAAGTAGCATTTTGATGGTTCCGTGGTGTAGTGGTTAACACGTCTGCCTGTCACGCAGAAGATCGAGGGTTCAAGTCCCTTCGGAACCGCCATTTTTTTATTGGCTCTGTAGCTCAGTCGGTAGAGCACAGGACTGAAAATCCTGGTGTCGGCAGTTCGATCCTGCCCGGAGCCACCATTTTTGAAAATAATTAAAGTAATAAAGTGCGTTTTATATATGCGCTCTTAGCTCAGCTGGATAGAGCGTTTGGCTACGAACCAAAAGGTCAGGGGTTCGAATCCCTTAGAGCGCACCATTACGGGAAGTAGCACAACTTGGCAGTGCGCTTGGTTTGGGACCAAGAGGTTGCAGGTTCAAATCCTGTCTTCCCGACCAGTTTTGATTTTAAACAACTGTAATAGGTTGTTTTTTTTATTCTTTTGCAACCTCTTGGCACAAACTATAAATTAAATAATTATTTCATCAAATAATAAACCAATATCTTCTACTTTAATCATAAAATTAGTCCCTCTATCATGTGTTTTTCCTTTTCTTTTTCCTTCTTTATAAACACCTATGTTAAAATTTACTGATATAAATCCTTTTTTTATTAAATCTATAAATACATCAAAACTTTTTAATTTATAAAATTTGATATTATAATAATAAAAATACTCTTCATCATTAATAAATTTATTTTCTGCTTTTATAATGGCTAAATATTTAAGTTTTATTTCTAATTTTTTTCTTATTAATTTATTTGTCCATGAAATCTCCAAATTTAAATCTCCAAATTTTATATCGTATCCATTAAAATATATTTTTTCGTCATTTACAAAAATTTTGGCTAATTTATAATATCCAATTTTTTTATAATTATTCCCATAAAAACTCATCATAAAAATTTTGTTTTTAGGATTTGTTTTATCTGGATAACCCACTTTTTTTATAATTCTATCTATTGGAAATAAAAAATCACCATCTGGAGTGGCAGTAAAAAGGTGTAATTGTTGTCTGCTATTTCTTCGAATAGTTTTAATTTCGATTCCATTATAATCAGGAATAGAAAAATTATCTTCGTTTTTATTTAACAAATTTTCGAAAGTGTATCCTATTCCAGTAGAACCTTTCCTTTTTGTTTTAATATAACCTTTATTTTTTATTTTTAAGAATTGTTCATTTAATTCAATTATGTTTTTATCCATCTTTAAAATCCTTTTTATTTTATCTTATATATTTTTTTCTCTTAAAACTTATATTATTCCATTAAAAAAATCATTTATATAATAAAATGATTTTTTTTGATTTTACTTCTATAAAACCTTCTTCTTTTAAATATTTGATTTCTCTACTTAATGCTGATCTGTCTACACCTAAATAATCTGCTAAAGCCATAAAACTATATGGTAAATATATTACATTTGAACCACTATTTGATGAAGTGTTAAAATACTCTAATAATCTATTTCTTATTGTTTTTTTAGTTAAAATTTTAATTCTTTTATTCTTTTCTTTCATTTTATTATTAAGTATTAATAATAAATTCTTTATAAAAGTATTATAGTATTGTTTTTTATTATCGTTAAAATTATATAGTTCATTTAAATCAATAAAGATAATTTTAGATTTTTCTTTACAAATTATTTCATACTCTAAATCATCAGAATAATTATCATATAAATCAAAGATGTCATTTTCCATAAAATCTTCTATTAAAACACTATTTCCGTTAGAATTATTTCTAATTACTTGTATATATCCACTTATTAGAATTCCTATAGAATTTTTATAGATATAGTCACTTGTTATTTTATCATTTTTATCAAAAATTATTGTATCAGAATATAATAATTTTAATAACTTTTTCTTGTTTTTTTCATTAATATTTTTAAAAGGATCTAGCATAATTTCCTCCATTTTTTAAAATTTTATCATTTTTTCAAAAATGTTGCAACTGCAACAAAATATTTTTATAAAAATGTGATAAACTTTTCTTGTAACATAGGAGGAAGTAATGAAAATAATTAAAAGAGATGGGCACATCGTTGATTATTGTCCAGAAAAAATTGAAACTGCTATCAAAAAAGCAAACTTAGAAGTTGAAGAAAATGATAGAGTAAGTGAAACACAAATAAAAAATATTATTAAATATATAGAAGATTTACATAAAAAAAGAATGCTAGTTGAAGACATTCAAGATATAATAGAAATGAGATTAATGCATCTTGGAAAATATCAACTTGCTAAACAATATATAACATATAGATATACTAGGGAATTAGTTAGAAGAAGTAATACAACAGATTTATCTATTAAAGAATTAATAAATGGAGAAAGTGAATACTGGAATACAGAGAATTCTAATAAAAATGCTACAGTAGTAACTACTCAGAGAGATTATTTGGCTGGTATTACAAGTACAGATATTACTAGAAGATTCTTATTACCTGAAGATATAGTAAAAGCTCATGATGAAGGTATTATTCATTTCCATGATGCAGATTATTTTGCACAAAATGCTTTACATAATTGTGAATTAATTAACTTAGATGATATGCTTCAAAATGGAACAATTATAAATGAAGTTATGATCGAAAAACCTCATAGATTTTTAACTGCTGCAACTATTGCTACTCAAATTATACTTGCTGTATCATCATCTAGTTATGGTGGAGCTACAATATCTTTAACACATTTAGCACCTTTTGTTAGATCTAGTTATGAAAAATATTTAGAAAAATACAAAAAAGCTAAATTAAGTAAAGAAATGTGTGAAAAACTTGCAAAAGAAGATACTAAAAAAGAAATAGAAGCAGGTGTACAAACATTTAATTATCAAGTTAATTCAATGACTAATACTAATGGACAAGCACCATTTTTATCAGTAGCAATGTACTTAGGTGAAACTGAAGAATATAAAGAAGAATTAGCAATGGTTATTGAAGAATTCTTAAAACAAAGAATAACTGGTTTTAAAAATGAAAAAGGAGTATATATAACTCCAGCATTCCCTAAATTACTATATGTTTTGGAAGAAGATAATATTAATCCAAAAGGAAAATATTATTATTTAACTAAATTAGCAGCTAAATGTACTGCAAAAAGAATGGTTCCAGATTATATTTCTGAAAAAATTATGAAAGAATATAAGAAAAATGAAATGGGTGAAGGAGAATGTTATCCTTGTATGGGATGTAGAAGTTTCTTAACACCTGATAGATCTATGTCATTAGGAAATATATCAAAAGCTAAGAATTATGTAAAAGGTAAAGGAAAATACTATGGTAGATTTAACCAAGGTGTTGTAACTATTAATTTACCAGATATAGCATTAACTTCTGGAAAAGATATGGATATATTTTGGAAAGTATTTGAAGAAAGATTAGATTTATGTCATAGAGCATTACAAATTAGACATAAAAGATTATCAAAAGTTACTTCAGATGTAGCACCAATTTTATGGCAACATGGTGCACTAGCAAGACTAGATAAAGGTGAAAGTATTCATGAATTACTTCATCATGGTTATTCAACAATTTCATTAGGATATGCAGGTTTATATGAATGTGTTAAATATATGACAGGTCATTCACATACTGATAATGGAAAAGGTAAAGATTTCGCATTAAAAGTTATGCAAAAATTAAATGATGCATGTGCTGAATGGAAAGCAAATGAAGATATAGATTATTCAGTTTATGGTACTCCTATTGAAAGTACAACTTATAAATTTGCTAAATGTTTAAGAGAAAGATTTGGAAAAATAAAAGGTATTACAGATAGAGATTATATAACTAATTCTTATCATGTGCCTGTATTTGAAGAAATAGATGCGTTTACTAAATTAAGATTAGAAAGCGAATTCCAAAAATTATCTCCAGGTGGAGCTATTAGTTATATAGAAACTCCAAATCTAGAAAATAATATTGAAACAGTTATGGAAGTAATCAACTTTATTTATAATAATATAATGTATGCTGAATTAAATACAAAATCAGATTATTGTCAAGAATGCGGTTATACTGGAGAAATTTTAATAGATGATGATATGGAATGGTATTGTCCTAATTGTGGAAATAGAAATCATGATAAATTAAATGTAGCAAGAAGAACTTGCGGATATATAGGTACAAATTTCTGGAATAAAGGAAGAACTCAAGAAATCAAAGAAAGAGTTATTCACATCGATAACAAGGAAGACGAAGAGTGAGATATAACAAAATAAGAAAAATGGATATATCAAATGGCCCTGGTGTAAGAATATCAATTTTTATGCAAGGATGCCATTTCCATTGTAAAGATTGTTTCAATAGTGAAACATGGGACTTTGAAGGTGGAAAAGAATTTACTGATGAAACTATAAATAGAGTATTAGAATTATGTGATAAAGAATACATTAAAGGTTTATCAATTTTAGGAGGAGAACCACTTCATCCTAAAAATATAGAAGGTACTACTAGATTAGCTAAAAAGTTTAAAGAAAAATTTGATGATAAAACTATTTGGGTTTGGTCAGGATTCTTATTTGAGACTGTTAATAAAGATACTTTAAAATATATTGATGTTTTAGTAGATGGACAATTTAAAACAGAATTATTTAATCCAACATTAAAATATAAGGGTTCTTCTAATCAAAGAGTTATAGATGTACAAAAATCATTAAAAAATAATAGTATATGTCTATATAATGAAGAAAAATTTTAAAAGATAGCTTGAAGCTATCTTTTTTCTATTTTTATAGGAGAAATACATATAATTTCATAACCATATTCTGCAAGCAAACTAGAAATTTCGTTTAAAATAATAAATTTTTTTGATTCATCTTTTATATACTGATCTACAAGTTCAAATAAAGACATTTTAAATTTATTATTTATTAATAAATTCACTATATTATTAGATTCATCATAATAAGTACTTTTCATAATATCACCAAAAATATTATATTATATTTTATCGTTTTTGACTAGGTGTAAATTACAAATATTTTTAAGTATACTTATCTTAATGGTGGTGATAATTTGTCTAAAGTTAGAAATTACATTTTACAAGAATGTTTTAGTATAAACTTAAAATGGTTTAGATTTCAAAAAAAGTTTACACAAGAAAAATTAGCTGAATTATCTAATTCAACTCCAAAATATATCAGTGATTTAGAAAGAGGTAAGTTTTCACCAAGTCTATCAAAAATACAAGATATAGCTAATGCTTTAGAAATAGAACCATATATATTATTAAAACCAGATCATTATAATAGTAAAATAAAAAGTAAAAGAGTAGATGCTAAAAAATAGCATTGTATTCTTTTTTTTTATTTGTTATAATTTTGTATGTAAGGAGAAAACATTATGAATGAGAATAATCAAAACCCATTAGTTGTAGAAATGACAGATGAAAATGGAAAGAAAGTAAAAGTAGAAATAGTAAGACTTTTTAAAGATAATAATAAGGATTATGTTGTTGCTAATGATTTAAGTAATGATTCTGATGCATATATTTTTGAGGTTAAAACTACAGAAAAAGGAGATGAATTAGTTAGTATAGATTCATTATCTGAATTTAATAGATTATGTTCTGTTGTAGAAGAAATAGAAAAACAAGAAGAAATGTAATAAATTAAATTATTATTTAGTATTGACTTTTAAAAAAATATTATGTTATAATTTATTTGCAAATTTAAATTGCAAATATTTTTTGGGCCCTTAGCTCAGCTGGTAGAGCATCTCGCTTGCACCGAGAAGGTCAGGAGTTCGAACCCCCTAGGGTCCACCAATAAGATAAATAAGAACGAAAGTTCTTTTTTTTTTATTTAAAAAATATCATAAAAATAAAACCAATCAAAAAGAACAAAATAGTTCTTTTTTTATTATATAAAAGTGCTTGAGGTAATAATTCAATTAAAGAAATATATATCATTATTCCAGTTGTAATTGCAAGAATAATCCCCAAAATAAAATCGTTAATATATCTGTAGAAGAATAAAAATGTTATTAAAGCACCAAAAAATTCTGAAAACCCTGAAATAAATGTATATATGAAAGCTTTGAATTTATTATTTGTTGAATAAAATATTGGAATAGAAATACTTAGACCTTCTGGAATATTATGACACATTATAGAAAATGCAATAGTTAGGCCTAAATAACTATTAGATGAAGTAGCTAAAAAAGTTATAATACCTTCAGGTAAATTATGAATGATAAGTGCAATCATATTTATTAATCCTATTTTATATAATTTATTATTAATACTGCTTAATAAAAGATTTATTGAATTTGTAATAAAGAATCCTAGTATTATATAGAGAAATATTAAAAGGATTGTTTTATTATAATCTCTAACTAATAGATTATAACTTTCTTTTATAAGAGAAAATAGACTAATACTTATCATTACACCACTAGAAAAAGCTAAAGTTGAATTTATTAATTTTTCTTTATTTTTAATTTTAAAAAAAATTGGTATTGTTCCGATTACTGTGGAAAATCCTGAAATAAAAGTTAATAAAAAAGCTAATAAAATATTGTTCATAATATATTATATTTTATTTTTTATTTTTTATTAATATTTAATACAAATCCTATCAATGACATATAACTAATTAAACTACTTCCACCATAACTTATAAAGGGAAGAGTAATTCCAGTAATTGGTAGAAGTCCTATATTCATTCCTATATTTTGTATTTGTCCATATAAGATAATAGAAATAACACCAGATATAAATATTTTATTTCTAATAGATTTATCTAATGCTATTTTTATAATTGATATATCAAAATAAACAATTACTATTATTAAAAATATTTCAAAAATAAAACCAAAAGTACTAGCAAAACTTGTAAAAATAAAATCAGTATGTGGTTCTGGGTAATAAATTGGTATTTTTCCAATTTTATTCCCATATAAATAAGATGTTCCTATTGAGTTTAATGCATTACTAAGCTGCATACCAGTTTTATTCTTCCATTGAAATAATCTATCCATTCTATAAAAGAAATCTGTTCCAAATATGTTGATAAAACTGTTTTTAAAGTTAAGGAAAAAGTAAATAAAAATAAACAATGAAATACCAATAATAAAAAAAGAAATAATATACCAATGGTATTTAATACCATAAATGAATAACATAAAAATATATATAATTAAATAAAATAATACTATTCCTGTATCAGGTTGTAAAAAAGTAAGAATACTTGGAATTAGTATAATGAATAATGTTTTTAAAATAACTATAAATTCATTTTTAAAATTATGTTTTATATTTTTATACTTGTCTAAAGTAGTTGATAAATATATTATTAAAAATACTTTCATAAATTCACTAGGTTCAATACTAAAACCTTTAATAACAAACCAACTTCTTGCTCCATTAGTTTCAACTCCGAAAAATAATACTAATATAAGTAATATGATACCGATTATATATAAATAAAATGAATACTTATAAAAAAACTCTTTTTTTTGTTTATATATTATAAATAAAACTAAAAAAGAAATTATATACCATATAATTTGTTTGATATGTATATAACTATATTCGCTTGATAATAAGAAACTAGAACTATATATTGATAAAACACTTATAACAGAAAAAATAAAAAGGCATATAATAATTTTAAAATTTTTCATATTCTCACCATTTTATTATTTTGTAAAAAAAATATTTTTTATGCATATATTTTAAAAAAAGGAGAGATAATATGAAAAAAGAATTACCTAAATTATTTAAAGGAAAAGTAATAAATAGCGTTAATCAAACAAAGACTATATTGAAAAATAATAAAGAAATAGAAATTAGTAATACTAAACCAAATAACGAAACAAATAAATCAGTAAAAAAACAAATAAATGATATATTAAATTCATCCGATTTTGTATATAAAGCAGACGTAAAAATACTATTAAAAAATAATAAAGAAATTAAAAAAACTATTATAGGTAGAACCAATAATAGTTTAATTACAATGGATGATGAATTAATAGATGTTAGTAGTATCACAAAAATAGATCTTCTTTAAATATTTTCAACGAATGTATCACCTAAACATCTGATTGAACAAATACATTCTAAATTCATTGTAAAAAATGAATCAGTTGAAGTATAAGTACCATCTTCATTTGAAATTAATACTCTAAATGTTGCACAACAGTCATTTATTTTTTCTACTCTGAATACTTGTGAATAAGTATCAGGATTTGCTGTTCTAGTCGTAGGTGCGCTCCATGCATCTGTTCCATTACTCATACATGTATAAAGCATTACAGGTCTTGTATTAAAATAAACACATGGGAATTGACCTAAAGTAGGTCTATCACAACTTTCAATGCAATCATCTTCTCTATCGGCATTTTTTTGAAGTAAAAAAATCACTTTTAAAATATCACTTATACAATTACAATTGTTTTTGCACATATAAATACCTCCTCTTTATAAATTTCTAATATAGAATATGTAAAAGATTTATAAAAAGTGTAGGTACAAGTCTTGAGTTTTTTCTTATTTTTGTTATAATTAATTAAGGTGATATATATGAACTATCAATATTTAATAATATTTTTAATTTTAATATTTATATTATTAATAGTATTAAAAGCAACAAAAAAGGATTTCCATATTGAAGCTAATAAATTAATAGATTGTTTAGGTGGAAAAGATAATATTATAAATATGGAAGTAAACATGTCTAGATTTAAAGTTACATTAAATGATATATCTAAAGTAAATAAAGAGGGTATACAAAAGATGGGTGCAAAAGGAATAGTTGAAATTGATAATCAATTAAAAATAATATTTGGTCCTAATGCAAAAACTTTAAAAGGTTATATTGAAGATTTAAAAAAATAAAAAACATTGAGTTTTTTATTTTTTTTATATAATATTCTTTATTGTATAAACATTAAACGATGGATTGTTAAATAATCTGAATTTATAATCACTAGTACCTATACCACTTGAAATATAAAAGTTAGTATTATTTATTTTATAGAAAGGTTCATAGTATTTTTTTGCACCTTTCATTGAATATATTTTTTTTATGTATGGTATATTTATTTGATTATTATGAGAATGACCAGCTAGAGCTAAATTAAAGTCGTAAGCACTAAATTCATCAAATTCATCGGGTTTATGTAATACAAATATTTTATAATCATAATTATTTATAGATTCTAGAAAATTACTATTATTATTGTTATAGCTTATACCAGATAAAATAATACTTTCATTTTTTTTACTAGTAATATCAACATTAATATCATTTAAAGAAATAAAATTGGAATCTTGCAAAACTTGATCAAAATTTTTGTTTTTTAAATCATCTTCACCATTTACATAATAACAACCATATATTGAAGATATCTTACTCAATTCATTTACCATATTTTTATTATCTTCATCTTTAATAAGATAATTTTTATCAAATAAATCACCTGTAAATATAACTATATCAGGTTTTTTATCATTTATTTTATTGACTAATTCTTTAATGTCATTCATATCTGTTGTACTACCATAATGAATATCTGAAAAATGTACAATTTTTAAATTATTAAATGAACTAGGTAAATCTTTGTCTTTAATAATATAACTTTTAACAAATATATTCTTTATTCCAACATATCTAGCATATAAAACAGATAATACAATTATTAATATTACAATAAAGAAAAGTTTTCTTAATCGGTTTTTTTTCTTTTTACTCTTTTTACTCATATAAACTCCTTTATAAAATTATTTGTATCATAAATAATAATAAATTATGTAAAAAATGGAATTGCATAGTTGCGAATATATTATTTGTTTTATAATAGATGTATGCAAAATCTAATCCAATGATTATATATGGAATACCCATTAATATATCATTTATATTTTGGTTACCACTAATAACGTGCATTAAACCAAAAACACTTCCACTTAAAATAATAAATAGATATTTATTACTAATTAAACCTCTAAAACATTTTCTATAAATTAATTCTTCCACAAAAGGTGCATATATAATAGTTGAAAATGAAATATAAATAGGCATTGTTTTTATCAAGTGTCTAATTGTTTCTTCATTTTCACTAATTTTTATATTAGTATATTTAGATATTATAGAATTTGTAATACCCATTAATACAACACCTAAAACATATAAATGAAAATAATTATAAAAATAGTTACCTTTTTCTTTCTTATAAATTTTATAATCTGTTTTTAGCTCTTTATAAAAAATAAATATAAAACAACTTATTTTAAATATTCCTAAAAATATTAATAATATATTTTTTTTAAGTAATGATAAATTATTGTAATCAATATTTAATTTTGTAAAAACAATAGATACAAAACTATCAATTAATAAATAAAATAATATACCTACTATATATTTCAAATATTTTTTCATCAAATCCTCTACTTTCTTAATTATTATAACATATTTATGAAAAAACATTTACATATTTTATTATTTTATGATATAATCTTTGTAATGCAACAAGGAGTGAGGAGTTAATCCTCACTCTTTGTTATAATTGGAGGTTTTATGATTGAAGAAATCAAAAAATTAATTGAAGAACCATTAAATAAAGAAAAGATAGAAGTACTAGAAGTATCTTTTGAAGAAATTGATGGTGTAAAAAATCTTATGATTATAATTGATAAAAAACCATATGTTGATTTAGACACATGTGTTTTAGCTACTCACATAATTAATCCTATATTAGATGAAAAGGATTTAATAGAGGAAAGTTATGTATTAAATGTATGTTCAAAGGGAGGTAATTAAAATGAATGGTAAAGAATTAATAAAAGCAATTAATGTTTTATCTGAAGAAAAAGGAATATCAAAAGATGAATTATTTGATTATGTAGAAACAGCTCTAAATGCAGCTTATAAAAGAAATTATAATGCAACTAATAGTAAAGTGTTAATTGACAGAACAACTGGAGATGTTAAAGTATTATCTTACAAAATTGTTGTAGAAGAGATTAATATGGAAGAAGAAGAAGATGCACAAGTTTTATTAGAAGAAATAAAAGATAAATATCCAAATTTAAAAATTGGAGATGTTATAGAAGAAGAAGTTACTCCAAAAGATTTTGGAAGAGTTGCAGCTTCTGCAGCTAAGCAAGTATTAATTCAAAAAGTAAGAGAAGCTGAAAGAAATAGTATAATGGAAGAATTCAAAGATAAAGAAGATGAATTACTTGTTGGAACTTTATCAAGAGAAGATAAAGCTAATTATTATGTTGATTTAGGAAGAGCACATGGTATATTACCTAAAAAAAATATAATTCCAGGTGAAACATTAGAAATGGGATCACAAGTAAAAGTATATGTATCTAAAATAGAAGAAGGTAATAAAGGTGGACCAGTAATATTCTTATCGAGAACACATTATGGTTTTGTAAAACGTTTATTAGAAAATGAAATTCCTGAACTTAATGAAGGTATTGTAATGCTTTATAGTGTTGCTAGAGATCCTGGAAGTAGAAGTAAAATAGCTGTTTATTCTGAAAATGAAAAAGTAGATGCAGTAGGAGCATGTATTGGTGAAAAAGGAATTAGAATTAATAATATTTCTAAAGAATTAAATGGTGAAAAAATAGATGTTGTTTTATATGATAAAAATTTAACTAATTTCATTAAAAATGCATTATCACCTGCAAAAGAAGTAGAAGTTTATATAATTGATCCTAAAGATAAAAAAGCAATTGCAATTGCAGAAGGAGAAAATTTATCTTTAGCAATAGGCAAAAAAGGTCAAAATGTTAAATTAGCTGCTAAATTAACTAAGTGTAAGATTGATGTAATGACTAAAGAACAAGTTGAAGAAGAAGGAATCAATTTATATAAATATTATGAAGCATAAGGAGGACTTATGAAACAAAAAAAGATACCATTAAGAACTTGTGTAATAACAAGAGAAAAATGTGAAAAAAAAGATTTAATTAGGGTAGTAAAAAATAATAAAGATGAAGTAATGGTTGATATTACTGGAAAACAAAATGGTAGAGGAGCATATATTAAAAAAGATTTAGAAGTTTTAAATAAGGCAATTAAGACTAAAGCTTTAGAAAAACATTTAGATTGTAAAATAGATGATAAAATATATGAAGAAATTAAAAATATAATAGAAAGGTAGAGGTGATAATTATGATGAGTGTTAAAGAATATGCATTAGATATTAATAAAACTATTGAAGAAGTTATTAAAAAGGCAAATGAACTTGGCTATGTAGTTAATAATGAAGAAGATATGCTTTCTGAAGATGCAATAATTGATTTAGATACAGTTTTAACAATGAATACAGATAATAATGAAGATGAAAATGTTTACTTAGAAGAAGATACTCTTGATAAAGATTATGATCTTGATGAAGAATTAGAAGATAAAGCTGAAGTATTAGCAAGTGCTTCTAATTTAAAGTATTCAAAAGAAGAAAAGATTAAAACAAAGAAAAAAACTGATAAAGAAGATATTAATGCTAAGAAAAAAGCAATGTACAAAAATAAAACAAAACTAAAAGAAAATGTTGCAACAAATGATGAGAATATAATTCTTTATAAAGAAAATATGACAGTAAAAGATTTAGCAGATGCATTAAATGTTCCGGCAGTAGATATAATTAAAAAATTTATGAATTTAGGATTAATGGTTAGTTTAAATAATTCTATTTCATTTGATGATGCATCATTAGTTGTTATAGATTATAATAAAACATTAAAAAACTTTGATACTGTAGATAAATATAATTTTGAAAAATTAGAAATCTTAGATGATGAAAAAGATTTAAAAGAAAGACCACCAGTAGTAACTATAATGGGACATGTTGATCATGGTAAAACTAGTTTATTAGATTATATTAGAAAAAGTAGTATTACTGACAAAGAATTTGGAGGTATTACTCAACATATAGGTGCATACCAAATAATGCATAATGATAAAAAAATAACATTTATTGATACTCCAGGACATGCTGCATTTACTGAAATGAGAGCTAGAGGAGCATCTATAACTGATATAGTTATTTTAATAGTAGCAGCGGATGATGGTGTTATGCCTCAAACAATTGAAGCAATAGATCATGCTAAAGCAGCAAATGTACCTATTATAGTTGCTGTAAATAAAATGGATAAACCAGGGGCAAATCCAGAAAAAGTAATGAAAGAAGTATCTGAACATGGTCTTATTCCTGAAGAATGGGGTGGAGATACTATTTTCACAAAAATTAGTGCTTTAACTGGTGAAGGTATAGATGAATTATTACAAAATATTGAATTAATATCTGAAATGGGTGAATTAAAAGCAAATCCAAATAGATATGCATTAGGTACAGTTCTTGAATCTAAGTTAGATAAGAACTTAGGACCTACAGTAACTTTATTAGTACAAAATGGCACATTACGTTTAGGAGATCCTATTGTAGTAGGAACAACTTTTGGTAAAGTAAGAACATTAAAAAATGATTTAGGAAAAGAAGTTGTTGAAGCACTTCCTTCTATGCCAGTTGAAGTTACTGGATTAAATGAAGTTGCAGAAGCAGGAGATAGATTTATGGCTTATTCAAGTGAAAAAGAAGCTAGAACTATCGCTGAAAATAGAAAAACAAAAGCAAAATTATCAAAAAATAATATGAACAAATCTGTAAGTTTAGATGATATCTTTAATAAGATTAAAGAAGGTGCTAAAGAAATAAATGTTGTTTTAAAAACAGATGTTACAGGTACTGAAGAAGCAGTAAAAAATGCTTTAGAAAAAGTTAGAATAGAAGATGTTAAAGTTAGTGTAATTAGAAGTGGAGTAGGTGCAATTACTGAAAGTGATATAGTACTAGCAAGTGCTTCAAATGCTATTGTAATTGGATTTAATGTAAGACCAAGTAGTAAAACTATAGAAACAGCTAAAAGTTATGGAGTAGATATTAGACTTTATAATGTAATATACAAATTAATTGAAGAATTAGAAGATGCTATGAAAGGTATGTTAGATCCAGAATATGAAGAAGTAATACTTGGAGAAGCTGAAGTAAGAAAATTATTTAAATTCTCTAAAGTTGGAACAATCGCCGGATGCATGATTACTAATGGAGTTGTAAAATCTGATTCAAAAGCAAGATTAATTCGAGATGGAGTGGTTGTATATGATGGTCAAATTAGTTCTTTACAAAGAGAAAAGAATCAAGCTAAAGAAGTAAGAAAAGGGTTTGAATGTGGAATAACTTTAGATAAATTTGATGATATTAAACCAAATGATATTATAGAAAGTTATGAAATAGTTGAGGTAAAAAGATGAGCATTAAAACATTAAGATTATCTAATATGCTACAAAAAGAAATAAGTCAAATACTTATGACTGAAATAAAAGATAAAGATTTACAATTTGTAACAATTACAAATGTTGAATTAACAAGTGACTTATCATATGCGAAAATATATTTTCAAACATTAAATGAAGATAAAGAAAAAGTATTAAAAGATTTAAATAATGCAAAAGGTTTTATAAGAAGCTTATTAATCAAAAGAAAAATAGAAATAAGAACTATGCCAGAATTAAAATTTATATATGATGAATCAACAGAGTATGGTAATAAAATAGATAATATTATAGATAATATTCATAAAAAGGATTGATAAATCCTTTTTTTTATGCTATATCTAAAATAGGTGATAGTATATGATAAAAATAGACGATATTATAAGAATAGATAATGAAGAGTTTTTTGTAATAACAAATATGAATTATAATAATATTGATTATTTTTTTGTAAATCAAATTGATGAAAAAGATGAATCTTTAAATGTTTATAAAATTGTTTTTGAAGAAAATAATAAAATTAATGTTTTGACTGATAATGATTTAATTAATTTATTACTTCCTCAATTTGAAGAAAAAATAAATAAATTATTGAAGGAACTTGGTGATAATAATGAATGAGAATTTACAATTTATTAATAATTATATATTTAATAATTATAAAATCAGATATACAATAAGCAAAAATTTAAATATTAGTATTTCAGTAATAGATGAGATTATTGATATAAACAACAATAGATGGTTGGGAAAAGAAGAAGATAAAGAAAAAAGATTAATTGAATTAAATCAAAAATTATTAGATCAATACTTTTTACTAAATAAAGAAAAAATTAAAGAAGAAATAAAAATAAATAAATCTAAGCAAGAAAAATTTATGAAATATATTGATAAATTAATGTCAAATATATATAGAGATAAAGAAATAATTGATAAAATAACAAATACAAAAAATGAAATTAGTAAATTAAATATTGAAGCAAATATTTTAAACAATAAATTAAAAAATATTGAATTTAATAAATATGATTTTATGAAAACTGCAGAAAAAGGTATGTCTAAAATTTTTGAGTTTCATACTAAACATGATGATAATATTGACATAGAAAAAATAAAAAAAGAATCAAAAACTTCTAAATCTAGTGATGATTTTTTACCTATAGGATCAGAAGGTTCCCATAAACCAGATGAAGAAAAATCTGAAAAAACAGAAGTAATTACTGATTTAAGAAAAGAATTAGAAGATATTTATTCAAACGAAGACACTGTGGATTATTCTAAAGAAGAACCAAAAAAAGATGAAGTTACTGTCGTAATCGATAATCCTGAGAAAAAAAGAAATGCAAAATCAAATGTTTACAAATCATTGGCATTTGTAGTTGGATTTGGAGGAGGTTTTGGTTTATCATTTGTACCAATTCCTACGACTTCGGGTTTAATTATTTCTGGTTCTAGATTAGTTTATTCAGTATCTAAAGTGGTTATTAAAGCATATTATAATAAACATAAAGAAGATCAAGATAACAAGGTTGTTCAGGTTATAGATTCTGTTAAGAGTAATATTAATGATAAACTAGAAAAACATCCTAAGATAAATGCAGGAGTAACTAGAATTAATAATATTTTAAAGAAAAAAGAAACTCAATATTTCTTAAATGGACTTGCAGTAGGTTATACTGCTGGTAAGATATATCAAGGAATAGATAAATTAATCAAGAAAAATCAGGAAAAAGCGATAGATAAAGTTAGTAACAATAAACAAACAACTAACACTAATACAAATAATAATGTAGTTAATCAACCAGAAAATATAAATCCTAAACCTCAAACTGTGCAGGCTCCAGTAAACACTCCACAAACACCAAATATAGATATAAATCACTTAGATTTAAGCTCATTAGAAAATGGATATGTAAGTAGTCTTGATAATGAACCAGTTCACTTATTAAATAATATTGGTAAAGATGTAAGTTTTGATAAAATAAGAAACGGTATGATTCATTTTAAACAAGCATCAGGTGATGGTTATGCATGGTTTAAAGTAGAAGATGTGGCTAAATCATTAAATGTATCTGTTGATGAATTAACTCAAGTTTTAGGTTCTGGAGGAATGTCTTTATGATAAACAAAATATTTAAATTAGGAAATAATAAAGAATATGTTGTTATTAGAGAAAAGAAAATTGAAAACAAATTATATGTTTTATTATGTGAATGTGATACAGAAAAAGATGAAATAACAGAAGAATTAATATTAAAACAGGTAGTAGGAAAAGATAATAATATATATTTTATTGATGTTGATCTTGAAAATAATCAAAATATTTTAGATTTAATGATTCAACAAAATTAAAAAAATGAAGGATTATTTCTTCATTTTTTTTAATATTTAATGTATAATGAAATTAGTATAAGGAGTTGGTAATATTGAATATAATGAATAATATTGGTATTTCATTCTCAGGTGATTATATAAGACAAGGAAGTAATACAGATAAGATAAAATTATCAAAAGATTTAAATACTAATTTTTTAGAAATAAAACTAAAAACAGATAATATTAATTTTAATGATTTTTCAATAAACAATAATATTATTTATAACTTACCAACTTTAAATAATAATTTAACAAATTTACATTTAGTAAAAAATATAATTTTAAACTTAAAAAAATATGGTGCGAAAACTTTTACTATAGATGCTTCATCTTTATTATTAGAAATATATGAGTTTTCCACATTAGAAGAACAACAAAACTATTTAAAAAATATAGCAAGTGGATTTTCGGATTTAATAACTAATGATATAGTATTATTAATTGAAAATACTAAAACATATAAAGGAGAAGAATATTTAGGTAATTCAGTAAAAGATTTAAAAGATATATTAACATATACTAAAGAATTACTTAACAATCATTATAATTATTCTTTTGAAAAAATAGATTCAAGTATAGGTATATCTTTAAATTTGAATAGAATTAATAAGGAAGACTATAATAATTTTATAAATGTATTTAAAGATGATATTAAATTAATAAAAATACCTAATAATTTTGAAAAAATAGATGATTATAAAAATATATTTGATTTAATTACAAATAATAATCTTAATGTTCCAATTTTATTTCAAACTCAAAGTGATATTGAAGATGTAGTTAATGAATATAGAAAAATAGTATTCTTATTAAATAAAAATATAAATAATGAAACTTTAGATTTAAATGATTTTAAAAATATTAAAGTAACAAATGATTTAAAAATTAGTCCTTCACAAAGTGGTTTTACTAATTTTATTGTTATAAGTATGATAATTTTAACAATAATTATAGCTGTTATGATGTTTAAACTTAAGTTGTCATAATGGTCTTAAAATTTGACTAAAAAGTTCAATTATGATAAAATTAACATACCTTGAAAAAGGGAAAATGAGGTGAATTTTTGTGAAAATTGGTCAAATAGCAAATAAGAAAGTAATCTCAACATTTATTTGTTGTATGAGTTTCTTATTAGTGTTATCTTGTACATTATCACAAGTTAATTTTAATAACACTAGCAATTTATATGCTTCTGTATCAGAAGCAAATTCAATAGATTATGTTATAGATGATAATACTGAAATAACAAAAGATAGTAACTTAAATAAAAAAGTAATAGTTTATGATGGAATGACAATAAATGAACTTGGTGATAAGTTAAATAGATCAATGTCTTCTTCATTAAATGGTTATGGTGAATTTTTCGCATCATACTGTTTAGAAAAAGGAGTAGACCCTTACGTGGCATTAAGTATTGCATTATTAGAAACAGGTTGTAAATGGGATTGTAGTAAACTTACAAAACAATGTAATAACATTGGTGGACAAAAAGGTAGTCCAAGTTGTAATGGTGGTTCTTATCAAGCATTCCCTACATTAGAAGATGGTATTAGAGGATTTATAGATAACTTAGCAAATAACTATTATGCTAAAGGTTTAAATACACCAGAATTAATGAACTCTAAATATGCTGAAAGTGGTGCTTGGGCTATGAAAGTAAACAATTATATGAATCAAGTAAGAGCAAGATAATTGCTCTTTTCTTATATAAAAGGAGATATTATGAATGGAATATTATTAGTAAATAAACAAGAAAATATGACTAGTAGAGATGTAGTTAATGAAGTATGTAAAATATTTAATACTAAAAAAGTAGGTCATACTGGAACGTTAGATCCAATGGCAAAAGGAGTATTAGTATTAGCATTAGGAACTAGTTTAAAAATTGTTAATAATATAACTTGTTTAGATAAAGAATATATTACAAAAATAACTTTAGGAATTAAAACAGATACATTAGATAATACAGGAAAGATTATTAGCAAAGAAAAAATAAATAATATTGATGTAAAACAGATAGATAAAGTACTAAATTCTTTTTTAGGAGATTATCATATGCAAGTACCATTATATAGTGCTGTAAAGGTAAATGGTAAAAAACTATATGAATATGCACGAAATAATATTAAAGTAGAATTACCATATAAAGATGTAAAAATATATGAAATAGAAAGAATAAGTGATTTGATATATGAAAATGATAAAATATCTTTTAAATTTAAATGTAAAGTTAGTAAGGGTACTTATATAAGAAGTTTAATAAATGATATTGCTAAAAAATTAAATACAATTGGTATTATGAGTGAACTAACTAGAATTAAACAAGGTAAATTTTCTATAGAAGATTGTTATACATTAGAAGATATAAAAAATGGTAAATATAAATTATTAAATATGAAAGATGTAATAGATTTACCAATAATAAAAATAACTGATGATGTATATAAAAAAGTTAAAAATGGTATGAAATTAGAAAATAATTATAATTATGAAGAATTTTGCTTTGAATATAATGATAATATAATTGCTATTTACAAACAAGAAGATAATTATGTAAAGCCAGTAAGAGTATTTAACACTGAAATTTAATTTATATTGAATATTTTTATTAATAGTGATATATTTAAATTATAAGGAGTATCATATGTATTTAGATTTAGTAGTTTTATTAATAATAATTTTATTGGTAGTATTCTTTTTTAAGAGATTTTCAAGTTTTGTTTATATGATTGTATCTCTTGATATTTTATATAAGCTTTTACATTTCTTAAAAGACAATTTACATATTGATGAATTATCTACATTAATTGATAAATATATTCCAAAAAGTGTTGTAGATATGATTACAAATTATGTTGGTGAAGAAGGTATTTTTTATCAACTATTAATTTGGTTTATGTTTTTTATGTATTTAATATGTTTATTCTATATAATTAGAATACTAGTAAAAAGAAAATATTAATTTTTTTTAACACTTGATTTTATTTTATTTATGTTATATAATCTTAAGCGTACCTTGTACCTGGTATATGGAGTTTCCTGACCATTTACTAAGTATATGGCAAATATTATAGGAGGGAAAAATATGGCTTTAAAAGCAGAAACTAAAAAAGAAATAATCAAAAAATATGAAACTCATAAAGGAGATACTGGTTCAGCAGAAGTACAAATTGCTATTCTAACTGAAGAAATTAAAACTTTAACTGAACATTTAAAAGTTAATATCCATGATTTTCATTCAAAAAGAGGATTATTAAAAAAAGTTGGTAAACGTAGAAAACTTCTTGAATATTTAAAGAAAGAAGATATCAACAGATATAGAGATTTAATTAAAAAATTAGGTTTAAGAAAATAAAACACTTATCAAAAGTGTTTTTTTCTTTTAAAATATGATACAATAATTAAAGTGAGGGTGAAAATATGAGTAAAAAAACTTTTGAATTAGATTTTAGAGGAAGAAAATTAATAGTTGAATCTGGAGAATATGCTAAACAAGCACATGGTTCAGTATTAGTTAGATATGGAGATACTGTAGTTTTATCAACAGCAGTAGTATCAAATAATGCAAATATATTATCTGATTTTTTTCCATTAATGGTTTTATACCAAGAAAAACTTTATTCTGTGGGAAAAATTCCTGGAGGATTTATTAAGAGAGAAGGAAGACCTACAGATGCTGCTACATTAGCTGCTAGAATGATTGATAGACCAATGAGACCTATGTTTCCTGAAGATTTTAGAAATGAAGTACAAGTTGTAAATACAATATTATCAGTTGATCCTGATAATTCACCAGAATTATCAGCTATGTTTGGATCATCACTAGCAACAAGTATTTCAAAAATACCATTTGATGGTCCAATCGCTGGAGTTAAAGTAGGTAGAATTAATAATGAATTTATAATTAATCCTACACCAGCAGAATTAGAAATATCAGATATTGATTTAACTGTAGCTGGTACTAAAAATGCTATAAACATGGTTGAAGCAGGTGCTAAAGAAGTAAGTGAAGATGATATGCTTGAAGCACTTATGTTTGGTCATGAAGCAGTTAAAGAATTATGTGAATTTCAAGAAAAAATAATTTCAGAAATTGGTCAAGAAAAAATGAAATATGAAAAACTTGAAATATCAAATGATTTAAAAGAAGAAGTTTATAATTTAGCTGCTGCTAAATTAGATAAAGCAATGAGAATTAAAGAAAAATTAGAAAAATATGAAGCAATTGATTCTATTAAAGAAGAAGTTGTTAATAAATATACTTTAGAAAATGAAGATTTATCTAAAGAAGATTTAGAAGTATTATTAACAAAGGTAAAATTAGTACTAGAACAAATAGAATATAAAATATTTAGAAATATAACTGTTAAAGAAAAAACTAGATCTGATGGAAGAAAAATGGATGAAATTAGACCATTAAAAACAGAATTAGATATTCTTCCTAGGACACATGGTTCTGCAGTATTTACTAGAGGTGAAACTCAAGCATTAGCAGTTACAACTTTAGGTGCATTAAATGAATATCAAGCATTAGATGGATTATCTTTAGAAGCAGAAAAACACTTTATGTTACATTATAATTTTCCACAGTTTTCTGTAGGAGAAACTGGAAGATATGGTTCTCCTGGAAGAAGAGAAATAGGTCATGGTGCACTTGGTGAAAGATGTTTAAAACAAGTTATGCCTTCAGAAGATGAATTTCCTTATACTGTAAGAGTAGTTTCAGAAATTCTTGAATCTAATGGGTCTAGTTCACAAGCAACTATTTGTGCTGGATGTATGAGTTTAATGGCAGCAGGTGTTCCAATAAAGGCTCCAGTTGCAGGTATAGCAATGGGGTTAATAACATCTGAAGATGGAAAAGATTATACAATTTTAACTGATATTCAAGGAATGGAAGATCATTTAGGAGATATGGACTTTAAAGTTGGAGGAACTAAAGAAGGTATTTGTTCACTTCAAATGGATATAAAAATTAAAGGTATAACAAAAAATATATTAAAAGAAGCATTATATCAGGCAAAAGAAGCTAGACTTAAAATATTAGAAGTAATGGAAAAACAAATAAAAGAACCTAGAAAAGAAGTTAGTAAATATGCACCAAAAACTGAAATATTTAAGATTAATCCATTAAAGATTAAAGATGTAATTGGTAAAGGTGGAGAAACAATTACTAAGATAATATTAGAAGCAAGTAATGTTGAAGCAGTAAATGATAAAGATGCTGTTAAAGTTGATTTAGAAGATGATGGAAGAGTTATTATTTATCATACAGATAGAGATATAATTGAAAAAACAAAACAAATGATATTAGATGCTTCTAGAGAAGTAGAAATAGGAAAAATATATACAGGAAAAGTAGTTAAAGTAGAAGATTATGGTTGCTTTGTAAATCTTTGGGAAAACTTAGATGGATTTGTTCATGTTTCACAACTTGCAAATGAAAGAGTAGAAAAACCATCTGATGTTGTTTCTGTTGGAGATGAAATAATGGTTAAAGCAATAGGATTTGATAAAAGAGGAAAACTTAATTTATCAAGAAAAGAAGCATTAGTCGGTACAAAAAAAGAATAATTATGGAGGTTTTATGATATTTAATATATTATTATTAATAATTGGTTTTATTATTTTAATTAAAAGTGCTGATGTATTTGTAGATAGTGCTAGTGATATTGCATCATATTTTAAAATTAGTAAAATGATAATAGGATTAACAATAGTAGCTTTTGGTACAAGTGCACC
>CADCJS010000005.1 GCA_902801825.1 uncultured Erysipelotrichaceae bacterium
ACATCTATTCCTATTAATGTATTATCATTTTTAAAACTATTAATTATTTCGTTAAACTCTATATTATTCTTTTTACTATTACTATAATTAGAAGTACTATATTTTTCAATAACATTTACGTTAAAATTAAGTTCATTTACATTATTTGAACCATCACTTATAATATATTTCATTTTATAATTACCAGTTTTTGTATTATCTAAATCTCCAACATATACACAAGAAACATTTCTATCATAATTATCCGCAGTAACTACTTTTTCACAAAAATCTACTTCTTCATTTAATAAAATAGTTTTATTAGTATTAACACTTAAAAAAATAGGTTTAACCTTATCCACAACTTTATAATTTATTTTATATTTATATTTTCTTCTTTTATATTTATAAATTAATGTAATATAATTATTTCCTATTTTATTAGTCTTCAATAATTTATTATCTGATATAATTTCAACATTCTTTTTTTCTATTAAATCATAAAGATGATATTTATTAGAATAAACAGGAATTTTTTTATTTTTAATCTTGATAACAACATCTTTTGGTGTTTTATACATATCGTATTTACAACCACTTAATATTAAAGATATAAATAATAATATCAAAAATCTTTTTTTCATATTCTTCACCATTTATATTATACCAATAAAATTTGACTATTTTAACAAAATTTATATAATATTAAATTATGGAAAAAGAAAAAGTTGAATTTGAAATAAGAAAAATAAAAAATAATAAATTTTCATTAAAAGGTTATATACCAGAAATGAAGTATTTTTTATTTGTTTATAATGGTATAGGAACAATAATATTTCTAACAAAAGAATTAGAAGATTATTTAGATAGAGCTAAACCTGAGATTAGAAAATTCAGTAGATTTTTATTCTCTCATGGTGTATATACTTATATGGATGAAAACTATGAAGTTAAAATAGGAAAAGGATTAGAATCATTATATGACTCTTTAAATGAAGATAAATATTATGTTTTGATAAAAAGAGAAAAGTGTAATAAGTTAGTACCATTTTCAAAATTAAAGGATTTAAAAATGTCTGAAGTAATAAAAGAGGATATTATTAAAGAAAAGAATAGAATAGAAGGAAAGAAGAAGATAAAATGAAAAAAATAATAATAGTTGGTGCGGGGGCATCAGGAGTTTTTTTAGCGTTAAATTTAAAAAATAAAGATAATGAAATTATTCTTTTAGAGAAAAATGATACACCTTTAAAAAAATTATCAATGACTGGAAATGGAAGATGTAATTATTATAATGATGATCAAAATATAAAACATTATCATAGTGAAAGCTTAAATGAATTAAATTATTTATTAAAAGAAAAAGATATAAAAAGATGTTTAGAATTATTTAATGAATTAGGTATATATCCTAGAATAATTAATGGTTATTATTATCCTTATTCAAACAATGCGAAAACTATTAGGAATACATTAATTGAAGAATTAAATAAAAAGAATATAAAACTAAAATTAAATTACGAAGTTAATAATATAAAGAAGAAAGATAATAAATTTATCATTAATAATGATTTAACAAGTGACTATTTAGTTATATCTACTGGATCTAAATGCATGGTTAATGATTATATTATGTATGATATATTAAAAGAAATGAAAATAGATATTATAAAACCACTTCCAGGTTTAACAAAATTAGTTGTAGATAATAAATATTTAAATAAATTAAATGGAATAAGAACACTATGTAAAGCAAGTATTATTGTTAACGATGAAGTTATTAAAGAAGAAGAAGGGGAATTACAATTAACTAATTATGGCCTTAGTGGTATAGTTATTTTTAATTTAAGTAGATATGCATCTATTAATTTAGAAAAGAATAATAATGTAAAAGTGAAAATTAATTTTTTACATACAATACAAAATATTGAAGAAATATTTGTTAAAAATAATAATATAAAATCAGCTTTAAATAGAATATTAGATGAAAAACTTGTTAATGTTTTATTAAAAGATTTAAAAAATCTTAATTATAATGAATTAACAAAAGAAGAAAAAAATGAATTATTTAAAATATTAACTGAGTATGAATTTATTGTTACTGGAATAAAAGATTTTAATAATTGTCAAGTATCAGTTGGTGGTGTAAGTTTAAATGAAGTGGATTTAAAATCACTAGAATCATTAAAAATCTCAAACTTATATTTTACAGGAGAGATACTTGATGTAGATGGAGATTGTGGTGGATATAATTTAACTTTCGCATGGCTTAGTGCATTAATTGTATCAAGAAGTATTAGGAGAAAAAATGATAAGAGTAAGTAATATAAATGTTAGTGTATTAAGTGATGAAAATGCATTATTAAAAAAAATCTCAAGAATTATAAATTGTAATAAAAATGATATTAAAAATTATAAAATAATTAAAAAATCAATTGATGCTAGAGATAAGAATAATATTATTTATAATTATACAATAGATATAAATGTTGAAAATGAAGCTGAAGTATTAAATAAAAAAATAAAGAATGTTTCTAAGACACCTAATGAAGAATATACTTATAAGCCAAGTGGAACATTAAAAATGAAAAATAGACCTATTGTAGTAGGAGCAGGACCTGCAGGTTTATTCTTATCTTATATGCTTTCTTATTATGGATATAATCCAATAATAATAGAAAGAGGAGAAAAAATGGAAGATAGAATTAAATCAGTAGATACTTTTTTCTCTACAAATAAATTAAATATTAATTCAAATGTTCAATTTGGTGAAGGTGGTGCAGGAACATTTTCTGATGGAAAATTAAATACTTTAGTAAAAGATAAAAGATTTATGCAAAAAAAAGTATTTGAAATTTTTATTGAATGTGGCGCACCAGAAGAAATACTATATGTTAATAAACCTCACATTGGTACAGATTTATTAAGAAAAGTAATAATCAATATGAGAAATAAAATAATTAAGAATGGTGGAACTTTTTTATATAATACAATGTTAACAAATATAGTAATAAATAATAATAAAGTGGAAGAAATAATTGTTAATAATAAAGAAACAATTCCTTGTGATAATTTGTTTTTATGTATAGGACATAGTTCAAGAGAAACATATAATATGTTAAAAAACAAGAATATATTAATGAAAAATAAACCCTTTGCAATTGGAGTAAGAATAGAACATTTAAAAAAAGATATAAATGAATGTTTATATGGTAATAAATATAAGGATATATTAAAAGATGCTAGTTATAATTTAACTTATCATACAAATAATAGGGCAGTATATACATTTTGTATGTGTCCTGGAGGGTATGTAATTAATGCTTCAAGCGAAAAAAACAAACTTGTCATAAATGGGATGAGTAATCATCTAAGAGAAAGTAATAATAGTAATAGTGCTATTGTTGTAACAATTGATGAAAATGATTATGGAAAAAATTTACTTGATGGTGTTAAATTTCAAAGAGAATTAGAAGAAAAAGCTTATAATTCATTAAATGGATTAATACCAGTTCAAAGATATATTGATTATAAGAATAATGTAGTAACTAATAGATTAGGTAAAATAACTCCTAATACAAAGGGAAACTATGGTTTTTATGACATTAACAAAATATTACCAAATTATATTAACTCATCAATTAAAGAATCAATTGAATATTTTAGTAAAAGAATTAATTGTTTTAATGATGATGATTCAATTTTATTAGGAATAGAAACAAGAACTAGTTCACCAGTTACTATTATAAGAGATGAAAAAGGTATGAGTAATATTAAGGGTGTATATCCAGTTGGAGAAGGTGCTGGTTATGCTGGTGGAATAACTACATCTGCAGTAGATGGAATAAGAATATTTGAAAAATTTTCTAGTATATATAAAAAATAATATGTTATAATCAATCTAGAGGTAAGAATTATGAAAATAATATCATGGAATGTCGCAGGTTTTAGAGCGTGTTTAAAAAAAGGATTTGATGAATTTTTTGATAAAGAAAATGCTGATATTTATTGTTTACAAGAATCAAAAGTATTAGAAGATCAATTTTCTTATAATAAAGAAGGGTATGATATGTATTTATACCCTGCAGAAAAAAAAGGTTATTCTGGAACATTAGTTTTTACTAGAATTAAACCATTAAATGTTTCTTATGGAATAAATATTGATGAACATGATCATGAAGGAAGAGTAATAACATTAGAATTTAATGATTTTTATCTTGTGAATGTTTATGTCCCAAATGTAAAAAGAGATTTAAGTAGACTTGAATATAGAATGAAATGGGAAGATGATTTTAAACAATATTTAAAACATTTAGAAGAAAAAAAGACCGTAATTGTATGTGGAGATTTTAATGTAGCTCATAATGAAATAGATATTAAAAATGCTAAAGCAAATATAGGTAATGCTGGATTTACATATGAAGAAAGAGATAAATTTACTAAATTACTTGAATCTGGATTTATAGATACATTTAGATATTTTCATGAAACAGAAGAAAAATATTCTTGGTGGAGCTATATGGGCAAAGCAAGAGAAAAAAATATTGGTTGGAGAATAGATTATTTTATAATATCAAAATCAAGTATAAATAATGTTGTTGACTCAACAATATTAAATGATGTAATGGGTAGTGATCATTGTCCAATATGTTTAGAAGTTAATCTAAAATAATTATAAGAAGTTATTAAAACTTCTTTTCTTTTTCTTTAAATAATGATATAATAAAATTTAGAATAAGGAGGTCTAGTATGAATAGAAGAATAACTATTACAAATGCTCAAGGGCAAAAAGTTATAGCTGACGTAGTATCTATTTTTAATGTTAAATCATTAAATAGTGATTATATTATTTATACTTTTAATAAAAAAGATGAAAATAATAAAATAAAAGACTATGTTTCTAAAATTAAGTTTGAAAATAATGAATACATACTAGAAACAATAGACGATAATAATGAATGGGATAAAATAAAAGATATTATCATAAAAATGGAAGAGAATAATTAAGGAGGAATATTTATGGAAAACTATGTGAATATTCAAAATACTTCAAATGGTTGGGTTAATCCTTCATCATCTAATAATAAAATTAATGAAATTAAAAATGAAACTAACATTAATTATCAAAAAATAGATGAATCTTTAACAACTAATTTTGCATCTTTAAATGACAAATTAAATGATATTATTAGTCAAATTCAAGAACTAAATTCTAAATTATCTAGTTTTTCATCTAATAATACTAATACTGTGAAAGAACCTGAAATAACTCAAACAAATGTAGATTTATCTGAAAATGATAATCCTTTTGAAAGTGCATTTGATTTTATTGAACCAACTAATAATATTGAAGAATTGGAAACAGAACAATTACCAAAACAAGATGAACTAAATTTTTTGAATGAAAATACATTGCCAAATAATAATCCGGTAGAAGAACCAAATATGACTTCACTGCAAGATTTTATGTCTTCAGCAAAAGCAAATGAGGAAACACCAACTATAGAAATTAGTCAAGATGTTAGTGAAGTTAATGATATATCCAATGGATTTCCTGTAGAAATAGAAGCTAAAATGAATGGCAAAGGTGCTAGATTTGTTTCAATAAATGATAATTCAAAAATACTAATTAATAAATAAATGATTTAAAAAATAGTAATTTATAGTATAATGTATAGGTGAGGTGTTAAAATGAATCAAAAGAAAATAAATAAAAATGTTATTAGTAAAAAGTTTAAAAAATTAAAAACTAATAAGAAATTATTAATAATTGTAATAATATTATTAGTAATATTAATAATGTTTTTTAATTATGTAAGAACTGGTAATACTATTTCAAAATATGGTAATAGATTAAATGGTATTAAAAAAGTTCCTGTAAAAAAAGAACAAGTTAGTAAAATTGAAAAAAGATTAAAAGAAAATGAAAATGTAACTTATACAAGTGTAAGAACAGAAGGAAAAATTATTTATGTAACTTTTAATGTTAAACAAGATTTAACAGTAGATGATGCGAAAAATATAGGAAACACAGTTCTAGAAGTTGTTGATGATAAAATTAAAAATTTTTATGATATAAATATAATAATAACTAAAAAAGATGAAGTAGGCGAAGAAGTTCAAGTAACTACTGATAGCGGTGAACAAAAAACAGAAACTAAAAAAGAATTTCCAATTATGGGATATAAAAAATCTTCTTCAGAAGGAATAGTTTGGTAAAGGAGAAGGTTATGAAAAAGAAAAAAGAAAAAAATTTAAATTATAAAAAAATTGGTATACTGTTTTTTATATTAATATCTTTTATAGTATTAATAATAACTTTTATATCTATAAATAAAAGAAATGAATCTAAAGGAGCATATTCTTTATTAGAAAAACGTTGGATTGAAAAAAATTCTAATAAAGTTGTAGATGTTTCTATTTTAAATGATATTCCTATTTTTGGTGAATCTGGAGAAGGAGTATTCTTTGATTTCTTAAGTGATTTTACAAAAGAAAACAACATTGAATTTAATATGATTCCATATGAATCAACTTCTAATGAAAATACAAGTGATTATTCATTTGAAGTAAGTAATAATAGTGAAATTAAAAAGAATGAATTATTATTCTATACAGATAACTATGTATTAGTAAGTAAGAATAATAAAGAAGTTAAGAAAATTAATGATCTAAATGAAACTACAATTGGAGCTTTAGATACAGATTTAAATAAAATTAAAGATTATTTATCTTATAATGATAATTTAATATATAACACATACAATACTATGGATTCTATGGTAGAAGCACTTAATAATAATGATATTAATTATGCTATAATGCCAAAAACTTATTATATAAATGATATTTTTAAAAATAATTTTTATATAGTTCATAATTTTAATGAAATGACTACAAATTATATTTTAAAAATAGATGGTAAAGAAAAAACATTAAATAATATAATAAGAAAATATTATACAAGATGGAGTAAAGATTCTTTAAGTAAATCTTATAATTCAAAATTATTAACATTATATTTTGAATCAAAAAATATTGATGATTCTGTAATCGCAAATTTCTCAGGAAAAGAATATGTATATGGATATGTAAAGAACTTACCTTATGATTCAAAAATAAATGATGACTTCATTGGATATAATAGTGAAATATTAGATGAATTTGCTAAAAGTATGAATATTACTTTCAAAATAAAAGAATTCTCTTCAATAAAAGAATTAGAAAAAAATATGAATAATGGTAAAGTAGATTTAGTATTTAACTATTATGATTTTGATAATGTAACAGAAGATTTTGATTCTACATTTTCAATGTATGATTCTAAAATTGTTGTATTAACAAATGTTAATAATGTAACAACTACAGTACCTTCTATTAGATCTTTAAAAGGAAAAGAAATAAAGATGCTTGATAATAAAACATCAACTTATTTCTCAAATAAAGAAGGATTAAATGTTAAAAAATATAAAAAAGTAAATTCAATGTTTAATTCATTAGATGATGATAGTATTTTATTACTTGATTATAATTTATATAATTACTATAGAAATAATGAATTATCTGATTACAAAGTAGTTTATGAAGAAAGAATACAAAATTTAAATTATAATTATTTGATATATAATTCATCAACAAATAAAGCATTTAATGGATTATTTAAATTTTATGTTTCAGTACTTGATTCAGATTTATATCAAGCACGTGCAACAGTTAAATTATCTAAAGATAGTAAGAAAATAGATTTAACATTTATATATTTAGTTTGTGCTTTATTTGTAATCTTAATTATATTTATGATTTATTTAAAAATTAAAAATAATCAAAATAAAATATTAAAAAATGATAGATTAAAATATGTTGATAGTTTGACTTCTTTAAAAAATAGACATTATTTGAATAAAAACTATGAAAAATGGCAACAAAATAAAATATATCCACAAGCAATTATAATTGTTGATGTAAATAAAGTTGGTCATATAAATGATGTTTATGGTCATGAAGAAGGAGATTCAGTTATTAAAAAAGCAGCAAATATGCTTATTAATAATCAATTAGAACAAAGTGATATTGTTAGAACAAATGGTGATGAATTCTTAATATATTTAGTTGGATATGAAGAAAACAAAGTTATTCAATATATTAGAAAATTATATAAAGAATTTAAAAATCTTCCATATAATTTTGGTGCAACTTTGGGTTATAGTATGATACTAGATGATATTAAAACAATAGATGATGCTATAAATGAAGCAGTATTAGAAGTTAAAACAAATAAAGAAATGGATATTGAAAATAAAAAGTAAAAAGGGTGATTAATTATGAAAATTATTAATAAAAAAGTATGTAATTTTTATAAAGATATTGTCGCTCTAATGAGAAAGCCAGTAATGTCTATCTTACCTGGACATCTGTCTTTCTTTTTATTACTTTCATTAGTACCTATATTATTATTAATAGGTGTAGTAGCAAATACATTATCCTTTTCTTTTGATTTTATAATAGATTTTTTAAAAATGTCTTTACCAGCAGGTACAAGTAAATTAATATTACCTTTATTTACAGGTAATGCCTTAAATATTAATATAACATTCTTATTATTATCTGCTATATGTTTATCTTCAAAAGGTAATATGGCTGTAATTAATGCTGCTTGTCATATATATAATGTTAATAAAAGACCTTTAAGAGATATTGTAAAATCAATTGTAATTACATTACTATTATTATGTTTATTTATTTTTATAATTTTAATATTAGTAATAGGTTCTAAATTATTAGAATTAATAAAATCAATAGAAGAAATTAATTTTATAAGTCAAAGCTTAATAGATTTTTATAACTTTTCAAAATGGCCTTTATCTATATTAGTTGTTTTCTTTTCGATAAAATTTATATATATATTAGCACCAAATAAAAAAATATCTACTAAAAGTGTTAATAAAGGTACTATTTTTAGTACAATTTCAATTGTATTAATAACATACCTATATTCTTATTATATTAATAGATTTTCTACTTATGATGAATATTATGGTGGTGCATCAAATTTAATAGTATTTATGTTATGGATATATTTAATCTCTTATATATTTGTTTTAGGAATGTCTATTAATTCTATAGAAGAAAAAAGCGAAAATATTAAAAACTCTTAAATATATAGTTTTTTTTCTTTAAAAGTGATATAATTTTATAGATTGTATGGAGGTATTATAATTATGAATACAATAAAAAAGAAAATTATAAATTTATATAAATTAGTTAAGAATTTTGATTATAAACAATATGCTAGTACTAACAAACAATTCTTAGTTTTTGTAATAACTGCTTTAATAAATTCAACAGTTTTAAGATTTTTTACAGTACATAATTATTTTGCAATAAAACCATTGATTGCAGATTTATCATGTATTTTATTATTAGGATCTTTTGTATATTTATTAAAACCAAAGAATCAATTTAAATACATATTAGTTATTTCATTTTTATTTACTTTGGTATGTATAGTTAATTCGTTATATTATACTTACTATATGTCTTTTGCATCTTTTTCATTGATTGCAGTATCTTTATCTTTAGTAGATGTAGGAGATGCAGTTGTAAAAAATGTATTACAATTCAAAGACTTTTTATTCTTATGGCAACCTATTTTTATGATTGTATTACACAATAGATTTAATAAGATAAAATATTATGATTATGCTGGAAGTATTGAAAATAGAAAAAGAAGATTTATTGGTACTATCGCTGCAGGCGCAACTTTATATATTATTTTCTTTTTATCTTGTTCTTTAGTAGAATTATCAAGATTAAATAAACAATGGAACAGAGAATTTATTGTTACAAAATTTGGTATTTATACTTATCAATTAAATGATTTATTTAAAAGTTTAGATGCTAAATTTAATACATTATTTGGTTATGATAATGCTGCGAAAGAATTTAGAGAATATTATAAAGATAATACAATTCAATTAAAAGAAAATGATTATACTAATATGTTTGAAGGTAAAAATTTAATTGTTATACATGGAGAAAGTATTCAAAATATTGCTTTAAAACAATCATTTAATGGAGTAGAAGTAACACCTAATCTTAACAAAATGAAAGATGAAGGTATTTATTTTAGTAATTTTTATGCACAAGCTAGTGGAGGAACTAGTAGTGATTCTGAATTTACATTTTCTTCATCTTTATTACCAGTAACAAATGGTTCAGTAGCAGTTAGTTATTGGGATAGAGAATATGAAACAATGCAATTATTATTTAAAAATCAAAAAAAATATAATACATTAAGTTTTCATGGAAATAATGGAAACTTTTGGAATAGAAATAATTTTCATAAAACTTTAGGTTATAATAAATTTTATAGTAAAGACTCATTTAAAGTAACTGAAGAAAATACTATTGGACTAGGAATTAGTGATAAAGCATTCTTTAAACAACTAACACCTAAATTAAAAAAAGAATATGATGAAAATGGTACCTTTATGGCAACTTTAATTATGCTTTCTAATCATACACCATTTGATGATTTAGAACATTATGGTGACTTTGCAGTTGATATTAAAGAAGATGTAACTGAAACTGATGAAAATGGTATTGAAGTTAGTAAAACTATTTCACATCCATATATGGAAGGAACAAAGTTAGGTAATTATTTTAAATCTGTTCATTATGCTGATTCTGCATTAGGAGATTTATTTACATTATTAGATAATGAAGGATTACTTGATAATTCTGTTGTATTATTATATGGAGATCATGATGCTAAATTACCAAAAAAAGATTATGTTAGATTATATAATTATGATATAAAAACTGATACAGTATTAACTGAAGAAGATGAAGGATATGATCCAGTTGATTACTTTAGATATGAACTTAATAGATCAGTTCCATTAATTATTTGGACAAAAGATAAGAAGTTTAATAAAGAAATAAAAACTGCGATGGGTATGTATGATGTAATGCCTACTGTTGCTAATATGTTTGGCTTAAAACCTAAATATGCATTAGGTAATGATATTATGAATTTAGATAATAATTTAGTTGTATTTCCAAATGGTAACTGGTTAACTAATGATATTTATTATAATAGTCAAAAAGATGAATATAAAGTTATTAATTCTGATGCTGTAATAGATACTGATACTATTCAGAATAATAGTGCAATTGCAAATAAAAAAATCGCTGTATCTAATGATATTATTAAATTTGATTTAATTAAAAATGAGAATAAGAAAGAAAGATTAAATAGGGTTGAAGGAGAATAACATGAAAAAAAATAAAAATGTTAAAAAAAGAAGACTTAATAAAAAAACAAAGTTTATAATTGCATTGCTAGTAGTTATAGCTATTATATCTTCTTGTTTTGTATTCTTTAATAATACAAAGAAAGCAACAACTAAAAAAGTTAAAGTTGTTGATAAAATAGATAAGTTTGATTACACAGTAAATGAAAAAGATACAAAACTATTTAAGGATACTTTTAAAGAATTAAAAACTATTCTATCTAAAGATGAGATAGATAATAAAAAATATTCTGAAGTAGTCGCAAAATTATTTGTTATAGATTTCTTTACATTAAATAATAAAATGACAAAAAATGATGTAGGAGGAGTACAATTTGTATATTCTTCATACAAGTCATCATTTATTGATAAAGCAAGAGATGAATTTTATAAATATATAAAAAATAATGTATATAATGATAGAAAACAAGATTTACCTATTGTAAGTAGTGTAAGTGTTTCAAGTGTTGAAAAAATAGATGCAACATCTGAAATTAATTTGAACGATTTAAAAGATGTTGAAGCTTATGAAGTAAAAATGAACATTACATATGAAAAAGATTTAGGTTATCAAAAAACTGCAACTGTTATAGTCATAAAAGATGAAAATAAATTTTCTGTTGCTAAATTATCTGAATAAAAGGAGGAAATCATGACAAAAGAAGAAAAGAAAAAAATGAAAAAAGAAAAATTAAAATTAAAAGAAAAAAAACATAAAAAATTTAATACTTTTGTTGGATTTATATTAGGTATGTATTTAACTGTATCTGCATATTTAATTTATAATTTATATAGATTAACAGGTGTAGAAACAATTATTAGATATATAATAATGGGATTCTTAGGTATTACAGATTTAATAATATTGGTAAAATATTTTAAAATGAAGAAAAAAACACTTCTAAGAAAATATGTATTATTTACATTTTTATTATTAATATTAGGTGGTGTTCAATTCTTTATTGCTTATACCATTAATAAAGGTTTAAATGTTGTAGATAATATATCATTAAAACAATATAAAACATATTCTACTAGTTTAATTACTTTAAAAAGTAATAATTTAACATTAGAAAATATAGATAGTAGTACAAAAATAGGTAGAGTTAATGATTCTAATGATATAGAAAATTATGTTCTTACAAAGGACTTAATGAAAAAAGATAAAATTAGTGAAAGTCAAATTGAAGATTATGATGATCCAATTAGTTTACTTTATGATTTATATGATAATAAAGTTGATGCTGTATTTATATCAAGTTCTTATATAAATATTTATGGTGGAATGGAAAAATTTGAAAAAATAGCAGAAGAAACTATAGAATTAGATAAATTTAGTAAAAAAATGAAGATAAAAAAATCTAATTCAATCGCTGCTACTAAAAAAGGTAGTGATGAACCATTTACAATTTTATTAATGGGTGTTGATTCAACTGCAGAAAATTTAAGTGATTCAAGTGGTCTTGGAGATTCTTTATTGTTAATTACATTTAATCCTCAAACATTAAACGCAACTATTATTAGTATTCCTAGAGATACTTATGTACCAATAACTTGTTATAGAAATGTAAGAAGTAAGATTACTCATGCTGCATCAGGCGGAGATAAATGTATGATTAATACAATACAAAATTTCTTTGATGTAAATATAGATTATTATGCAAAAATTAATTTCAGAGGTTTAATAAAATTAGTTGATGCATTAGGTGGAATAGATGTTGAAGTTCCTTATAGTTTCTGTGAAACTGATGAAAATCGTATGTTAAAGAATACTGTATTTGTTGAAAAAGGATATCAACATTTAAATGGTGTTCAAGCACTCGCACTTTCTAGAAATAGAAAAACATATCCTACTTGTGGTGCTAAATGGAATTTAGGTACAAGAAATGATTTTGTCCGTGGTCAAAATCAACAAATAGTTATTAATGGTATTATTAATAAAGCAAAATCAATAAAAAGCGTTAGTCAATTTTATGCTATTTTAGATGCTGTTGGTGGAAGTATGACTACAAATATGGATAAAAAACAAATACTTTCATTCTATGATGTATTTAAAAATGTTCTTGTTTATAGTACTAATTTAACTGATGATAATAGTATTATAAGCATGCAAAAAATGTATTTAAATGGTGTTGGTGGAATGTACCATGATGGTATTATGGGAAGTGATTTATATGAATATATTCCTTCAACAAATTCATTAAATGCTATAAAGAATGCTATGAAAGTTAATCTTGGATTAAAAGAAGACACTATAAATAAAAAATTTAGTTTTTCAATAGATAAAGAGTACGAAGAAAAAGTAATAGGTAAAGATAAAACTGGTGGTGTTGATGTTCCATTAAAATCATCAACTACAAAAACTACAACAACTACAAATAGTGATGTATCTTGTGGTAAAAATGAAGAATTAGGTGCAGATGGACAAACTTGTGTATGTGCCCATGGTTATGAAAAAACAAATGGAGTATGTACTAAACAAAAAGTTGAATGTGATTATAACAAAGAATTAGGTGCGGATGGAGTTACTTGTGTTTGTAAGAGTGATTATTTGAAATCAGATAATACATGTTCTTCAACTAAAGTAACAACAAGTCAAACAACTACAGATACAACAACTAATAATGATGATGATGATTCAAACAATTCTTCAACTACAGATAATAATTCTTCATCAACTGATAATAATACAACTACAGATACAACAATTGATCCAAATGAATAAGAAAAGATTCTATCTTTTCTTTTTTTTATATGTTATAATATAAAAAGACAGGATGGGTAGAAGGTATGGATAACAAATTATTAACATTATTAAAAAAAATACATTTAAAAGAAGAATTCTATGATTCTTTTAAAGAAGCAAGAATTATAAAAATTATTTCTTCAAATGATAAAAAAAAATGGAATTTTATAATAGAAACAAATGAAGTATTAGATATAGAAATATTAACTTATTTAGATAATAATTTAAAAAAATATTTTTCTAATTTAGATTTTGTTACTTATACCATTATACCTAAAAATATAGATAAATTTAAGGTGAATGAATATTATAATTATGTTATTGATTCTATTGGATTAAGTAAAGCAATGACATCTTTATTTTTAAATAAACAAATTAAATTTACAACAAATGGTATGTATTTAGAAGTAGATAATAATGCACAAGAAGATGTTATTAAATCAAAATTAAATATAATAGAGAAAAAATTCAAACAAATTGGTTTTTCAGTTGAATTAAAAGTAATTGTTAATGAAGAAAATATAAAAAATGAATTTAGTAAATATTTAAAAATAGATACTTCTAATATAAAAACAGTAGAACATAAAGATACATTTAAGAAAAGAGAACCAATGAAAATTGCTTCTACTAAATTAGATCCAGAAAGTGATGCGATATTAGGAAAAAATATAACTGGTGATATAACTTCATTAAATTTAATACAAGGTGAAATTGATAATATTAATATTGAAATAAAAGTATTTGGAAAAGAAATATTTGAATCAACAAAAACATCTTTTAAAATTATAACTTTAAAAGTAACAGATTATAGTGATAGTTTATTAGTAAAAGTATTTTTTAGAAATAAAGAAGATTTTGATAGAATTAATTCTAAACTTGAAGAAGGAAAATGGTATAAAATTAATGGTAATGTAAAATATGATGAATTTTCAAGAGATTTTGTTTTATCTGCAAATAATATAAACGATATACCATCTAAAGATACTGAAATACAAGATTTATCAAATGAAAAAAGAGTTGAACTTCATGCCCATACATTGATGAGTCAAATGGATGGTGTAGTAGCGGTTGAAGATTTAATTAAACAAGCTAAAAAATGGGGACATAGAGGAATCGCAGTAACTGATCATGATGGGGCACAAAGTTTTCCTAATGCATTTAATCTAGTTAGAAATATGAATAAAGATTTAAAAGAAGATGAAGAACCATTTAAAGTTATTTATGGTACAGAACTAGTTATGGTTGATGATAATGTTGATATTGTTATTAGAGAAAATGATGAAGACTTATTGGATACTACTTATGTTGTATTTGACTTAGAAACTACTGGTTTTAATGCAGGTGGATCTGATTCTATAATTGAAATAGGTGCAGTTAAAATAAAAAATGGAGTAATAATTGATCAATTTGATGAACTTATCAATCCAAAGAAAAAATTACCACAAAAAATAATAGAATTAACACATATTACAGATGAGATGTTAGAAGATAAAGAAGATGAAGAAACAGTTGTAAAAAGATTTATAAATTGGATAGGTGGAAATTTAGTTATGGTTGCACATAATGCTAAATTTGACTGTTCATTTATGGAAATGGCTTATAATAAATATAATTTAGGAACATTTAATAATCCAGTTATAGATACATTAGAATTATCACGTGCTGTTGATAAAGCTGAAGCAAGACATAGCTTATCTGCAATTACAAAAAGATATAATGTAGTATTTGATGAAGAAGGTCATCACAGAGCTAATTATGATGCTGAAGGAACTGCTTTAGTTCTTCATAAGATGTTAAAAAAATTATATGAACAAAATTTTAAGAAAATTAGTGATTTAAATAATTTAGTTTCAAAATCAGAAATACATAAATATGGACGTTGTCATGATATAAATATTTTAACTTTAAATAAAAAAGGATTAAAAAACTTATTTAAAATTATATCTTATGCAAATACAAAATATTTATTTAAAACTCCTAGAATTTTAAGAAGTGAAATAGAAAAATATAGGGATGGTTTATTAATAGGTAGTGGATGTTATCAAGGTGAAGTATTTACTAGTGCTAGTACTAAAACAGATGAAGAATTATCTAATATAATAAACTTTTATGATTATGTAGAAGTTCAACCAGTTGATGAATATTGTCATTTAGTACCATCTGTATTTGAAAATGAATCTCAACTTATAAATAATATTAAGAAAATAATTAGAGTAACTAAAGAATCAGGTAAAATAATTGTTGCAACTGGAGATGTACATCATTTAAAGAAAGAAGATAAAATATATAGAGAAATAATTATTAATCAAAATGTTCCTGGAAGGGGTAGACATCCATTAATAAGAAATAGTAAAGGTGGTCAGATACCTTCACAACATTTTAGAACAACAGATGAAATGCTTGAAAATTTTTCTTTCTTATCAGAAGAAGAAGCAAAAGAAATAGTAATAACTAATCCAAATAAAATATTGGATATGGTAGATATATTTGATGTTATTATACAAACTGGTGGTGTACCATTTTCACCTAGAGTTAAATCAGATGATGGAAAAACATATCTTGATTGCCCTAGAGTAGTAACAGATTTAGTATATGAAAAAGCAAATGACTGGTATGGTGATCCATTACCATATAATATTGAATCTAGATTAGGTACTGAATTATATGGAGATATAGTATTAACTAGTATTAAATACTTTTTAAAGGATAAAAACTTAAGTGATAATGAATTAGAAATTGAATCTTATAAAGAACTTCATAATATAATTTTAAAAGGTTCTAATGAAGTAAAAGATTTAGTTAGAAGGTATTTAAAAGAAACTATAGAAGAAGAATTATCAGAAGAAGAACTAGAAAAAAGATTAAAAAAGAGTCTGGGTGGAGTAATAGGTGCTGGATTTGATCCAATATATTTAATTGCGCAAAGACTTGTTAAAAAATCTAATAATGATGGTTTCTTAGTAGGTTCCCGTGGATCAGTAGGTTCAAGTTTTGTCGCAACAATGATGGGTATAACAGAGGTTAATCCTTTACCAGCACACTATAGATGTCCAAATTGTAAAAAGTCTATTTTTGAACTTGATGGAGTAGTATTAGGATCTAAATATTCAAGTGGATTTGATTTACCAAATTATAATTGCCCTGAGTGTAATACATTAATGTTAAAGGATGGACAAGATATTCCATTCGCGACATTTTTAGGATTTAATGCAGATAAAGTACCAGATATAGATCTTAATTTCTCAGATTTAAATCAAGCAGCTATTCATGAATATACTAAAGTATTATTTGGTGTAGATAATGTTTATAGAGCAGGAACTATTGGTACTGTCGCAGAAAAAACTGCATATGGTTATGTTAAAGGATACTTTGAAGATAGAGGTATTTTAAAAAGAAGTATTGAAATAGAAAGATTATCTCAAGGTTGTACTGGTGTTAAAAGAACTACAGGTCAACATCCAGGTGGTATAGTTGTTATTCCAGATTATATGGATGTATTTGATTTTACTCCATTTCAATTTCCAGCAGATGATCCTAATTCTGCATGGAGAACAACACATTTTGATTATCATAAAATAGAAGATGACGTATTAAAATTAGATATCTTAGGTCATTCAGATCCAACACAATTAAGAATGATTCAAGATATGACTAAAACAGATGTTACAAAAGTTCCACTTGATGATAAACAAACAATGGGTATATTCCTTTCGCCAGAACCATTAGGTGTTACAAAAGAACAAATAATGTGCAATACTGGAACATTAGGTATTCCTGAATTTGGTACAAAATTCACAGTACAAATGGTAGAAGATACAAAACCAACTACCTTCGCAGAACTTATTAAAATATCAGGTTTATCTCATGGTACTGATGTATGGCTTGGTAATGCACAAGACTTAATAAAAAATAATATAGTTCCATTTAGTGAAGTAATAGGATGTCGTGATGATATAATGGTATATCTTATGTATAATGGACTTAAACCTATCACTGCATTTAAAATAATGGAATTTGTTAGAAAAGGTAGAGCAAGTAAACCTAAAGATCATGCACAATGGTTAGAATATGAAGAAATATTAAAATCTGCTGGTATAAAAGAATGGTATATTGAAGCATGTAGAAAGATTAAGTACATGTTCCCAAAAGCTCATGCCGCTGCATATGTAACAAGTGCATTTAGAATTGCGTGGTATAAAGTTCATATGCCTGTTTATTATTATGCATCTTGGTTAAGTTGTAAAGCAACAGATGTTGATGTAGTATCTATGATTAAAGGTTATGATACTATAAAAGAAAAAATAATAGAAATAACAGAAAAAGGTAGAGAAGCATCTAATAAGGAAATAGGACAACAAGAATCTTTACATGTATGTTTAGAAGCAACTGCTAGAGGAATTAATTTTAAAAATATAGATTTATATAAAAGTGAATCAACTATATTTATTTGTGATAATGAAACAGATATAATCCCACCATTTAATTCTATTGAAGGTCTAGGTGATACAATCGCTAAAAATATTGTTGAAGAAAGAAAAAAGAGAAAATTTTTAAGTATTGAAGAACTACAAGTAAGATGTAAAATAAGTGATACTATTATTGAAACAATGAGAAACATGGGAATATTAGATGGTATGGATGAATCTAATCAATTATCTTTATTTTAATTTGACTTATTGTGTTTAATAATATAGAATAATTTTTGCGAAAAAGGAAAGGTATTATGAATAATAAATATATAGTAAAAAAAGATATGATTTTATTTGATTTTTTAAAAGAAAATTTATCTAATAAATCAAAAAATAATATTAAATCTTTATTAACAAATGAATTAGTTTTAGTTAATAATAAAATAAGAACAAAATATAATTTTATATTACATAAAGATGATGAAGTAGAAATTAAAAATACTAAAATAAAAGATAGTAAATATAAAAAAGAAATTAAGATAATTTATGAAGATAAAGATTTAATTGTAGTGAATAAACCTGCTAATTTATTATGTATTTCTACAGAAAAAGAAAAAGAATATACTTTATATCATTTTTTACATAATTATGTTAAAAGTAAAAATAAAAATAATAAAATATTTATTATTCATAGACTTGATAAAGAAACTTCTGGATTAGTAATTTTTGCAAAAAATGAAAAAACAAAAAAATTATTTCAAAATTCATGGAATGATATTGCTTTAAAAAGATGTTATTATGCTGTAGTAGAAAATAAAGTTAAACAAAAAGAAAAAACTATTAAGAATTATTTAGTTGAAAACAATTTAAAAGTATATGAGACTAAAGATAAAAATAAAGGAAAGTTATCTATCACAAAATATAAATTATTAAAAGAAAATGATAGTTATTCTTTACTTGATGTAGAAATATTAACTGGTAGAAAAAATCAAATAAGAGTTGCCTTAAATAATAATGGTAATACTATTGTTGGTGATAAAAAATATAATTGTAAAAGTGATCCTATAAAAAGAATGGCACTTCATGCATATTTATTACAAATAAAAGATTTAAGAACTAATAAAATATTAGAATTTAAATTAGATTTACCATATGCATTTGGTAAACTTGTAAAATAGAATAATAATTTAAGGAGTTGATTAAATTGAAAATAACTAATTTTCCTGATTATGAGATATTAGATATGTCTAATGGTGAAAAAATAGAATCATGGAATGGAATTATTCTTCAAAGACCTGATCCACAAATAATATGGAAAAAAGATATAAATAAAGAATTAAAAAATAAAGTAGATGCTATTTATCATAGAAGTAAAACTGGAGGAGGTTATTGGAAAAATATAAAAAATGTTCCTTCAAGTTGGCAAATAAATTATAAAGATTTAACATTTAATTTAAAATTAATGGGATTTAAACATACTGGTCTTTTTCCTGAACAAGCATATAATTGGGATTTTATGATAGATAAAATAAAAAAAGAAAATAGAAAAATTAAAGTTTTAAATTTATTCGCATATACTGGAGGAGCTACTTGTGCTTGTGCTTATGCAGGTGCTGATGTTGTACATGTAGATTCATCCCGTGGTATGGTAGATTGGGCTAAAGAAAATATAAAAAGTTCTAATTTAGAAGATAGATATGTTAGATTTATAGTAGATGATTGTATTAAATTTGTTCAAAGAGAAATCAGAAGAGGAAATAAATATGATGCAATTGTTATGGATCCTCCTTCTTTTGGAAGAGGAGCTAATAAAGAAGTATGGAGATTTGAAGAAGATTTGTTTAACTTAGTAGAATTATGTTCTAAATTATTAAGTGATGATCCATTATTCTTTATAATTAACTCCTATACAACAGGAATTAGTTCTGAAGTATTAAAAAATATATTAAGTTTAAATATTAATCATAAAGGTATTATTACAAATGGAGAAATAGGATTGCCTATGAAAAACTCAGATTTAGTATTACCTTGTGGAATATATGGAAGATGGGAAAAAGATGAATAAATTAGAAGTATTATATGAAGATAATCATATTATAGTAGTAGTAAAACCATTTAATATTCCAACCCAAGAAGATTCATCAAAAGATATTGATATGCTTACTATAATAAAAGATTATATTAAAGAAAAATACAATAAACCAGGTAATGTATACCTTGGTCTTGTACATAGATTAGATAGACCAGCTTCAGGCGTAATGGTATTTGCAAAAACAAGTAAAGCTGCATCTCGTTTATCTGATGAAGTAAGAAATAGAACTATTAAAAAAACATATTTAGCAGTAGTTCATGGTAAAACAAAAGATACTGAAAAATTAGTAGATTATATAAGTAAAGATTCTAAAACTAATTCCTCTTATATAGATAAAAAAAGTGGCAAAGAATCCATTCTTACATATACTAGATTAAAGTATGATGAAAAAGAAGATTTATCTCTAATTAAAGTAGATTTAGAAACAGGCAGACATCATCAAATAAGATTACAAATGAGTAATATAGGACATGCTTTATATGGTGATCAAAGATATGGATTACAAGATAAAAAACAATTAGCGTTATATGCATATAAACTAGAATTTATACATCCTGTAACAAAAGAAAAAATGACATTTTTAAATGTACCAAAGTGTACTAGTGTATGGAAAATATTAGAAGGAGTTGATATTTAATGAAAAATTTATATATTGATTTTGATGGAGTAATTTTAGATACAATTACTCCAGTATATAATTTAGCGAAAAAATTAAATTTAGATGTAAAAACTCAAACAAAAGAAATAGGTCTTTTATACTCTAAAATTGATTGGGAAACTTTAATAGAAGAGAGTGAAGAATTAAGTGATAGTATTAAATCTATAAAAGAATTACGTGAATCTAAAAAGTTTAATATATCTATTTTAACTCATATTAATTCTTTAAAAGAAGCTAAAGCTAAAATTGAATTTATTAATAATCTATTTGAAGATTTAACAATTATACCAGTTCCAAAATCAGTTTCTAAAACAAAGATGACTCAAACAAAAGATGCTATATTGGTAGATGATTACTCAGGTAATTTAAGAGAATGGGAAAAAGAAGGTGGTATAGGAGTTAAGTTTTCTAAAAATGAAATAGATGAACATTTTAAAACAATAAATAAATTAAATCAGATAATGGAGTTATTTTAATGAATATATCGAAAGAAGTAGTTGGGGTATATAGTGAGAATTGTTATTTTTTAGAAAAGAATAATGAAGTTATTATAATTGACCCTGGAGATGAAAGTGAAAAGTTATTAAAAAAATTAGAAGGAAAAAGATTACTTGCAATTTTAATAACACATGCTCACTTTGATCATGTAGGTGCACTTTATGATATTTTAGATAAGTACAATGTACCTGTTTATTACAATAATATCAATAATGAAATAAAGTGTAATAATTTAATAAATGTAGAAGAAAAAGAGTATGAAATTTCATCTTTTAAGTTTAAAGTTATTTATACTAAAGGTCATAGAAATGATTTATGTTCATTTTATTTTTATGAAGATAATGTAATGTTTACTGGAGATTTCTTATTTTATTTATCAGTTGGAAGATGTGATTTAGAGTATGCTGATAAAGATGAAATGATTAATTCTATTAGTAAAATAAAAGAGTATAATGATGATATAGTTGTATATCCAGGACATAGTAGTAAAACTACTTTAGGTTTTGAAAAAAAGTATAATAAATTTTTTAAAATTTAACTTATTTGTTAAATTTTTTTTTTTACAAAAATTACCATTTAAAAGAACAAATGTTCGTGTTATAATATATTTGGTGATAATTATGAAATATTATTTATGTATAGATTTAAAAAGTTTTTATGCTTCAGTAGAATGCAGTGAGAGAAACTTAGATCCTTTTAAAACAAATTTAGTTGTAGCTGATAAAACTAGAGGTAAAGGTACTATATGTTTAGCAATCACACCAAAAATGAAATCTCTTGGTATAAAAAATAGATGTAGAATATATGAAATACCAAAGAATGTAAAATATATTATTGCTAAACCAAGAATGAGAAAATATATGGAATATTCTTATAGAATATATGAAATATATTTAAAGTATGTATCTAAAGATGATATACATGTTTATTCAATTGATGAAGCTTTTTTAGATATTACACCTTATATTAAATTATATAAAAAGAATCCTAAAGAAATAGCAATTATGATTATGAATGATATTTTTAAAACAACTAGGATAACCGCAACTTGTGGTATTGGTACAAATATGTATTTATCTAAGATAGCTTTAGATATTATATCTAAACATGTTAAATCTAATATAGGTTTTTTAAATGAAAAATTATATAAAGAAAAATTATGGCATCACACACCATTATCAGATTTTTGGCAAATAGGAGTAGGTATAGAAAATAGATTACATAAAATGCATATTAAAGATATGTATGATATTTCCGTTGCTAATGAAAATAAACTATATAAAGAATTTGGAATAAATGCAAAATTATTAATAGATCATTCATTAGGAATAGAAAATTGTACTATAAAAGATATAAAGAATTATAAACCAAAATCAAGTTCAATAAGTAATAGTCAAATATTATTTAAAGATTATAATTATAAAGATGCTAAAGTTATATTAGTTGAGATGATAGATAATTTAGTATTAAGATTAGTAAGTAAAAATTTATATACAAATGTAGTAGGTTTTTCTATAGGTTATTCTAAAAATATTATTGATAAAACTAAGTTTAGTAAAAAGTTAGATAATCCTACAAATAGTTTTATAAAAATAAAAAATATATTATTAGAAGAATATGATTTATTAATAAATGAGAAAACTTTTATTAGAAAAATATCTATTTGGTTTTCAGGTTTAACAAATAAAAAAATAGAACAATTAAATATGTTTGATAATAATAATTATAATGATGAAGATAAACTTGAAAGAGCATTAAATAATTTAAAATTAAGATATGGTAAGAATGTAATACTTAGAGGTATAAGTTATACTGAAAGTGGAACTCAATTACTTAGAAATAAATTAATAGGAGGTCATAATGCAGAATAATGATTTTAGAGCAAAGCAATTTCTTATGTTTGATGCATTAGAAGGTTTTAGTTATGGTATACATAAAATAGGAGTTACAGTAAAAAATACAAAATTAGAAGTAGGAAAATTTGTAACAATTAGTTATTATAATGATTTAGATTATATAATAACAAGTGGAAAAATAAAAAGTATAGATAATAAAAATGGATATTTATATATTTTAAATACAAAAATATATTTAGATAATATTGTAAAAATTGAATAAAAAAAGAAGCTAAATAGCTTCAACAATTAATTTTATAGCAGTTTTTTCTTCTTGATCAATTAGTATAACAGTAAATGCTGGAATACATACTAAGTTTTTACCAGATGGAGCAACAAAACCTCTTGCTATAGCAATTGCTTTAATTGCTTGGTTTAATGCTCCAGCACCAATTGCTTGCATTTCAATTTTATCCATTTGTTTTAATGCATTAGCTAGTGCACCAGCTACTGAATTAGGATTTGATTTAGATGAAACTTTAATTGTTTCCATATATATTTCCTCACTTTCTAATAAAACTTATGCATATAAAAATAATATATGATATAATTTTTATAACCTTAAGGAGGAAATATATGGATAGACTAGATAATACTTTGGTGAAAAGAAATTTAATTAGTTCTAGAACCAGGGCCATATATGAAATAAAAAATGGTAATGTTTTAGTAAATGATAAAGTTATAGTAAAACCAAGTAAAATTGTAAAAGATGAAGATAATATAATAATTAAAAATAAGTTAAATTATGTTTCTAAAGGTGCTTTAAAGTTAGTTAAAGCAATAGATAAGTTTAACATAATATTAAAAAACAAAGTGTTATTAGATATAGGTTCTTCTACAGGAGGGTTTACTGATGTTGCACTTCGTAATAATATAAAAAAAGTAATTGCGGTTGATGTAGGTAAAGATCAGTTTAATGAAAAACTAAAAGAGGATAAAAGAGTAGAGTTATATGAACAAACAGATATAAGAAGTTTTACTCCTAAAGATAAAGTAGATATAGTAACAATAGATATTTCTTTTATATCAGTTTTAAAAATAATAGATAAGTTAAAAGAAATATCTCCATGTGAAATATTATTATTAATAAAACCTCAATTTGAGTGTGGAAAAGAAATTTCTGATAAGTATAAAGGTATACCATTAGATAAAAGTGTTCATTATAATGTTATAAATAATATTATAAATTCTTTTAATAAAGAAGGATTTTATATTCAAAATTTAACTTATTCTCCAATTAGAGGGGGAAGTGGTAATATTGAATATTTAGGATATTTTAGTAAAGAAAAAACAAAAGAAATTGATATAAATGGTGTTATAAAAAAAGCATTTAAAAATTAAAATGCTTTTTTATATTTTATACCTTGATAAGAATTTCTTCTTTTCATTTCTTTATCTATTTCATTTAATACACCAAATTTTTTTGTTAACCAAGTAGGTTTTACTAAATAATCAATATCAGGATCACCAGTGATTCTATTTATTACTATATCATCTCTTAAGTATTCTAATTGATCACAAACAATATCAATATATTCTTCTTTTGTTAATACATGAAAGTTTTCTTTTAAGTATAATTCAAATAACTTAGTATTTTTTAAAATATGGAGCATATGTATTTTTATACCTTTTATATTTTTATTTGATAAATATTTAACAGTATTAATCATATCTTCTTTTGTTTCATAAGGCAAACCATTAATTATATGAACTACTACATCAATATTATTATCATTTAGTTTTTTTAAACATTTTTCAAATTCTTCTAAAGTACTACCTCTATTTATAAGTTTACTTGTTTTTTCATTTATTGTTTGTAGTCCAAGTTCTATTACTAAATCAGTTCTTTTGTTTAATTCAGATAAGTATTCTAATACTTCATCACTAATTGAATCAGGTCTTGTAGCAATATTTAAACCAATAACATTATCTAATTTTAATATTTGTTCATATTTTTCTTTTAATTCATCTAATGGAGCATATGTGTTTGTATTAGCTTGAAAGTATCCAATATATTTAGCATTAGGCCATTTTTTTAACATTATATCTTTAATATTATTAAATTGTTTTACTAAATCTTTTTCATATTCATGAGAAGATCCTTTTAAACAATAAATACATCCACCATATCCTTTAGTTCCATCAATATTAGGACATGAAAAACCAGCATTTAAGCTTACCTTAAATACTTTACACCCATATTTATTTTTATAATAATAATTTAAAGTATGATATCTTTTGTTATCTAAAGAATATTTAAACATTTTTTTTCACCGAAAATATTATATCATTTTTTAATAAAATATAAAATTAAAAATTCTTCTTGAAAAATAAAAGTTGTTATAATATAATAATATTAATTAGTGATGAAGAAAAGTAGTAATAATAATTTTATTTTATAGAGAGTTAGTGGTTGGTGAAAACTAATAATAAAATATTATGAACTTGTTTTGGAGCTTAAGCGTATATCTGCGTTAAAGATTTAAGTTGCATAGAAATCTATGAAATAAGGTGGTACCGCGGGGAAACTCGTCCTTATATTTATAGATTTTTTTATTTTAGGAGGAAATATGAAATATTATATTTTTATGTTTATTATATTTTTTATTATAATTTATTCTTTATATTATAATTTTATAATTAGACCACAACTTAAAGGTAAAAAGACAAATATACCTTCAGATGTTCAAATATTAAAAAGTTATTACAAAATAGATATAGATAAATTAGGATTATTTAGAGTTCTTAGAATTTTAAATTTTACTAATTCATTAATGCTTTCTTTATTATTAATAGGAGTTATGCCACTGAAATATATTTTAGTTAAATTTATTGTATTAGCAATATTAATATTACCTAGTATATGGTTTACTTATTTTATATTAGCAAAATATCTTAGACATTTAGAGAGGAAGAGTGATTTATAATGTATGATTTTAAAAAAATAGAAGAAAAATGGCAAAAATATTGGGAGGATAATAAAACTTTTAAAACAGATACTTCTGATTTTAGTAAACCAAAATTTTATGCACTTGATATGTTTCCTTATCCATCAGGATTAGGTTTACATGCAGGACATGTTGAAGGTTATACTGCAACAGATATAGTTTCAAGATATAAGAGAATGAAAGGGTTCAATGTACTTCATCCAATTGGATTTGATTCTTTTGGTTTACCAGCAGAACAATTTGCTATTACAACAGGAAAACATCCAAATGGATTTACTCAAAAGAACATTGAATACTTTACTAAACAATTAAAAAGTGTAGGGTTATCATTTGATTGGGATAGAGTAATTTCATCACATGAACCTAGTTATTATAAATGGACACAATGGATTTTTAAAAGACTTTATGAAGATGGTTTAGCAAAGCAAATTGATATGCCAGTTAATTGGTGTGAAGAGTTAGGTACTGTTCTTGCAAATGATGAAGTTGTAGATGGTAAAAGTGAAAGAGGAGGTTACCCTGTTGTTAGAAAAAATATGAAACAATGGGTAATTGATATGCCAAAATATGCAGATAAATTATTAAATGGTTTAAATGATTTAGATTGGCCAGAATCTACAAAAGAAATGCAAAGAAATTGGATTGGAAAAAGTGAAGGCGTAGAAGTAGAATTTGATATAGTAGGAGGAGGAAAATTCTCTATTTATACTACATGTATAGAAACTATTTATGGAATAACATTTATGGTTTTAGCACCTGAAAGTAAACTAGTAGATGAATTAAAAGATCGTATTAAAAACTTTGATGAAGTAGAAAAATATAGAGAAGAAACTGCTAAGAAAAGTGATTTTGATAGAACTGAAATGAATAAAGATAAAACTGGTGTAAAACTTGAAGGAATAATGGCAATAAATCCTGTAAATAATAAAGAGGTACCAGTTTATTTAGGAGATTTTGTTCTTGCAAGTTATGGAACTGGTGCAGTTATGGCTGTTCCAAGTCATGATCAAAGAGATTATGAATATGCGTTAAAATATAATATTCCAATGATAACTGTAATTGCAGGTTCTGACAAAGATGATTGTGCTTTTGAAAAGCAAGATTATCTAGGAAAGAATTGTAAGTTAGTTAATAGTGAAGAATTTAGTGGTCAAACAGTAGAAGAAGCAAAAGTTTCTATTACAGATAAGTTAGTAAAGATGGGCAAAGGTAAAAAAGTAACTAATTATAGAATTAGAGAATGGATATTTGCTCGTCAAAGATATTGGGGTGAACCAATACCTATAGTTTATTTTGAAGATGGTTCTTCTAAAGCATTAGATGATAAAGATTTACCATTAGTATTACCAGAATTAGACGATTATAAAGGTAAAAATGGACAAGCACCTTTAGAAAATGCAACAGATTGGAAAAATGTAATTATAGATGGTAAAAAAGCAAAAAGAGAAACATCTACAATGCCTGGTTCAGCAGCTTCAAGTTGGTATTTCTTAAGATATATAGATCCTAAAAATGATAATGAAATTGCTAAAAAAGAATTAATAGATCATTGGATGCCTGTAGATTTATATATGGGTGGACCAGAACATGCTGTAGGACATTTACTATATTCTAGAATGTGGAATAATTATTTATATGAAAAAGGAATTGTAAATGTAGCAGAACCATTTACTAAATTAGTACATCAAGGTATGATTTTAGGTAGTAATGGACTTAAAATGGGTAAAAGATATCCAGAGTTTGCAATTGATCCTATGGATATAGTAAATGAATATGGAGCAGATACATTAAGATTATATGAAATGTTTATGGGACCAATAGAAGCAGAAAAACCATGGAGTAATGAAGGTGTTAATGGTGCTAAAAAGTTTATAGAAAAAGTATATAGAATTATTATTGAAGAAAATAAAATTAAAGATGAAAAAAATGATAATCTAGAAAAAATATATAATAAAACAGTTAAAAAAGTAACAGAAGATTATGAAAAATTATCATTTAATACAGCTATATCTAGTTTAATGATTTTATTAAATGCAATTCAAAAAGAAGATGTATTACCAAAAGAATATGCAGAAGGATTTATAAAAATGTTAAATCCAATCGCTCCACATATTACAGAAGAAATATGGGAAAAATTAGGTCACAACTCTACTATTACATATGAAAAATGGCCAGAATATGATGAAAGTAAACTTACTGAAGATTCATATGAAATGGTTGTTCAAGTAAATGGTAAAGTTAGAGGTAAAATAACTGTTGATAATGATGTTACAGAAGATCAAATGAAATCTCTTGCAAAAGATATAGATAATGTTAAGAAATATATTGAAGAAAAAGAAATAGTAAAAGAAATAGTTGTACCTAAAAAATTAGTTAATATTGTTGTTAAATAAAAAAGCATTTTTTGCTTTTTTTTAATGGATTTTTAATTTTATATGATAATATAATATTAGAAAGGAATGATTATATGATAGTAAGTGTTTTAGTTGAAGTAAATGTTAATAAGATTAATAAAACTTTTGATTATAATGTTCCTGATTTATTAAAAGATAGTATTGAAGTAGGTAAAAGAGTATTAGTACCTTTTGGAAAAAATAATATAGAAGGTTTTATATTAGAAATAAAAAATAATAGTGAAGTTAAAAATTTAAAAAATATATCTGAAGTTATAGATGAAAATCCTATTTTAAATAAAGAATTATTAGAATTAGGAAAAAGAATAAGTAATGAAAATGTATGTTCTTTAGTATCTATTTATCAAGCAATGCTTCCAAAGGGAATGAAAGCTAAAAAGAATAATAAAGTAAGTATTAAAACAAGAGATTATATAGTTTTAACAAATAATAATTATGATAACTTTATAAATACTTCAAAAGCAAAAAAACAAGTTGATATTATTAAATATTTAATTAAGAATAAAGAAGGTTTAAAAAAAGATTTTAGTAGTAGTGCTGTTACATCTTTAATTGAAAAAAAATTAATAAAAGTAATAAGTAAAGAGTATTATAGATTAAATAATGATTCACAATTGTCAAAATTAAATGTATTAAATGCTGAACAAAATAAAGCAATTAATTCTATAAAAAATAGTAAAAAAGATGTTGTTTTATTAAGAGGAATAACTGGTTCAGGAAAAACAGAAATATACATGCATTTAATAAAAGAATGTATTGATAATAATAAGGAAGCTATTTTACTTGTTCCTGAAATAAGTTTAACTTCTCAGATAATTAATAGATTTAAGAAATATTTTGGTTCTTCAATTGCTATTTTTCATAGTGGTTTATCTGATGGTGAAAAGTATGATGAATATAGAAAAATATTGAGAAAAGAAGTTAAAATGGTAATAGGTGCTAGAAGTGCAATATTTGTTCCTTTTACTAATATAGGTTTAATAATAATTGATGAAGAACATTCAACTACTTATAAACAAGATCATAATCCTAGATATAATGCAATAGATGTTGCTTTTATTAGAGGAAAAACACATAATGCAAAAGTTATTTTAGGAAGTGCTACTCCAACAATAGAAAGTTATGCTAGGGCATTAAAAGGTTATTATGAATTAGTAAATTTAGATAAAAGAGCTAATAATTCATCTTTACCATTAGTAAATATTATTGATATGAAAGAAGAAATAAAAAAAGGTAATAGAATATTTTCTAAAGAATTATTACTTAATATAGAAGATAGATTAAATAAAAAAGAACAAATAATATTATTTTTAAATAAAAGAGGTTATTCATCTTATTTATCTTGCCCTAATTGTGGTTATGTAATGAAGTGTAAAAATTGTGATATAACACTTACTTATCATAAAAGTAGTAATATGAATAGATGCCATTATTGTGGTTATGCACAAAATAATTATGAAATATGCCCAAATTGTAAAAAATCAAAATTAAAAAATAATGGTTTAGGAACAGAAAGAATAGAAGAAGAAATAAAAGAATTATTTAAGGATGCTAGAGTTATTAGAATGGATACTGATACTACTTCAAGAAAAGGAATGCATGAAAAATTAATAAATATGTTTTCTAATCATGAAGCTGATATTTTAATAGGAACACAAATGATTAGTAAAGGACTTGATTTTCCTTTAGTAACATTAGTAGGTGTAATAAATGCAGATACTACAATAAATATACCTGACTTTAGAAGTAATGAAAGAACTTTTCAATTATTAAATCAAGTTTCTGGAAGAGCAGGTAGAAGTAATTTAAAAGGAAAAGTAATAATACAAACATATAATCCAGATAATTATAGTATTAGATTATCTAAAACTAATTCATATATAAAGTTTTATGAAGAAGAAATAAAAATAAGAAAAAAACTCTTTTATCCACCATATTCATTTTTATGTCAAATAAAAATTGTAGGAAAAGATTATAATATAACTTCTAAAGAATCAAATAAAGTTGCTAATTATTTAAGAAATAATTTAGATAAAGAAATAGTTTTAGGTCCTTCAATTTCAAATATAACTAGAATATATAATAAGTATAATTTCGAAATATTAATAAAGTATAGAGATAAAAATAAAATTATAAAAGTATTAAACGAATTAAATATATTAAATCAAAATAATAAATTAATTAAGTTTGAAATTGATACTAATTATATTAGTATGTAATAAAGTGTAAAAAAGCTTAATATATAATAAATAAAAGGGTTTACAATCCTTTTTTTATATGATACAATTATGTTGCTTTTTATAAAAAAATGCACAAATATTGATTTACAAACCGGGTGCTAGAAATAGTGGAGAGTAAAGAAGAGATATTTGGAAGTGAAACAAAAGGAGGAATTTATTATGGCAGTAGTTTCAATGAGCTATTTATTAGAAGCAGGTGTTCATTTTGGTCATCAAACAAAAAGATGGAATCCAAAAATGAAACAATATATTTACACATCAAGAGATGACATTTATATTATTGATTTACAAAAAACTGTAAAGAAAATCGAAGAAGCATATGATGCTTTAAAGAAAATTGCAGAAAATGGTGGAAAAGTTATTTTTGTTGGTACAAAAAAACAAGCACAAGAAGCAACTAAAGAAGAAGCAATAAGATCTGATAGTTTCTATATGACTGAAAGATGGTTAGGTGGTACTTTAACTAACTTCAGAACTATAAGAAGAAGAATCAATAGATTAGATCAAATTGAAAAAATGGAAGAAAATGGTACTTTTGATTTATTACCTAAAAAAGAAGTTATTAAAATTAAAAAGGAATATGATAAATTACACACTTATTTTGAAGGTGTAAGAAACATGAAAAGAATTCCAGATGCAATGATTATTGTTGATCCAAAGAAAGAAGCAAATGCAATAAAAGAAGCACATAAATTAAATATACCAGTATTTGGATTAGTAGATACAAATTGTGATCCAGAAGTAGTTGATTATGTTATTCCAGCTAATGATGATGCAGTTAGATCAATTAAAGTTGTATTAGGCGTTTTAAATAATGCAATTTGTGAAGCAACAAATAAAGAAATGGTTGAATATGTTAATGAAGAAGACAAATTAAAACCAGCTAAAGAAGAAAAGAAAGAATCTAAAAAAGAAGTTAAATCAGAAGTTAAAGAAACAAAAGAAGAAAAGAAAGAAACAGCTAAGAAAGAAGTTAAAAAAGAAACTAAAAAAGAAGAAAAAGTAGATTATTCTAAAATGACAGTTGCAGAACTTAAAAAAATAGCAAAAGAAAAAGGTATCGAAGGATACAGTAAATTAAAAAAAGATGAATTAATTAAAGCATTAAATTAATAAAAGGAGAATAAAATAATGGATGCAAGTTTAGTTAAAAAATTAAAAGATATGTCTGGTGCAGGACTTATGGACTGCAAAAGAGCATTAGAAGAATCTAATGAAAATATAGATGAAGCTATTAAATGGTTAAGAGAAAAAGGAATTAGTAGAGCAGCTAAAAAAGCAGATAGAATTGCTGCAGAAGGATCATCACAAGTAATTATTGATGGTAATAAAGCAATCATATTAGAAGTTAACTGTGAAACAGATTTCGTATCAGCAAATGCAAAATTTAAAAACTTAGTTGATGTAATAGGTAAAGCAGTTATTAATAGTGAAGCTAATACTGTAGAAGAAGCTTTAAATGTAAATTGTGAAAATGGTACTGTTAATGATGAAATTATTAATTTAACAGCAACTATTGGAGAAAAAATTAGTTTTAGAAGATTTACTAAATTAACTAAATCAGATGATGAAGTATTTGGTAAATACATTCATATGGGTGGAAAAATATCATCATTAGTTAAATTAACAGGATCTAATGAAGAAGTTGCAAATGGAGTAGCTATGCATTTAGCAGCAATGAATCCAAAATATGTAAATAAAGATTTAGTTCCAGAAAGTGATATTAAAGAAGAAAGCGAAGTATTAAAAGAAAAAGCTATTAATGAAGGTAAACCTGAAGCAATCGCTGAAAAAATAGTTCTTGGTGGATTAAATAAATTTTATAAAGAAAATTGTTTAGTTGAACAAGAATATGTTAAAGTTCCTGGTCAAACAGTAGGTAACTATGTTAAATCTAATAATCAAGAAGTTCTTGAAATGGTTAGATTTGAAGTTGGTGAAGGAATAGAAAAGAAAGAAGAAAACTTTGCTGAAGAAGTTGCAAAACAAATAAATGGATAAGGTTTAAACTTATCCTTTTTATTTTCGGAGGTATAATATGAAAAAAAGAATTTTACTATTATCAATTATTATTATATTTATTTTGCTTATTATTTTTTTCTATAAATTTTCAAATTCTAATAATAATAATAATAATATAAACAGTAGTGTAAATATTAATACTTGTGAAGATGAAAATTCTTGTTAAAATAATAATATTATAGTAAAATTAAATAAGAGAGGAAGAAAAAAATGGATGATATTATAATTATTACAGAAGAAAAAATGATAAAAAAAATTGATGTATTAAAAGATAGATTAGTAAATATTAGAGCAGGTAGAGCTAATCCATCAATGTTAGATTCAGTAAAGGTAGAATACTATGGTGCATTAACACCTTTAAATCAACTTGCAAATATTTCTGCAGTGGAAGCAAGAAAATTACAAGTAAAGGCTTTTGATAAAAGTATTTTATCTGAAATAGAAAAAGCTATTTATGAAGCAAATTTAGGATTAACACCAAATAATAATGGAGATTGTATTTTTATTTCTATACCAGAATTAACTGAAGATAGAAGAAAAGAATTAGTTAAACAAGCTAAAAAAATAGGTGAAGAAGCTAAAATTCAATTAAGAAATGTTAGACAAGAATCAAATAATGATATTAAAAAACTTGAATTAAATGAAGATGAAGAAAAAGGTCTTATAAATGAAGTTCAAGATTTAATAAATAAGTATAATAAAGAAGTAGAAAATATCATTGATGAAAAAGAAAAAGAATTAATGACAGTTTAATTTATAAATAAAGTTACCTTTTTAGGTACTTTTTTTTTGTTTCTGCATACACTTTATTAGAGGAGTGATAATATGGGAAGTGCAAAAGAAATTGTTACTAAAGCTGTTATTTTAAAAGGTAAAAAATCATTTAAAGATAATTATAGTATTGATATAGATAATAATGCATCTACTATATTAGGATGCTGGATTATTAATCATAAATTTCAAGGGAACATAAAAAATGAAGAAGTAATTGTTAATGGTAGTTATGATGTAAATATATGGTATTCATCAGATAATGATACTAAAACTAATGTAATTAATAAAACTATAAATTATAATGAAAATATAGATTTAAAATCTAAAACTGATATAGATTATTTAGATAGTGAAATTATAGTAAAAGCATTAAAACAACCTGTATGTAATAATGTAATCATTAAAGATAATAAAATTAACTTTGATGTAGAAAAAGAATTAGGAATAGAGGTTGTTGGAGATACAAAAGTTAAAATTATGGTTGAAGATTTAGATGATGATTATATTATATTTGATGATAAAGTTAATGATGCGGTTTTAAATGATATAGATAATAATGTTAAAGAAGATTTTATAAATTAATCTTCTTTTTTTGTCAACTAAAAAGGTTGACAATACTATAAAATGGTAGTAATATATATTTAGTAAAAAAAAGGAAGGAGAAAACTATGGCTGTTAAAATTAGATTAAGAAGAATGGGTGCTAAAAAAAGACCATTTTATAGATTAGTAGCTGCTGATTCAAGAAGTCCAAGAGATGGAAAATTTATTGAAACTTTAGGAACTTATAATCCTTTAGATGGTTCAATCGATATTAAAGAAGAAGAAACTTTAAAAAGATTAAGAACAGGTGCTATTCCAACAAATACTGCAAGAAATATCTTATCAAAAGCTGGAATTTTAGAAAAATTTCATAATGAAAAAAGAGGTAAATAATGTCTTTAGTAGAATTAACTGAAACAATTGTAAAATCTTTAGTAGAAGATAAGGACTCAGTTTCTGTAAAACAATTTGAAGAAGAAAATAATGAAATCTTAATTGAAATAGTTTTAAAAGAAGAAGATAAAAATAATTTATTCTCTGATGGAAAAATGCTTATTTCAATAAAGACATTATTACAAGCAAGTTCTTATTTAAAAGATAATAAAAAAGTAAAAATAAATGTAACTAGTTATTAGTTACATTTATTTGCTTTTTTTTTGGAATTATGATAGTATATATGGTCAATTCAGGGGGTGTTTTTTATTAAAAAGAATTTTTATAAAATTATTCCTATACCATTTTTAATATCTATCGCTTCATTTATTTTATATTTTAGATATTTATTAATAATAAAAACAAATAATAAAATAAAAATTAATGATGTTATTTTAGTAACTTTATATAGATATAGAAATATTGCAGTATTCTCACTTGCAATAGGAGTATTTTTACTATTAATAAAAACTATAATTAATTATAAGAATATTGATAAAGAATATAATAAATATAATGAAGATAAAAAAGTATTAAATAAAGTATCAGTAAATAATACAATTGAAAATTCAAATGTTATTGATGATTATACATCTGTATCTGATTCAAAAATAGTTAATGAATTATTAAATGATAAAACATTAAAATTAAACTTTATTAATACTGAAGAAAATACTAAAAAAGTAAAATTTTATAATTATAATGCTGATAAGAAAATTATTGAATTTTATGATTTATCTGCTAAAACATTAGAAAGTAGAAAACAATTAAAAAATAGTTTTCATAAAATAAAAAAAATAATTAATATTTTATTAGCGTTATTAATTATTGTATTAATATTATTAATATCAGTACAAATAAACAAAAAGAGTAATATTAATAAACAAAACTTAAATATAAAGAAAACAACAGAATTATTTAAATAATTCTGTTGCTTTTTTATATGCTTCTTTTTCTAAATTAAAATCAAATTTTTTAAATTTAAATTTATTATATTTAGTATTTATTATTGTTTTAATATAATGTTCTGTAAAATAAGGATTTCTAATTAATATAGGACCTAAAACATAAGTACCTATAAATCCTTTATACATTATTCCTTCTTTTATATTTTTATCACTTAAAAAATAATCTAAATTATTTGTAATAAAACCTCTATGATTTTCAAAACCAATTATTTTATTCTTATTTATTTTACAATTATATAAAACATCTTTAACAATTCTATTTTCTTTATAAGAAGTATAGTAATCTAAAACACCTAAAGTATTTATTTTTTTATTATCTTTAAATATATAGTTACCAAATAATTCAAAACTATTACCAGTAGATAAAATAAATTTATTATTTTCAATATATTTTTTTATTTCATCTTTATAATTTTTTAAATCATTTAACGCAATTAATAGATTATTATCTGTTCCACTTCCAATATATACTAAATCATATTTACTAAAATCTTTTTTATCATTTAGCGATAAATAATATATATTAACCTTTATATCTTGACTTTCAATATGTTTTTTTAAAGAAAGAATATTACCATTTTCACCATATAAATTAAGTAAATCATAATATAAATATGCAATATTAATCTCCATTTTTATCATCCTTTCTTATATTATTAATAAAAGGTTTAACATAATCAAAATTTAGTATACCATATACATTTCCTTTTGTTTCTTTTTCAATAACTTCTTTTATATTGTTTAGATCATCAAGTATAATAATATTTTTTTCTTTAATATTAGTATATTTTATTCTAACTGCTAAATCATATCTATAAGGACCCGCAACAATAACTTTATCTACATTATTATCATTTAATAATTCAAAATATATATCATATAACCAAGAAAGATCATAATGATTATATCTTCTACTTATTTCATTTAATCCTAAAACTATAGTCTTTTTTTCTTTATCCATATTTGTATAAATAAGAGATAAATTATATGTTACATTATTTTCTGCTTTACAATTTAAAATAGTATATTTTCTATTATTAACTATAAACTCTTCAAATATTTTATCATTTATACTTTGTTTTTCTATAGAATCAATTATTTTGTTTTTATCAATTTTTAATAAATCACACATAGTAAAAGTAGTTAGTAAATTATAAAGATGAAATAATGATAGATTATCAGTTTTTATATCATATTTATTATTTATTGTTATAGATTTATTATTATAATCAATTTTACTTATTTCATAATCATTTTTATTATTATTAAAATTACATTTATCACAAGTATACTTACCAATACTTCCATAATGATAATATTCATAAGTTAATTTATTATTACAATTAGGACAATAAACTGTATCTTTTATATCCTCTATTTTATTAAAACTATATTTGTTTTTATTAATTGAATAAGTAATAAACTTATTTTTTTTATTTATTAATTCATATTTTCTAAGTAGGGGATCATCACCATTAATAATAACAGTATCTGTTTTTAATCCCTTATTTATTTCATTAAATACTTCTTCAAAACTACCTTGTCTAGGTGGTTGATCTCTAGTAATATTATTAATAATTAAATAATTTGGTTTAATATATTTAGTAACATATTTTAATGATCTTTCATCTACTTCTAAAACCAAAGCATCTTTATTAACTTTATTAAATTTAGTATTCTTTATTATTGTAGTAGTAATCCCATATATCAAATTAGATCCATTTTCATTATTACATACAGTATAATTATTTAATGATAATACATCTTTAATTAATTTAGCAGTACTTCCTTTACCAGAAGAACCTGTTACCATAATTATTAATTTAGGATATTTTATTTTCTTTAAATAATTAGGAGATATTTTTAGAATAACTTTTCCTGGAAAACTACTAGCATCATATTTAGTAACTTTTTCTAAAAAAATAATCATTTTACCAATTAATGTTTCTATCATTTTAATCACCACTTTTATTATAACATATTTTTCTAAATTAGAGTATTTTGTAAATCAGACTCACTAAAAGAGTTTTCAGTTTTATTTAAATATGCTACGTAAATAATAATTATGGATGAACATACTGTTAATAAATTAGTTAACAATAATAGTTTTCCTTTATATATTTCATTTTCATCATTTTTAGATAATAAATTATTATAACTAACATATAATGATAATAGTAATGAAAATAAAATTATAATTCTATTATAAAATGAAATGTTTATTTCATCTTTTTTTGAATAAAAATTATTATTTTTTTGATTAAAACTTATTGATAAAGAAACTATTGAACAAAGAATAAATATAATTATTGATGTGATTTGTAAATCTATATTATTATTTTTCTTCATATAATAATATATTCTTTTTATTTTAAAATAGTTGTAATTTTATAACTCTTATAGTAAAATATATTAGGAAAAAAGGAGTATAAAATATGGGAAGAGCATATGAAGTTAGAAAAGCATCTATTATGAAAAATGGTGCACAAAAAGCAAAACTATATTCTAATTTTGCTAAAGAAATATATGTTGCTGCTAAAAATGGTGGAACATCTATTGAAGCAAATGATAAATTAAAGCAATTAGTAGAAAAAGCAAAAAAGAATCAAGTACCTAGTGATATTATTAATAGAGCTATAGATAAAGTAAATAGTGGTGCAGATGAAAGTTATACATATTGTAGATATGAAGGTTTTGGCCCAGGTTCATCAAATATAATAGTAGATTGTTTAACTGATAATGTAAATAGAACTGTTGGAAATGTAAGAAGTTATTTTACCAAATGTGATGGAAAATTAGGAACACAAAATTCAGTATCACATTTTTATGAAAGTTTATCTATTTTTGCAATAAAAGATTTTACTGAAGAAGAAGTATTAGATGCATTAGTTTTAAATGATATAGATGTTAAAGATATTGAAACAGATGAAGATATGGTAGTAATTACAGGTGATTCTAAAGATTATAATAATATTAGAAAAGCCTTACTTACTTTAAAAGAAGGATTAGAATTTGAAATAGATGAAATTAGTATGGTTCCTTTAGAAAAAGTAAATTTATCTGAAGAAGATATGATAACATTTAATAAATTAATAGAAAAATTAGAAGATGATGAAGATGTACAAAATATTTATCATAATGTAATATTGTAGTAAACAAATCATTGTTTACTTTTTTTTTATATAATTTTGTATTTTGTGGTACAATATATAAGAGGATAGGTAAAATATGAAAAGAAAAAAGAAAAGATTAAGGGTTGATAGAATAATCTATTGTTTATTAGTATTATTATTTATAATATTTTTAATTAAATTAGGTAGTTATTCATTATCAAATTTAAAAATTTATAACACTGTTAAAGAAAAAAATATTATTATAGTTCATAAGAGAAAAGTTAGACTATGGAAAAAAACAATAAAATATATTAAAGATAATAAAAATGAAACTGTTATAAAATATAAAAAGAATTATTTATACTTATATAGTAGTGAACTAGATAATAAATTTATAATAAATTTAGATATTAAAAAGAAAAAAATAAATAAACCTTTATTTAACAATGTTAAATCTTTATATATAAAAGATACTGATACCTTAGAAAAAATAAATAAATTAGAAATTAAATTACCTATGTTCTTATATAAGAAAAAATATGTAGATGTTTATGGAATAACAGATAATGATATTGAGTTAGTACAAAAAAGAATAAAAGTAAATAATAAATATGTTAAATTTACTCTTAATAATAAATATAAAGACTATTTTATTACTTATATAGATTTAAAAGATTATAATGTAAAAGAAAATATAAATTTAAAAAAAGATGAATTATATGATTTATCAATTATACAAAATCCAAGTAACGCAACTGATAATAAAGTTTATTATTCTAATTATGATAAAGATATCATAAGTATTAATGATGATAAAATAAAAGCTTTAAAGAAAGGAGATACAGTGATAAAAGTAAAAATAAATGATATTATAAAAGAAGTAAAAGTTAATGTAGTAGAAGAAGAAAAAAAAGTTATAAAAGAAGAAAAGAAAGAAAAATTTGATATAACTGTTAAAGATGGTATTACATATGTTGATGGAATAATGATAGTAAATAAAACTTATTCATTACCAAAAGATTATAATCCGGGTCTTCAAAAAGTATATAAAGATGCATTTACTCAAATGCAATCTGCTGCTAAGTTAGATAATATTAATTTATTTATTGCATCAGGTTTTAGATCATATGATGATCAAGTAAAATTATATAATGCTTATGTAAAAGAAGATGGAAAAGAAAAAGCAGATACTTATTCAGCACGTCCAGGTTATTCAGAACATCAATCTGGATTAGCAGCAGATATTAATACAGCAGCATCATGGTTTGATGATACACAAGAAGCAAAATGGTTAAAACAAAATTGTTATAAATATGGTTTTATTATTAGATATCCTAAAGGTGAAGAAAAATATACAGGTTATAAATATGAATCATGGCATTTAAGATATGTAGGAAAAGAATTAGCAAAAAAAATACATGATAATAATGATATTTCATTAGAACATTATTTTAATATAACTTCAGTATATAAAGATTAAGTAATTAATCTTTTTTCTTTTAACAATTTTTGCTGTACTTATTTACTAAAATATTTTATAATAATTACTGTAAGAAAAGAGGTAAAATATGGAAAAAGTTTATGTTTTTGGTCATCAAAGACCAGATACTGATGCAGTTACCGCTGCAATTAATTTATCTTATTTAAAAAATAAATTAGGCTTAAATAGTGAACCTAGAGTATTAGGTCATATTAATGATGAAACAAAATATGTATTAAATCATTTTAAAGTAGAAGAACCAAAATATTTAAATGATGTAAGACTACAATTAAAGGATATTGTTTATCATAAAGATTATTATATTAATAGTAAGTGTACTATAAAAGAAACATATGATTATTTATTAGAAAAATCAATTACAGGTGTTCCTATAATTGATGACAATAAAAAATATTTAGGAATAGTAACTTTAAAAGATATTGCAAAAGAAATATTTAATGGTGATATTACAAAATTAGATAGTACTTATGATAATATTTTAAAAACAATTGATGGTAGTGAAATAGTTAAAGTAGATGATGAAATTAATGGTAATATTATAGTAGCTTCTTATAAGAGTGAAACTTTCTATAATAATGTAGTTATTAATCCAAATGAAATTATTATAGTAGGAGATAGAAATCAAATTCATGAACATTTAATTAAAAATAAAGCTAAATTAATAATTGTTACAGGAAATGGTGAAATCAAAGATGAACACATATCTTTAGCAAAAGATAATAAAGTAAATATTATAAGAACATCTTTAGATTCATTTCATACATCTAAATTAATAGGATTTAGTAATGAAATTAAAACTATTCTAAAAGATAATTCTATAACATTTAAAGAAACTGATTTCTATGATGATTTCTTAGCAGAAACAAAGAAATTAAATCATAACAATTATCCAATTATATCATCAAATAATGAATGTCTTGGTTTAATAAGAATAACTGATATAAATGAAAAAAATAATAAAAAAGTAATATTAGTAGATCATCAAGAAATAGAACAAAGCGCTCAAGGTATTGAACAAGCTGAAATATTAGAAATAGTAGATCATCATAAAATAGGTAATATTTCTACTAAATCCCCAATTAATTTTAGAAATATGGCAGTTGGTTCATCTAATACAATTATATATAATTTATATAAAGAAAATAATATAGATATCCCAAATAATTTAAAAGGTTTAATGATTTCAGGTATATTATCTGATACTTTAATTTTACAAAGTCCAACAACAACAAAGATGGATGAAGAAGTAGTAAAAGAACTAAGTGAAAGTTTAAATATTGACTATAAACAATATGCACTAGATATGTTTAAAGCAGGTTCATCATTAAAAGGAAAATCTAAAGAATCTATTATAAATACAGATTTAAAAGTATTTACTAATGCTGATACTAAATTCGCAGTTGCGCAAATATTTACATTAGATATAGATTCAATTAATGAAGAATTAGATGAATACTTAAAAGAATTAGATAATACTAATAAAAAATTAGGTTGTGAATTTACAATATTATTCTCAACAGATGTTATTAAAAATGGTTCATATGTTATATATACAGATAAAGCAAAAAGTATTTTAGAAAGTGGATTCAATATTGAAGACTTTAAGCAAATGACTTATATTGATAAATTATCATCTAGAAAGAAACAAATGGTTCCAGTAATATTAAATGAATTAGATAAATAAAAAAAGAAATTCTATTTAAGAATTTCTTTTTTCTAATCTATCAATATAATAAATAACAATACCACCTAAAACAAAACTAGCGATTAATGCACATATTTTTTCTGAAGAATAAACAATATTTTCATTAATATTTAAAGGTAATATTAATGCACTTGCTATAATAAATCCTAAAATTAAACTAACTGTTTTTCCTTTATGTTTATTAAGTAAATTTGATAAAACTTTCGCACTTATAATAATTCCTAATATAACACCAATGCCAAATATTAATAGATTAATAATTATTTCAACGTCAAATGTAGTAACTTTATCTATCATACTTCTAATCATTTCATATTTACCTAAAACAAGTAATACCATTGATCCAGATATACCAGGGAATATCATACTTGATCCACCTATAAAACCTAGTCCAATAAGTGTTAAAATATGTACTAAATTAAATGTATAATCTTCATTATTTATAATATCTTTCATATTAAAATATTGTAAAACTGCTATTATCATAAATCCAATTAAAAAGAATAATATATTAAACTTTTGACCTTCCATTTCTTGTTTAATAATAATTGGTACACTAAATAATATTAAACCCATAAACCAGAATATAGTTTCACTTTCTAAATGTTCTAAAGTATAACCTAAAATTTTAGCAAATGCTACAATACCAATAAACGCACCAATTAATACTTTTAAAATATAAATTATACTTTCTTTTCTAGTAGTTGTACTTGTTTTAAATATATCACTTATTGAATACATTAATTTATCAAATAAATTAAATATAACAAGCATAGTCCCACCAGATACTCCAGGTATAATATTTGCTATTCCAACAAATAATCCACCAATAAATGGAATAATATCAATTTTTTTATGATTTTTAATTTTACTAATTAATTTATTATTCATAATTTTGTTTATTGATTTATTTTTCTTTGCTTTAGTATTTTTCTTTTTCTTTTTCATATTAACCTCCAAATAAATTATAACATATTAAAAATAAAATGTATTGACATTTTTAATATTAGTTGTTATTATTTTATTGAGTTTAAAGAGAAAGGAGTGAAAACATGAAAAGAATAATTTTAAATTTATATTTGTTATTAGTTAGTAATGTTAATGAGGGGAAAAATGTTTTTACTCCTGTTTTGACCTACTAACTACTAATAATTAGTAGTTTTTTTGTGGAATAAAGAGGTGAAAAAAATGAAAAATATTAAAGAATTAAAACCAGTATTTAATTTATTAAAAGAAGAAAAGAAAAAATTTATTTTATTTTGTTTAGTTTTATTAATAATAGAATCAACTTCTATTTTTACAGGTTATTTAAATGGTGCAGCCGTAGAATCAATTACTAAATTAAATTTAAAAGCATCTATTAATTATTTATTAATTTATTTTGTATACTCATTAACATTTAATGGTATTTTATATATATTCGCATCTAATGGCTTAGTAAAGTTAGAAAGTAAACTAACAAGAAAAATAGGTTATGAAGCATATTATAAAGCTTTAAACTTACCTGCATATGCATATGAAAAAATGTCTTCTGGTGAGATTATAAATAGAATTACAAGTGATTCAGATGTATTATCATTTACATTTAGAAAACTAATAGAAGCGGTTGGATCAATTATTTCAACAGTTATACTTTTATTTTATATTTTTTATAATTCAGTAATAATTGGTTTAGAAATAATAATTTTAATGATTATTTTGTTTGTTATAATGCATTACTTTAATCCAAAGATTAAAGAAGCACATTCGAAAAGAAAGAAAGAACAAGATAAATTTTCATCATTAGTTAATGAATCAATTAAAGGAGTAAGAGAAATAAAAACTCTAGGAATTAGAAAAAATTTATTATCTGAAATGAAAGATATCATAGAAATGTTAAATAAGAAATCTGTGGATGAAATAAATTATGATATTAAATTTAATATATCTACAAAAATCATAAGAGTAATAATGGAAGTAGGAGTATTTATTACATGTTCATTTTTATTATATAAAGGTAATATTTCTTTAACTTTCTTTATCGCAATGACATATTATGTATATAGATATATGTATTTAATTGATAGTTTAACTGATTTAAATCAAACATATCAAAGAGTATTAGTTGCTTTAGGAAGAATTAATGAAATAATATTGAATAAAAAATTTAATGACGAAAAATATGGTGATATTAAATT
>CADCJS010000006.1:0-47500 GCA_902801825.1 uncultured Erysipelotrichaceae bacterium
AGAATATGCTGATTTATTACTTCCAGGAGTAAAACATACTTGGGAAGAATATGAAGCAATGTATCCAGAAAGAGATTTACCAGAAGGTGCTATGGTTACTAGATATGCACCTAGTCCAACAGGATTTGTTCATATAGGAGCATTAGAATCATCATTCTTAGATAAAAGATTTGCTAAACAATCTGGTGGAGTTTGTTATTTAAGAATAGAAGATACAGATCAAGAAAGAAGTATAGAAAATGGTATTTCTCAAATTATTGATAGTTTAAAATCATTTAATATTACTTTTGATGAAGGACCTATATCAGAAAGTGAAGAAATAGGTAAATATGGACCTTATATTCAAACTAAAAGAGCGGATATTTATAGAGCATATGCAAAAAGATTAATTGAGGAAGATAAAGCATATGCATCATTCTTATCTAAAGAAGAATTAGATGAAATTAGAGAACAACAAATGAAGTCTAAACAAAGAATAGGTGTATATGGTAGGTATGCTAAAGATAGAAACTTATCTAAAGAAGAAGTACTAGATAGAATTAATAAAGGAGAAAAGTTCATAATAAGAATTAAATCCCCAGGTAGTTTCTTTAATAAAATAAAAGTAACAGATTTAGTAAAAGGTACTATGGAAATGCCAGAAAATGATATAGATGAAGTTATTATTAAGAGTGATGGAATCCCAACATATCATTTTGCATCTGTCATAGATGACCATTTAATGCATACTACACATGTTATAAGAGGAGATGAATGGTTATCATCTTTGCCTAAGCATATTCAATTAAATGAAATGTTAGGCTTTAAACCTCCAAAATATGTACACTATGCACCACTTACTAAAAATGATAACGGTACTATTAGAAAATTAAGTAAAAGAAAAGATCCTGAGGCAGCAGTTAGTTACTTTACTGAAGCTGGAGTACCTAAAGAAGCAATTATGCTTTATTTAGCTACAGTAACTAATTCAAATTTTGAAGGATGGCTTGATCAAAATCCTAAAGGAAATATAGATGATTTTAAATTTGATTTCAAAAAGATTCCATCTTCATCAGGTACTTTATTTGATTTACCAAAACTATATAATATTTCTAAAAATTATATAAGTAGATTAACAAAAGATGAAGTTTATGATAATACTTTAGAATATGCAGAAAAATATGATTCTGAATTACTTGAAATTTTAAAGAAATATCCAGATTATTCAAAAGATATATTTAATATTGAAAGACAGCAAAAGAAACCAAGAAAAGATTATGAAAAATATTCTGATGTTAAAGGTCAAATATGGTATATGTATGATGAATTATTTGATAAATATGCGTCTGAATATGGATATGATTATCAAGCAATTACTGATAAAGTAGAAATAAAGAATATTATTAATACTTATATTGATAAATATTATGATGAAAATGATAATAAGGATACTTGGTTTAATAAAGTTAAAGAATTAAGTGAAGAATTAGGTTATGCTGGAAATATGAAAGATTATAAAGAAAATCCAGATAATTATAAAGGATCAGATTTAGTAGAATATAAAAAAACTATAAATTTAAATTTATAGTTTTTTTTATAAATATTTTTTTAATAATTTTATATAATTATTATGAAAATTTAAATAATCTTTAGCTAGTTTCATAATTTTTTTATCTACTTCTTTATCAAATCTATTTATTTTTGATTCTATATCGACAACACCCATAGTTAAACCTTCAATCATAAGATGAGCTATCGCAGAATCACTATTATCATTATTAACTTCCATTTTTATACCCATCATTGAACCAATTTTAGTTTTAATACTATTATTAACTAACTCATATTTATTTTTTTTAATAATCTTTTTACTTTCTTTTTTATATTTTTCATATTCTTTTAAAATATTTTCAACATCTTTAATAATTTTATTTTCTTTTCCGTTTATACTATTTAGTATATTTTCTGAACTATATACACCCATTTCAGAACTTTTATAAATATATTGAACTAATTCTATATTTTCATTCATATTATCACCCTAAATATATTATTAACTATAAACAAAAATATATACTAAAAAAACGACGTTTATTTCAAATGGAGCGATTGGTTAAGTTATTTTTAACTTTTCCATCACAATTGAGAATTAATACATACTAGTATCAATTTCTATTTACATTTTACTATAAATTTATAATAATTCCAATGCAAATGTTAAAAATATCAAAATTTGACATATTTTTTATAATATGATAAGATATGCGGTCAAAAGAGGGGTTATTATGAATAAATTAGAATATTTAAAAATAAAAAGTATTATAGTAAAAAATTTTAAAAAAGAACAATTCTTTGATGAAAAAACAATATACGATATAATCGAAATAATAATTAATCATAGGAAATATAAAACTATGATCAGTGATGTTAATTTAATAAGTGAAAATGCTGAAAATAGAATTAGTGGAGCATATTCTCCGATTGATAAAAGCATAAAAATTGTATTACCTCATGATCAAAATAATTATTTTGATTATAATACTACAGTATTACATATATTATTGCACGAATTAGAGCATGTTGGTCAACATAAAAAATGTTTAGAATCAAAAAATAGTGATTTAGAAAAAGGTTTATATGATACATGTTTTAAAGCAAATAATTATCTTGAACAAATTCAAAAGAAATTGTATAACAATGAAATTAACCCAAATGAATATTTATTAATAATTGAACAAATGAAATTTTATCAAATGTATTCTGAAATTGTTAATACGAGATGCTATGAATTATTACCTACAGAAAGACAGGCAGAAATAAATAGTTTTAAATATTTGATTGAATTATTAAAAAATAATTATGATGAAAAATATAAAGATAAATTTGAAATGATAAAAATTAATTATTTAATTAGGAATTTAATAGGATATAAAAGTGATGGTAAAAAAGTTATTGCTCCAACATACGAATTATATAGAATTATACTTGATTTTATGAATCAATCCGAAAATAAAGATAAATATTTTGAAAAATTTGATTCATTTTCAAAAAGTATGACACTTGATCAACGATTATATTATGGTTTAAATATTTCATTAGATGAGTATAATAATAAAAAATTAGAGATTGGGAAATATTTTGTAAAGTAGAAGAAATGATATTTTCATTTCTTTTTTATATACAAAAATTTTTTATAAAGTAGGATAGTCTTTGTATTCTTCCAAGCTGATAACGTGGGAGTTCGAAACAAAAAAACTAATCCAAATTGGATTAGTTGTATATCTAAACTCGAAAAGTTCGAGCAGATTTCAATATGGAGCAATTGTGTATCTCGTTTGAGAAACATTTTACTACAAATGTAACTGAGATAAATCTTAATTACATATTCATTATAACATACAAATTTTAAAAATATACTTAAAATCAAAAAACGTGATGAACTTATGATATAATTATAAAGGAGAGTATAAAATATCAGGAGGTATAAAATATGAATGAACTTATTAACAAATTAAAAGAGATTTCTAGTTTATCACAAATAGAAAATATTGGTAGTATAAATACAAATGCATTATTATATGCTATAGCTAAGAGTCAAAGATATGATTTATTAAATAATAGTAGCATTAGATTAAATATAGCAGATAAAGATACTTTTGAAAAATTAACAGACTATCTTTTATCTGATGAAGATATAATATACTACATGCATAGAAATAGTTTTTCGTTTTCAAAAGAAGAACTAAATGCAATGTTTAATTTAATTATAGAAAAATATCAAGATCAATATGAATTTGATAGTTTTTTGCGAGAGTTCTTTAGTAGTAAGGAAGAATTAAATAATTTTGTTAAGGAACATGAAAATTTCTTTATAAAATATCTTGAGAATCATAAAAATAGTGTGTCTTATGCATTAAAAGATTGTGATAAATTTGTTGAGTTAATACTAAAAAGTGGAAATACTCAGTTACTTGGTGACTTCGAAAATTATTCACTTGATAATCTAAAATTGCTAGCTCAGTTTGCTAAAAATAATAATGATATTCCTTATTATGAAGGAACTGATAGATATGCTCAACATATTTTTGATATGAAAGATAGTTTAACTTCATCAGAGTTTAGTACATTATTAGATTTACTTAAAGAAAATAGATCATACGATAGAAATGTTAGAGATTCCGAATTATCATCTTTTTCTATATTAATTAATGATAATATTGATTACTTAATTAATATTGTATCTCAAACTAATTCAGTTCCTAAATGTTTAGTTGAATCAAGTTTATTTAGAGATGAATGTATTAAAAGAAATAGAATTGATTTAGCAGTAAAATGTATATTACCACCTGATATAATGCAAAATGAATCATTAGTTAATGCTTATTGCAAAGAATTAAATATAGAACCAAAAGATTTTTATGAAAGAAGTAAATGGGTACTTAATTATCACGAAAGAAACAATAATATTTTTAATACATTTTTGGCTACATCTCTAAAAGATGATATATTTAATCTTAATAATGAACATTTTGAAAGATTTATAAATGATGTACAAGTTCAATTATCTATTTCAAAATTAAACAATAATGAATTAAAAGTATTATCAAAAATTTTGAATTCATATAGTTATGATAACTATGATATTTCACTAATGGTAGTTAGCATTATAAATAATATTTCAAATTATTCTGAGTTAATTAAATCTATTAATGTTGAAAATATTTCAGAACATGATTTAAAAGATTTAATAAGTGTAATACAACTTCCTAACAACGAGTATAAAATTACAAACATGGATGAATTAAGAAAATATGATATATTAAAAAAACAAGCATTTATTAATAATTTTAATTCCAATGATTTAGATTCAAATAAAGATTTATTATTAAAATCAATATTTAATGTAGATTTAAAAGAAGCTGTATATATTGATTCTAAATATTGTCATAGAAATGATAATAGTAATGTGCTTGATGATTTAAAAAATAGTGAGTTACCATCACAAATATATAATTATTTAGTTTTAATCAATAAAATTGTTGATTGCAATAATGTAGATGAACTAGTTACTATTTATAATAATATAAAAGATTCTAAAATATATGATTGTGAAATTCCATTAGAACAATATTTAAGAAGTAAATATACAGAATTGTACTCTCAATCACTTTATAGAATTAATGAAAGAAATCAAATATATGGCCCAAAAGATAATATAATGAATCAAATTAATTATAATGGAAAAAATATACAAATATGTATTCCGAGAGCAAATTTCAATTTCTTTATTCATTGTGTTGGTTCATGTTCATTAGCTTCTGATGTTACTGATGAAAATTATAGAAATGATTGGCTAGATAGACCACAATTACAAGATCATTTTATTGCTTGTAGTTATATTAATGAAAAAGGAATATTTTCATTGAGAGCTCAAGGAAATATTATTTTTGGATTTGATTCATTAGAAAATGGAGATATTATGGGTATGGGTAATACTGATATTGATTCAATTGGTAGATATGCTAATGCTTATGATGGATCTCGTGAATTACAAGAAGGCAATAGAGATAGAGCTAGATTCTTTGTTCCATCAGAAATGCTAAAAACTGTGAATGATGGCTATAATGAAATTGTTATAGAAAGAAGAAATACTAACAAATCTAAGGATGAAAATTTTAAAAGAAAACCAGATTATATTATAATGATGGCAGATTCTATGGAACCTGAAAACTTTAACTTTATGAATAATTTATATAGTAATCAATTATCATTTATTATTGACGAAGATAAAAGAGAATTACAACAACTTGGAGATAGAAAAAAAATAAAAGATTTTTTAGTAAAATATAAGAAATTAATTGCTCAAAATGCCAATAAACAAGGAATTCAATTAAATGATATGGCAAATATGTATGTTGATTTAATTATGAAAGCTAAATATTTTGAAGATTGTATGAAAGCCTCAAGTGAATTTGATATACCACTTGTTGTAGTCGATAAAACTTATTACTTTAATAAAATATTATCTGAATCAACTATGTATGATGATGACACAATGAGAAGTATTTCAGAACTTTACTTACAATCTAATAATTCACAAAAAAGAAAAATATTTGATACAGTTGCTAAAGGACAAGATGTCACTAATTTGTTACAACCTAAACAAACAGAGACAATAAGGATTTCAATTTAATACAAAATAACGACTATAATTCATAGTCGTTATTTTTGTTTGTTTGATATTCTTTAACATCATAGACAATATCATTATAACCTTTCTTAGACAAAAAAACTAGTCTTTCGACTAGTTAGTTTCAAATGGAGCGATTGTGTATCTCGTTTGAGAAACATTTTACTACAAATATAACGAGATAAATCTTAATTACATACTCATTATATCACATATTTTATAAATTGGTACACATTTAATTTAATCATGGGGAAAAATGTCGATTTTATGGTATAATTATTATAGGCTGGTGATATTCAATAAACAATGTAAAGGAGTTTGAGATGAAAGAGACTATTAGAAATATTAAAACTATATATAAATTTGGTAAAGAATATCGTAGTGCTTTAATTTTTGAAACAATAGGTTCTTTATTAGGAATAGCAATTGGAATTGCATTACCAATATTATCTGCACAGTTAATTGTTCATATAACTAACAATAGTTGGTATCAATTACTTTATATGTCATTAGTAATATTTGTTGTTCAAATAATTAGTGCTTTAAAAACTGTTTTAATTAGAAAAAATACACAAAAGTTTACCGTTGGAGTTACTGAAAAACTTCAAAAACAAATAAGTAAAGAAATATTAAAAATATCTCAAACTGATATTGATAATAATTCAACAGGTGTTTTTGTTCAAAGAATGACTTCAGATGCTGATGAACTTGCTAATATGTTCACAACTGGCTTTGGAAGATGTGTTGGAATTATAACAAGTATTGGAACTTTTATATCAGTTTTTATAATCAATAAATATGTATTTGTTTTTTATGTTATTGCAGCTTTTACACTTACAATGATTCATTTAATAAAATCTAGAAAATATAAAATTAAAGATAAAGAAAAAAGAAAAGCACAAGAAAAAGTTACTGGTTTAACATCAGAATTAATTCGTGGTATAAGAGATATTAAAATGTTAAACGCTAAAGATAGTTTTATTAAGGTTTTAAATGGTAATATTAAAAATAAAAATGAAAAATATTTAGAAATGAGAAATCTAGATATTGCATACAACTTGGTAATTGACTCTTTAACAACTCTTTTTGAATTGTTATTAATAATTTTATTTATTTATTTAATCTCAAATGACATGTTAACTGTTGCAATGGCAATTGCTTTATTCTCATATAGAGATAGATTAATGAGTAATTTTATGGAAAGAGTATCACAATTGCTAGAAGAAGCTAATAGCTTTAATTTATCATTTGAAAGAGTCTTTGCATTATTAGATAACAAAACTTTTAAAAAAGAAAAATTTGGAATAGAAACAATTGAAAACATTAAAGGAGATTTTGAATTTAAAAATGTATGTTTTTCATATAATGATGGATTACAAGTTTTAGATAATATTAGTTTTAAAGTTAAAGCAAATTCGACAGTTGGGTTTGTTGGATCAAGTGGAAGTGGTAAAACAACAATATTTAGTTTACTTTGTAAAATGTATGATATAAATTCTGGAGAAATATTAATTGATAATAAAAATATTAATGATTTAGATGAAGATTCTATTCGAGGTAATATTACAATAATAGGTCAATCGCCATATGTATTTAATATGAGTATTATTGATAATATGAAATTAGTAAAAGAAAATGTTACATTAGAAGAAGTTAAAGAAGCATGTAAACTTGCTTGTTTAGACGAATATATAGAATCTCTTCCAGAAAAGTATGATACTGTCATTGGTGAAGGTGGAGTTACTTTATCTGGAGGTCAAAAACAAAGAATGGCAATTGCTAGAGCTTTAATTCAAAAAACAAAAATTATTCTTTTTGATGAAGCAACAAGTGCACTAGACAATGAAACTCAAAGAAAAATTCAAGATGCAATTAATAATTTAAAAAATGAATATACAATAATGATTATTGCTCATAGATTTTCAACAATTCTTAACTGCGATAAAATATTCTTTATTGATAAAGGAAAAGTATTAGATTCAGGTACACATGAAGAACTATTAAAGAAATGTAAGGAATACAAAAAATTATATGAATCAGAAATCAAGGAATCTTAAAAAGAACGACTTATAAATAATAGTCGTCCTTTTTGTTCATTTTATAAAATTCTTCAGCAGCTCGATCCATTTCTCTATTAATAGAACTAAGTGCTTTATTTATTTCTATCGTTATGATATTTGAATTTTTTTGTAAGATATTTTTAAATAAAATAAAAACGTCGATTAGTTCGACGTTTATTTCAAATGGAGCGGGTGAGCGGAATCGAACCGCCGTCTCAGCCTTGGCAAGGCCGCGTACTAACCGTTGTACTACACCCGCAAAAATATGTTAAAATATTTAAGCAATATTATTTTAACATTATTTTTTAAATCAATCAATAGTTTTATTTTATATTATTTAAGTTTATAATTTTTTTAACTTTAACTTTTCCTTGAAATAAGTATTCTGTTGTTTCTTTATGTTTTTCTTCATTAATTTTAGGATTCCAATAATCTTTTGCTTCAATTTTTTGTTCTGCTTTTGTTTTTCCATCAGTAGGTAATAGGTAATCATTACTTTTAAACATTTTACCAGTAACAAGAACTTTATAAATTGTTGAATCTTTTCTTAATTTTTTTATCCAAAAATCAATACTATTTTCATCACATAACCATATACTATGAAATCTACTAGGTAAATTATTAAATTTTTCTTTTCTTACTTCTTCTAATGCTTCTTCTCTGTTTTTAATAGATAATTTCTCAAGTTTAATACTACTATCTCTTAAAACTTGAACTAAATAATTACCTTTATTAATAAATTCCTTTTCATCTAATTGTTTTAGTTCTAATAGTTTTTCTTTAGAATTAATTGAATTAATAATTATTTTTATATAGTGGTCTAATGTACAAATTTTACCATCAGATGTTCTTACACCAGATGGTACATCTAAGTTAGAACAAAAACAAGAATTAAAATTATCATCAATGATTATTTCGTTTCCAACTTTCCATATATTATCATATATACCATTTCTATGAATATGATACATTTCTTTATTTTTCACTTCCATAAATAACACCTTTTTTATGCATTATTATATCAAAATATAAAAAATTGTAAATATAAATTAATTTATATAGTAAATTTACAATAATCTATAATTAATATAAAATATGTTTTTGAAAAAATAGGAAAATTAATTATGAATAAAATAGAATATTTTAAAATAAAAAAAGTTATAGATAAATATTTTAAAAATAATCAATGTTTTGACAAGCAAGTTATATACGATATAATAGAATTAATAATTAAAACAAGAAAATATGATTTTATGATTTATAGTGTTAATGTATCAAATCAAAGCGAAAAAAAAGGAGTACAAGGATATTATTCTCCTTTAGAAAAAAAATTAATGTTGTTTTACCATCTGATAAAAATGATACTTTTGATTCAATTTCAAAACAAATGCCACTTGAACATAGATTATATTATGGTCTTAGAATAACTCCTTATGAATATAAAAATCAAATGACAGAAATTAGTGACAGATTAAAATAGAAATGGATTCCCATTTCTATTTTTTTAAAATTAAAAACTCGAATTATAAATTCGAGTAAATTTTTATTTGGAGGACCTAGTCGGATTTGAACCAACGATCAGGGAGTTGCAGTCCCGTGCCTTACCACTTGGCTATAGGTCCATGACAAGACTAATTATATCAAAAAAAATAATTGTTTACAATATTATATTAAAAAAAGAATGAATTATTCTTTTTTTGATTCATTCTCATTTTTTTCTTTCATACCATATTTTTGCTTTATTTCTAATAAATATTCTGATAGGTTAGTTTCTATTTCAGTTAATGCTTTTGGATCAATATTTGATAATTGAATATATTCCTTAACTGTATCAATATAAATTTTTCCAAATAACATTCCTTTAAATACCTCAAAGTCATTAAATAAATCTGGTGTTATTGATTCTAAATTATAGCCAAAAAATACTCTTTTTTGACCAATTAATATTCTTTTATTTGTTAAAGCAACTAAACAAGTACAAAAAAAGTCAAAAGGGTTAGGATTTTTTTGTGCAACAAATAAGTAATATATTTCTTCATCTGGGTTTAAATGTTTTTCTAATATTTTAGAATGTTGTTTAATTCTCCAAGAAATAGTAAAAGGATATTTTTTTAAAAATTCAGTAGCTAAACCATATACATCTTTTTTCTTTGTTTCCATAATAATTCTCCTTATTTTTTATAATTTTCTAATACTTTTAAAGTTTCTAATGCTAAATATTCTGCTTTTCTGTTTTCTTTATTATAACCTGTTAATAATTCTACTGCTTCTTCTTTACTTATAAAGAAAGCTCTTAAGTTATCATGCTTTTCTAATTTTGTTAAATTAAAATATTCTATATCTTCACTGTCAGTATATCCAGTAAAATAATAAGTATTAACTAATCTATTATTAACAGTATTATCAGGTAGTACATAATCTCTTAAATAATGTTTAACTTTTATGAATGGTTCATCACTATCTAGTGTAACATCTATATTTGTTTCTTCTTTAACTTCTCTTATAATAGTATTTAATACTTTTTCCTTATCTTCAATTTTTCCACCTGGGAGAAAATATACTCTATTAAATCTAGTTAATATTATTTCTTTTGTTTTTTTATTTCTTAGTATAATTCTAGCTTTATCAATAACCTCTGTAATTTCATCATTTTTTAGTCTACCTTTATTAATTATTATTTCTTCCATCATATCCCTCCTTATAAATAGTATATCATTAATTTAATAAATTTTATAATAAAAATAATAAAAATTGTTGTATAATTGATAAGAGGTGCTTTTTTATGAAAATATCAAATCAAGAATTAAAAATTGAAAAGAATTATTTAATTAAAGTTAAAGAAATAATTAAAGAATTAATTAATAAAATAGAAGAGTATTCAAAGATTGAAAAAGAAAAAATGTTAGAAAAAAAGAGAGAAATATATATTGAATCTAAAGGGTACGATTCTGTAAATCAAGATTTAATTGAAGAAATATATAATTCTGAATTTAAAATAGATATGATTAATAAAAAAATAGATAAGATTGTATTATATGAAAAGGCACTTAATAATCCATATTTTGGAAAAATAATATATACTGATAGTTTAACAAAAGATGAAAATGAAATATATATTGGTTTATGTTCTATAGAAAAAGATTATCATTTTTATGTATATGATTGGAGAAGTAAAATAGCAAGTTTATTTTATAACTATGAACTTGGTGATGCGATATACAAAGTAGATGATAATTTTAATAAAGTTAATATAAAAAGAAAAATACAGTTTAATATAAAGAATGGTGAATTAATTAGATGTTTTGATTCAAGTATTAATATAGATGATGATTACTTACAAGATATCCTCGCTAATTCTAATAATGATAAATTATCAAATATAGTTAGTTCTATTCAAAAAGAACAAAATGAAATAATTAGAAATGATAAAGATAAGAACTTAATTGTTCAAGGTTTTGCAGGAAGTGGTAAGACAGTAGTCGCACTTCATAGAATTGCTTATTTATTATATAAGGATATTAATTTAAATTCTAAGAATTTTATTATCATTTCACCTAATGATATTTTTACAAATTATATATCTGATGTTTTACCAAGTTTAGGTGAAGAAAATACATTAAGTTATACAATAACTGGTTTCTTTTCAAAATATTTAAAAGAATATAAATTAGAAAACTATCAAGATTTTTTAAAAAGAATAAATGAACTTGAAAATAAAGATAATAATATTGATTTTAAATTAAATGGATTAAAAGAATTAAATAGATTTTTAAATAAATATATTTCTTCTTTTAAGTTTCAAAAGAAATTTAAAATTAAAGATAAGAGTTTTAGTTCTAATGATATTAATTATATGTTTAATGAAAAGTATAATAAAATACCTTTAGATGATAGATTTAAAAAAATTAGTGAGTATATATGTATGGAGTTAGATGCTAAAACTCCTAAGAATTTAATTAAAATTAAGGAATATATAGAGAATAATTGTAATTTAACATCAAATATATATGACATATATAATTTATTTTTAAAAGAAAATAATATAGATATGATTACTTATGATAATAATATTATCAATTATGAAGATATTACTAATTTATTGTTTATATATTTTTTTGTATATGGCTATGATCATGATTTATCTATTAAACATATTGTTATAGATGAAGCACAAGATTATACAATTTATCAAATAAGATTATTAAAGAAAATATTTAGTGCTGCACAATTTACTATATTAGGTGATATTAATCAATCAATTAATACATATAATAATTTAAAAGATTTAAAAGATTTTGGAGTATTATTTAGGAAATCTAGATTCATTGAATTAACAAAGACATATAGATCAACAAAAGAGATAATTGATTATTCAAATAAAGTTTTAAATATAAATAATATTTGTACAATTAGAGATAACTCTGAAGAAGAAGTAGAAGTATATAACAATTATGATTTAAAAAAATTAGAAAGTTTAATTATAAATTGTAAGAATAAATATAATAAAATAGCTATTATTACAGATAATGATTTTAATGCTAAAAAGATTTTCAAACAACTTAATAATGTTCAATTAGTTAATAACAATAGTGAAAATATTTCAAAAGATATAATTGTTATACCATCTTATTTATCTAAAGGATTAGAATTTGATTGTGTTATTGTATATTCAGATACTAATATTTTTAAAAATAATAAAAAATTATTCTATGTTAGTATAACTAGAGCTCATCATAAATTAATAATTATAAACAATTAAAAAAAGTACTATTTTTTAGTACTTTTTACTTTTTTTACGATATTATTTATATTATCTTGACCAAAAGCATTTAATACTTCAATTGGTATTGCAAATATTATTGTATTAGATTGATCTGAAGATAAATCATTTAAAGTTGCTAATGTTCTTAAATGTAATGCTCCAGGTGCAGCACTTAATATAGTTGCAGCTTTTGATAAATTATCAGCAGCTTCTTTTTCACCTTTAGATTTAGTTATAACAGCTTCTTTTTCTCTTTCAGCTTCTGCAACTTTTGCAATAACTCTTTGCATTTCTTCTGGTAATTTAACATCTTTTAATTCAACATTTTCAACTTTAATTCCCCAAGGGTCTGTAGCTTTATCAATTACATTACAAATTTCAGTAGATATTTTATCTCTTTCACTTAATAATTCATCAAGTGAAACAGCACCAACAGCATTTCTCATAGTTGTTTGAGCAAGTTGTCCAACAGCATATTGATATTTTTCTACAGCTAAAATAGCTTTTGAAGCATCAAATACTTTATAGTAAATTACTGCATTAATTCTAATTGAAACATTATCTTTTGTAATTGCATCTTGTTCAGGAACATCTACTGCTTTTGTTCTAATATCAACTTTTTTATAACTTTCAATTATTGGTAAAACTATTTTCCAACCTGGAGTCATAATTTTAGTAAATTTACCAAATCTAAATTTAATACCTCTTTCATATTCTGAAACTTGTCTTATTGAAATTAATAATATAAATAAAACGAATACAATTAAAAATATCATAAATACCTCCTTTACTTAATTATACTATTATTTTGTAAATTATAAAATAATAGTATTGTTTTTTTAAAAAAATTAATGTATACTTTAATTTAGAGAGGAGTATGTAGTATGAATTATTATGATTATGGGTCAACATATGGATCAACATATGGATCTAGTGCAAGTAATGCTGGATTAGCTGCATTAGGAACAGGAGTTATTATAACTATTATGATTATTTGTCTTATTCCAGCAGTGTTAAAAATAATTGGTTTATGGAAAACTTTTATAAAAGCAGGAAAACCAGGATGGGCTTCAATTGTACCTTTTTATAGTGACTGGGTATTATTTGAAATAGGTGATGTACCTGGACCATATATTTTCTTTGCATTCATACCATTCGTTGGATCAATTATTTACTTAGTTTTTGAAATTAAAGCATTATTAAAAATTGCTGAAAAATTTGGAAAATCAACTGGATTTGGTGTATTATCAATTTTCTTCCCATTCATAACATTCTTAATTTTAGGTTTCTCAAATTGTGAATATAGTGGACAAGCATCAGAAACTAAATCAAGCATATTAGATGTTAATGAAAATGGTGTACCAAATGATTCAGATAATACATCATTTAATTATGGTTATGAAAACAAACCAGAAAATCAAGAAAATAATAATACTGAAAATAATTAAAAAATATTATGGATTAAACCATAATATTTTTTATTTTACTTTCATTTTTTCATAGTGTTCATATAATTTTTTAAATCTTTCGTAATGAATTATTTCTCTTTGTCTTAAAAAGGATAGGGGAGAAAGTATATCTTCATCATCTGTTAAATCCATTAAACTTTCATATGTAGCTCGTGCTTTTTGTTCTGCAGCCATATCTTCAGCAATATCTGCTAAATAATCTCCAGTCACAGCAAAATAATTTGCAGTAAAGTTTTGTCCACTTGCATTTTGTGGAAAAACAGCATTCTTATGTTCAACATATTGTGAACCTAATCCTTCTTTTTCTAGTTCTTCTATAGTAGCGCCATCTAATAATTGATACACCATCGCACTAATTATTTCCATATGTGCCATTTCTTCAGTTGCTATATCAGTTAATTCTGCTTTACCATAATCATCAGGCATTGTATATCTTTGATTTAAATATCTTAATGTCGCACCTAATTCTCCATTAGAACCACCATTTTGAGTAATTATATATTTTGCCATTTTAACATTTTTATGTTTTATATCTACTGGAAATTGTAATTTTTTTTCATATTTCCACATAATTAATTCCTTTCCCAAGGCCATGGAGAATTAATCCATTGCCAATTGTTATTATTATTTATATTTAAAGTAATAAATCCATATTTATCTTCATAATCTTTTAAATACTTATTTTCTTGTTCTTTATATTGATTATATAAACCAATCGCTTGTAAATCGTTTGGATATAAATCTAAATATAAATTCATTTCATGTGAAGCAAAACAATATTTTTGAATATTGTACATTAATTCTTCTTTTTCATTACTTGGTTTATAATCAGAAATATATTTATATGGCCAAAATAAATTTTCAAACATATTACCTCTATTAAAACCAACATTAACATTTACTAATTTATTATTTTTTGATAAATCATTATGCATTTTTTTCAAATCCTTTCTTTTTATACTATGATAAATGTTTATATTTGTATAGGTTAATTAATCATATATAGTTCTTTACAAACAAATGTATTTTATTTATAATTTATTTAGAGGTAATTATGGAAAAAATAATATTTCATATAGATGTAAATTCAGCTTTTTTATCATGGTCAGCTTTAAAACTACTAGAAAATGGTTATAAAAAAGATATTAGAAATGAAATATCTGTAGTATCAGGTTTTCAATCAAAAAGAAATGGTATAGTAGTTGCTTCTAGTATTCCGGCGAAAAAGATTGGAATAAAAACAACAATGAAACTAACTGATGCATATAAAATATATAAAGATTTAATAGTAACTCATCCTGATAAAGAATATTATAAAAAATGTTCAAATAAAATGATTAATTATTTAAAACAATTATTTCCAATTTATGAACAATTTTCAATTGATGAATGTTTTGTAGATTATACTTCTATGAAAAAATTATATGGTGATGAAATAAAATTTGCATATAAACTAAAGGATGATATTTATAATAAATTTGGTTTTACAGTTAATATTGGTATTGGCAATAATAAATTACTTGCAAAAATGGCTAGTGATTTTGAAAAACCAAATAAAGTACATACTTTATATAAAAATGAAATAAAAGAAAAAATGTGGCCTTTAAAAATAGAAGATTTATTTATGGCAGGTAAAAAAACATGTTTAAAACTAAGAAGTTTATCTATTAATACTATAGGTGATTTAGCAAATTATAATGAAGATGTTATAGTTAAAATATTTAAAAAGCAAGGAAAAATGTTATATGATTACGCAAATGGTATAGATGATTCGTTAGTAATTAATTCTTATGATGATAGAAAAGGTATTGGATATAGTAAAACTTTAGAAGAAGATATAATAGATAAAAGTATTATTTATAAAGAGTTAAATAACTTTTCTATTAAAATATCTAATGAATTAAAAGAAAGAAAAATATATTCAAAAACAATAGTAGTAACAATAAGATATTCTAGTTTTCAAACTTTTAATCATCAAATGAAATTAGTTAATAGTACTAATTTATCTGAAGAAATATTTAAATATTCAAAATCTTTATTTAACAATTTATGGAATAGAGAACCTATTAGATTAATAGGATTAAGGGTAACTGATTTTTCATCTAATAATGATATTCAATTATCTTTATTTGATGAAAATAATAAAGTGATAAAAGATAAAGAAATAGATAAATTAGTAGACATTATTAATAAAAAGTTTGGTAATGAAACAATAAAAAAAGGAATCAAATAAAATATATGATATAATAACAAAGGTGACTAAAATGAATGAACAAATAATAAATGAAATAGCAATAGAATTAAATATAAAAACAGATCAAGTTATAAAAACTTTACAAATGTTAGAAGATGGTAATACAATTCCATTTATTGCTAGATATAGAAAAGATATAACAGGTAATTTAGATGAAGATAAAATTAAATCTATATCAGATGTTTTTAAATATCAAGTTAATTTATTAAAAAGAAAAGAAGATGTTATTAGACTAATTGATGAAAAAGGATTATTAACAGAAGAATTAAAGAATCAAATATTAAAAGCAGAAAAACTTGTTGATGTTGAAGATATTTATAGACCTTATAAAGAAAAGAAAAAAACAAAAGCAACAGATGCGATTAATAATGGATTAGAACCATTAGCAAAAATAATATTATCTTTTCCAGATAATTTATATGTTGATAGATTTATAAATGAAAATGTTAAAACAAAAGAAGATGCTATTCAAGGAGCTAAATATATAATTGCTGAATATATATCTGATAATGCTTTTTATAGAAAATGGATAAGAAATTATACTTTTAATAAAGGAATAATTAAATCAAAAATAAAGAAAAATGCAATTGATGAAAAGAAAACATATGAAATGTATTATGATTACGAGGAAAATGTAAAAAATATTAAACCACATAGAGTTCTTGCTATAAATAGAGGAGAAAAAGAAAAAGTTTTATCAGTTAGTATTGATATTGAAAAAGAAAAGATATTTGAATATTTAGAAAACAAACTAATAAAAAAAGAAAATGAATGTGCTGAATATGTAAGAGATTCTATTAAGGATTCTTATTCTAGATTAATAGGACCATCAATTGAAAGAGAAATAAGAAGTGCATTAACTGAAAAAGCAGAAGATACATCTATAGAAAATTTTGGTAATAATTTAGAAAGTTTATTACTTCAACCACCTATAAAAGATAAAAGGGTATTAGCTTTTGATCCAGGTTATACTAATGGATGTAAACTTGCTTGTTTAGATTCTACAGGTAAATATTTATATTCTTGTGTTATTAAACCATTTTCTTCAAGTGAAAAACTATTAAATGATAGTAAGAATACATTATTAAAATTAATAAATGATTATAAAATTGATATTGTTTCAATAGGCAATGGTACTGCATCAAGAGAATCAGAAAAATTAATATCAAATTTAATAAAAGATAATAATTTAAGTTGTAAATATATTATTGTAAATGAAGCAGGTGCATCTATTTATAGTACTGAAAAAGTAGCACAAGAAGAATTTCCGAATTTATCACCAAATGAAAGAAGTGCTGTATCAATTGGTAGAAGATTACAAGATCCACTTGCAGAATTAGTTAAGATTCCACCAGAAGGAATAGGTGTAGGATTATATCAACATGATGTTTCTAGTAGTAAATTAAAAGATAGATTAGATTTTGTTGTATCAAAAGCAGTTAATAATGTAGGTGTTAATATAAATACTGCATCTACTTCTATATTGAAATATATTTCAGGTTTAACTAAGAAATCTATAGAAAAATTAATAGATTATAGAAATAAAAATGGTATGTTTAATAGTAGAAAAGAAATAGAAAAAATATTAACACCAAAAACATATCAACAAGCAATTGGATTTATGAGAGTATTAAATAGTGATAATGTTTTAGATAAAACTTCTATACATCCAGAAAGTTATGAAATCACTTTTAAATTATTAGATAATTTATCATGTTCAATAAATGATATAGGTACAGAAAAATTAATAAATAAATTAGATAGTATAGATTTACAAGATGAAGCAAAATTATTAAATGTAGATATATATACTTTAGAAGATATTTTAAAATCATTAAAGAAACCTAATAGAGATCCAAGAGATGAATTAGATACTCCTATTTTAAAAAGTAATGTACTTGAAATATCCGATTTAAAAGAAGGAATGAAATTACAAGGTACTGTAAGAAATGTTGTTGATTTTGGAGCTTTTATAGATATAGGATTACATAATGATGGATTAGTACATATTTCAGAAATATCTAATAATTATATAAAACATCCAAGTGATATATTATCTGTTGGAGATATAGTAACAGTATATGTAAAAGAAATATTTAAAGATAAAGAAAAAGTATCTTTAACAATGAAAGAACAATAAAGAAAGTATAGTAATATTCTTTCTTTTATTGTTAAAAATATGCTATAATTAATAATAGAGGTGAAACTATGAATGAGGCTTTAGCTATATCTGCTGCAAATTTAGATGTTATAGAAAAAAACTTAAACTCAGTTGCTACTGAACTTTCTGGTGTTATAAATAATGTTAATGATGTTAATAATCAAGTAACTAATGTTGAAAACAAAGTTGATGGATTAAATAATGAAGTTAAAAATTTAATTAAAGAAATAAGAGAAACTACTATTATTACTAATGCTAAACAAAATATAATGTTTAATAATGATCAGATAGATAAAAAATATGGATATTTTGATAAAGTAAGAAGAAATGTAATTAGTATTTTAGATTCAATAGATAATTCAAATATATCTAAAGATTCAATGGTAAAACTAAGAGAAGAATTATTATTAAATAATCCTAATTATTGGCTAAGTAATGCATTATCTGCATTAATATCTTGGATGCTTGATGATAAAGAAAATGCAGAAAAAGAATTAAATAATTCATTAAAAAAAGATACTCAAAAAACTAATTTGTTTTTTTCTTTAATATATTTAAAATTAGGAAGATATGAAACAGCATTAAATTGGTTAAATAGTTATTTAGATAATGAAAATCCAAATAGTTTAAGCAAAGAATTTGTTGTAATTTTAGATTTAGTTTCTACTGGTGCATTTAAAGTAAAAGGAAAAGAATTAATAATTAGTAAAATTACTAATTGGTATAATTTACTTTCTAATAATAATGAGATAAATCAAAGACAATTAAATAAGTGGTTATTTTACATAGAAAATAAAAAAGATGTTAATATTAAATTACCATATTTAGAAAATTATACTAATGACTATAGTAGAATTATTAATAATTTACAAATTTCATCAACTTATGAAAACACATATTTAGAATTAAATGACATAGTTACTAAAAATGATAATATTACAAATATAGATGTGATTTTAAATAGGTTAATTTATGAATATGAAAAAGAAGAAAGTATTTTTCAAAAAGATAATTTAAAAAATAAATTAATCTTAGAATGTAATGGAGATTTAGAAAAAGCAGAAGAATTATATCAAAAAGAAGTTGATATATATGATGAAAAAACTAATTTTATAGATTTACTTAATAATATTGTATTAAATAGTAATAGATATAATGTAAGTGATGAAACTATTAAGTTTGCTTTATCATTAATTAAAAATAATATATTAAAATCATATGAAATATTAAATAATAATAAAAATGAGGATTATATTAAAATAGATATAGATAATATATCTGTAGAAACAAAAGATGGTAGTAATGTTGAAGAGGCTAAAAATATTATTTATAATAAATTAAAAACTGAACATATAGTAGATGATAAATATATGATATTCTTAATCGCAATAATAAATATAATTGGAGTTATGGGAATAATATTTATGTCTAGTTATAGTTTTATACAAATATTTATATTATTAGTATTAGTAGTAACTAATTTTTATTTAATATATTCTATAATAAAAAAGAAAATATTAAATAATAAACAAATGAAAGAAAAAGAAAAAATACTATTTTCTAATATTGAAAGAGTTTTCGCAGAAGTTACAGAATATAAAAATATTATAAAAGAAAAAAATAAAGATTTTGATAAATTAAAAATGTTCTTAGTTAACATTAAAATTGAAAATTATTTAAAAACTAATGATGAAAGAAATATTATGGTAGGTGAAAAATAATGAAGGAAGAAGTTATTAAAGAAGTAAAACCAAAAGAAACTAAAACTAATACAATAAAATTACCTGATTGGAATTTAGAACCTAAAGTAATAATTAAAAGGTAAAAATAATGCATTATAATGAATGGTTAGAATTAATTGAAAGATTAAGAAATACTTCTTCTGTTAGTGATAAATTAAAATTTATAAATGAAAAAGAAAATAATAATATTAAAGATTTATTAATTCCAAAAATATATGAATTAATAAAATATAAGTTTGATAAAGCTATTAATAAAATTATTAGTAATATTAATAATATATATTATGATGTTAATTATTTAGATTTGAATTTAGTTATTTTTAAAAAAGAAGTATTATTTATTTATGATTTAATATTTAATAATCAATTAACAGATAATGATAAAGAAAAACTAGGTAATATGTTAAAAAGTGAAAGTAATAAAGTTTACGATATATTACTAAAAAAATCTTATGAATTTGATCAAACTGGAATATTAAAAATGAATATAAATAATAATAGAATTAAATGGAGTGATAAAAATGAATTATAATGAAGCAAAAGAATACTTAAAAAGATATTTAAAAGCAAGAATACCTGTGATAACTATTAATACTGTGGAAAAAAATAGAATTAATAGATTAATAAAAGAAGTAAGTGATGAATTAAATATATCAGTTAGTTCTTATAGTATGAGTGATGGAATATATGATTTAAAAACTAATCAAATAATTAGTGATGAAAAAACTATAATGGGTGCACTTGATTTTATTTCTAATGAAGTTAAAACAAAGCAAAATGCTAATTATATTTTAAATGATGTAGCTGATATAAATGATAGTAATGTAGTATCTAGATATTTAGTTGATGTTATATCTAAATGTGAAATTAATTCTGGAGTAATAATTATAATAACTAATGATATTATTTGGGGAAATATTCAAAGACTAGGAATTAGTTTAAAACTATCATTCCCTTCAGAAGATGAATTAAGAGATACAATAATAAAAACAATAGAACCTTATAAAGGTAGAATTAATGTTGAATGGGATGAAAATGATTATACTTTAGCTTCAACTTATTTACAAGGATTAAGTGAAATGGAAGTAAAAAATGTAATTACTTCATTAATTGTAAAAGGTAGTGTTACTAAAGATGATTTAAAAGAATTAAAATTCACTAAACAAAAATTATTTAATGAAATAGCAGGTTTAGAAGCAATAATTACTGAACAAGATTTTCAAATTGCAGGATTAGATAATTTAAAGGATTGGTTAAATGAAAAGAAATCATTAATGGATCCAACTAAAAAAGATGAATTAGAAAAAAGAGGAATACCTTCCTTAAAAGGAATTCTTCTTACAGGTGTTCCAGGATGTGGAAAAAGTTTATGTGCAAAAGCAACATCAAGTATATTTAATGTACCATTATATAGATTAGATTTAGCAACTGTTCAAGGAGAATATGTAGGTCAATCAGAAAGACAATTAAAAGCAGCATTAGATACTGCAGAATATGTTTCACCTTGTGTACTTTGGATTGATGAAATTGAAAAAGGATTAAATGATTTTAATTCATCAGTAACATCTAAAATGATAGGACAATTCTTATTTTGGCTTCAAGAAAATAAAAAACCAGTATTTGTTATCGCATCAGCTAATAGTATTGATAAATTACCACCAGAATTAGTAAGAAAAGGAAGATTTGATGAGATATTCTTTGTGGATTTACCAAAGGATTATGAAAGAAAAGAACTATTAAAATTATATGCTAATAAATATTTAAAAGTTCAGATAGGTGATAGTTTATTAACTAAATTAGTAAATATTACAGAAGGATTTGCTTCTTCTGATATAGAAGCAGTATTAAGAAATTTAGCATATAAATTAATAGCAAATAATCAAATACAATTAACTGAAAACTTATTAATAGATGAATTAAGTAAAGTAGTATCATTATCAAAAACAAACCCTGAAAAAATAAATGAAATTAGAGCTTGGGGAAAAGAAAGAGCAGTAAAAGCTTCAAAATAATAAAATTAAGCATTTTAATGCTTTTTTTTATTATAAAAAAATGTTATAATTATTAAAGAATAGAGGTAGCGATATGGCAAAGAAAAAATCTAGAAGTACTAAAAATAAATCAGGATTAAAATATCCAATAGAATTACAAGGAATATTATATATAGTAATTGGTATAATTGGATTTTTAGGATATAAAGCTAATATCTTAGGAACTATTTTTAAAGGTTTTTCAATGTTTCTAATGGGTTCTTTTTCTTTTATATTTTTAGGCATATTAGTAATATGTGGTTTTTATATGTTGTTAAAAAGAGAATTACCTAAATTCTTTTCCGGAAGACTGATAGGTTTTTATTTATTTTTAATAGGTTTACTTTCATTAGCACATATAAATTACTTAACAAAGAATCCTACAATTATTTCTACTTTAAAAGACACTGTTGATGAATTTATAAAATGTATAAATGCTAGAACTAGTTTTCCAGGTGGTGGAATATTAGGTGCATTTTTTATTTCTTTATTCTATATATTATTGGGTGACATGGGAAGTATAATAATAATTAGTGTTATTATGCTTATAGGATTAATTTTAATGATGAATTTATCTATTGGTGATGGATTTAATTATTTTATCGAGAAAATTAAAAATAGAAAAGAAAGAATGGATGAAGAATACGAAGATGATGAAGATGAAGAAGATGAAAATCAAGATGGTAACTTAGATAATAAAAAAATTGTTGTTTCATCTATTTCAGAATTAACTAATTCAAAAGATGCAGAAAAAGAATATGAAGAAGCATTAAGAGAAAGTTATAAAAATAGAACTAATAATACAAATCAATATGCAAATTATGAATTGCCACCAATATCTTTATTAGATCAAGTAAAATCTAAAGGTCAAAAAGATAATAATGATGAAATAAAGAAAAACATTAATATATTAGAACAAGTATTAAAAGATTTTGAAGTATATGCAAAAGTAAGAGAAGTTCATGTTGGACCATCAGTAACTCAATATGAATTAGAAATAAAATCTGGTACTAGAACTAGTAAGATTACTGGAATTCATAATGAAATAGCTTTAGCATTAGCTGCAAAGGATGTTAGAATTCAAGCACCTATTCCTGGAAAGAATACAGTAGGTGTAGAAATACCTAATAAAGTTAATAGTGCAGTTGGATTTAGAGAAATTATTACAAGTTTTCCAAAAGAAAAACAAGATAGTAAATTAATGGTTGCGCTTGGAAAAAATATAATGGGTACTCCTAGATATTGTGAGATTAATAAAACACCACATTTACTAGTAGCAGGAGCAACAGGTAGTGGTAAATCAGTTTGTATTAATTGTATACTTGCTTCTATTTTAATGAGAGCAAGACCAGATGAAGTTAAATTAATAATGGTGGATCCTAAAAAAGTTGAATTAAGTATGTATAATGGAATACCACATTTACTTCAACCAGTAGTTACTGATCCTAAAAAAGCAAGTATAGCATTACAAAAAGTAGTTGCTGAAATGATGGATAGATATGATAAATTTGAGGATTCAAAAACTAAAAATATTGAAGGATACAACGCATATTTACAAAAGAAAAATAAAAATCTACCTGATGAATCAAAAATACCATTATTACCATATATAGTAGTTATAATTGATGAACTTGCTGATTTAATGGTTGTTGCGAAAAATGAAGTAGAAGATTCTATCATGAGAATTACTCAAATGGCTAGAGCAGCTGGAATACATTTAATAGTTGCTACACAAAGACCTTCAACAAATGTTATTACTGGTGTTATTAAAGCAAATATTCCTTCAAGAATATCATTTGCAGTATCATCTCAAATAGATAGTAGAACTATACTAGATGCCGGAGGAGCAGAAAAATTATTAGGTAAAGGAGATATGTTATTCTTACCTATGGGTGAATCTATTCCTGAAAGAATTCAAGGGGCATTTGTTTCTGAAGAAGAAATAAAAAAACTTGTTGATTTTGTTTGTGAACAACATAAAGCAACATATGATGAAAAGTTTAATTTAGATAGTAATTCTAGTACACATTCAAATATAGATAAAGATGATGTTACTAATGATGATCCTTTATATAATGAAGTTGTAGAATTTGTTGTTTCTACAAAAAAGGCAAGTGCATCATTAATTCAGAGAAGATTTAAAGTAGGATATAATAGAGCAGCAAGACTAATAGATGAACTAGAAGAAAGAGGAATAATAGGACCATCAAATGGTTCAAAACCAAGAGAAGTATTAATTGCTTTAGAAAATGAAGAAGAATAATTTAAAAATATTATTTTTTATGATAATATAAATTAAAGAATAGGAGGGATTGTTATAAAAAATGATTTTGAAATTTTTGATTTAGATAATCCCTTTGAGGAAGTAAAAACAGAAGAACCAAAAAAAGAAGATAATACACCTTCTGATTTTGAAGATATATTTGATTCAAATATAAAAATAGATGAATCAGTTCAATCTAATTTAACTGTCACCGGTAATATGATTATAGATGATAGATTAAATAGTGATAAGTATAATAGTAAAAGTAAAGAAATTAATCTAGATAATGGATTATCTTTATCAAAAAATAGTAACATAATTATAGATGATAGATTAAAAGATTCAAGTTATGATACATTTAACTTTAATGCACCAGAAGATGATATAGAAGAATTTGATGATAATATAATTAATAAAAATAATTCAAATAGTCAAAAATCTAAGAAACCATTTAATTTTAAAAGAACTTCAATATTATTACCAGTTATGTCATTTATTATAGTTTCAATATTAGGAATGTATTTATTTGTAAATTATACTAAAGCAAATACAGTTAACTTAATAAAAATTGAACAAAATAATAAAATAGGATATATAGATAAAGAAGGAACAATTCTTGTAAGACCTAAATATATTTCGGGAACTGATTTTTATAAAGGGTATGCAATAGTTAAAAATGATAATAATTTATTTGGTGTAATTAATGATAAAGGTTCTATAGAAGTTCCTTTTGGAAATTATTACTTTATAGGTTTATTTGGAAACAGGTATATTAGTACAAAATATACTAACGAAGGATTAAAACAAGGGTTATTAGATGAAAAATTAAAAGATATAACTAAATTTAAATATGATAGTTTAAGTTATCTGAGTGATAATATTTATATTTTCTCTAGAGATGAAACTATGGGAATAATGAATTCTGAAGGAAAAGAATTATATTCGTTTAAAGTAGATGAAGTAGATGATAAGAATATTAGTGTAGAGATATCAGATACTAAATCTGATGAAAAATATGCTAGAGTAAAAGTAAATGATTCTTCCACAATAATAAATGTAACTACAGGAAAAGAAGTATATTCTTATACTTTAGATGAAATAAATGTACTTGATAATAATGTATTTTATATAAATTCGGAAAATGAAAATAATAGTACTTATATTGTTATTAAAAATGATGAAATAATTTATAAAACAGATAAGTATTTAAGGTTAAGAGTAGATGATCCAGATGCGCTAGTCGCAATAGCAATCAAAGATGATACTAATATAGATTACATAAATTTAGATACTAAAAAAATTATCAATAATAATGAAAATAATAGTTATTATTATAATGAAGGTTTAATTGTTGAAAAAACTCATGATTTTAGTAGTAATAAAGATATATATAATGTTATAGATAAAAATGGTCAAATTTCATCAATTGATAAATATGTACCGGTTAGTAATATGTTTTATAATAAATTAATGCAGGTATATTTAGAAGATGGAAAAATTGGATTTATAAATACAAAGGGTAAATTAGTGACAAATTCATCTTACGAAAGTGCTACAGATTTTAAAAATTATGATAAATCTATAGTTTCAAAAGATTTTAAATATGGTATACTTAATGTAAGTGGTAAAGAATTGATTCCGCTTGAATATACAGAATTAGGTTTATTTGATGAAGAATATGATAAATTATTAAATGATAAATATAATTTGGATTTAATTATGTTTAAAAATCAAAACAATAAAGTTGGAATTTTATCATCAAAAAATAAGATTTATTTTAAACCAATTTATGATAGTTTTGAAATAATAGATAAAAAATATCCAATTATATTAGGAAGTATTAATGGTGAGAAAAAGATTATTAATTTATCAACAAAGAAAGAATTATCAATTAAAGTTAATGATGGAAAAATTGTTGTTAAAGATGGTTATATTATAATAGGAAACAATTATTATAATTATGATGGAAAATCAATATTTAAAGAAGAGTAGGTGTAAAAATGAAAAACAAGTATAAAATAATGGTTTTAGGTATAGTATTTGTATTAGTAATATTTGGTTTATTTAAATCACAAATTTTAAATTATCAAAAATTAGTTCAAGCATCAATAGTAGATAATGAAATTAATCAATTAGTAATTGATGGTTCAAAGAAGATGGTTACAGATAATTTAAATAAATATGAAAAAGATGAGACAATAAATATAACAATTAAGGAATTAGTAGAAAAAGGATATATAGATAAAAATATAGTTTCAAAAGAAAAAAATATTAAATTAGATGATGTTGTATTTATTAAATTAGAAGATAACAAAATAGTAGATGTTTATATTAAAAATAAGAGTTTAATAAATCTTTTAACAGCTAAGGAATTAAATGATACTTATAAATTAATAGGAAATGATAATTACTATGTAGGGAATGCATTAGATAATTATGTTTTATATAATAATGAATTATATAGAATAGTTAAATTAAGTAATAACAAAGTTTATATCATAAAAGATAATAAAGATGAATATGTTTCAGTATATGAAATAGAAAAATATTATAAAAAGAATGAAGATAAAATTGCTTTAACTTCAGAAGAATATAATAAGACAATAGCTAACAACGTTACATACTTAAATAAAAATTTCGAATATTATTTATATGATGGTGAATTTAATATAATTAATAATGAATTTGGTTATGATAGAGCGTATACTAGATCATTAATAGAGTTAGATGAAAGTGTTGTTGTTGAAAATGGATCAGGTAACTTTACAAATCCATTAGTAATATCTGAATAAAAAAATAAAAAAAATTGGGAAATCGGGTTGATTTTCCTTTTTTTTGCTGTTATAATTGATTATGTGTGACTGGCTATGATGTGCAAGGTTGCTGATACACCAGGTTTAGTTGTTATTTTAAATAAGAGAAAACTGGCTATTAGGTTTTTGCAAGGAGCAAGTCTATACAAGATATAGGCGAAGGGAGGATTTATTAATGGCAAATAAAATACAAATTAACTTAAAAGCATATGATCATAGAACTATTGATAAAGCTGCAAGTAAAATTGTTGAAACTGTTAAAAGAACTGGCGGAGAAGTTAGTGGACCAATTCCATTACCAACAAAAATCGAAAAGATTACAATCTTAAGAGCAGTTCATAAATACAAAGATTCTCGTGAACAATTTGAAATGAGAACACACAAAAGATTAGTTGTCATCAATAACCCAAGTAAAGACACAATCGAGGCATTAACTCGTTTGGATTTACCAAGTGGTGTTGAAATAAATATTAAATAATTTAGGAGGAAGAAATGAGAAAAGGAATCTTAGGTCGTAAGATCGGGATGACTCAAGTTTTTGCAAAAAATGGAAAATTAACTCCTGTTACAGTTATATCTGTAGAACCAAATATTGTTTCACAAATTAAAACTGTTGAAACTGATGGTTATAATGCAATTCAACTTGCATATGGAGATAAAAAAGAAAAAAATTGCAATAAACCAATGATGGGTCATTTAAAAAAATCAAATAGTGCACCTAAGCGCTTCTTAAAAGAAATCAGAAATGCTGATATTAGCGCTTATACACTAGGACAAGAAATTAAGGCTGATATCTTTAGCGTAGGAGAAATGGTAGACATTTCTGGTATAAGTAAAGGTAAAGGTTATCAAGGTGTTATTAAACGCCATAATCAATCTAGAGGTCCTATGGGACATGGTTCTCAATACCATAGAGGTGTTGGTTCACTTGGAACAATGAGACCAATGCGTGTTTTAAAAGGTAAAAATTTACCAGGACATATGGGACATGAATTAATTACTGTTCAAAATCTTGAAGTAATTGATATTTTATTAGATAAAAATATTATCTTAGTTAAAGGTAATGTTCCAGGTCCAAAGAAGTCTTTAGTTATTATTAAATCTGCGATTAAACATGAAGGTAAAGTAAATAATATGGATGAATTAGTTACTTATGTAACTGAAGAACCTGTAGTAGAAGAAACAACTACAGAAGTAGCTGAAGAAACTGCTGTTGAAACACCAAATGAAATTGCAAACGAAGAATCATCACAAGAATCTTCAAACTAATTATTAGTTATTAATAATAATAAAAATTTATTTTTGTGATGAAAGGAGGAATTAATTATGCCTAAAGTAGCACTTTTAAATTTAAAAGGTGAAAAAATTAAGGATATAAAACTAAATGACGAAATATTTGGAATTGAACCAAATAATCAAACTATATATGATGCAGTTGTAAGAAAAGGTGCATCTTTAAGACAAGGAACACACAGTGTTAAAACAAGAACTGAAGTAAGTGGTGGAGGTATTAAACCATGGAGACAAAAAGGTACTGGTAGAGCTAGACAAGGTTCTATTAGAGCACCACATTGGTATCATGGTGGAGTAGTATTCGGACCAACTACTGAAAGAAATTATGAAAAGAAACAAAATAGAAAAGAAAGTAGATTAGCTTTAAAATCAGCTTTATCATATAAAGCGGATAAAAAAGAAATTACAGTACTAGAAAAATTAGAAGTTAAAAAAGCAAAAACTAAAGAATTTATTAAACTTTTAGATTCATTAAAAGTTAATGGTAAAACTTTAATTGTTGTAAAAGAATTAACTGAAGAATTAATTTTAGCATCTCGTAATTTAAGCGATATTAAAGTAATCGAAACTCATGAAATCAACACTTATGACGTATTAAATTATAGAAATATAGTTATTACTGAAGAAGCTGTTAAAATGCTTGAGGAGGTACTTAGATAATGATAGGAAGTTATAGAGATATTATTCTTGGTCCAATAATTACTGAAAAAAGTGCAAATATTGCAGGTAATGGGGACAAAATAGTTTTTAAAGTTAAACCTAACACTAATAAAGTTCAAATTAAACAAGCAATTGAAAAAATTTATAATGTTAAGGTTAAACAAGTAAATACAATAAACGTTAAACCTAAGAAAAAAAGAGTTGGACGTTATACAGGAACTACTAACAGATATAAAAAAGCAGTTATTACTTTAGCTGAAGGTAGTAAAATAGAAATTTAAGGAGGTTTTAGAATGGCTATTAGACATTTTCGTCCAGTTACTCCTGGACAAAGAAAGAAAAGTACTTTAGTAAATGAAGAGCTAACTAAAACAGCTCCAGAGAAAAGTTTATTAAAGACTGTAAAGAAAAATGCTGGTCGTAATAATTCAGGAAAAATCACTGTAAGACATCAAGGTGGAGGAGCAAAAAGAAAATATCGTATTATTGATTTCAAAAGAAATAAATATGATATTGTTGGTACAGTAGCTTCAATTGAATACGATCCAAATAGAAGTGCAAACATTGCATTAATAAATTATTCTGATGGTGAAAAAAGATACATTATCGCACCAAAAGGATTAAAAGTAGGAAACAAAATAGTTTCTGGTCAAAATGTAGATATTAAAGTCGGTAATGCTTTACCACTTATGAATATTCCAGTTGGTACAGTTATTCATAACATTGAATTAACTTTAGGAAAAGGTGGTCAAATTGCAAGATCTGCAGGACAAAGTGCTCAAATTCTTGGTAGAGAAGGAAAATATGTACTTGTTAGATTATCTTCTGGCGAAACTAGAAAGATTTTAGGTACTTGCATAGCTACTATTGGTGAAGTTGGTAATGAAGATTATTCATTAGTTAGACTTGGAAAAGCTGGTAGAACTAGACACTTAGGTATTAGACCTACAGTTCGTGGTTCTGTTATGAATCCAAACGATCACCCACATGGTGGTGGTGAAGGTAGAGCTCCAGTTGGTCATAAACAACCAATGACTCCTTGGGGTAAACCTGCTCTTGGATATAAAACTCGTAAAAATAAAAAGAGTTCAACAAAATTAATTGTTACTCGTCGTAAATAATAAGGAAAGGATGAATAAATAATGGCTAGAAGTTTAAAAAAAGGACCTTACGTTTTTGATAGGTTATTAAAAAAAGTTCAAGAAATGAACAAAAGTGGAAAAAAAGAAGTTGTTAAAACATGGTCACGTCGTTCAACTATTTTTCCTGACTTTATTGGACATACATTTGCTGTTCACAATGGTAAAGATTTCATTCCTGTTTATGTAACTGAAGATATGGTTGGTCATAAACTTGGTGAATTCTCACCAACACGTAAAAATGGTGGACATGGCGATAAAGATAAAAAATAGGTTGAACCTTTAGGAAGGAGATTAATATGGAAGCAAAAGCAACAGCTAGAACAGTATTACTTGTACCTAGAAAAGCTCGTTTAGTTATGAACTTAGTACGTGGTAAAAGTGTAAATGAAGCTAGCGCTATATTAAACAATATGAATAAAAAATCTGCTCGTTTAATAAATAAAGTTTTAGTTTCTGCAACAGCAAATGCTGAAAACAATTTAAAATTAGATAAAAACAATTTATTTATTAAAGAAGCATATATAAATGATGGTCCAATACTTAAAAGACATAGATTTGGATCTAGATCTCACATTGATAGACACGATAAAAAAACAAGTCATATCACTATTGTGGTAGCAGAAAAAAATTAAAGAAGGAGGTTAATTTATGGGACAAAAAGTAAATCCAATTGGAATGAGAATTGGAATTAATAAAGATTGGTCTTCTAAATGGTTTGCAAATAAAAAGAACTTTTCTAAATATTTAAGTACTGATATTGAAATCAGAAAATATTTAAGTAAAAGATTAAAAGATGCAGCAGTTAGTTCTATTAATATTAATAGAAATGAAAAAAAGACTGAAGTAATTATTAATACTGCAAAACCAGGTGTTGTTATTGGACACGGTGGAGAAGAAATCGAAAAAATTAAAAAAGAATTAAATAAATTAACAAAAGAAAACATTACTGTTTCAATATTTGAAGTTAAAAATCCAGATTTAGATGCACAATTAGTTGCTTTAAATATTGCAAAACAAATTGAAAATCGTGGTTCTTATAAAATGGCTCAAAAAAGAGCAATTAGAAATACAATGAAGGCTGGAGCTAAGGGTATTAAAACATTAGTATCAGGAAGATTAAATGGTGCTGATATTGCTCGTAGTGAAGGACAACACGAAGGAACAACTCCTCTTCATACTTTAAGAGCTGATATTGATTATGCAGAAGCAGAAGCTGATACAACATTTGGTAAAATTGGTGTTAAAGTATGGATATATAAAGGTGAAGTACTTCCTAAAAAAAATATAAAAGGAGGTAAGAAACATGGCGTTGATTCCAAAAAGAACTAAATATAGAAAACCTCATAGAATTTACTATGATGGAAAAGCTAAAGGAAATACAGAACTTCATTTTGGAAGTTTTGGTATTCAAGCAAAAACTGGTGCTTGGGTTACTCAACAACAAATAGAAGCAGCCAGAGTAGCTATGACTCGTTACATGAAAAGAGGAGGAAAAGTTTATACAAACATTTTCCCACATTTATCATTAACAAGACATGCTGCTGAATCTCGTCAAGGTAAAGGTAAAGGTAATCCTGAACTTTGGGTTGCAGTTGTTAAAGAAGGTAAAATTATGTTTGAAATAGATGGTGTAAGTGAAGAAGTAGCTAGAGAAGCTTTAAGACTTGCATCTCATAAGTTACCTGTAAAATGTAAATTTGTAAAAAAAGAAAGTGGTGAAGTAAATGAAGGCTAAAGAAATAAGAGATTTAACCACTGAAGAATTACTAAATAAGATAGAAGAATTAAAAGCAGAATTATATAATTTAAGATTTGCTAATGCTTCTGGAAATTTAGAAAAACCTTCAAAAATACATGAAATAAGAAAGACAATCGCTAGAATAAAAACAATTATTCGTGAGCGTGAGTTAAATAATAAATAGGAGGCTGTATGAATAACAAGAGAAAAGAATTAATTGGTATTGTAACAAGTGATAAAAATGATAAAACAATAACAGTTACAATTGAAACTTACAAAAAGAGCCCTTTATATGGTAAAAGAGTTAAATCATCAAAAAAATATACAGCACACGATGAAGAAAATAAGGCTAAAGTAGGAGATAAGGTACGTATAGTGGAAACTAGACCATTATCTAAAACAAAAAGATATGAACTAGTTGAAATTGTTGAAGAAGCAATTATATTATAATCTCTAAAATATAAGAAGGAGGATTAATTATGATTCAACAAGAAAGTCGCTTAAAAGTAGCTGACAACTCTGGTGCTAAAGAAGTATTAGTTATTAGAGTACTTGGTGGAAATAAAAAAATTGGTAGTTTAGGTGACGTTGTTGTTGCAACAGTTAAAAAAGCAACACCAAACGGAACTATAAAAGCAGGTAAAGTTGTTAAAGCTGTAGTAGTTAGAACTAAATCTGCTGTTAGAAGAAAAGATGGTTCTTATATAAGATTTGATGATAACGCTTGTGTTATAATTAATGATGATAAGAGCCCAGTTGGTACACGTGTACTTGGACCTGTAGCTCGTGAGCTTCGTGATCTTGATTATATGAAAATAGTATCACTAGCTAAAGAAGTGTTATAGGATTTAAAGGAGGATAACAATGAGCTTTAATTTAAAAGTTGGAGACAAAGTAGAAGTTATCGCTGGTAAATCTAAGGGTACAGTTGGAAAAATTATTAAAACTTATAGAAAAGAAAATAAAGTTATAGTAGAAGGTGCTAATTTAGTAACTAAACATGTTAAACCATCTGCACAAAATGAAAATGGTGGAATAATCAAAGTGGAAGCTAAAATTGATGCATCTAATGTAATGATTATTGACCCTAAGACAAATAAAAGAACTAGGATAGCTCATAAAATAGACGAAAAAGGAAATAAAGTAAGAATTTCAGTAAAATCTAAGGAAATACTTAAATAGTGGAAGGAGGGTAATTTATGAACCGCCTAAGAGAAAAATATAATAAAGAAGTTGTTCCTAAATTAATTGATAAGTATAATTATTCTTCAGTTATGGAAGTTCCTAAAATTGAAAAAATTGTTATAAATATTGGAGTTGGAGAAGCTGTACAAAATAGTAAATTATTAGAAGCAGCTGTTAAAGAACTTGAATTAATTACTGATTCAAAACCAGTAGTTACTAAAGCAAAAAAATCAATTGCAGGATTTAAATTAAGAGAAGGACAAGAAATCGGATGTAAAGTTACATTACGTGGAGAAAAAATGTATAATTTTATGGATAAATTAATATCTATTGCACTTCCAGGTGTTCGTGACTTTAGAGGTGTTTCACCAAAAGCATTTGATGGAAGAGGAAATTATACTTTAGGAATTAAAGAACAAATGATATTTGCAGAAATAGAATACGATAACATTGTAAAAACTCGTGGAATGGATATTGTTTTTGTTACTACTGCAAAAACAAATGAGGAAGCGTTTGATTTATTAAATGAAATCGGAATTCCTTTTAGAAAGTAATAGGAGGATATATTAATGGCAAAAAAAAGTATGATTGTAAAATCACAAAAGAAACAAAAGTACAAAGTTCGTGAGTATACTCGTTGTCAAAGATGTGGTAGACCTCATTCAGTACTTAAAAAATATGGAATTTGCAGAATATGTTTTAGAGAACTTGCATATAAAGGTGAAATTCCTGGTGTAAAAAAATCAAGTTGGTAAGGAGGATATTATATGGTAGTATCAAGTCCAATCGCTGATATGCTTACTAGAATTCGTAACGCAAATCAATTACGTTATGAAATAGTTGAAATGCCTACTTCAAAAATGAAAGTAGAAATAGCAAGTATATTAAAAAGCGAAGGTTTTATAAAAAATTTTGAAGTTAAAGATGATAAAACTTTAGTGTTAACTTTAAAATATAGTGAAAACAAAGAAAGAGTAATCTCAGGATTAAAATGTATTTCAAAACCAGGATTACGTGTTTATGCTAAAGCTGAAGAAGTTCCTAGAGTTTTAAATGGTTTAGGAATTGCTATTATATCAACATCTAAAGGTGTTATGAGTGATAAAGAAGCACGTAAGAATAATATTGGTGGAGAAGTATTAGCATACATTTGGTAATATAAATAAGGAGAGATAAAATGAGTCGTATTGGTAAAAGAAAATTAACAATACCTACTGGTGTGACTGTTGAACTTAATGATAATTTAGTTACTGTTAAAGGTTCTAAAGGTGAATTAAGTATAAATATAGTTGATGGTCTTAAAGTTGAAGTTAACGATAATGTTTTAAGTATCGATATTGAAAAAGAAACTAAAAATACTAAAGCTATGTATGGTACAACTAATGCATTAATTTCTAATATGATAATTGGTGTTAGTAATGGTTATAGTAAAAATTTAGAAATAGTTGGTGTAGGTTATCGTTTCAACGTAAGAGGTAATAATTTAGTTGTTAATGCTGGTTATTCACATCAAATTGAAAAAGCTATTCCAAATGGTTTAACAGTTGAACTTGTTAATAATAATGGTAGTGAAATAACTATTAAAGGTATTGATAAACAAGCTGTTGGTAAATTTGCAGCTGAAGTTAGAAAAATAAGAAAACCTGAACCTTATAAAGGAAAAGGTATTCGTTATAAAGATGAATTCATTCGTCGTAAAGTAGGAAAGAAAGCATCTAAATAATAGTAAAGGAGAGTCTTAAATATGATAAAAAAAGTATCACGTAATAGTGCACGTTTAGAAAGACATAGACGTGTTAGATCGAAAATTTCTGGTACAAAAGATATTCCAAGATTAAACGTATTTAGATCTGCTAAAAACATTAGTGTTCAAATTATTGATGATGAAACTGGTAATACATTAGTTGCAGCTTCATCAATGGATAAAGATTTAAAAATCACTAATGGTGGAAATATTGAAGCAGCTAAAATAGTTGGTGCAGAAATTGCTAAAAGAGCAAAAAAAGCTAAAATAACAAAGGTTGTTTTTGATAGAGGTGGATACCAATATCATGGTAGAGTTGAAGCTTTAGCAAATGCAGCACGTGAAAATGGATTAGAATTCTAATAGGAGGGTAACGATGGAAAAAAAGATAATGAACCCACGTAATAAAGATGATTATAAAGATGAAGTATTATCACTTCGTCGTGTTACAAAAGTAACAAAAGGTGGTCGTAACTTACATTTTTCAGCTACTGTTGCAGTAGGAGATGGAAAAGGAAAAGTAGGTATAGGATCTGGAAAATCAAACGAAGTTGTTGAAGCAATTAAAAAAGCTAGAATGCAAGCTGTTAAAAATGTTAAGAAAATCGAAATTGTTGATGGAAGAACTATTTCTCATGATATGATAGGAATTCAAGGTGCAGCTAAAGTTTTACTTAAACCTGCTAAAGCTGGTACTGGTATTATTGCTGGTGGTCCAGTAAGAGTTGTTCTTGAATTAGCTGGATTTAAAGATGTTGTTAGTAAATCACTTGGATCAAATACTAAAATTAATACTTCTAAAGCTACTATGAATGCACTTACTGCTCAAAAATCAGCAAAACATATTGCTAAATTAAGAGGTAAATCAGTAGAGGAGATTTTAGGATAATGGAATTAAATGAATTAAGTTATAACAAAAACTCTATCAGAAATAGTAAAAGAGTTGGTAGAGGAACATCTAGTGGTCATGGTAAAACATCTGGTAGAGGTCAAAAAGGTCAAAACTCAAGAAGTGGTGGCGGAGTTAGAATTGGCTTCGAAGGTGGACAAAATCCATTAGTATTTAGAGTAGCAAAAAGAGGTTTTAATAATAAAAGATTTGAAACAAAATATGCAGTAATTAATTTAAGTGATTTAAATAAATTTAATGATGGTGCAGTTGTTACACCAGAATTATTAAAAGAAATGGGAATAATAAAAAAACAATTAGATGGAATTAAAGTATTAGGTAATGGAGAAATTACTAAAAAAATAACAGTTAAAGCTAATAGATTTTCTAAAATTGCAAAAGAAAAAATAGAGAATGCCGGTGGAAAAGCAGAGGTGATCTAGTATGTTTGCAAATATTAAGCAAATATTTGCTAAAAGAAATAAAGATCTTAGAAAAAGAATTTTATTTACACTAGGTGCACTTATGATTTTTATAATAGGTACTAATATAAAAGTTCCTAATACTCCTGATTCAAGTAAAGATTTAGGATTTTTAGAATTATTAAATGTAATAGGTGGAGGAGCATTAAAGAAATCATCTATCTTTGCATTAGGTGTTATGCCTTATATTAGTGCATCTATTGTTGTACAATTACTTCAAATGGACATAATTCCTTACTTTTCTGATTTAGCAAAAGAGGGATATGTTGGAAGAAGAAAACTAAATAGAATAACAAGATATATTGGTATATTTGTAGCATTAATTCAAGGATTTGCATTTTCTGTAAGTATACTTGGTACTGGTGCTGAAACTTTTGAATATATAAGAGTTTCAATTATATTAACCGCAGGAACTGCATTCTTATTATGGATTGGTGATCAAGTTACACAAAAAGGTATAGGTAATGGACAATCATTAATCATTATGTCAGGTATAGTTGTTTCACTTCCTTATATGATGAGTGAAGCATTCAAAACATTTGTTTTAGGAAATGAGAATTTATTTATAGGTATACTTTCATTTTTAGTATATTTAATAGTTTATATAGCAATTGTTATTGGTGTTGTATTTATTTCAGAATCTGAAAGAAGAATACCTATTCAATATGCGAATAAAACTGCAAGTTCTTATGGATCAAAACAATCTTATATACCATTTAAAGTAAATTCAGCAAATGTTATTCCAGTAATATTTGCATCTGCATTTATGTCAATATTTCAAGTTTTAGCAAGATTTATTACAAATGAAGGATATATTAAATTTGTAAATAAATTTATGAATTATTCTAGTGGAATAGGAATAATAGTTTATTTATTATTAATAGTTGCATTTTCATATATATATACATTACTTCAATTTAGACCTGAAGATATATCTAAAAATTTGCAACAATCTGCTGGATATATACCTGGGGTAAGACCTGGAGTTGAAACAAAAAAATATATAACAAGTGTATTAATTAAAATTACTACATTTGGTACATTATTCTTAGTTTTAATCGCAGCATTACCAATTTTATTCCAAAACTATTCAAATATTAAAAATACTAATATTTCATTAGGTGGTACTGGATTAATAATTGTTGTTGGTGTTGCTTTAGAAACATATAAACAAATTGAAAGTGTTTTAGAACAAAAAGAATATAAGGGAAGATTTTAATGAATTGTATAATTTTAATTTCCTCACCAGGTGCTGGTAAGGGTACTGTTTCACAATATATAAAAGACAATTATAATATCGATCATATATCAACAGGTAATCTTTTAAGAAAGAAATCTGAAACTTCAAAAGAAATAAAGGATGTACTTGATAAAGGATTATTTGTTGATGATAATACATTAATTAATGTGTTAGAAGAAAGATTAAAAAAACAAAAAAATGATTTTATATTAGATGGTACTCCTAGAAAACTTAGTCAATTTAGTTTATTAGAGGATTTATTTAAAAAATATAATATAAATATTAAACGAGTTATTTTTATAGATATTAATTTTATGATTGCTTTAAAAAGAATTATGAAAAGAAAAGTTTGTGAAAACTGTAATATCGTTTATAATACTAATATTAATAGATGTCCAAAATGTAATAATATTTTAGTAAGAAGAAGTGATGATAAAGTATTTTTATACATTAAAAGATATTTATTATTTAAGAAAACAATTCGTAAAATAATTTATCATTATAAAGATAAATTAAGTGTTATTTATAATAATAAAGATTTAAATTATCTTTATAAAGAAATAGATAGTTTAATTAAAGGAGATGATTAGATGATTACAATAAAATCTCCAAGAGAAATTGAATTACTTAGAAAAGCTGGTAATATTGTATATCAGACACATCAATATATTAAACCTTATATAAAAGAAGGTATTACTACAAAAGAACTTGATAGACTTTGTGAAGAGTTTATTAGAAGCAAGGGTTGTACTCCATCTTTTAAAGGATGTGAAGGTTTTCCAAATGCTGTATGTGCTTCTGTAAATGATTGTATAGTACATGGAATACCAAATAATTATAAATTAAAAAATGGTGATATAATAACATTAGATATTGGAGCTTGTTATAAAGGATATCATGGAGATTCTGCTTGGACTTATGCAGTTGGTGAAATTAGTGATAATGATAAATATTTATTAGAACATACTGAAAAAGCTTTATATGAAGGTATAAAAGTAGCTACTGCAGGTAACAGAATTGGAGATATAGGATATGCTATAGAACAATATTCCAATAAATACGACCTAGGTGTTGTAAAAGAATTTGTTGGACATGGTGTAGGAACAGAAGTTCATGAAGATCCAAATGTTCCTAATTATGGACAAAAAAATACTGGACCACTACTTAAAGAAGGTATGGTAATTGCAATTGAACCAATGCTTAATTTTGGTTCTGCAAGAATAAAGGTGCTAGAAAATGGTTTGACAGCAAAGACTTTTGATCATAGCAATTCAGCACATTTTGAACATACAATAGCTATAACTAATGGTGATCCAATTATCTTGACAGGAGAGTGGAAAAATGGCGAAAACTGATGTCATAGAAGTAGATGGTAAAGTAGTAGATGTTTTACCAGGTGGAAAATTTAAGGTTGAACTTGAAAATGGATATACTGTAGAAGCTCATGTTTCTGGTAAAATACGAATGAATAACATTCGCATCTTACCAGGTGATACAGTAGTAATAGAATTATCACCAGTTGATGTAACACATGGGCGAATAATTTGGAATAAAAGATAATGGAGGAGTAAAATATGAAAGTAAGAAGCTCAGTAAAACCTATTTGCAGCGATTGCAAGGTTATTAAAAGAAATGGAATTGTTAGGGTTGTTTGTAAAAAGAATCCAAAACATAAACAAAGACAAGGTTAATAGGAGGTAAGTTTATGGCACGTATTAAAGGTGTAGATCTTCCAAATGAGAAGAATATATGGATAGGTTTAACTTCAATATTTGGTATTGGTAGAAATCTATCAGAAACAATTTTAAAAGACGCAAACGTAGATAAGTTTAAAAAAGTAAAAGATGTTACTGAAGAAGAGTATGCAAAAATTCGTAAAGAATTAGATAAGTATACATTAGAAGGTGACTTAAGAAGAGAAGTAGCTTTAAATATTAAAAATAAGATGGAAATTGGTTCATACCAAGGTATTCGTCATAAAAAAGGTTTGCCAGTTAGAGGTCAAAAAACTAGAACTAATGCCAGAACTCGTAAGGGTAGAGGTAAAACTGTTGCAAATAAGAAAAAGTAGGATAGGAGGATACAATAATGGCTTATAAAGCAAGAAAACGTAAAATAAAAAAGAATGTTCCAGTTGGACAAGTTCATATTCATGCATCATTTAATAATACTATTATATCTATTACTGATGTTGAAGGAAATGCAGTATGTTGGTCTGCTCCAGGTGCTGTAGGATTTAAAAGCAGTAAAAAATCAACTCCATATGCTGCACAAGTTGCTTCAGAAACAGCAGCAAGAGCTGCATATGATGCTGGTATGAGAAAAGTTGATGTTTTTGTAAGAGGATTAGGTCAAGGTAGAGAAACTGCAATCCGTGCTCTTACAGTAGCAGGTTTAGAAATAGTTTCAATTACAGATGATACACCAATTCCACATAATGGTTGTCGTCCACCAAAACGTCCAAGAGGATAAAATAAATAAAAGGGAGTGTGTTTATGATAAAATTTGAAAAACCACAATACAAAGTTACTGATTATGTTGAAAATAATAATTTCGGTAGATTTGAACTAGAACCTTTAGAAAAAGGGTTTGGTAGAACATTAGGTAATGCTTTAAGAAGAGTTATGCTTCAAAGTTTACCAGGAAGTGCTATTACTTCTGTATATATTGATGGAGTTAGTCATGAATTTCAAACAATTGATGGAGTTTATGAAGATGTTACATCAATAATTCTTAACTTAAAAAGTTTAGTAATTAAAAATCATACTGAAGGAGAAAAAGTTTTAACATTAAATGTTGACAAAGAAGGTGTTATTACAGCTGCTGATATTGTTTGTCCTAGTGATGTTGAAATTATAAATAAAGATCAATTTATTTGTACTATTGTTAAAGGTGGAAAAATTAACATGGAAATGACTATTAATGATGGTCGCAATTTATTCTCCTATTGAAAGAGTAAATTATTTTGAAGAAGATGCTCGTGTTGGTCAAAAAACTAATTATGATAAATTAATAGTTGAAATCTGGACTAATGGAGCAATGAAACCAGAAGAAGCAATTGCACTTGCAAGTAGAATTTTAATTGAACATTTTACAATTTTAACAGATTTAAATGAAATCGCTGATATTACAGGCTTAATGGCTGAAAAAGAAGAAGATCCAAAAGTAAAAGCGTTAGAAACTTCTATTGATGATATGGAATTCTCAGTTAGAGCTTATAACTGTTTAAAAAGATCTAATATTAATACAATGCAAGATTTAGTTAACAGAAAAGAAAGCGATATGATGAAAATAAGAAATTTAGGTAAAAAATCTTTAAAAGAAGTCTTAGATAAAGTTAAATCAATGGGATTATCTTTTAAGAGTGAAGATTAATAGGAGGAATTATGGCATATAGAAAACTTGGAAGAGATAGCAAACATAGAAGAAGTATGTTAGCTAATTTAACTAAGGCAGTAATTATGAATGAAAGAATTCAAACAACACAAGATAGAGCTAAAGAAACTAGAAAATTCGTTGATAAAATGATTACATATGGTAAAAAAGGTGACTTAGTTTCAAGAAGAAAAGCATTAGCTTTCTTACATAATGACAAAGAAGTTGTTAATAAATTATTTAATGATTTAAATAAACGCTATGAAAAAAGAAATGGTGGATATACAAGAATTATTAAATTAAATGAAAGAAAAGGAGACGACGCTTTAGTTGTTATACTAGAATTAGTATAATAATTCGTCTTTTTTTTTGACTTTTTTAAATTGACATACAATAATAAAATTGATATACTATTAAGTAAGAATAGAGGTGCGTTAGCGTGGATGAAATAAAAAGAGAAGATACTTTACTAGCAGAAATATTAGAAGAAACTCTTCCTGAGGAGTTAAATCAATATTTAGAAAATTTTAGAGATGCATTTGAAAAAATTGATAATAAAGAAAAAGAATTAGAGGAAAAAATAAATAAACTTAATTCTGAAAAAGAAGAATTATTAAAAGCTCAAAATGAATTAGAACAAGTAAAAGCATCTTATTCTTCTAAATTAATTGAAATTAATAAAAAACATAATGATGGTATTGAGTCAATTAAAGAAGCAATAAAAAAATGTAATGATAATTCAATACTTGAGAAAGCAATAGAAGTAGAAGAACAAGAAAAAACAAAATCATTTTTAGAAGAAGAAAATAATGTTAATCAAGAAATCAATAATATTATTGGGTTTTTAAATGTATCAAATGAAATGCCTGTTGAAGAACCAGTAAAATCAGAAATCAATCCAGTTAATAGTTTTGATATTGATAATTTACCTGATTTTAACATTAACCAAATTGGTTCAGAAGATTTATTAGATAAAGAAGAAGAAAAACATGATGACTTTATAACAATTGAATCAAAAACAAAAGTACCTGAAGAATCAGTTAAAGAAATATTATCTTCTAATGAAGTTATGAATAATGTTAAAAAATTCTTAAATGGAGGTACTATTAATGGATAATTTAAAGAATAATATAATAAGATTTAATAATACAGATTATTTTGTTATAGATGAAACTAGTATAGATTATAATGTATATGATTTAATTATTAATATTTCAAATGAATCAGATATAAAAATAATTAGACAAGAAGTTTTTAATGGTAAAAATGTTTTTGTAATAGAAAATAATGCTGACATTATTAATAAAATAAAAGAAAAATTTAAAACATCATTAAATATATAAAAAAGAATTTATTTTTATGAATTCTTTCTTTTTTTTTATGGATTATTTTAGTATAATAATAACTTAATGAGAGGTTTTTATGAAGTATATTATTGAAATGTATGATTTAGTGTATTCAGCAAATAATAAAATTATTTTAAATAATATAAATTTAAAGATAAAACAAGGTGAAATAGTAAATTTAGTTTCAAAGAATAATTCTGCTAAAACCACTTTATTAAAATTATTAGGTGGTTATATAATTACAGACAATCAAGTTAAAATTGAAGGAATTAAAATAAGTAATTTCAATATGGAAGTTATAAATACTAAAGTATCTTTTATAACATCAAATAATGAATTTTTTTCTAAAACAGTTTTAGAAGAAATATTACAAGATAATGTATATGTATCTTTAAATGAAATTAATAAAGTAAAAAAATATTTATATGATTTTAATGTACCTTATCTATTAAATATGTCGCCACTTGATTTATCATATGCTGAAAATCAAATTGTTTCAATAATAAAATTTATAATAAAAAACCCAAAAATATTATTAATTGATAATGCTTTTAATAAGTTTGATATTGATAAAAAAACTGAATTATTAAAATATTTAATAAATTATTGTAAAGAAAACAATATTACTTTAATATATTCTTCAAATAATTTGAATGATTATTTATTATTTGAAAGAATAATTATATTAAATAAAGAAAAGATATTTATAGATAAATCAAGTGATGAATTATTTTTAGATGAAAAAAAATTACATCAAGCTTCTCTAAGACTTCCTTTTATAAGAGAATTAAATGATAAATTAAAAATGTATGATTTAATACATGATGATTATAATAATATAGATGAAATGGTTGATGATTTATGCAAATAGAATTAATTAATAGGAATAGTATTATTGGTTTAGTAGGTAATAGTGGTAGTGGTAAAAGCACATTTATCAGTTATTTTAAACCTAGTAAAAAAGTTGGTGTAATTAATTATGATACTGTAAAAGAAAGTAATGTTAGAAAACAGTTATATTATTATGTAATGCATTATAAATATAAAATAAATGAACTTGATTCTAGATTTAATGAAATAATAAAAATGCTTAGTATTAGTGAAGATATTTTAGATAAGAGTATATATGAAATAAGTGATAGTGAACTTACTAAGGTATTAATTGGAAGTGTGTTATTATATAATCCAGATTTTATTATAGTGGATGAATTATTAAATGATTTAGATGATTATAATAAAGAAAAAATATTTAAATTATTTATGAAATTAAAAAAGTTTTTTAATAAAACTATTATAGTAGTTACAAGTGATATAGATTATATATTTGAATATATTGATGATGTTATTATAATTGATGAAGGTAAAGTATTATTATATGGTAATAAATTTGAAGTATATAACAATAATTATGAATTATTGTTAGGTAAAAAAATAAGAATACCTGAGGTAATTCAGTTAAAAGAAAAAATGAAGAAAAAAGGATATATTATTGATAATTGTGATTCTATTAATGAATTAATAAAAGCAATATATAGGTGTGTGAGATAGTATGAAAAGATATTTAATAAAATTTAGTTATGATGGATCTAATTTTAATGGTTTTCAAAAACAAAAACATGTTAGAAATACAGTAGAAGAAAATATAGAAAAAGCATTATATTATATTAATAATAAAACTAAAACAAAATTAGTCGCTTCTGGTAGAACTGATAAGAAGGTACATGCATTAAGTCAAATGGCTCATTTTGATTTAGATGTAAATATTACTGAAAACAAGCTTAAAATGGCTTTAAATAGTCTTTTAAGAGATGATATTCATATTATTTATGCTAAAGAAGTTGATAATGATTTTCATGCAAGATATATGGTTAAAAAGAAGACATATATATATAAGATAAATATGGGAGAATATAATCCTATAGAAAGAAATTATGTATATCAATTATGCAAAGAATTAGATTTTAAAAGAATAGATTCTATTATTAATAAGTTTGAAGGAACTCATGATTTTTCTTTTTTCTGTAGCAATGAAGATAAAAAAGATAATTGTATAAGAACTATTTATAATATAAATTATAAAATAGAAAAAGATATAGTGACTTTTTCTATTACTGGTAATGGTTTTTTAAGAAACATGGTTAGAATAATAGTTGGTTATATAGTTGCTTATTCATTAAATAAAGAAAATAGAGATGTATTAGATTTATTTAATGAAAAAAGAAGAAGTAAAGTTAAAACAATTAATCCAGAGGGATTATATTTAGAAAATGTAGAGTATTAAAAAAATGTTCACTAAATATGTGAACATTTTTTAATCAAATAATTCTACTAATACTTTAAAACTTAATAGACCAGATATTCCAACTAATATATAAATTATTTTAGTTAAAACACTTTCTGCACCACCAAATAATAAAGCAACTAAATTGAAATCAAATAAACCTATTAAACCCCAATTTATCGCACCAATTATTACTAGTGTAGTAGCAATAACTTCAATTGTTCTCATATTCTCCTCCTTTTTAATATTAATATTAAACAAAAATATAAATATTATTCATGAATATTTAAATATTTTTAAAATATAATTAAATTGAAAGAGTTAGAGGTGAATAAGTGAAAAAATTTTTATATGTTAGTGTCTTATTTCTTTGTTTAATATTTTCTGGTTGTAGTAGAGTAAATGAAAAAAAGGTTGTTAATTCATTAAATCAAAAAATAAAGAATTTACAAGGTTATTATATGACTGGAAATCTAAATATCTATAATGGAGATAATAATTATAAATATAAAGTTGAATCAAGTTATGAAAAAGATAATTATAGAGTAAGTTTAATTAATAAAGTTAATAATCATGAACAAATAATATTAAAAAATGATGATGGGGTTTATGTTTTAACACCTTCATTAAATAAAAATTATAAGTTTCAAAGTGATTGGCCAAATAATAGTTCTCAAATATATGTATTACAATCTATATTAAATGATATAAATAAAGATAGTAATTTAAAATTAATAAAAAATAAAAATGAATATATATTATGTTCTAAAATATATTTTTCAAATAATAAAAATTTATATAAAGAAAAAATATATTTAGATAAAAAATTAAATATTAAAAAAATCGAAGTATATGATAAGAATGATATAATGCAGATGAAATTTGTAATAGATGATTTAGATACTAAAGCAACATTTAATAAAAAGTATTTTAAGGTAAGTGAAAATATGAAAACTGAAAATAAGGAAACTAAACAAACAATAGGTCAATTAGATACTCCTAATTATCCAATGTATTTACCAAGTGGAACATATTTAGATAATGAAGAAAGTGTTAACAAAGAAGATACAGATAGAGTAATATTAACATTTGATGGTGAATCTCCATTTATTCTAGTACAAGAAGTAGTAAGTGTTGATGATAATTACCAAGATATTCCTGTAAGTGGTGAACCAACATTCTTATTAGATAGTGTAGGTGCGATATCAAATAATTCATTAACATTTATGAATAATGGAATAGAATATTATCTAGCATCTGATTCAATGACTAAAGAGGAAATGATGCAAGTTGCGCAGTCAATTAGTCCAGTCGCAGTAATGAAATAGATTTTTATCTATTTTTTTTCTATATTTTATGCTATAATTTTTTTAGGTGATGATTTATGAACAGAAAAAAAATGATAAAAGAATTAAAAAAGAATAAAAAGAATAACAAAGAAATTACTGAAGAAAATTATATTAATAGATTTATTGGTACTATATTTGGATTAATAATTATTTCTATAATAGGTTATTTTTTAGTAGGAGTTTTTTTAACAAAAAGTATTGATCTAAAAAAAGAGGATAAAAAAGAAGAAAAAACTGAAGTGACAATTGATAATGATGTAATATTACTTGGAAATATTTTTTCACTAAAAGATAGTTCTTATTATGTATTAGTATATGATAAAGAAAATAAAGATAGTCTTTTAAAGAATTGGGTTAGTGATTTTCAAAGTAATAATGAAGAAAAGATGTATATAGTTGATAGTGAAAATAAATTAAATGCTAAATATATTGTGGAAAAAGATAGTAATAAAAATCCAACTAGTTTAGAAGATTTAAAAGTAAAGAGTCCTACTTTAATAAAAATTGAAGATGGAAAAGTAACTTTATATATAGAAGGTATTGAAGAAGTTAAAAATGAACTCAAAAAATAAAAAACTATTTTATAATAGTTTTTTTTGTGGTATTATTAAATAGGTGATAATGTGAATAATAAAGAAAACAAAATTTTAAAATATATGATAGTTTCAATCTTTTCTATGATTATAGGTTCAATTGTAACATATTTTTGTAGTAATAATACATTTATTGAAAAGAGAGATTCTAAATTTGATATGTTATATAAAACTTACGATATTATTAAAAATGAGTATTATAAAGATGTTAAAGATGAAGTATTAGTAGAAGGTGCGATAAATGGAATGATGAGTTCTCTAGGTGATCCACATTCAGTATATTTTAATAAAGAAGCAAAAGAAGAGTTTGATACTGAATTAACAGGTTCTTATTATGGTATAGGTGCAGAAATAGCAAGTACAAATGATGGCAAAGCAGTAATAAAAAAAGTATTTGATAAATCTCCAGCAAAAACAGCAGGGTTAAAAGAAAATGATGTATTTGTTAGTATAGATGGTG
>CADCJS010000006.1:52500-89687 GCA_902801825.1 uncultured Erysipelotrichaceae bacterium
GAAGGGGTGGTCTAGCGATAGACCCGCAGTAAAGAGTCCCAGGCAACTGTTTACCAAAAACACAGCTCTCTGCTAAATCGAAAGATGATGTATAGGGGGTGACACTTGCCCAGTGCTGGAAGGTTAATAGGAGAGGTTAACAATGACTTCGGTTATAATTGTGAAGCTTCGAATTGAAGCCCCAGTGAACGGCGGCCGTAACTATAACGGTCCTAAGGTAGCGAAATTCCTTGTCAGGTAAGTTCTGACCCGCACGAAAAGTGTAATGATCTGGGAACTGTCTCAACTATAGGCTCGGTGAAATCTTAATACCTGTGAAAATGCAGGTTACCCGCGACAGGACGGAAAGACCCCATGGAGCTTTACTGTAATTTGATATTGGATTTTGTTATATCATGTAGAGGATAGGTGGGAGACTTTGAAGTTAGGACGCTAGTTCTAATGGAGTCATCCTTGGAATACCACCCTTGATATTTCGGAATTCTAACCTGGGCCCATTATCTGGGTTGGGGACAGTGTCTGATGGACAGTTTGACTGGGGCGGTCGCCTCCCAAACAGTAACGGAGGCGCTCAAAGGTTCCCTCAGAATGGTTGGAAATCATTCATAGAGTGTAATGGTATAAGGGAGCTTTACTGCGAGACCTACAAGTCGAGCAGTTGCGAAAGCAGGACATAGTGGCCAGGCGATTCAGAATGGAATGGTCGTCGCTTAACGGATAAAAGTTACCCTGGGGATAACAGGCTGATAGCGCCCAATAGTTCACATAGACGGCGCTGGTTGGCACCTCGATGTCGGCTCGTCACATCCTGGAGCTGGATTCGGTTCCAAGGGTTGGGCTGTTCGCCCATTAAAGTGGCACGCGAGCTGGGTTCAGAACGTCGTGAGACAGTTCGGTCCCTATCCGTCGTGGGCGTAGGAAAACTGAAAGCATCTAAGCGGGAAGCAACCTTCAAGATGAATTTTCCCATATTTTTATAATAGTAAGATCCCTGGAAGACTACCAGGTGATAGGCTGGAGATGGAAGAGTAGTGATACTTTGAGTTGACCAGTACTAATAGATCGAGGATTTAACCATAAACTAATTTGTTGCACATTATCATGTTTTCAGAGAATAATTGACAAATTTTCATATATATATTATAATTTATTTATCAGTGATTATAGCAGAGTGGAAATACCTGTATCCATCCCGAACACAGAAGTCAAGCACTCTAACGCCGAAGATAGTGTAATGCAAAAATAGGAAGTCGCTGGTATTTTTTTTTTTTTGTAAAAAATTATATAAATATAAGTTGTCAAATATTAAATTTTAAGTATAATAATTAATAGGTGATTAAAATGGAATATAAATACAATTCTAAATGTGAAAGAGATACAATTGAACTAGCTGAAAATATAGAAGCTGAAAAGTTTCCTGGAATGGTAATTTGTTTAAATGGTGAATTAGGTAGTGGAAAAACCGTATTTACAAAAGGTTTAGCTGCTGCATTAGGTATCGATGATACAATAACATCTCCTACATTTAATATAATAAAGGAATATCATGATGGTGAAATGCCATTATATCATATGGATATATATAGACTTGAAGGAAATATTGAATCAACTGGTATTTTAGACTATTTTAATTTAGATGGTATAGTTATTATAGAATGGGCTAATATGATAGAAGATTATTTACCAGATGAAAGATTAGATATTTATTTTAAAGTTGTAGAAGAAAATAGGAGAATTATTAAGATTATTCCACATGGAAAACAATATGAAGATTTATGTGAGGATGCATTATGATTTCTCTTTTTTTAGATACTAGTTCAAAAAATTTAATTGTTGAATTATTAAAAGATAATGAAGTATTATTTTCAAAAAATAAAGAAACCTTAAACAATCATTCTGAATTTTTACTTCCTTTTATTAATGAAGGATTAAATGAGAATAATATTTTACCTAAACAAATCGATAAAATATTTGTTGTAGTAGGTCCAGGTTCATTTACAGGTACTAGAATTGGTGTTACCGTTGGTAAGACACTTGCATATTCCATTAAAAAAAATATAATACCTGTTTCTTCATTAAAAATGAAAGTTTTAGGATTAAAAGATAATGATTATTATATATCAATAATTAAGGATAGAAAAAATTATATTTATTACGCTATTTATGATAAGGAATATAATGAAATTGTAAAAGATTGTTATTCTAGTATAGAAAAATTAAAAAAAGATATTAATAAATTAGAATCTAATTATAAAATTATTTGTGATGATGATATTGATTTAGATTTAAAATATGAAAAAAGCATATTTAATATAAAATCAATTGTAGATTATTATCAAGAAAAAGAGATTAATTCTTATTTAATAAAACCTAATTATTTGAAGGTAATAGAGGCAGAAAGTAAGTTATGATTAATAAAGTTAATTCAAGTGATTTAAAAGAATTATTTAAAGATTATAAATTAGATTATATTATTTCTAATAATGAATATGTACAATATTATGCGTATAAAATTGATAATAAATATATAGCTTTTTTGTGTTTTATGAATATATCTGAAGAAGTAGAAATAATTGATGCGTTTGTACTAGAAAAATATAGAAGAAATAATATAATGACTAGTTTATTTAATTATTTATTTAAAAATGAAAAATATACTAAAATTTTTCTTGAAGTTAGTGAAGAGAATATTGGTGCGATTAATTTATATAATAAACTAGGATTTAAAGTTATATCCGTAAGAAAAGGATATTATAATGGAATAGATGCATATGTAATGGAAAAGAAGTGATGAAATGAAAGATATTTATATTTTGGGAATTGAATCAAGTTGTGATGAAACAAGTGTTAGTATTGTAAAAAATGGTAAAGAAGAAATATCAACAGTTGTATTATCACAAATTGATATTCATAAAAAATTTGGAGGTGTAGTTCCTGAGATTGCATCTAGAAATCATGTTGAAAGTATTACAATAGTTATTGATGAAGCTTTAAAAAAGTCTAAATTAACAATGAAAGATATTGATGCGATTGCGGTTACATATGGTCCAGGTTTAGCAGGATCATTATTAGTAGGAGTTGAAGCTGCAAAGACACTTTCACTAGTATTTAATAAACCTTTAATTGCTGTTAATCATTTAGCAGGACATATTTATGCTAATCAATTAATAAATGATTTTTCTTTTCCTTTAATATGTTTAGTTATAAGTGGCGGACATACTGAACTTATATATATGGATGAACATTTATCATTTAAAAAGTTAGGTAGTACTAAAGATGACTCAGTTGGTGAAGCATATGATAAAGTAGCAAGAGTAATGAATATACCTTACCCAGGTGGACCTATTATAGATAAATTATCAAAAGTAGGTAATTTAACCTATAATCTACCAATTCCTTTAGATGATGACAGTTATAACTTTAGTTTTAGTGGTATTAAAAGTGCAGTTATTAATCTTGTTCATAATGAAAATCAAAGAGGTAACGAAATTAGGAAAGAAGATTTATGCGCTAGTTTTGAAGATGTAATAGTTAAATCATTAACTAAGAAAACTATGAAAGCTATTAAAGAGTACAATGTAAAATATTTATTATTAGCAGGAGGAGTATCTGCTAATAGTGGAATTAGAGACAAATTTATAGAATTATGTAATGAAAAAAATATTAAAATAACTATTCCAAATTTAAAATATTGTACAGATAATGCTACTATGATTGCTACAGTAGGTTATTACATGTTTATAAAGAAACAATTCTCAGATTTATCATTAAAAATAAATCCTTCATTAGATTTATAAAAAGCGATTATTTATATTTAATCGCTTTTTCTATTTTACAAATTATTATATAAAAGATTATAGTTAAAATGACTAGAATAAAAATACCTGTTAAAACCATATTCATATTAAATATTTGTGATCCATAATTAATCAAATAACCTATTCCTTTTTTTGATACTAATAGTTCGCCCATGATAACTCCTACAAAACACATACTAATATTTATTTTAAAAGAGTCTATTATATTTAAATAGTTACTTGGTAAAACTACCTTTGTAAATATTTGTATTTTATTCGCACCTAATGCTTTTACAATTATTATTCTATTTTTATCAGTATTTTTAAATGAATTATAAATATTAATAATACTTAAAATACTTGATATAAGTAATGCCATTATAATAATTGATCTTACATTCGCACCATTTATAATAATTATTAATGGTCCAAGACTTACTTTAGGTAAACTATTAATTATTGTTAAAAAAGGGTCAAATACTTTATAAATTGTTTTATTAAACCAAAAGATAGTAGCTATTACTAAACCGATAATATTTCCTATAAAAAAACTTATAATTATTTCATATAATGTAGTAAAAATGTGTGATAGTAAATTATTATTCTTTAACAAAGATATAATTGTTATAAATATTTTACTTGGAGAAGATAATAAAAAATTATTAATTATACCTATTTTTGAAGTTATTTCCCAAATTAGTAATATAAATAATATTAATAGTATTTGAGTTAACAATATAAATTTTTTTTTATTTTTTATATTTTTTAAATATATTTTTCTTTCGTTATTCATCATTTATAATATCTTTCCATATTTTATTATAATAAGAAATATATTTTTCTTTTGTTTTATTATTTATAAAGTTATCATCTTTATCATAATTAATATTATATATATTTTTTATTTTTGATGGTCTATTACTTAGAACAACAATCCTATTACATATATTTAAAGCTTCATCTATATCATGTGTAACCATTATTAAAGTCTTTTTTTCTTTTTTTAAAATATTATATATATCATTAGAAACAATTAGTCTTGTTTGATAATCTAATCTAGAAAATGGTTCATCAAGTAAAATAATATCTGGAGAAATAGCTAGTGTTCTAATTAAAGCTACTCTTTGTCTTTGACCACCTGATAAATCTTTTGGATAACTATTTGTATATTCTTCTAAACCATATTTTTTTAACATATCTTTAACTTTATTAATATTTTCTTTTGTATATTCTTTTTTTATCTTTAAACCTAATAAACAATTATCTAAAATTGTTAAAAAAGGCATTAAACAATCATCTTGTAACATATAACCAATTAATGTATTTTTATCTTTTATTATACTTCCACAAGAAGGTTTTTCTATATTAGCAATAATAGATAATAGAGTAGATTTACCAGAACCAGAGGAACCTATTATTCCAATAAAGTCCCCTTTATTAACCTGAAGATTAATGTTATTTAAAACATTTATCTCATTTAATCTAGTCTGGTAGTTTTTATATAGTTTGTCTATTTTTAATATTTGATTCATTATTTTATCATATATTTAGTATTTACTAATTTGTTATAATCTACTTTTTTATCTAATTTTCCAGCATTAATCATTATTTCTTGTAATCTATCAAATTCTTCTTTTTTAAAGTAAGTATTTTTTCCCCAAGCATTATTATCTTTATATCTCTTAATCATTTTAGTTAATTCATTTATCGTCATATCTGGAAAGAAATCAATAATTGTTTTTGCTATTTCCTCTTCATTATGAGTATATACATATTCTTGGCCTTTAGTTATTGCTTTATTAAATCCTTCAATAACATTTTGGTTATTATTTATATAACTTTTTCTAGCATTATAAGATGTATATGGAACTTCACCTGCATATTCACCTAAGTATCCTACTATATAACCCATTTTTTCATTTTCTATTTTAGTTGCACTTGGTTCAAATAGGGTTACAAAATCAGAATTACTATTTATAAATGCACTTGCCATTAATGCAAAATCAACACTTTTATCTATATCAACTTTGTTTATATCCACATTATTCTTTTTAAGTGCATATTCTAGTGTCATTTCTGGCATACCGCCATCTCTACCACCAATAATCTTTTTATTTTCTAAATCTTTTAAAGTAAAGTTTTTCATTTTCTTTTTAGATACTATAAAAGAACCATCTCTTTTTGTTAAAGAAGCAAATGTTACTATATAATCTTTTTCATTAGAATTATATACGTAAATAGACGCTTCACTTCCACAGAATCCTACATCAACATCTCCAGATAATACAGCTGCTGTAACTTTATCTGCTCCAGGTGTTAAAGATAAATCAATTTTAATATTTTCATCTTTAAAGAATCCTTTTTTTATTGCTACGTATTGAGGAGCATAAAATATTGAATGAGCTACTTCAGCTACCTTTACTGTTTTTAATTTATTATTTTTATCTTCATTATCTTTGTTTTTTAGTATTAAAAAACTAGATAAACATAATACAAATATACATATTAAATAAATTATAAATTTTTTCATTATACCATCCTTTCAAATTTATTTTATTCAAAAAATGTATTTATGTGATTAATAAATTATGATACAATTAATAAGGTGATAGTTATGAATTTACTTGATAGTTTAAATAATAAGCAAAAAGAAGCTGTGGAGAATTTAGATGGACCAATGCTAGTTTTAGCAGGAGCTGGTAGTGGAAAAACTAAAGTTTTAACAACAAAAGTTGCATATCTTTTGGATAACAGAAATATTTCACCAGAAAATATTTTAGCGATAACTTTTACAAATAAAGCAGCTAAAGAAATGAAAGAAAGAATATATAAATTAGTTGGAAATAGAGCTTTTTTAATTCAAATATCTACATTTCATTCTTTTGGTTTAAAGTTACTTAAGGAAAATTATAAGTATTTAGGATATGATAGTAATTTTACAATTTTAGATTCAGATGATTCTTTAAGTGTTATTAAGAAAGTTATGAAAGAATTAGATATTGATTCAAATAAGTATAATTATAGAGCAATTAGAAATGTTATTTCTAATAATAAAAATGAAATGGTTGATCCTATAGAATATCATAAGTTTGTACATAACGATTTTGATGAAGTAGCGGAAAAAGTATATTTAGAATATGAAAAGAGTTTAAAAAGAAGTAATGCGATAGATTTTGATGATTTATTAATACTTCCTTTGAAATTATTTAATGAGAATATAGATATTTTAAAAAAATATCAAGAAAAATATAAGTATGTATTTATTGATGAATATCAAGATACTAATACTCCTCAATATTTACTTAGTAAAATGATTTGTAATAAATATAAAAACATTACTGTAGTAGGAGATAATGATCAAGCTATTTTTACTTGGAGAGGTGCTAATTATAAAAATATATTAAATTTTGAAAAAGATTATAAAGACTCAAAAGTTGTAATATTAGATGAAAATTATAGATCTACAAAGAATATTTTAAAGGCAGCAAATAATGTTATAAGGAATAATAAAATTAGAAAAGAAAAGAATTTATGGACTGAAAATGAGGATGGAAAATTAATTAGTTATTATAAAGCTTTTGATGAAAAAGATGAGTCTAATTTTGTTGTTAAAGAGATTAAGAAAAAAATAAGTGAAGGTGTTAATCCAAATGATATTTGTGTTTTGTATAGGGCAAATGCCCAATCTAGAACACTAGAAGAAAGTTTTTTATCTAATAATATTTCTTATAGAATAGTAGGTTCTTATGCATTTTATAATAGAAAAGAAATAAAAGATTTAATATCTTATTTAAAATTAATTCATAATGAAAAAGATGATGTTTCTTTATTAAGAGTTATAAATTATCCAAAAAGAGGTATAGGTAATAAAACTATAGAGAATTTAAATATAATTGCTAGAAGTAATAATACATCCTTATTTGAATCAATTAGTAGTGGAAAAGAATTAGAATTCAAAAAAATAATAGAAGAACTAAAAAAAGATAAAGATAAAATGTCTTTAACAGATTTTATTGATTTAGTTTTAATAAAATCTGGTATTAAAAAAGATTTAGAAGAAGAAAAGACTTTAGAAGCAGATATAAGATTAGAAAACTTAGAAGAGTTTAAATCAATAACAAAAAGTTTTGAAGAAAATGAAGGATTAACTGGGTTAGATGATTTTCTAGATGAATTAAGTTTAGTTAGTGATGTTTCTGATACAAAAAATGATTCTCTTGAAGAAAAGATAACTTTAATGACAATGCATGCGGTAAAAGGATTAGAGTTTGATTATGTGTTTGTAGTTGGTTTTGAAGAGGGGATTTTTCCTCACAATAATTCTATGGATAGTAGTGAAGATTTAGAGGAAGAAAGAAGATTGTGTTATGTTGCTATAACAAGAGCAAAAAAACAATTATATTTAATAAATGCAAGAAGTAGATTATTATTTGGTAAAGTTTCTTCAAATATTCCTAGTAGATTCATAAATGAAATAGGAATGGATATGCTTGATGAGATTAAAAAAGAAGGATTGTTTAGTTTAAATAAAAAAATAGATAAAGAAAAAATGATGACAGATAATGATTTATCTGTAGGAGATTTAATTGTTCATGAAAAATATGGTAGTGGTGTAGTAATAAATATTGAAGGTGTAATCGCAACTATATCATTTACAAAAAGTGGAGTTAAAAAATTACTTAAAAATCATAAAGCAATAAAGAAAGTGGGTACTTATGAAGAAAGTTAGAAAATGTGTTATTCCAGTAGCAGGAATGGGAACAAGATTTTTACCTGGGACAAAAGCAATTCCAAAAGAAATGTTTCCAATTATAGATAAACCAGCTATACAATATATTGTTGAAGAAGCAGTTAATAGTGGTATAGAAGAAATATTATTTATAACAAGTTCTTATAAAAATTCTGTTATAGATCATTTTGATAAAAATTATGAACTTGAAAGTAGGCTTGAAAAGAATAATAAATTAGACAAACTAGATTTAGTTAAGAAAATATCTTCCTTAGCAACTTTTACATATATTAGACAAGGTGAACCTCTTGGGTCAGGACATGCGATAAAATTAGCAAAGAATTTTGTAGGAGATGAACCATTCGCTGTAATGTATGGTGATGATGTCATGATGGAAAATAATAAACCTGTATTACAACAATTAATAGATATTTATGAAGAAAAAGATTGTAATGTAATAGGGATAAAAGAAGTAGAAAAAAAACTTGTTAATAAATATGGAATTATTGAATATGAAAATGAGAAAACTGGTAAAATAAAAACAATAATTGAAAAGCCAAAAATTGAAGAAGCACCAAGTAATCATGCGGGTTTAGGACGTTATATTGTTAAACCAGAAATATTTAATGAATTAGAAGTTTTAAGTAGAGGTGCTGGGGATGAATATCAATTTACAGATGCAATGAAAGAATTAATGAAAAAACAAGATTTTTATGCATGTAAAATAGATGGAAAATATTTTGATATTGGCAATCAATTAGGATATATTAAAGCAAATGTAGAATTTTCTTTAAAACGTGATGATTTAAAAGAAGATGTAAAAAAATATATAGAAAATGAATTGAATCAATTAATATAATAATAGGTGATAAAATGGATAAAATAAAAAATAGAATTAATGAATTAATAGATAAAATTAATAAAGCTAGTTATGAATATTATGCTTTAGATAATCCAACAATTACAGATCAAGAATATGATGATATATATAATGAATTATTAAGGTTAGAAAAAAATTATCCTGAATTAAAAAGAGAAGATTCTCCTACAAATAGAGTTGGTGGAGAAGCTTTATCTAAATTTGAAAAAGTTAGACATGAAACTCCAATGCTTTCATTTGATGATATTTTTAATGATGAAGAGATAGAATTATTTAATGAAAGAATTAAAAAGACTATAAATAATCCAACATATACTTTAGAACCAAAAATGGATGGGCTATCTGGTTCATTATTATATAAAAATGGTGTTTTAATAAGGGCAGCTACTAGAGGAGATGGAATAGTAGGAGAAGATATTACTTTAAATGTAAAAACTATTAAGTCTGTTCCTTTAAAATTAAATAAGGAAATAGATATTGAAGTACGTGGTGAAATTTACATGAGTAAAATATCATTTGAAAAAGTAAATATTGAAAAAAGAAAAAATAATGAAAGAGAATTTGCTAATCCTAGAAATGCAGCAGCAGGTTCAGTAAGACAATTAGATAGTAAAATAACCGCGACAAGAGATTTAGATTATATGGCATATTTTATTCCTAATCCAGAAAATTATGGTATATCAACACAACATGAATCATTAGAATTCTTAAAAGAATTAGGATTTAAAACAAATTATAAATTAAATGGATTTGCTAAAGATTATAAAGATATAATAAACTATATAGAAGATTTATCCATTAAAAGAGAAACACTTCCATATGTAATTGATGGAGTTGTATTAAAAGTAGATAATTTAGAAGATGAAAAAAAATTAGGATTTACTTCACGTGTTCCTAGATGGGGAATCGCATATAAATTTCCAGCAACTGAAGTTTTAACAACTTTAAAAGAAATAAAATTTACAGTTGGAAGAACTGGTAAAATAACACCTAATGCAATATTCTCACCAGTTCATGTTGATGGATCACTTGTATCAAAAGCAACTTTACATAATGAAGATTATGTTATTGAAAAAGATGTAAGAGTAGGAGATATAATATCCATTAGAAAGGCAGGAGACGTAATTCCGGAAGTAGTTGAAGTAAAACTAGATAGAAGAGATAAAAGTTTGGAACCTTTTAAAATGATAACAAATTGTCCAATTTGTAATACACCATTAATTAAAAAAGAAGCAAATCATTATTGTCCTAATGAAAAATGCCAGGCAAGACATATAGAAGGACTTATACATTTTGCTTCTAGAGATGCTATGAACATAGAAGGTTTTGGTGATAGAATTGTTGAAGATTTTTATAATGAAGGTTATTTAACAAAAATAGAAGATTTTTATCATTTATATAAATATAAAGATGAATTAATGACATTAGAAGGTTTTGGAGAAAAAAGTATAGATAATTTGTTAAATGCAATTACTATATCAAAAAATAATTCTTTAGAAAAACTAATATTTGCTTTAGGTATAAGGTATGTTGGTAAAAAAACAGCTAAATTATTATCAATATATTTTGGTAGTATGGATAAATTTATGAAATCTGATTATGATACTTTAAAAAATATACCTGAGATAGGAGATATTATTGCTAAGAGTATTGTTGAATATTTTAAAAATGAGAACAATGTTAAATTATTATATAATTTAAAAGAGTTAAATATAAATATGGAATATAAAGGAGAAAAGATTGATTCATCAAATGAAAAAGTATTTAGTAAAACATTTGTAATAACTGGTACTTTATCAAAACCAAGGGATTATTATAAAGAAATACTTGAAAATTTAGGGGGAAATGTTACTACTTCTGTAACTAAAAAAACAGATTATGTATTAGTAGGAGATTCTCCAGGTAATAAATATGATAAAGCTATTTCATTGGGTATAAGAATACTAAATGAAAATGATTTTAATGATTTGATTATTAATGATTAAAAGGGAAATTTGATATTCCCTTTTTAATTTGATAAAATTAAGATGGTGAAAGATATGTATATAACAATTAACAATAAAGAATATGAAGTTGTAGTTACTAAAAAAAATATTAAGAATACTTATTTAAGAGTTAAAGAAGATATGAAAATATATGTAACAACTTCATATTTAACCCCTAACTTTATGATAAAAAAATTTATTTCAAATAATGAGAATTTTATAAAAAAACAAATTAATAGACAAGAAATAAAAAAAGAAAAAAGTAATAACATATACTTTTTAGGAAATGAAATAAATATCATAAAAATAAATACAATAAAAAAACCTTATTTAGAAAATAATACTCTTTATGTTAAAGATGATAATGATATAGAAAAATGGTTTAAAAAACAAACAAAAATTATATTTAAAGAAAGACTAGACTATAATTATAGTATTTTTACAAGAAAGATTCCTTATCCAAAATTATATATTAGAAAAATGTCTACTAGATGGGGAGTATGTAATGTTAAATTAATAAAAGTAACCTTAAATAGTGAATTAATTCATAAAGATATTAATTGTTTAGATTATGTTATTATTCATGAACTTTCTCATTTAATACATAAAAATCATAGTAAAGAGTTTTGGAAACTAGTTGAAGAAAATAAACTGGATTATAAAATAATAAGAAAAGAAATGAGAGAATAGTTGTTTTACCTTGACAAAAATATTTTGGGAGGTTAAAATTATTTTATAATAGGAGTATGATTGAAATGAATAAAAAGAAAATTAAAAAGAATAATAAAAAAGCTACCATAAAAAATCATATAAAATTATTAATTAATAAGTATAAAAGTAGTAGTAAAAAAGTGAAAATTGCTATCACTGCATCTTCTGTTGCTTTTATTTTACTTTTAATATTTATTATTTTTTATAATGTAAATATTAATTTAAAAGCAAATGCAAATATAAATATATCACCTGATTCTAAATTTGATGATGTAAATTTATACAAATGTGTTGTAAAACAATATTATAAGAATAAAACTCCAGATTATACTCATGTATTTAAAACAACAGAATTAGAAAGCCTAACAACATTAACATGTAATTCATCTAATGTAACAAGTACTAAGGGTATTGAGTTAATGAAAAATTTACAATATCTTGATTTACAAAATAATAATATAACTTCATTAAGTGTAGTTACTAATACAAAATTAATTCAATTAAATGCTTCAAACAATAATTTAACAAGTATAAGTATACATAAAAATCCAAAGTTAGTTAATCTTTATTTAACTAATAATAATCTTGTTGATATACAATTATATGATCAAATTACATCTTTACAAAGAGTATATTTATCTAATAATAGTTTAACAAATATTAATGAAACTATAAAGAATTTAAGTAATTTAAAAATACTATATGTAGATTATAATAATTTAACAGATTTAAGTGTAGTAAATAATTTGGTTTTAGAAACATTAATAGCTTCTAAAAATCAATTAACTTCAATCGACCTTCATAATAATGGTAGTTTAAAACACATCAATTTTAATAACAATAGGTTGACTAGTATTAGTATGCGTAATGGCGTTAAAAATTTAGAAGAAATACATTTGAAAAACAATCAATTAACAAGTATAGATTTAAGCATTCAAACTAATCTTAAAACACTAGACTTATCTGGAAACAGTTTATCAAGTATTAATTTAGATAATAATAGAAAACTTGAAACTTTATATTTAGGTATGGATACTGATAGTGAAAATTATGGTAATGATATTACTGAATTAAGTGTAGTAAATAATCCTTATTTAAAATATTTAAACGCTCCTAATAATAAAATAACTGATATAAGAATCCATTCTAATAATTATTTAGAATATGTAAACTTAAATAATAATGAATTAACAAGTGCTAGATTTGATACACAAGTTGATAATTTGAAAGAATTATATTTAATGAATAATAAGTTAACAAGCATAGATGTTGAAGATGCAACTGAGTTAACAATACTAAAATTATTTAATAACTTATTACCAAGTGTAGACTTAAGTAAGAATACTAAGTTGACATATTTATCATTAGCAGGTAATAAGTTAACTAGTATAAATTTAGATAATAATAAGAAACTAGAAACATTATTACTAGGCTATGATAAAAATGGATTAAAATATGGAAATGAATTAACAGAATTAAATTTATCTCATCATCATAATTTAGTTAAATTATTTGCTAGTCATAATAAACTAACAAGTATTGGATTACATTTAAATGAGTCACTTGTAAAGGTTGATTTACAAGATAATGAATTAACAGAAGCATTATTCTATGATAATGTAAAAGCTATAAAGCAATTATATTTACAAAATAATAAACTAGCACATTTAGATTTATCAGCATTAACTGCTTTACAAGAAATTAATTTAACTGAAGCGTTTACTGAAAAAATAAATATTAATCAAAATGATAGATATGATTTAATAACATTACCAAATAATTCAAATTTAAATTATGCGGTTAAATCTATTAAAGATAATACTATAGTATCTAAAGATGGTACAACTATTGTTGGAAATAATGAAGGAAAAACTCAAGTAAAATACTATGTTCCTGGAAATACAACTGAACAAATAACATATATTGTAGGAAATCCTGAAGAATCATCTAATACTTGTGAAGGATTTCATACTGTTACATGGATAGTTGATGGAAGAATTATAGGTACAACAGATAATATTGAGTGTGGTAAAACAATAAGTGATACTAACTTTAGTAATACTGTAAGAAAATATGAATTAGAAGGACATACATTTAAATTCTGGAGTACAAGTTTAGATGAAGAAGATAGATTCTATTTTAATACTCCAATAGAATCAGATTTAACATTATATGCTATATTTGAAGATGCTGTAGATGATGAAACTGTTACAACAAAAACAGTAACATTTTATAAAACTAGTAACGAAATATATCTTACAAAAGATGTTGAGTATGGAAAAACATTAGAAGCACCTCTTAATCCAGTTTTAGATGGCTTTACGTTTAATTATTGGAAATTAGAAAATGTTGATACTGCATTTGATTTTAGTACACCTATTACATCTGATATAAATTTATATGCAGATTATACTATAACAGATAATTATAAATTACTTGATGAATTAATTATAAATTATACTACAAGCAATGATAATGATAGTTCACAATCAGTAAGTGGGGTAGCATTTAACTTAGAAGATTCATATACATTTACAATAAATAATTTAACATCAGAAAAAGCAGAAGTTGATGTGGTTCCAAAAGAATCCGATACAGACATTAATGGTGATAAAGGTAAAATTACTCTTAAATCTGGAGAAAACAATTTTCAAGTTGTATTAAAAAAAGGTTCAGTAACTGAAACATATAATTATAAAGTAATTGCTACTTTTGTAGAGGAATATTATCAAGTAGTAAATATGAAGTTAATAATGATTCATTGTTAGTTGGTAAAGTACCACAAACTGAATCAAATGAAACAATATTAAAAAATATTAGTGCTGATTGTGGAACAGTAACAGTTTATGATGATTCAATTGTTATAGTTTATAATAATCAAACTAAAACATATAAAATCAATAGATATTGGTCACCACAAACTGGTATAAAAGTAATAAAATATGGATTAATTATTGGAATTATATTTGTTATTACTTTAGGACTAATATTAATTAATAAAAAGATTAGAAAAAAATGGTAATTCATTTTTTTCTTTTTTTTTGGTACAATATTTATGGTGATTAATGTGATTGATTCAGTTGATAATAAAAAAATAAAAAATCTTAGAAAATTAAAAGATAAAAAATATAGAGATAAGAAAAAACTATATTTAGTGGAAGGTGAACATTTAGTATTAGAAGCATATAAGAATAATGTTTTAAAAGAGGTTTTATTATATGATTTTGATATTGATTTAGATGTTAAAAAGACAAATGTAAGTTTACAAGTTATGAAGTCTTTATCTGATTTAACAACACCCAATAAAATTATAGGAGTTTGCGAAATAAAGGAAAATACTTCTATTGATTATAATAGAGTATTAATACTTGATAATGTTCAAGATCCATCCAATTTAGGTGCGATAATAAGAAGTATGGTTGCATTTAATTATGATACTTTAATAATATCTAATGATTCAGTTGATATTTATAATTCTAAAGTTTTAAGAGCGGCTCAAGGTATGATATATAGTGTTAATGTATATAGAAAAGATATTGCTTCTGAAATAAGAAAACTAAAAAATAATAATTATAAAATATATGGTACAAATGTAAGAAATGGAATAAGTATAAAAAATGTTAAAAAAACAGATAAATATGCTATAATAATGGGTAATGAAGGAAATGGAATAAGTGATGAAATTGAAAAACTTTGTGATAAAAATATTTATATAGATATAAATAATAATTGTGAAAGTTTAAATGTTTCTGTCGCTGCTTCTATTATTTTATATGAATTAAATAGGTGATAATATGAATTATATTAATGTTGGTAAAATTGTTAATACACATGGTATTAAAGGAGAATTAAGAATACTTAGTAAATTTAGACATAAGGATAAAGTTTTTATTAAGGGTAATACTCTTTATATTGGAAAGAAAAAAGAAAAATTTATTATTAATTCATATAGATATCATAAAATATTTGATATGGTTACTTTTGAAGGTTTTACTAATATTAATGAAGTATTAAAATATAAAGGTGATTATGTTTATATAAATGAAGATGATTTAGTTTTAGAAAATGAAATATTATCTTCAAAATTAATTGGATATGACTGTTTTATTGGTGAAAAATATGTGGGTAAAATAGAAGAAGTTTTAAATGAACCTGCAAGTGATGTTTTAAGAGTAGGAAAAATATTAATTCCTTATGTAAAAGAATTTATTGTAAAAATAGAAAATGATACTGTTTATATTAAAGATATAAGGGGGTTAATGTAATGAAAATAGATATTTTAACATTATTTCCTAATATGTATGATGGTTTTTTAAGTGAATCTATTATAAAAAGAGCAATTGATAATAAAATAGTAGATATTAACTTGATTAATTTTAGAGATTATACAGAGGATAAACATAATAAAGTGGATGATACTCCTTATGGTGGAGGAAAAGGTATGGTTCTTATGTGTGATCCTATCTTTAAAGCTGTAGATAAAATAAGGAAAAAGAATTCTAAAGTCATTTTACTTTCACCACAAGGAAAAAAATATGATCAAAAAATGGCAAAAAAATTATCTAATGAAAAACATCTTATTTTTATTTGTGGACATTATGAAGGTTTTGATGAAAGAATTAGTTCAATTGTAGATGAAGAAATATCAATTGGTGATTATGTTTTAACAGGTGGAGAACTACCATCTATGGTTATATCAGATAGTATAATAAGATTACTTCCTGGAGTGATAGAAGAAGAATCTTATACAAATGATTCTTTTTATGATGATTTATTAGATTATCCAAATTATACTAAACCTAGAGAATATAGAGGTATGAAAGTACCTGATGTATTATTAAGTGGTGATCATAAAAAAATTGATGATTGGAGAAAAGAAGAATCAATTAAAAAAACAAAAGAAAAAAGACCTGATTTAATAGAAAAAAATAAAGAAAAATTAATTAAAAAAGTTGGCAATTATTCTATAATGGAAGATAATTCAAAAAAGAAATTAATTAATATTAATTTAAAAGATTCTTATAATTTTTTACCTAAAGAAAATATTAAGAAAAGCGATTTATCATCTATAAGTAGAGTTATGATTATTGAACCAACATTTATTAATAAATTAGCAAAAGCTAGCGTTCAAAAAAAATTAGATGTTTTATTTAAACAAATAAAAATAGCTTTAAATGATGAAACAGATGATGAAGGCGATTTATATGTCCTTAGTGAAATAGATAAGATGATGGAATTATTATTAAATAATTATATTAAATATTTAGGAATAGATTATATAAGAGTTATAGAAGCAAAATTAAATGCTTTTAAAAATGAAATAAATATGAAACATATTTTAAAATCACAATTAGTTGATTTTAATTCAAAAGGAAGGAGTAAATAATGGGAAACATAATATTAACAGGAGATAGACCTACTGGTAATCTACATTTAGGACATTATATAGGTTCTTTAAAAAATAGGGTTAAACTTCAAAATGAAGGTAATTATGATAAAATGTATATCATGATTGCGGATGCCCAAGCATTAACTGATAATTTTGATAATCCTAAAAAAATACAAGATAACTTATATAATGTTATGCTTGATTATTTATCAGTTGGGTTAGATCCAAATAAAGTCACTTTTTTTATTCAATCTCAAGTAAGTGAACTTACTGAATTAACTTTTTATTATATGAATTTAGTAACTTTATCAAGATTACAAAGAAATCCTACAGTAAAAAATGAAATAAGACAAAAATCATTTAATGAAAGTATTCCTACTGGGTTTTTATGTTATCCTATAAGTCAAACAGCAGATATAACTGCATTTAAGGCTAATGTTATTCCTGTAGGAAATGATCAATTACCAATGATTGAACAAGCAAATGAAATAGTTAATACATTTAACAGAATATATGGTGAAACTTTAATTAAATGTGAAGGATATCTAGAAAAAAATGAAATAGCTCAAAGATTACCTGGATTAGATGGAAATGCTAAAATGAGTAAATCTTTAAATAATGGAATATTCCTTTCTGATAGTAGTGAAGAAGTTTATAAAAAAGTAATGAGTATGTATACTGATGAAAATCATATAAGAATAGATGATCCTGGAAAAGTAGAAGGAAATATGGTATTTACTTATTTAGATGTATTTTCAACTGATGATCAAATAAAAAAATATTCTGATTTTAATTCACTAGATGATATGAAAAAAAAATATCAAGAAGGTGGATTAGGAGATGTTAAAATTAAAAAGATTTTATATAGTATATTAGAAGAATTACTAACACCTATTAGAGAAAAAAGAAAATATTATGAAAATAATATGGATGTTGTAAAAGATATTTTAAAAAAAGGTACAATACAAGCAAGAAAAGAAGCGCAAAAAACATTAGAAGAAGTTAAAAGAAGTATTGGAATAAATTATTTTGAATAAAAAAGTAAGTATAATTGTACCTTTATATAACACAGTAGTTAATTTAAAACAAACTCTTGATTCTATTTGTAATCAAAGTTATGAAAATCTTGAAATAATAATTGTAGTAAACAATATTGGTGAAAAATCTAAAAATGTTGTAAAAGAGTATTCTGAAAAAGATAAAAGAATAATAACATTTAATTATCAAGAAAAAAAGAATAGTAGTAAACTAAAAAATATAGGTTTAAGAAGTTCTACTTCGGATTATATATTATTTGTTTATAGTAATGATATCTTAGAAAAAGATGCAGTTTTAAAAATGATGAAATTAATGAAAGATAATAAGTCTGATTTAGTTCAAAATATTCCAAAAAAAATATATAAAAAAAATAATAAAATGAGGTTTATTACTGAAGATAAAATACCAAAAAATAATATTGTTGGAAATATTAATAATGATTTAAGATTATTAACAAATAATTGTTATTGTGATACAATTTTAATTAGAAAAAAAATAATTCAAGATTTATTCTTTAATGAAGATTTAAATAAATTTGAAGATATTTTATTTTATTATTCAATTAAAAAAAGAGCAAATAATTGTGTTTTAATGAACAATTCTATTTCAAAAAACATTATGGAATTTAATAATTTTTTAGATGAAGATTTAGAATATTTTAAAGTTATTAAATTAATAAAAAAAGATTTTGATTCTTATGATGAATCTATAAAAAATAAAATATATGCTAATTTATTTACTAAGTTTATTCTAATATTGATGATTAAAACTAATAAAAACGATATAAGATTAATAAAAGAGAATATTAATAAATTAATTATAGAATTTAAAGATTATAAAAATAATATATTTATTAATAAAAGTATTAAATATATTGTTAAATTATATTTAAATGATAATAAAATATTAAAAATTATTAATTCTAAATCTTTATATTTTGTTTATTATAGTTATTTAATAAAATAAGTGATATTTAAAATATCACTTTTCTTTTTGTGAAAAATAGTATATAATTTTTATATAATAGGAGGAGTATTATGGAACAATATGATAATTATTTACTTTTTGATCCAAACAGAGAAGATGATAATAATTATGTTAAACTTCATTTGGATGAATATGTTGATTTTATAAAAGAATCTGAAAAAGAAGTTGTTATAAAAAAAGATAAAATTAAAAAAAGAAAACTGAATGAAGAAAAAGATTTAAATTTATTAAAAAAAATAAGAAGTATTAAAACTTATGGATTAAAGAAATTTATTGCAGGAACAACATTTGCAGTTGCTTTAGCAGTTTCAGGAATACAGATAAAAGGAAACTTTGAAATTACTGATGAAACAAGTACAATATTTGAAGGATATTATTTTGAAGATGATTCAGAAAAAGGTAATATTGTTTTTAAAAATAATGAAAGAGTATCTTATAATGATGCAATTTCTGATATCATTGAAAAAGGTGAATCAAAAGGATTTACTAAAGCAGAAATAGATATAGCTTTAAGAGATAAAGGTGTAAATCAAAGTGGTCTTAGTTCAGTAACAGATAGGTTTTATGCTAGAGGGCAAGCATTTGAAAACTATATTTTAAATAAAGAAAAAGGAATGACAAAATAATATGGAAATAAGTGTAATTAATATAGATGGTATAGAATATACAATAATAGATAAAATTGATAAATATATCTATTTATTAGATTTAAATAATCCAAATAACTTTAAAATAATGACTGAAACTAAAGAAGAATTAGTTAGTGTTACTGATGAAATGAAAATTAATATAGCATTAGATTTATTTAATAAAAAATTACAATAAAAACAACTTATAAAAAGTTGTTTTTTTTTCTTTATTTTACTATTAAAAATAAGGATTATTTGTTATAATTATTTATAAGAATAGGAGTCAGGATTTATGAATAATATGGTTATGAGTAAAAATAAAAAATATATAATAGGAATAATTTTTTTAGTTGCGATAATTGGCTTAATATCAGTACTTAGTTTTGGTAATTTTAATACAAAATCAAATAATGTTAATGTCAAGAAAATAAGTACAAAAACAAATTCATTAAGTGCAAATGTATCAAATACAGAAGATAATGAAGTTACAAGTAATGCTTTTGATACAATTGAGTATGATGTGGAATACCAATTAGAAGCTAGAGAAAATATCGATAAGACAAATGTTATATTAAATGCAACACTTTCTGAAGAAGAAAGTAAATATGCTGGTTTTGTTGATATTACAAATTATAATATTGAAAGCACTTTAACAAATAATGGGAAAAGTATTAATGTAAAAATAAACGATGTTAAGACTGGAATTAAAAGACATATTAAATTAAAACTTAAGATAGAAAATGCTCCTAGTAATTTTAAAATAAATCCTGTAATAAAAATAAAGGAAGAAACAGAAAATAATTTTACAAATGTTTTAGCAAAAGAAGTAACAGTAATAACAAATAGTGTTGAAGGATATGTTACTGATGATAATGATAATCCAGTTTCAAATATTGAATTAAGAATACTAAAAAATGGTGAAGAAGTAAGGAAAACAGTTACAGATACAGATGGATTTTATATATTCAGTGGATTAGATGAAGATAATTATGAAATCAAAATAAATGAAGATATTTATAAATCTAAAGATCATAATATAGTAGCAGTAAAGAATAATAAAATATATGATTTTAAAGTAGAAAGCACAAAACCATATGAGATAGATACAAGAAAATATATTAATGAAGTAAAATTAGTAATTAATGGAAAAGAAGAAATATATAAATATGGTGAAATAGAAAAAGTAATAGAAGTTGTAAAAAATATAAAAGAAGTTAAAGGAGAAATAACTTATAAAATCAAAGTTAAAAATAATGGTGAGGTTAGTGGAGATGTAACTGTTATTAAAGACTATTTAGATGATGGATTAAGTTTTGATTCTGAAAAGAATAAAGGTTGGGAAAAAGAAGGAAAATATTTATATTATAGACCACTTGAAAATGTTACATTAAATTCTAATGAACAAAAAGAAGTAACATTAAAATTAGATATTAAAAAAACAAAAGAAGCTAAAAATTATTTAAATAGAATAAATGCAAAAGGAGAAATATATAAGAAAGTTGTATTTATATTAGATGGATCAATTTATAAAGAAGAAAAAGTTATTGAAGGAGAAAAAATAAAACAACCTGAAGTTGAAAATGAAAATTTTGATGGTTGGTATATAGATAAAAAACAAACTATAAAATATAATTTTAATACTGAAGTTGATAAAGATTTAATATTATATGGTACAACAGATAATAAAAAAGAGTACACAGTAACATTTATAGATAATGATGAAATATATAAAGAACAAACTGTAAAAATGAATCAAAAAGTTACAACTGTAGAAAATCCAACAAAAGAAGGACATAGATTTAAATACTGGAGTTTAACAGAAAATGGAGAAGCTTTTGATTTCAATACATTAATAACAAAAAATATTACATTATATAGTGTATATGAAACTGTAGATTATAATGTATTATTCTTAGATGGAGAAACAATATATGATAATCAAAAAGTTGGATATAATGAATTGATTACAGTTCCAGCATCACCAGAAAAACAATATTTTACATTTAAATATTGGAGTTTGACAGAAGATGGTGAAGAATATGATTTAAATACTCCAGTAACAAGTGATGTTACATTACATAGTGTATATGAAAAAAATAAATATACTTATACATTAATAGATAAAGGTGAAGTAATAAAACAACAAGAAGTTGAAGCTGGAACATTAATGGTAATACCTGAAGTAAGTAAAGAAGGTTATACATTTAAGTATTGGAGTAATAATGAAAATGATGATGAATATAACATATTATTACCAGTAACAAGTGATGTAGTATTACATAGTGTATATGAAATAAATAAGTATAAAGTAAGCTTCTATGATAATGATCAAAAAATAAAAGATGTAGAAGTAGAATATAATAATCAAATTGATTCATCAGAAATCCCAGAAGTAACAAAAACAGGATATAATTTCTTAAGATGGAATGACGAAAATGAAAATGCATTTGATTTTACAACACCAATAACAAAAAATGTTAAACTATATAGCAAATATCAAAAACAAAAGAAAGCTGTAACATTTAATGATGAAAATAGAATAACATCTGTAGAAATTGAATATGGAGATACAGTTAATCCAATAGATAATCAAGGAAAAACAGGATATACATTTAAACATTGGAGTGAATCAATAAATGGAGAAGCATATAATTTTAGTACAGTAATAACAGAACCTAAAACATTATATGCAGTATATGAAATAAATAAATATACTGTAACATTTATAAATGAAGGTAATGTATATGAAACTCAAAATGTAGATTATAATTCATATTTACAACCATTTAATTCACCAACTAAAGAAGGTTATACTTTTACAAAATGGACAAAAGAAAATGAAACACAAGCATTTGATACAACAAGTCCAATAACAGAAAATATAACAGTATATAGTAATTATGAAATAATTAATTATAGTATTAGTTATACATTAAATGGTGGAGATTATGAAAATAATTTAACAAATAAAACTACCTACAACGTAGAAACAGACACATTTACGTTAATAGAACCGGTAAAACAAGGATATAACTTCTTAGGATGGACTGGAAGTAATGGTTCACAACCACAAAAAAATATTACAATAGAAAAAGGTTCTATAGGAAATAAAAATTATACTGCAATTTATGAAAAAAGTGTATTTACAGTAACATTTATAAATGAAGGTAATGTGTATGAAACACAAGAAGTTAATTTTAATGAAAAAGCTAGCTTACCAGAAAATGAACCTAGTAAAACAGGTTATACATTTAAACACTGGAGTGTTTTAGGAACAACAACAGCATATGATTTTGATAGTTTAATAACAGAAGATTTAACATTAATAAGTAATTATGAAATAAATACATATACAGTAACATTTATGGATGGAGAAAATATTTATTTAAATAAAACAGTAAATTATAATGAAAAAGTTACTCCACCAACAATAAATCCAGTAAAATCACATTACATATTTAAAGGATGGACATTAAATAATGAAAATTTTGATTTTGATACTCAAATAACAGAAAATATTACTTTAAATAGTAGTTATGAAAAAGTTAATGCTCCAACTATAAGTGCAAATCCAACAACATGGACAAAAAATAATGTAACAGTAACTATCACTGGAGATAATGAAAATAATGAATATTATTATAGTATCGATGGTTCAGAAAATACATTATATAATGGACCAATATCAATAGAACAAAATTGTACTGTTTCAACATTTGTTAAAAGAGAAAATGTAATAAGTGAAGAAGTTAGCGTTGATATTGATAATATTGATAAAATAAAACCAAATATAGATGAAGATGATATAGTCATTTCAGAACTTAAACCAGCAAGTTTCACAATAAATGCATCTTCAAACGATGATCAATCAGGACTTGGAAGAATAGAAGTATATTTAGATAATCAAGAATTATTTACACAAGGATATAATGATAATTCTACAGAAACAAAAGAAGTTCAAGTGAGTCCAAATTCATTAGAAGAAGAAACAACATATACTGTAAAGGTAATATCTTATGATGCTGTAGGAAACTATAGAGAAGTTACAAAAGAAGTTACAACACCAAAAAGAATTATAGTAGCAAAAATTATAGGAAGAAATAATACCATATATGAGGATAGTAGTTTATATGAACAATATGAAAGTTTACAAGAAGCTATAGATGATTGTTCAAATAATCAATGTACAATACAAATGGTATTAGATGTAACAGAAAGTGTTACTGTAAGAGCAAATCAAGATGTAACATTAGATATAAATGGAAAAACAATAGATTCATTATCAAATCAAACAATTACAAATAACGGAAAACTTATTATAAAAGATAATGGAGAAACTAGTGGTGTTATAGAAAATGATATTGGATCTGTAATAGTAAATAATGGAATTCTTATTTTAGGAGAAAATGAGACTGAATTAGAAGTTTCTAAAACAACACCATACATAAAGGGAACAACTACAGGAATTAAAAATAACAATATATTTAATTTCTACGATGGAAAAATTGAAGGTACATTAGCAATAGATGGAGAAGTAACTGAAACACCATTTAAATATAATGCAGGAGTTGAAGGAACTGATCCTCAAATTGCAACTTTAACAATACTTGCAAATGCAGTAGCAAGAATTAATAGTACTTATTACACAGAATTACAAACTGCAATAGATGAATCAAAAATAGGAAACTATAGTAATGAACTAGTAGATTTAAATGATATATTAAAATATCCAAAATCAAATGAATCAAATAGTTTTTTATATGATGAAAATACTAATAAATTAATTAATGGAAATAGTAATTCTGGTAGTGCAACATCAAGTTCATATGTAATAATTGATCTAACTAATTATGATGAAGATCAAATGGTGGATGTAACTGCAACATTAAATAAAAATGTAACTCAATATAATAAATATGAAAATAATATTGGGTATGTATATTTGACGGAATCTTCAGATACGCCTACAACATCAAGTTCAGATGTCATATTAAAAATGAAAAATAATGGCACTGAAAATGCATTAGTATATTTAGAAAAAGGTAAAAAATATTATTTACATTTCCAATATGTTAGATCTGATACATCAGTTTACAATGATTATTTTACTATTGATAATATAGAATTTACAAAAGCAACAGAAAAAGACATAACAGATGCTACAGTATATTCTAATCTTTATAATCCATTTGTTAAACTAGATAATGGTAAAATTTCAAGTACTTCAAATATTAAAGATAATTCAACTGGTTATATAGCAATTGATTTAAGAAATACTACAAAACAAAAATCAATTATTATAAATACAACTAGAACTTCGGCAGCATGGACAATAGATAAACTAACAGTAACTGATTCACCAAATATACCTTCTAATTATCAAATTGAGTTTGGTTGGGGAAGTCCACATGTTGATAAAGATTCATACTTGTCATTAACACCAGGAATAATAAATTATGTACATTTTTATAAAGAAGCAAATGATAATTCTGGTGAATTTGTAATTAATTCGATTAAATTTGCTGATGAAACAGATGATTATGAATTTGATAAAAATAGTATAGTATCAGATGAAATTAATAATTTTAAATGGAATGATTCATACGATTTATATGACATAGCAAATGACAATACATTAGAAAAAGTAAATATAAAAGGTATCTCATCTGATGGTGCAGGAATGGATTTTGCATATGGTAATTATATTTCATTAGGACAAATTAATAACCCTAATTTTACTTATGAAGTAAGATTTAAGACTGATGATGTAACAAAATATCAAAGTATTATAAGTAATGCAAATTCAGGTGGAGCGGATATTTATATTCAAAATGGAAAAATAGTTATAGAAGCTTATATAGGTGGATCTTATAAAACAATAACTTCTTCTTCAATAAGTAATGATACAGAATACACAGCTACTTTAAGTTGGGATGGTTCAAATTTATCATTATATTTAAACGGTGAATTAGTTCAAAGTGATCTTTATTCAGGTAATCTAGGATATCCAACAAATAATACAGTAGTAATGCTTGGAAGTGAACCTGATGGTACAACTCCTGACTATGGTTATCAATTCTATGGAACAATATATTCGGCAAGAATATATAGTAAAGGATTAACAAGTGAAGAAGTTAGTATAAATTATCAAAAAGATTTAAACTACTATACTACAAAAAATAAAGTTGACACTGTAAATGGATATGTAACAGATGGTTTAGTATTTGAATACGAAGGAGTAAGTAACAGTAATATTAATAATGAAGGAACTATATTATCAAATAATAATAGTGCGAACTATACAAATGCTCATTCCTATATTCCATTTGATTTAAGTTCAAGTAGTAAAGATTTATTATTAAAAATTGATACATCAGTATATTTAGCAAATTCAGTAGCAAAAGGTTATATTTCAGTGACTGATAATACAAACACACCTTTTAGTGGTTCAAGTTGTAGTGCATCAAATTTACAAACAATTTGTACTAATTCTTATGCAAAAGAAGATGCAACATACTTTTTCAAATTAACAAAAGGTCAAGTGAATTATGTTCATTTTGGTTTTTATAGATATAATAATGAAGATTATTTTAGAATAAATAATATTTCAATTATGGATGAAAAAAATGAATTAAAAGTAGATAGAGTTGAATTATTAACAGATTTAACAATTAATTCTAGTATGCAAGTAACTGATACTAGAGATGTTATATTAGATTTAAATGGTTATTCTTTAACAACATCATCAAATGGACCAGTTATAGAGAATAAAGGTTCATTAAAAATAGTAGATAGTAAATATGAATCACAAGTTACTGATTCCGTATTAGCTTATCAAAATGAACAACAACAATATGATGATGAATATGAAGAAGCTATGCTAGAATATAACTCTAAGATAGAAAGTTTCTTAGAATACATGAATTCTAATGATTTTGATGAAACATTATATGCAAAAACAGGAGATACTTATACTTTTGAAGATGCTGAAAATTTTGTTAAATCTTTAAATAATGAATTTAATTATACTGGCGGTATTCAAACATTTACTGCACCTTATTCTGGTTATTATAAACTTGAAGTTTGGGGAGCATCTGGTGGTTCACTTCCATCAAGTTCAAGTTATGAATACTTTGGTGGTTATGGTGGATATTCCAAAGGTGTTGTTCATTTACAAAAAGATGAAACAGTTTATATCGTAGTTGGAGGTCAAGGAAGTTTCTCTAGTGCTAATAATTTACCTGGCGGATATAACGGTGGAGGAGCAACTGGTGTTTATGATTCTGGACAAGGAATGGGTTCAGGTGGAGGTGCTACTCACATTGCTAGATCTACAGGAGTTTTAGCTGATTTAGAAGATAATAAAAATGATGTATTAATCGTTGCCGGTGGTGGTGGCGGTGGTTGCTATAACGATCAAGGTATTTCACCTGGTGGTGGAGGAGGCGGTGCCTCTGGTGTTACTGCTACTACTCAATATGGTGGATGTATTGAAAATCAATCTACTTGTAATGGATATGGCGGTACTCAAACTGCTGGTGGTCCAATTGGTGTTCATACTTATACTTATACAGCTTCAGCTGGTTCATTTGGATTAGGTGGAGGTAATTCTGATAAGATGGGTGCCGGAGGTGGTGCTGGTTGGTATGGTGCTAGTGGTGCTTTATGGTATGGTGCCTCTGGTGGTTCTGGTTATATAGGAAATGATACCTTAGATGATAAATATATGGTTTGTTATAATTGTTCTACTTCAAATGATGAAGATACAAAAACAATATCAAATGAAAATGTATCAGAAAATGCAGTAGAAAATTATTCAAAGATTGGTAATGGTTATGCTAAAATTTCAATTGCAAATATTAGTTTACCAGAACAATATTCCTATATTAAAACGATTACTAAACCAACTTTACAACATGCTGTATTAAATACAGATTATACAGTATATGGTTCAATTAATGGAACTACAAATTCAACAATAATTAATGATTCAAATGCATATTTAAACGTTGATTCAGCTAATTTAAATCTAGAAAAAACTGGAGAATATGCAATAATAGATAATTATGGTAGTCTTAAATTAAGTCAAGCTGCAACATTAACAACAAAAGCAAATAATAATAGAGGAATAATAAATAGAGAAACAGGAGATATATTAGATAGTAAAGGAACTATCAATACTACATCTTCTAATAACATTGGATTATTAAATTATTCAAGAATTGATAGTGAAATGAAAGGATTAAATATTAGTAATACAATAAGTAGTTCAACTAATATAGATAATCAATCATTGACTGATTTATCATTAAAAGAAATTACAACGGATGGACCAGGAACAGATGTATATCAAAAATCTGATAAATTATTAACAATATTTGAATCAACATTAGGTAATACATCAAATAATGTATTAAAGTATGCTAATAATAATGATACAAATAGAAAAGTAACTATTAATAAATCAACAATAAAAGGTGTATTATGTAATAATGAAAATTGCAATAATACATATGATAATATAAATACTGAATTAACTATCAATAATTCAACATTAACATCAACAACAAATAATGTTATTTATATGGGTAAAGATAATTCTAAACTTAATATAATATCATCAGATTTAAGTGCTTCTGCAAGTAATGTTAAAGTAAAATTTGGTGATATATTAATAAAAGATTCTACCCTTGAAGGACCTACATCAAATAATAATTATGAATTTAATATTTATTCTCCTGATTTTTCTGGTTATGAAAGTGGTATTAAAAATATAGAATTAGATAATGTTAATTTAATAGGAAATAGAAATATTGATTATGAAATACAATCATCTACCGATAGTAGTTTATTAATTAAAAATTCAGATATAAAATGTGTAAATTGTTATTACTCATTAAATTTAGATAATTATTTAGAAAATAGTCCTGTCGTTATTAAAGATACTAATATAACAAGTGACTCTGGTAATACTATTTATATTAATGATCTAAATCATAATATATATATAGATATTTTAGGTAACACAACAATTAATACTACTAATGGTTATTCAATATATTCTGGTTCTGATAATCATGATGTAGTCGTAAATTTTGGCGATAAAGATTCTGATGTTAATTTGAATTATCCTAAAATTATTTCAAATAAATCTGCAGTAGGTGGAACATCTAAATTTTTATTTAATTATTATGATGGAACAATAACTGGTATAAAAGATAAAGTATTTGTCGCACCTATTAATGAAATTAGACAAAATTATGACATTAATGTAACAAAAGGTGAAACATTAGATACAATTTCATTAAAAGATATTACAGATACAAATTCTACTGATTATGTTGCTAAAATAGGAAATACAAAATATACTACATTACAAAATGCAATTAATGGTGCAAGTAATAATGATACAATAACATTATTAAAAGATATTTATACTGCAACAGATGTAAATAATAGTAAGAATGTAACAATTGATTCTGATAGTTATAATATTAAAACATTTAAAAAGAATAATTATTTAATTAATAGTGGTAATTTAACATTGACAGATTCAAATAGTACAAAAGGAAGTATTAGTGGTTACACGTCAGATTTAATAACAAATAACGGAACTATAGATTTTAATAATATAACTATGAATCTTAGTGCATTTGCAAATACAGAAAGCTGGACACAAAGTGGCCCAACAAATGGTTTTGTAAATAATGGAACATTAAATCTAAACTCAGGTACAATTACATCTGAATTTGATACTAATTTAATTACTAATAATAGTTTGGTAAATATTGTTGGTACAAATATTAGTGATTCAAATTATACAAGTTCAATTGATTTAATAAAAAATAATGAAAATGCAACAATGAATGTTTCAAATGGATCAATTATAAAAACTTGTGGTGGAAATATATTTGCAAATAATGGAACATTAAATATTTCCGGTGGTACATATAAAACAAGTGAATGTTATTTAGGAAATACTAGAGCTGCAAGAGTAGTAAAAAATTCTACATCTGGTATTGTAGATATTTCAGGAGGAACTTATACAAATGTTGCTTCAGCAATAGTTGAATCATCTGGTGAAACAACTATTCGTGATTTAACATCAATTGATATACCAACATTATTAATAAATACAGGTACTGCAACAATAGATAATGTAACAACATCAAATACAAAAAATAATTATATATATAACAAATCATCAGGAAATATGACAATTAAAAATAGTACAATTAATTCATCATATACTCCACTATATTTATCAGAAACATCTAATACAACAATTGAAAATGGAAGTATAATAAGTGGAAATTATAGTAATGCTATTTCATTATCTAATAGCGCAAAATTAACATTAGGTATTAAAGGAGATAAAAACTTAGATAATTCATTAAAATTCTCTAATGAATATCCTTTAATAAAATCAAATGCAACTTCAGGTAATTATTATGGTATATATAGTAATTCAAGTGATACAATAATTGATTTCTATGATGGAAAAGTTGTTGGTCCAACTGCAATAGTAGGAACAATAAATGATATAGAAAATGGTTATAATATTAAAAGTGAAATAAATGGCAACGTTGAATCAAAGTATTTATCAGATGATCCAATAATTAAAAATATTGAAAAGAATAAGAGTTATACAGATATTCAAACTGCAATAAATGAAGTAGAAAATAATCAAACTTTACAAGTATTAAGTGAAATTACAATTCTTAAAACTGCTGAAGTATTAACTGTAGGCAGTACAAAGAACTTTAAATTTGATTTAAATGGAAATACAATCTATCAAAATAATGAAAACTTTATAAATAATGCAGGTACAATAGAATTTATAGATAGTTCAGTAACTCAAGAAGATACAATTGGACAAGGATTAATATATAATTATTCAACATCAGAAATGATTATTAATTCTGGAAATATAACATTTACAGCTGGTAATTATAAACTTAAATATAATGGAAATATTATTGATAATTCAGGTACAGTATATGTTAATAATGGATTATTAACTACTGAAACACATGCTAAATTAATTATTAATTCAGGAACACTAAATATAACTGGTGGAGAAATTAAAACAAATTATACATCTTATGATTTAATTGAAAATAAAGCAGGTGCATCTATAAATATGACTGGTGGTTCTATAACAGATTCTGGATATAGAGAATCAACTTCATCTGTAATTAATAATTCAGGTAATGTAACAATTTCAGATGGAACAATAAAAGTAAATGGTGGTTATATGTATGATCGTAGTATTAATCATATGATTGTTATAACTAATAATTCTTCTGGTATTGTTAGAATTACAGGAGGAACATTTACATCAGATGATAATAAAGGAAAAATAATAGTTAATAATGGTGATGCTGAAATATCAAATATTTCAACTAATTATATGAGTGTTGGAAATAATACAAATCAACTTACTTTAACTAATGTTAATATGACAGATATTGGATATTATAGTACACGTTATGCAGATAATAGTATTCCAGCATTAATAAATTCAGGAACATTAACTATAAATGGTGGTACTTATACTATTCATAATAACAATAGAGATATATTTAAACTTACTAATAGTTCAAGTAATACTATAAGTGGATTAACAGTTAACACTGATGGAACAAATTATGGAACACAACCATTTATTGAGATTACAGGTTCATCAACATTAGATTTAAAGAATTCTTCATTTACAAGTAATCAAAATCTATATGGTATGACAATATCTACTAGTGGAAATGTTGATATAGATGATGTATCTATTTCTACAAATAATAATGCACTTAATGCACAAGGAACTGGAATAATAAATATAACTAATTCAACGTTAACATCTAATAATCAAATTGGATTAAATGTAACTAATTCTCAAACAATTAATATAGGTGTTAAAGATGATTATAAATTAGATGGTACTAGAAATCTTTCTATTACATCTCCAGCTATTACAGGTGCTACATATGGAATATACAATAATAACTCAAATTCAAATGTAAACTTCTATGATGGGATTATAAAAGGACCTGAGAATAAAGCTGTTTATGGAGCAATAAAAGATGTTGAAACAGGTTATAATATTACTTCAACAACTACAGACAATATTGAATCTAAATATTTAGATAGAGTATACGTAGTAGAAAATTTAACAACACATGAAAAATATTATGATTTACAAAGTGCAGTAACAGCAGCAGGATTAAATGAAAAATTACAAGTAATTAATAATATAACAATAATGCCAAGTGATACTGCAGTTGATATTTCAAATACTAAGAAAATTACATTAGATTTAAATGGTTATACTATTTCACAAAATAATAGTAAATTAATCGAAAATAATGGTGATTTAACAATAGAAGATAGTAATAATACAGGTAATATTAATAGTCCATTAGGAGATATAATAGATAATAACAATAAATTAACTATTAATAGTGGAACATTTAAAGTAATGGATTCATCAAATTATATTATTAAGAATAATAAAGATCTTTATATAAATGGTGGAACATTCACATCACAAACTGGTGCAACATTAATTAAAAATAATGATAAAGCATATATTTCTGATGGAAGTTTTGTTGATCCAACAGTATTTGACACTAACTATGTAATAGAAAATAGTTCTACTGGAGAATTAAATATTAGTGGTGGAGAGTTTAATAAAGATTATTCAGAACAATCAATATTTAATAATAGTGGAATATTAAATATTGAAGGAGGAACATTTAGTTTATTATCATATCTAAACGGTTGGGATTGTCCTAGAATGGTAACAAATCAATCAACTGGTACTTTAGATATTACAGGAGGAACATTTACTGGGGATGAATATTCTTTGTTAATAGGTAACTATGGAACTGCAACAATAAAAGATATTACAACATCTTTATTACAAATTGGTAATAATTATTATGGTGGTAGTTTAACACTTACTAATTATGTTATGACAACTTCTAATGATTCTATAAGAACTGTTATTTCTAATAGTGGTGATTTAACAGTAAATAGTAGTACTTTCTTAGGACATAACATTATATCTGGTAGTGGAACTGATATAAAAAAGGCAACATATGAAATCAATAATAGTTCATTTACTGATAATCAAAGTTCTTCTAGTTCTAGTAGTAGTATAATTGCAATTTGGGGGAATTCTACATCTGAATTTAATAATGTAACAATGACTAGTAATGCATCATTGAGTAAATTAATTGAATTAAGCAACAGTAATAATACACTAGATATAAATGGAGGAACTTATACTTATACAGAATCTTATCCTTTATTTGTAATAGGAAGTGGTTCAACTCTTTCAATTGATAATGCAACATTTAATGCTTCGGATAAAGTATTTGATATTATTACGTCAAATGGAAGTAATGGAATATTTAATATAATAGATGGAACATTTACTTCAGATAATTCAGAAGTAATAAAAGTTGCAGATGGAGCTAAAATGACAATTAATATAGGAGAAAGTGGATTACCAATAAATAATACACCAATTCTTACAGGTAAAACATATGCGATAAATAATCAATCAAATGTTTCAACAATTAATATATATGATGGAACATTAATAGGAGAAACAAATTCTATTATTGGAGCATATAACTCAGAATCAGGTTATAAATTAGTAACAACTGATCAAGACATTGGAGGTGTTACTAAAAAAGTAGGAAATCTTGAAATAGTAGGAACTACTGAAAGAGTAGCTTCAGTAAATAATTTGAACTTTACAGATTTACAAGCAGCAGTAAATACTGCAGCAAATCTAAATGTAGATGTTATTTTATACAAGAATGTAATACTAGATAGTGATTTAACTGTACCTGCTGGAAAAACAGTAACAATCAACGTAGGAAATTATACAATAACAAAAGGTTCTTACACAATTGATAGTGGAATATCTCTAGTAGATGGAAATGGAAATCCAGTAAGTTCTGCAATATATAAATTTATCGCTGATATAATGGGTATAGAAGTAAATCCTAAAAATATTTCGATTTATATGATGGATGATGGAAGTAAACTAAGTTCAGAAGAAACATATAAATTATATAAAGATGATAAATTAGTTTCGTTTGAAGAAATAGAAATTGGAAAATATAGATTAGGAAATATAATAAGTGATCTAAGAACAGTTAATAATAGATTATATATTCAAGGTTTAGGTGAAGGTAATTATAAATTAACATCAACTGATAATAAACAAATAACATTTAGCATATCTAATGATAAAATATATGGAAATGTTAGAGAATATACAATCAATAATGAAAATAAAAAAGAAAGTTCATCAATCGCAGAATATTCAATTCAAATTCAAACAGGAATTAATAAAATCAGTTATGCATTATTAATATTTAGTATAATAACTGCTATAACATCTTTAATTGTATTAAAAAAGAAAAAAGCATAAGCTTTTTTCTTTATTTTTTTGTTGATTTTTAAAACAAAATGTGTTAATATTATTATTGTTAAAAAGAAGGCAATCCGCTTTATCTATTATTTAAATGATTGCTAGGTAGAAAGGAAGAAAAGATTTATGAATATTATTGATGAAATTACAAAAAAGCAAATCAATCCTAATATTCCTGAATTTAGAGTTGGAGATACTGTAAGAGTAGAATACAAAATTATTGAAGGTAACAAAGAAAGAATCCAAGCTTTTGAAGGAATTTGTGTAGGTAAAAAAAGTTCAGGTGTTTCTGAAACATTTACAGTTAGAAAAATGTCATCTGGTATTGGTGTTGAAAGAATATTTCCAGTAAATTCACCAAAGATTGCAAAATTAACTGTAGTTAGAAAAGGAAAAGCTAGAAGAGCTAAACTTACATTCTTAAGAGGAAGAGTTGCTTCTTACAGATTCAAAGAAAGAACAAACAAATAAGGCAGCTAATGTCTTATTTTTGCTTATGGAGGAATAAAAATGGAAAGTAAAAAAACAAAGAAAATGATGAAAGATTTAATAAGTTATTTATTAATTGTTTTATCTGTAATAATTATTAGATTATTCTTATTTGACCCTGTTAGAGTAGATGGACCTAGTATGGATACTACTCTATCAAATAAAGAAATACTAATATTAAATAAAATAAAGTATAGAACAACTGATATTAAAAGATATGATGTAGTAGTTGCGAGAGTTGATAATACTAAAATTATTAAAAGAGTAATTGGATTACCTGGAGAAACTGTTTACTGTAAGAATAATCAAATATATGTAAATGATAAAAAAATAGATAATTCATTCGCATCTAGTAAAACTGATGATTTTTCAATAGAAGATATAGGTTTTACTAAAATACCTGGAGATAGATACTTTGTTTTAGGTGATAATAGAGAAGTTTCTTTAGATAGTAGATATACAGAAATTGGATTAATTCCTAAAAACAATATTATTGGTAAAGCAGACATTATAATATGGCCTTTTAATAAAGTTGGTACTGTAAAATAGAATATTTAAATATTCTATTTTTTTTAGTATAATTATAATAGTAATACAAATATATTATTTAATAGTTAAAAATTAATAAGGGAGTAATAATTATGAAGAAAAAAATAGGTCAAATGTTTATTATAAGAATGAATGGTAAAGAAATAACTGATGAATTAGTAACATTAATAAAAGATTATAATATTGGAGGAATATCAATATATTCTAAAAATTATGATTCATATAAAGAAATGCATAAATTAATAAATAAAATTAAAAAAATAAATAAAAAGTATAATGATACTCCTATATTTATTGCGATAGATGAAGAAGGTGGTAGAGTTGATAGACTTCCAGATGATTTTAATACTTTACCTGCTGCTAAAAGATTAAGAAAAGATATTAAATATGTTAAAGAAGACGGATTACTAATTAAAGAAATGTTAGAAAAACTAGGAGTAAACTTAAATTTTGCTCCAGTGTTTGATATACAAAGATTTGGAGATTATCATATCATTGGAAATAGAGCACTTGGAGAAACATCACAAGAAGTAATAAAAAATGGAATTACTATGGTTAATATATTTAATGATAATGTAATACCTGTTATTAAGCATTTCCCTGGTCAAGGACTATTTAAAAATGATCCTCATATTTTATTACCATCCACTAATGTAAATATAGATAAAGAAGAAGATATAGAACCATTTAAGGAAGCTATTAAAAATAAATGTCCAGCAATAATGATAAGTCATGTATTGATAAGAAAAATGGATTTATTTAATCCTGCAAGTTTATCTAAAAAAGTAATTAAAGATTATTTGAAAGGTGAATTAAAATATAAGGGATTAGTAATAACAGATGATTTAAAGATGAAATCTGTAAATATTTTATATGGATATAAAAAGTCATGTCTAAAAGCAATAAATGCTGGTAATAATGTTTTATTAATGGGTGGAAAGTATAATGATGTAATAAACTGTATTAATTATATTGAAAAGAAAATGAATGAATCATTAAAAAAGGATATAGAATTATCATACGATAAAATATTAGATATAAAAAAGAAATATCATATTAATGATGAACCTACAAATAAAATAGATATAGAATATTATAATAATAAAATTCAAGAATTATTAGACAAAGTAATAGATTAATTAATAAAAGGAATTATTCTTATGACTTTAGATGATTAAAAAATAGAATATGATAAATATAGATTAAAACAAGATAAGATATATGTTTCTGATTATGATAAATACATAGAAGAAATAAAAATGCTAGAAAATAATAAAAAATCCTACATACCCAGTATACGAATATTTCGTTAAGATTAGAATGAAGATTTTGGCCTTTTTCATTGCTTTGAATTTTAAGATATTAGGATTAAAATATTTCTAAATATATATCCAAAAGAATAAAAATTAGCACTCCCTATTGACAATTGCTAATTTTTGAGTATAATTATAATTGTAGCGAGAAAAAGATACTCACTATGGTATTAAAATTATATATTTGATATGTGCTTACCTCAAATGGCTCAACACATTTAGGAAAGGAAGTTGATGGATATGAT
>CADCJS010000007.1 GCA_902801825.1 uncultured Erysipelotrichaceae bacterium
CATATTAACTTTATTATCAGAAACTGATACTGTTGATACTACATTTTCTGATTTTTCTTTTATTTCAGCACTTTTAATTACAACATCAGTATCAGCTTTTGCAGTACTTACATTACAAAATATTCCTATCAATACAAATAAAATTATAAAACTTATTCTTTTAAAATTAACTTTCTTTAAAGATTCCACTTTATCACTCCCTTTATTATTTTTAAAAGCATTAATTTTTCATCCTAATAAACTACCTTCGCCCTATCTTATTTTATTTATATAATATCAAAAAATAATAAGTTTGTAAATATAGTAATTATAATAAAAATCAATAAAATCTTTAATGTAGATTTTTTTCTAAAGTACACAATTAATGTGTACTTTACCCCCTAAAAAAAAGTGTTTTTTCTAACACTTTTTTAAATATTGATTAATTACATTATTAAAATAATTCAAATCATCTTTTGTTTATATATATATTTTTTTATTTAATGGTTTTAAACATTTTGATGGGACATCAATAAATTTATTTTCTATATCAAGTTCCTTAACGTTTGGTAATGTATAAACTTTTATACCTTTATAATTTGTTAATTTAATTCCAATTATACTTTTTGTTTTTTTATTCTTATATACAATTTGTTTTTTTGTTACTCTTCTAAATATTGATTTATTATTAAGTATCAATTCATTTATGACATTAAACATTTCTAAACTACAATCTTGCTTGTTTTTGGTATGAATTGATAACAACGGAAGAGATGTAAATTCAACTTTATAAGTTATTTTCCTTAAATCACAAGCAAAATTTTTACATTCATTTTGAAATTGAAAGGTTTCTCTTGCTAAAACTCTAGGTTGCAAGAATTTTCTACTACATTCAAAAAATTTTCTGCTCCATGTCCTCCATCTTTCCAACATTTTATTTTAGAACCTTCTACATATATGGAACCACTATCATAAAAATGATCTTTATATAAATCAATGGTATCTTCTTGTAATGATGCCGCTAAAGTAATTATCTTGAAAGTACTACCTGGTTCATAATTCATCCATATAGGTAAATTTCTATTTATTTCTTCTACCGAATAATCTTGATAATTTAATGGATTAAAATTAGGTCTAGAACTCATAGCAAGTATTTCTCCACTATTAGGATCCATTGCAATTGCTAAAGCATGTTCTGGATTATATTTATCTACTACATTATTTAATTCTCTTTCAACTGACTTTTGAATCTCATTATTAATTGTTAAAACAATATTCATTCCTTTTGTTGGTTCTTCATATATTTCATTTAGTTTTAATCTATTACCTTTCGCATCAGAAAAATATTTTATAGATCCTTGTTTACCAGTTAAGTATTTATCATATATTAATTCTAATCCAGATAAGCCTTGATTATCAATACCTACATAACCAAGTACATGTGATAGATTACTATTATAAGGATAATTTCTTTTAGATTCTTTAACTAAATATACTCCTTCAAGTTTAAGCTTATTTATTTGATCTGATATTTCAAAAGATAATCTTCTACCTTCTGGATGTACTCTTTCAATAGAAGTGTTTTTATATACATGTTTTTTCATTTCATTATAACTTACATTAAGAATACTAGATAATTTTTTTGTAACTAATTCTTTATTCTTTATTTGATTAGGTATTAATACTAAACTAGTAGTTGTTGTATTATCTGCGAGTACATCATAATTTCTATCATATATTTTACCTCTATCAGCTTCTATTGGCAGTTTCCTACTCCATAAATCACTAGCAAGATTATTAAGTTTATTATACTGAAATACTTGTAAATAAAATACTTTAATAATAATTGCTAAAAAAAATAAAATAACAAATAAAAAAAACATTTTAATTCTAAAGTGTATTTTATTATAAAACATATATTTCACCCTAATTAAATATATGATTATTATTATTTATATAAAACAAAAAAAATTCTATTTTTAATAGAATTTCTTTAATATTGTCTACCAAAATAAACCATGTGTTTAGCTTCTTTACCACAACAGAAACATTTATCATATAATTTTTCTTCATTAAATGGTATACATCTTGATTTAGCACTAGTTAATTTTTTTATTTTTTCTTCACAAGCATTATCTCCACACCACATTACTTTAATAAATCCTTGATTATTATTAATTATACTTTCAAATTCTTCTATATTTTTAGCAACACTTGTTTTTTCTTTCATTCTTTCTTCACACATTTTATACATATTATTTTGAATATCTTTTAATAATATATCAATTTCATTTTTAATATTATCTAACTCAACTTCTATTTTTTCTAATGTATCTCTTCTAACTATAATACATTTATTATTTTCTAAATCTCTAGGACCAATTTCAATTCTTAATGGAATTCCTCTCATTTCTGAATCATTAAATTTATAACCTACGGAATAATTATCTCTATCATCAATTTCTATTCTATAACTACCATTTAATTCTTTATATATTTCATTTACCACATTCATTACTTTTTCATCATTTGTTTTAATTGGAATAATATTTACTTGAATTGGTGCGATTTTTGGAGGAAGTTTTAGTCCTCTATCGTCACCATGAGACATTATAATAGCACCTATTAATCTAGTTGTTATACCAAAAGAAGTTTGATATGCATATTCTTCTTTACCATCTCTATTTTGAAATTTAATATTAAATGGTTTACTAAAATTTTGACCAAAATAATGAGAAGTTGCACTTTGAAGAGCTTTACCATCTTTCATTAGAGTTTCTATAGTATAAGTTTCTTTTGCTCCTGCAAATTTTTCACTTTCTGTTTTTTTACCTTTAACAACTGGTATTGCTAATAAATTTTCTAGTATATCAGAATATATTTCAAGCATTTTTAAAGTGAATTCTTTAGCTTCTTTTTCTGTTTCATGAATTGTATGACCTTCTTGCCATAAAAATTCTCTACTTCTTAAAAAGGGTCTTGTTTCTTTTTCCCATCTTAATACATTACACCATTGATTATATAAAAAAGGTAAATCTCTATAAGAACTAAGCCATTTAGAATACATTGAACATATAATAGTTTCTGAAGTAGGTCTTATACATAATCTTTCATCTAATTTAGTATCACCTATTTCATTTACCCAAGCAACTTCTGGTGAAAAACCTTCTATATGATCTTTTTCTTTTTGAAGTAAATTTTCTGGAATCAATAAAGGAAAATATGCATTCTTTATTCCTATTTCTTTAAATTTTTTATCTGCATAATTTTTTATATTTTCCCATATTTCAAAACCATATGGTCTAATAGAAATACATCCCTTTGTTTCTGTATAATCTGCTAATTTAGCTTTTATAACAATATCTGTATACCATTTAGCAAAATCATCATCTATATTAGTTATTTGCTCAACATAATTATCTTTACTCATATTTTCCTCTCCTCTTTTTAAATTATATCATAATAATAAAAAAAAAGAGTATAAAACTCTTTTAAACGTTAATTAAAAGACTTATTTTATTAATAACTTTTTTTTCAATTCTAGAAATATATGATTGACTAATTCCAAGTTTAGTTGCGACTTCTTTTTGAGTTAATTCTTCTTTTCCATCTAAACCATATCTCATTATCATTATTTCTTTATCTCTTTGATTAAGTTTACCTATTTCTTTAAGCATTATTTTTTTCATATCATTTTCTTCTATTTGTTTTGTTACAATATCTTCTTCTGTTCCTAATAAGTCTTCTAAATGCAATTCATTTCCTTCTTTATCAAAACTTAATGATTCATCTAATGATATATCCATTCTTCTTTTCTTATTTTTTCTTAAATACATAAGTATTTCATTATCAATACATCTAGAAGCATATGTCGCAAGTTTAATATTCTTATCTCCTTTATAAGTATTAATTCCTTTTATTAATCCTATTGTACCTATTGATACTAAATCTTCTAAATCTATTTTAGTATTTTCATATTTTTTTGATAAATAAACAACTAATCTTAGATTATGTTCTATTAATTTATTTTTAGCATTTATATCATTATTATTTTTATATTCATATACTAGTCTTTCTTCCTCTTCTTTACTTAATGGAGGTGGTAATTTATCTGTACTACCTAGAAAGAATAATTCATTATATTTACTAAATAAATTTATTAATATTTTCTTAATTATTTTTATCATTTAATCCTCCAATAGTTTTTCATTTAATATACAATCTATCCCTTCTATTTTAATTTGCTTACTTAACCCTATTAAAAACTTTTTTTTATATCCAATATTTTCTATATATATTTTATCTGGTTTTATACATTCTAATAAACCATTATTATTTAAAGTATAATAAGGTACTAGAATAATTTCTTTATTATTATATTTTATCTTACTTTTATTAACTAAAATTATTGGATATTTATTATATGGTGAAAATAATTTATTGCCTGTATCTAAGAAACCATTTAATTTTATTTTATTACCTTTATAAAATAATTCTACATTATAATATTTATTAAAATTTGTTTTTAAATCTTTTATATTTTTAATATAAAAATATAAAAATATAATTGATAATACTATTCCTAATATAATATTTTGTTTATATGATTTTTTTATAAAAATTATATTATTTGATTGATAAGAATATTGATTATTAATTAAATATAAGAATCCTCCTAAAATAATACTAATCATATATAAATAATATAAATTTTTTAAAAAATATTTAATATTTTTATATTTAAAAGTTATTAAACACATTATAATACTTACTATTATTTTATATATTAATAATTCAAAAGATGATATTTCTATAAATAAAAATAATATAGTTAAACTACCAAATAAACTACCTAAAATAATTCTCTTAATACTAATATTTCTTTTTAATATAACTGATGTACTTAGTAATAAAATAAAATCAAATATATAATTAATTATTAAAACAATATCAATATATACTTTCATTTCTTTCACCAAAATAATTATAAAAAAAAAGACATATATATTATGTCGTTTTATATTATTTTTTTAAAAATAGTTACTTCTTTTGAACCATATTTCTTTTCTTTAAATAAAGATAATTCATTATAATCTTTTTTAATAGAACTATTTTCAAATTCACAAATAATAATTGCTTCTTCATTTAATAAATCATTTTTTAAGAGATAATTTATCACTTCATCAATCACTATTTTTTTATAAGGTGGATCTAGAAATACAATATCAAATTTTATTTTATTATTTTTAAAATAATGTAATGCATTTACATAATCATCTTTTATAATTATAGATTGATCATTTATTCTCATATCATTTACATTCTTTTTAATAATACTAATTGATTTAATATTATTATCAACAAAATAACATTTATTACATAGATTACTAATACATTCAATTCCTAAATTACCTGAACCAGAAAACAAATCTAATACAGTTGAATCTTTAATATAAGATTGAATAATTGAAAATATAGATTCTTTTACTCTATCCATAGTTGGTCTTGTTCCATCTATATTAAAACCATCTATATTTCTTCCTTTTAAAAAACCACTAATTACTCTCAAATCAATCACCTTTTTTATTATATAAAAAAAGAAAAGTTTTAACAAGTATGATTATCTATAATAGAAGTAAGTATATTACTTATATCTTTTGTTAATAATCTTATTTCCTTTTCTAATTTCAAATATTCCTTTATTTCATTAATTTTAAATAATTCTTTTCTTAAATTAATTATTTCTTTATTTAATGAATTATCATTAATATATTTATCTTTATTTTTATTAAAATTATTTAATAACTCATTATATTTTTTATTATTTTTTATTATTTTTTCTAATCTTTTAAATTCTTTAATCTTTTCATGATTATCTATCATATTAATAATTATTTCTTGTTTTTCAAACATATTTCACCTATTTAAATGTATCCATTAATGTTTTTAATAAATTTATTTTTGAATTTAAACTATCAATTTTATCACTTACTGTTAGTCTATAATCTTTTTTCATATTTTCTATCATTTTATCAATTAAATTAGGATTTCTATTAAGTAATTTATACCAATAAGAATTCTCTCTTATGTATCTTTGTAAATTAGGATCATTTTTAATTTTTAAATATGTATTTATTTTCATTAATCTTCAAACTTTTTATATAAAGGTCTTGGAGTATACTCTTCCTTTTTTGTATCCTTTAAAGTAAAAGCACTTAGAAGACCTAAAGCTTTATTAATAGATTCAATATTTTTTTGTAATTCATCTGGATTTATATTTTTAATAGTTTCAAATATATCTGAAAAAGAAGTATTTCTTTCTTTTTCAGATACACTCTTTTTATTAAAATATTTATCCCAGATTTCATTATCTTTTCCATACAAAGCATACATATCATAAAACTTTTGCCAACTCATATTATCATTATTAACATAATCTACTAATTCAGGATGAGTAGTTACAAATATTTTAAATTCTTCTTTTTTACTCACATATCTCACCTAATTAAAATATATGATTTGTTTTATAAATTATTACCAGCTGCTTCCGCCGCCTCCGCCGCCTCCGCCGCCAGAGAATCCTCCTCCACCTGAGAATGATCCACCGCCTGAAAATGAACCACTAGAATAAGATTCATATGGTCTTGATGTTGCGACTGCTTTAGCGATTGAAACTGTTTTATTTAAAGAATTAGTAAATATTACTGGATCAAATCTACCAGTAGTTGTATTATACATAGTACCAGTATACCATTTTGGTGGTTCAATTGCGATTGATTCGAATTTTTTACTCCATTTATTTGATACTCCTAATACATATGCATATGGTAAAATATCATAAAATAATGAATGATTTTGTTCTACCATTTCTTCTAGTTTTTCTTTTTCTACTGTATTTATAAATTCTCTAAATCCTTTTATTTTATTATAATATTCATAATTATCTTTATTTCTTTTTTTACTAATAATAAATAAAATTAAATAATAAATAAAACTAAATATAATTATTTTTTTATTTAAACCATATAAACTATTATAATCTAAATATACCTTGTAACTATAAAACATTTTAAATATTCCAAATAAAGTTAAGGTAATAAAAGGAATAATAATATATAAAGTTTTTATAACATAATGAGATGCATCATATATTTTTTGAGATTTTTTTAATTTGTTTAATGCTCTTTCTAAAGTAGTATAAAATTTTTCATTTAATGAAGAACTTTTAACAATACCTTCTTTATCTGCATAAGAAAATAATCCTCTAAATGTAACAGCGGCATATTCAGGTTCAGATGCTGAAATATCTTTTATTTTCTTTAATTTAAAACTCTTTTTATCATCTATTATTTCTAAATATCCTTTACTTGCAAAATATGTAATCAAAGAAATAATATGTTTTTTATCAATTCTACCTTTATAAATATAACCTACTTCAGCAGGGGTTAAATCTTTAAAAGGAGAATATTCAACAACAATTACATCCTTTTCCTTGTAACCATATTTAATATATAAATATAAAGATAATATTATTAAACTACATGTTATTACTAACAATAAATACAATAATTCTCTAGTAAAATCAAAATTTTTTCTTTCATTTTTATAATAACCTTCTTCAAGTTCAATTCTAACTGTTAAACCTTCATAAGAATATAAACTAATATCATCATCATATTTCTTTGTTAAACTACCAGTAATAACATTATTATTTATATCATAAATAACATTATCATTATAAGTACTTCCAAATTTACCTGTAGTAAAATTAATTTTAGTTTGATCAAAATCTTTAGGCATTTTTATAGTAAAACTTACATCTTTTATAGAAGTATCCCATTTATCACCTATTATATTAAAATATAAATCATCATATTCATCAATTAAATCATCACCCATATCATAATCATAAGTTATCTTATAATTATAAATAGTTTCTGTATCTAATGTCTTATTTGGATCTCCTATTTTTAAATTCACATAACCATTTTCAATAGTTTTTGTATATTTATTATTTACCTTTATATTCTTAATTTTTGTTTTTTCATTTGTTGAAATATATTTTCCATCAATTATTCTATAATAAGTATTCTTAATAGGAATATTTCTTATTATTCCATGTTTAAAAGAATAATTAAATTTAACATCAATATTTTCTTCAACATTTAAAACATGATTTTCATTTACATTAATATTTACATCATATTTTTCTATTTTATAATCAGAAGCGCTTGCTAATGGTATAAAAAGAAAAAAAGATATAAAAAATAATAATAACTTTTTCTTTTTCATATCTTTCATCCTCTCTAGAATTCAACTTTTACATTTTGTCTTTGCTCTTCAGTTGCAGTATACATTTGCATTTTTTCATAATGTAATATCTTAGCAACAATACAACTTGGTATTACTCTAACAACTATATTATATTTATTAACTACTGCATTATAATATCTTCTTGCACCTACTAATTCATCTTCAATTTTCTTTAAAGTATCTTGTAACTCTAAGAAACTAGTATTTGCTTTTAAATCTGGATAAGCTTCTGATAATGCGATTAATTTACTTACAGCTTTTGTAAGTTCATTATCTGCTGCTATTTTATCATCAATTGATTCTGCGCTTAATCCTTTATTTCTAGCACTAATAACACCTTCTAAAGTATCTTTTTCATGTTTTGCATATCCTTTTACAGTATTAACTAAATTTGGTACTAAATCAAATCTTTTTGTTAAATAAGTATCTAAATCTGCAAATGCATTTTCAGTAGCTAATTTCTTTTTAGCAAGTGTATTTGCTGTAGAAATAAACCATAATACTAATAAAACTAAAACAATTAAAATTATAATTCCAATCATAAATAACTCTCCTTTTCTATAAAAAAATTATATCTCATTTTTAATTCAAAGTAAAGAAAAAAACTCTAATATTAGAGTTTATTTTAATGCTTTTAATAATTCATCTTTTTTCATTTTTGAATAGTTTTCAATATTCTTTTCTTTTGCAACTTTCTTAAGTTCTGCAACTGTCATTTTAGAATAATCTACTTTTTCTTTTTTAACTTCTTTTTTAGTTTCTTCTTTTTTTACTGTAGTTTTTTTAACTTTTCCATTTAATGCATCATTTGCTTGTTTTACAAGTTCACTAAATGTTTTAGGATCATTAATTGCAAGTTCTGAAAGCATTTTTCTATTAATTACTATTCCTGCTTTATTAAGACCATTAATAAATTTAGAATAACTAATATTATTATTTCTACATTCAGCATTAATTCTTGTAATCCATAATTTTCTAAAGTTTCTTTTATTTTGTCTTCTATCTCTATAAGCATAAGCTCCTGAATGCATTAATTGTTCTTTTGCAGTTTTGTATAATCTATGTTTACTACCAAAGTAACCTTTAGCTCTTTTTAATATTTTTTTATGTCTACGTTTTGTAACTAAACCTGATTTAACTCTAGCCATGATTTACCTCCTTATCTTAAAGTGTCAATTATTCTCTTTAATCTTCTTGTATCTGAATTAGATAATTGACCAACCTTTCTTAAACGTCTTAATCTTTTAGTTTTATAACTAACTGTATTGTGGTTAGCACCTGCTCTTTTGAATGTTACTGAACCACTATTTCTTTTATTAAACTTCTTAGCTGAAGCCTTATGTGTTTTAATTTTATTTTTAGCCATTTTCTTTACCTTCCTTCTTTATTGGCATGATCATAACAAACATATTTCTATTTTCCATAACTGGTTTATCTTTGATCATTCCATAATCTTTTACTGCTTCTACAAATCTATCTAGAACATCTCTACCAAGTTCTGTATGAGCTAATTCTCTACCTCTAAATCTAACTGTGGCTTTGATTTTATGACCTTTTTCTAAATATTTAATAACTTGATTAACTTTAGTATTAAAATCATGTACATCAATTTTTACAGATAATCTAAATTCTTTTGTTTCTGCATTTGTACTTTTTTGTTTTTTTAATGCTTCTTTTTGTTTTTTATTTCTTTCATATTTGTACTTACTATAATCCATAAGTTTACATACAGGTTGTTCTGGTTTACCACCCATTTGTACTAAATCGAATCCTGCTGCTGAAGCAAGTGTTAATGCATCACTTCTACTTTTTACTCCTAATTGTTCTCCATTAGGACCTATAACTAAAACTTCTTTAGCTCTTATTTGTTCATTAATGAACAAGTCTTTTCCTTTTGCTATTTCAAGCACCTCCATTAAAAAAGTGGATACAATTTGTATCCACCAATAAAAAACCTTAATAAATATTTATCTTTGGCTTTTTACCTATTGCTTATTTGCAATCAGGTGAGATACAAATCTTCTTTCCTTTTTTCAAAACTACATACGTAGTATACTATAAATTATTATTTTTGTAAAGAGGTTTTTTTATTTACATGAATTTTCACCTTATTTTACCATTACCTTCCAATATCTTTCTTTTTTTCTTTCATCATCATCTTCTATATAAATCAAGTAACAATAATGACTCCAACTCAAATTGCCAGCCAGTGGTTGGCAATTCTTATATTTATTATAAAATAGTCTCATATTTTGAAGCCCAGATCTACTATAACCACTTCCGAATTTGTTAGTTAATTTTTTTGATAATTTATTTAAAATTTCTTTACCATATTCTGCTCGAATATTACCATTTTGTTCATTTTCGACAATAATTTTACCAATCATAAAATTATTGTCTACTAAAGTATTATTTATTTGATAAATTATTTTATTTTTGTTATTAGTAATAATATCAGATATTTGATTATACATATCATTTATTATTACATCATTATTTTTATCTTTTTCTACCATAATTGCTTGCATTAATATCTCCTTTCTAAATTGTTGTTTTTAATATCAAGTTCTTTTATCAAAAAATAAATTATTTAATTTTTCCTTTTAATATTTATTAAAAAATAAAAAAAGTGTCCTTTTTGGACACTTATTTTATTTTATTATTATTATAATATGATTCTCTATCAAAAGTACCATCTATTCCAGTTGAATTTACTACTAAAACATTTCTAGTACCATCATCATTATTAACTATAAATGGTTCTCCTGAGAAATTATTTTTATAAATATTATAAACATAATTAGGATCACCATAATTTCTAGCAGAATCATAACCTACTTTATCTAAAATTACACTAAATACTTTATAAGGTTCTACATTACCACTAGGATAATTTTGTCTATAACTATTATAGTTACCAATACCAATATTATGCATTAATATTGAATCTTCAATACTATTATTACACATTGAATAATTATATCTAAACATATAACAACCAATATTAATATTTACTTCTGGATTACTTAATTCACTAGGAGATACTACATAATTAACATCACTATATGCTTCTTTATTATAAGTAATTACAAATGATATATTATTACCTTTACCATCTGTTGTATTAACAACTTGATCTAACCACTGTTCTGCATCTATTTTAAGTAAATTATAACCACAAGCAGCAGATTCTTGACATATCATAGATCTAATAATATTTGGTGAAATACCATATTTAGGACATATTTCATTTAATAAATCGTCATATTTTTTAGCATTTTCATTAACATCCATATCTTGACTAGGTATATAATCAGCATCTATTGTAACAATATTATCATTTGTTTTAATATCTTTAGCTTTTTCTTCTTTTGTTTCTTCTTCAAATACTTTATAATCTACTTTATTTTCTTCCATTAATCCTTTTAAAGAAACTAAGAAATTTTTATCATCTTGTGATTTATATATAACTTCATCACTAACATCATTAAATACTTTATTATTGTTATAATTCTTAACAAGAACAGTTGCGGCATTTAAACTAACCGCAGTAACAATCGCAGTTAGACCTAAGGCTACTTGTTTTTTAAGTCTATTCTTTTTACAAAAATTATTATATGAATCTATTCCTGCGATTCTATAAATTAAAGAATTATTTTGTAACTGAATCATATCAAAAGGAAATTCTGTTTTTTTATAATTTGGATTATTAGAAGCTCTTTTAATATCTTCTATTTCAAATTCTGTTGCTTTTCTTCTTTCTTTTCCAACTTTTACCCACAAATTACCTTTATTATCAAAATAATACATAGCTTTGCCATTTGGTATCATAAATTCATCTCCATTTTAACTCTTTCTAATTCTTTTTCTGTTATTGTTAATAATTTTATTTGATTATTTTCTACTATATATTGACTTATATATATTTTTTCTTCATCTTCATATGCCATATAATTTTTATTATCTATACAAACCGAATCAATCAAATTATAACTCTTATTATCTATTTTAATTTCTTTATCCATAGTATACCTCCTTTAATAATTATAACAAATATTATTAAAAATAATAATTAAATAATTAAAACTATACATTTATTAAACAAAACTATTAAGTATATTTCTAATCTTTATCCCATTACTCCTATAAGAAAAATAATAATTAGTCATTGAAGAAAAATATTTTTCAACAGTTACATTTCCAGTAGCATATATTTGATTATTATCCTCATCAGAGTATAATCCTGATCCTGTAAAAGAAACAATACCATTTGCGTATGTAGCAGTTATACTATCTACATTTTCCTTATTTTCTATTACAGTATTATTATTAACTGAAATAATACCATAAGTACTTGTATCATCTGGTGCGGATGCGAATACTTCAGTTGGTATTAAATAATTAAATATTAATTCTATATATTTTTTTGTCAATAATAAATAAAAATATTTTCAATTTATAATCACTATATTTTATATTTTTTTAAGTATTCTTTTTTTTCTTTTGAAATACGATAGCTTTCTATAGATTTTTGTATAATTTTATTATGTACCCATTTATCTAATTTATAGTTTTTTATATACTCTATAGTACTATCATATTGTTTTGCTAATGCAGTTGCAAAAAACCATGCTATCATCATATTAACATAATATTCATCTGATTTAATATTAGAAACCATTTTTAAATATTCTGGTTTAAAATTATCATCTAAATATATTCTCATAAGCATACCTATACCAAATCTAATAGTATAAGTATCTTTTGATTTAATCCATCTTTTTATTTCATTTATTAATTTATCTGAATTCTTTAAAAATATTTTAGGTGATGATTGATCACAAGTAGCCCAGTTATCAATATATGGTAAAAATTTATTAAATTCAAATAAACATTCATCATAATCTTTTATTTCTGAAATAATAAATGCATGTATTTGATTTTCATCAAAGTATTTATGTGGTAAATCATTTAAGAAATCAGAATAATTATTCTCCTTAATAATTTTTTTAGATAATTGTCTAAGTAAAGGAGTACGAACTCCTATAATCCTTTCTTTATTAATATTAGGTATTAATTTAGATTGAAATTCTCTATATTCTTTATCTTGTAATTTAAATAATTCATCTATTATATTCATAATTATTAACTCCTTTATAATTATATCAATTATACTATTAAAAATAAAGATTTTTTATATTTTGTTATTTTAATAAAATCGTAGTATAATTATACTAGAGGAAGTGATCTTTTTGAGAATAGCAATTATTTCAGATATACATGCGAATAAACATGCATTAGATTTAGTATTAAAAGATATTGAAAAAAGAAATGTTGATAAAATTATATGTTTAGGTGATATAGTAACTAAATATTTTTATCCTGAGTATTGTGTTGATGCGGTTAGTAAAAACTGTGAAATAGTAATACGAGGTAATTGTGATGATAGATTGGTTAAAAATCCTAACTTTGCTTGGGCTAGAGGTAAATTAAGTGCTACAGAAATAACAGATATTAAAACTAGTAATTTAATATATAATGGTTCTAAAAGTAAAATGCTGGATGGATTAGATTATTTAAATAACTTACCTATTAAAGGTCAAATTGAAATAGGTAAATCTATTGTTAATTTATATCATTCTAATCCAAAAGATTTAGAAAGTGTGTTTAATCCTAAGGTTAATACTAAAATATCAGTTAATAGGACTAATAATAAAAAAGAACAAATATTAGATCATAATGAAATGTTTGAAGATGATAAACCTAGTACAACTGTTGTTGGACATACTCATATGGATTATATTAGTAAAGTTAAAGATGATAAATTACATGTAGAACCAGATAGTTCTGAAGGTACAATAATACTACCTAATGATAAGGCAATTATAAATGCTGGTTCTGTTGGTGAAAATATTGACTATTTAGGTGTTGATAAAAATTATGAAGTTATTAGTACTGAAATTACTTATGCTATTTTAGATGATAAAGGTTTAGAACAAGGGTTTAGTGCTCAAATAGTAAAAATACCATATAAAGAAACATTTAAAGTTGTATTTGAAGATTCTATTGATAAACAAATAATTGGTAAAGAAAATGGAGGGTTTCCTTACTCCCCTAGTGATACATCTTACAGAGGAAGAAATGTTATTCAACAAAATCCTAATGATGAAAAACTAAGAGAACATATAAATAAACGTATTGCGGATAATATTGAAGCTGAAGATAAAAGAAAAAAAGAAAAAAATATAAGAGAAACAATTAAAGATAAAATGGAAAATCCATTAGAACCTTCTAAAGAAGGAAAAGGACAAAAAATAAGTTAAAGGATGATAAATATGTATAAATTAAAAAAATATAATCAAGAACAATTGTTAAGATATTATGATGAATTAGATAGTAAAGAGAAAAAGGAATTAAAAAAACAAATTAATTCTATAGATTATAAATTAGTTAATAAAGCATATATTGATTCATATACAGATGAAATGATAGATATAAATAAAGTATCTAGTTTAAAAATAATAGATAAAGATAATGTTAATAAAGAAGATAGTTTAATTGGAGAAGAATTAATTAAAAATAATGAATATGCGGTTTTATTAATGGCAGGAGGTTTTGGTTCAAGACTTGGTCTTAATAAACCTAAAGGATGCTTAGAATTAAATATTAATGGAAAGACTATTACTTTATATGAAATATTTATAAATCAATTAAAAGAAGCGAATAAAAAATATAATTCAAATATTAATTTATATATTATGACAAGTATTAATAACTATGAAGATACTACTAATTTTTTTAAAGAAAATAATTATTTTGATTACAAAGATAGAATTATATTTTTTAAACAAGATCAATTTCCTATTTTAGATGTTAATGGAAAAATTACTTTAAAGAATAAACATGAAATATTAATGGGACCTAATGGTAATGGTGATGTATTTAATGCATTAAAAAGAAATGGTATAATTTATGATATGAAAAATAAAGGTATTAAATACGTATTATTTACTACTATAGATAATGTATTAACTAATCTAGTAGATACTACATTTATTGGTACTACAATAAAAAATAATTATTCTTTAGCTAGTAAAACATTAATGAAAACTGATGAAAATAGTAAAGCATGGGTATTTTGTAAATATAATAATAAACCATATATGTTAGAAGATCAAAATATAACAGTTGATATAACAAATAAAAAAGATAATAACGGAAATTATATTTACAGAGAGACTAATATAGCTTACCATTTAATATCACTTAAAAATATAATAAAGTTTTCAAAAAAAGAATTAAGATATAATAGAGCATATAAAAATAATAAATTTTTAGATGATAATGGAAATTTAATAGACACTAAAGATAAAAACTCTTTTAAATTTGAAAAATTTATATTTGATGCATTTAAATATGCGGATGATATGCTTTTATATAGAATAAATAGAGATGAATTTTGTCCAATTAAAGAACAAAGTGATATAGAAAAAGCAATTGATGCATTAAAAAACAAAATGTCTTAGAAAAGACATTTTTTTACATATACTCTTGTATTAGAACTAGACATACTACTTATATTTGCTTTATTTGTTAAAATCCAACTATATTTCCTTGGAAATTGGTCCTTATTCCTATATATTGATTCTTTTTGTTTTAACATTATATATCTAAATCTGAATCTAACATTATCTCCTATTCAAATAATAAAAAATATAGTATTTCTACTATATTTATTCCATAAATTTTCTAAATCATTTTATTCGGATTATTATTTAAAAAAAGAAATTGGATTTCTCCAACTTCTTCGCATCGCAATATCAAAATATTACGAACAATTTATTTAATAAGTTTTTCAAATGCATTTGCATTTAATATTGTATTAGATACAAATTTTCCTTTATAGAAATTAGCCCAGTTATTAAATACACATGGTGTATTTTTTGCTTTTTCTAATGAATCTATTTTTACAAAGTTTAATTTAATACCATTATCTTTAGCATAATCTGATAATTCTTTAACTTCATATTCTACATATGGACATTCATTAGAATAGTAAATAGTAAAGTCTTGACTATCAATTTCCATCTTTCTAGCACTATCACTAAACTTGGGTGTTTCTTTATCATCAAATTGTAATGTCATTAATTCATAATCATTAATTGTATCTACTACTTTAAATCCATAATGTTCAAAGAATTTCTTATCTCCAATAAATGGTTTCTTCTTTTGAGATACTAATGTACATACACCACTCATTTTTTTCTTTTTAGCATCTTCAATAGCATATTCTAATAATTCTTTACCAATACCTTTTCCTTTAAAACTTCCTGCTACCCATAAACAATAAATATGCATATAATTTTTACCAATAATAGGAACCCATGCTGTTTCTATTGGTTCATACTCAATAAAAATTTTACCTCTTGCATTTAGTTTTCTAAATACATGCCCATCTTTTAATTTACTTTTAATCCATTCTTTCTTTTTATCTACACCATCTTGATGTTTAGGATCTCCTATAGCACAACAAATATGTTCTTCTTCAATATTCTTTTCATCTAAATTAATGTACTCATTCATAACTCACACCTCTATATTCATTATATCATGAAAAAAAATTTTTGCATTCTCTTAAATTTATCGCAATATCAAAATATTCCAATCTCTTTTAAATTTAAATTTTTAAATATCTCTTCGTTTCCTTTATAACTTAATGGTGAAATAGGACTAGGATGATATATTGGAATAACCTTAAATCCATTTACATCAAATACCTTTCCAACAACATCTGAAAACTTTTTATACTTAACATTTAATATTGTTTTAGTAGCCGAATCACCTAAGGCTAATATTACTTTAGGTTTTATTACTTCTAATTGCATAAACAAGAATTTTTTACAATTATTACTACATTTATTAAGATATTTTCTATCCATTGGAAAACATTTTATAGCTTCCAAGAAATATGTATCTTCAATGGTTAAATTTATCAAATTTAATAATTTTTGTAAAACCACTCCAGATGGTAATAACTTATGATTTGTATCATACCAAGCAATACCACTTTTTCTCCATCCATTATTAGCAGGGGCTTCACCGAGAATTACAATATCGTGACTTTTGCCAATTGAAACAGTTTTACTGTTTGGAAATTTTTCTACCATTTTATCACACAAATTACATTTAAATATTTCTTCATCTATTTTTTTTAATCTATCCATAATTAATACACCTATAACAATTATACCATAGATTTCTAGAATCGTTTTGTTCGTAATATTATTTAAATTCCGAACACTTTTCTATCAATAATTTTATTTATTTTACAATCAATATAATATTTTAGCATTGTTCCCTTAGGGGGGGGAACAAAAGTCCTTACTAAAAATATTTTTAGTTTTATACTAGTTATTGGAGACAAGTCATACGCAAACATGGTTTGTTTTTTTTGTGACATTTTTTTGCATTTTAGCAAAAATTATCATTTTTTTAAAATTTCAAATTTTCGCAAGTCCTTATATTTAAAGGATTTTACGACATAGCAGTGTCACGCACTCTACATGCCTAGTATGGAGATAACGAACATGTCATTTTTATCGTTCTGTAGATAAAGAACATATCATTTTAGTAAATCTATTTTTATTTCTTCTATAATATGACCAATATTACCTTCACCTGCATATTTATTCATATTAAAGAAATCATCATTAATATCTACCCATTCAAGTTTATTTACTTCTTCTATTATTGTTACTTTTTTGTTTAAAATACCATAATATACTTCTATCTCTTTATTCCATTTAACATATGTTAAATTCATAAAATGAATTAATCCTACATCTTCTTTTTTTATGTTTGTTTCTTCTTCTAATTCTCTATAAGCTTCATTTAATCCATCATTTTCTTTTTCAATTTTACCACCAACCAAATTAAACATACCCATATATGGTTCTTTAGTTCTTTTACACATTAGAGTTTTGTCTAATTCTTTATTAAAAATTACAATTACATTATATTTTTTCATATTAATTCTTCCTTTCTAAAACCATTAGGCTTTCGATGTGCCTAGTATGCGGTCAACGAACATATCAATTCATCCGCAGTGTTACACTTCATACTGCGGATAAAGAACATGTTAATTGATATATTATGTTTTAATTATAACACATTTTAATAATATAGCGATTGATTATTAACTAATCATTTGTTAAAATGATAATAAAAGGAATGATATAATGGAGATTATAGATTTATATAACGAAAAAAAAGAAAAGCTTGGAAAAACATTTATCAGGCATCAAGATAAACTTTTAGAAAATGAATATTACTTATTAGAAACAGGATGGATTATTAATAATAAAAACGAAATTTTACTTACAAGACGTAGTTTCAACAAATCACATGGTGGTATGTGGGAAGCAACTGCTGGTCATGTAAAAACTGGTGAAACTGATTTAGAAGGTATTCAAAGAGAGATACAAGAAGAAACAGGACTTGAAATAAAAAAAGAAGATTTTATTTTCATAAAATCTTATATCAAAAAAAATGCAATACATGATGTTTGGTTAGCAAAAGGAAACTATACTATTAAAGATGTAAAAATTGACAATGAAGAAGTCATTGGAGCAAAATTTGTAACAATTGATGAGTTTAAAACAATGTTAAAAAATGGTGAAATAATAGAATCATTGTCATATTTTATAGATATCTATCCAAACTATATTAATTAATGATTATTTCTTATTTTATTAATAATATCTGTTGTGTGAACTCCATTCCCTTGAACGGGAATGTTTTTTATTTGTATATTTAAATTATTACACATTATACTTGTTGTATTTGCTATATAAAAAAACTCGTTTTTTACGAGTTTCTTCTTTCTAAAACTAAAAGGCTTTCGATGTGTCTTGTTTGGAGATGACGAACATGTCATTTTTATCGTTCTATAGATAAAGAACATATCAATTTATCTCCATTGTTACAGATCTGTCTGTGGATCAAGAACATATCGCAATATCTTAATCTTCCGATCATTTTGTTTTAATTACTATTCATACATTATTTCTATTAATGATGAATCTTCACCTAACTTATTAGCAAAATCAGCGCCTAATTTTTCTTTTAAAACCTCAAATTTTCTTATAAAATCATCCAAAGGATATAAAAACAAATCTAATGATGTTAAAAATAAATCTTTTGCATAATATATACCATTATTTTCTAAATATTTGAAGATTTTTGATACATTATCTATGTCTATTTGTGTAATTAATTTCTCATCAAAATTTTCTCTTAGTATTTTAATATCTATTTCATCTAAATTCATTTTGATATTCCTCCATTTGTTTTTTTATTATCTTCTTCATATTCATATTTTTGAATAAGCTCTTTAATATCTATATTATATTTTTTCATTAATAATCCCGGTTGCTTTCCAAAAATTGGATTTAACTTGCCATCTATAATCAAAGGTAAATTATTTTCTTTCAAGTATTGTATTAATGCATAATTTTGTGAAGGAGAAAATAATAAGAATGATGTATTTAAAAAGCCATCAATATTATTTTCTTCAGCCAATCTAAATAATAATGGTAATTTTGAAATCATTGATTTACTCTTAGCTACTATTGAAGAAGTAAGTAAACTCGAATATCTCTTATCATTCCAAAAATCCATTTGCAATAATTCTTGTATTTCTTCTAACTTGGCATATGCCAATGTTGTTGAAGTAAACATTTCTGGATGTTCTTTAAATTCTGGACTTTGAATTATCTTTTGTATCTCTTCTAACTTGGCATGTGCTAATGTTTCTGATGTAAATAATTCTGGATGTTCTTTAAATTCTGGACTTTGAATCATCTTTTGTATTTCTTCTAACTTGGCATGTGCCAATGTTGTTGAAGTAAACATTTCTGGGTGTGCTTTAAATTCTGGGCTTTGGATTATCTTTTGTATTTCTTCTAACTTGGCATGTGCTAATGTTTGTGATGTAAATAATTCTGGATGTTCTTTAAATTCTGGACTTTGAATTATCTTTTGTATTTCTTCTAACTTGGCATGTGATAATGTTTGTGATGTAAATAATTCTGGATGTTCTTTAAATTCTGGACTTTGAATTATCTTTTGTATTTCTTCTAACTTGGCATGTGCTAATGTTTCTGATGTAAATAATTCTGGATGTTCTTTAAATTCTGGGCTTTGAATCATCTTTTGTATTTCTTCTAACTTTGCATGTGCTAATGTTTCTGATGTAAATATTTCTGGATGTTCTTTAAATTCTGGGCTTTGGATTATCTTTTGTATCTCTTCTAACTTGGCATGTGCTAATGTTTCTGATGTAAATAATTCTGGATGTTCTTTAAATTCTTTACTTTGAATTATCTTTTGTATCTCTTCTAACTTGGCATGTGCTAATGTTTCTGATGTAAATAATTCTGGATGTTCTTTAAACTCTGGACTTTGGATTATCTTTTGTATCTCTTCTAACTTGGCATGTGCTAATGTTGTTGAAGTAAACATTTCTGGATGTTCTTTAAATTCTGGGCTTTGAATCATCTTTTGTATTTCTTCTAACTTGGAATGTGCCAATGTTGTTGAAGTAAACATTTCTGGATGTTCTTTAAATTCTGGACTTTGAATTATCTTTTGTATCTCTTCTAACTTGGCATGTGCTAATGTTGTTGAAGTAAACATTTCTGGATGTTCTTTAAATTCTGGACTTTGAATTATCTTTTGTATCTCTTCTAAATTAGTTGCTCCCCATTCTATACCAACAGCAACACTTAAATTTCCATTTTTATTTATAAAAGGAATTTTTAAATTTTCAACAGTTATTATTATGTTTTTAGGAACAGATAAAATTGAAGTTAATCTATTAATTATATCTAATCCATAATTTTCTTTTACATATTCGTATGTTGCTTTTAACTCCATAGATTCAGAACTTAAAACATGCAAACATGATTCAATATTAGAAAAATGAATATTACAATTTCTAATAAAATTAATATTTTCTCTAATATTATTTACATTTCTATATAAAATACTTGGACATTTTTCAATATTATTTGAAGATATTTTCAAAATGTTTATAAGATAATCTAATGTACTATCTATATCTTGATACTCACCATAAGTTAATATATAATTGTTTTTATTAACTAATTTATCGGAACTAATTCCATATTTTTCACATAACATCATTAAAGTATACTGTCCAATCATATTACTTCCTCCAATTTTATTACATATACATTATACCACACTTTTTCAATCTTTATTTACATCGCAATATTCGTATACTGGGTATGTAGGAATTTTTATTATTTTCATTTTTACCACCATAAAGTATTAACTTCTTTTTTGCTTTAGTATCATAACATGCACAACCGCAATTTTTTAAAAACTTATCTGAAATACTACCATCATATAAGGTTCCATTAAAATAACAATTTATAAGTGCTGATACTCCTCCATGTGTAACTAACAATACATTTTTATCAGAATGATTTTTTATAATTTCATCAAGAAATCCATATACCCTATCTCTGAAATCACTCATAGTTTCAATACCATCACTATCTGTATTAACATTTACATCCCATATTTGATTATTATTACTAGTATATGGTTTACCTTCTAGATTTCCTAGACTTCTTTCTATTATTCTTTCATCATAAATAATTTGATTATTTCTATTCTTATTTATAATATCTGCTGTCTGCTTAGCTCTAACTAAAGGGGAACATATTATAAAATCAAAATTATATCCTCTTAAAAGTTCAGATGTAGAATAGGCCTCTTTAATTCCTAATTCGTTTAATTTGATATCTTTTCTTCCCATTGTTATTTTTTGACTATTCCAGTCTGTATGACCATGTCTTACCACATATAACATAGAATCACTCCTTAAATCATTATACCATAAGAAAAGATGTTTTTTAAACATCTTTCATTTCTAAAACCATAACTGTTTCCACGTGAGTGTATTGTATTTAACGAACATATCAATTTACCTACAGTGTTACACTGCGTACTGTGAATAAAAGAACATATCATTTTAGTAAATCTATTTTTATTTCTTCTATAATATGACCAATATTCCCCTCACCAGCATATTTTGTCATATCAAAGAAATTATCGTTAACATCCACCCATTCAAGTTTATTTACTTCTTCAATCAGAGTTACTTCTTTTTTTAATATACCATAATATACTTCTATTTCTTTATTCCATTTAACATATGTCAAATTCATAAAATGAATTAATTCTACATCGTCTTTTTTTATATTTGTCTCTTCCACTAATTCTCTATACGCTTCATTTAATCCATCATTTTCTTTTTCAATTTTACCACCAACTAAATTATACATTCCCATATATGGTTCCTTAGTTCTTTTACACATTAGTGTTTTATCTATATTCCTACTAAATATTACAATCACATTATACTTTTTCATATTAATTCTTCCTTTCTAAAATCATAACCGTTTCTACATGCCTAGTATGGAGATGACGAACATGTCATTTTTATCGTTCTGTAGATAAAGAGCATATCAATTTATCTCCATTGTTACAGATATGTCTGTGGATCAAGAACATATCGCAATATCTTAATCTTCCGATTGCTTTTTATCTAAATAATTTGTTAATTCTCTATATGCATCTAAACTCCAATATTTCCATCTTTCTTCATCTGGAAAACATCCTAATGTTTTATCTTCACCATCAGGAATAAAGATAAAATCCCAGCTCCATCCATATGTTCCTGATTTTTTAATGTCTATTTTTCCTTTAGATATTCCTACAAAAACAACAGGTTCTTTTCCAGGTTCACAATATGCAATAGACTCTTTAAAATATGCTGTTCTATCTTCAATCCCTTCCATGAGTTTAAGAAGTCCATCTTCACCAATTGTATCATCAACATAGTGAGTATACACACCTGGAAATCCTTTTAAAGCATTAACAAAAAGTCCTGTATCATTTTTTAAAACTGGAACGCCTAATTTTTCTGCAGCCCATTTAGCAGAATATTTTGAAACCTCAGTTACGTCATCTGCCTGAATTTCAGGTGTCTCCATCTTAATATTATCTATCTTATATCCTAATGGTTCTAATACTTGTTTTGCACTTTCTATTTTAGCCCAATTACCAGTAACATAAGTTATCTTTTTCATTGCTATCACTTCCTATATATTCATTATATCACACTTTTTCATTAATTAATCACATCGTAAGATTACTATTTTAGGATTAGTTTTTTTTATCAAACTAAAAACCCTTATATTTAAAGGGTTTTACGTTCAAGAACCATAACAATTTCAACATGACTAGTGTGCGGTCAACGAACATATCGTTTAACCATGTATTTGGTCAACGAACATATCAATTCATACCCACAGTTACCTACATGTATGCAGATAAAGAACATATCACTCTTTAGATTCATTTGAATGGTCGAAAAAACAAAAATATTTCGAACACTTAATTATTTAATTTTTTTATATTCTTTTTCTTTTGTTGGTGATTCAACTAAATATATTTTTTTATTAGTAAAATCTACTTGAATACTTGTTCCTAAAGGTAATAATCCGGTAGGATATGCATGACCAATATTAATATTATATAAGACTGGCAATTCTTCTTTCTTAAATTCTTTTAAAACCTTTTTATAAACATCTTTATATTCTTCATAATACATTTCATCTTGTGGTTTTCCAACTACAATTCCTTTTATTACATCAAATATTCCTTGAGCACCTAAATTTCTTAAATAATATGTTACTAAATCAGGACTAGGTTTCTCTTCACTTGTTTCTAATAGTAATATTTTATCTTTCCATTCTTCTTTTGTTGGCCATATCTCAGTTCCAATTATCATTGGAAACACATCAATGCAACCACCCAATAATTCGCCTGTTACAACACCTGATCCTTGTAGAACTTCATATCCATGTTCTTCAGGTATTGTTTTTTTAGCTGTATTCATGTTCTCTTCTTTCCAAGATACAAAATCATTTGACCATACTTCACTTGATTTAATTTCATAATTTTCACAATCACTAAATAAAATCTTTTCAACAGATTCTTTAGTATAATCAAACATTTTTACATATTCACCAAATTCACATATAATTGAAGGTCCATAAAATGATACTAAATTAGCTTTATTCATCATAAAATGATTTACTGTAGTATCAGAATATCCCATAAATATTTTTGGATTTTTTTTAATAATTTCATAATCTATATAAGGCAATAATCTTACTGAATCATCTCCACCAATAGCACAAAAGATTCCTTTAATTGATTCATCGCTAAATGCATCCATTAAATCCTGTGCTCTAGCATCTGGATGTTCATATATAAATTTACTACCTTTTAAAGCATTTGGCATTGTTACAACTTCTAATCCAAAATCATCTTCTAATCTCTTTTTAGCAATATAATATTTATGAATGAATTTTTCGTCACCTAATATTCCACTAGATAAACTAACAATTGCAATTTTATCACCTTTTTTAAGCATTTCAGGTTTAAGCATAATATCATCTCCTAATGATATTATATCATAGAAAAAAAGATATCATTAAGATATCTTTACTTCCTTTCTAAAACCATAACTGTTTCAACGTGCCTAGTATGGAGATGACGAACATGTCATTTTCATCGTTTTGGAGATAAAGAACTATCAATTCATCTCCATTGTTACAAGCAACATCGAGTATTACGAACATATTACTTTAATTTTTTGTTGTTTTTATTTTCAAAATACATTTCTTTAGTTAAATAATATTGATAATCTTCAACTGGGTCATCTACATATGTGTATTCAATCATTTTTGTTTCTTCCAATTTTTCAAAGCCAAACTTTTCCATTATTTTCCATGATGACTGATTTTGAATGGCTGCTCCTGTCTTTATTTCTTCTATTTCACATTCATTAAACATATAATCCATCATAGCTTGAGCGGCTTCATAACCATACCCATGCCCTTTATATTTAGGATCAATATACCATCCTACCCCTCTAATGCTAGGATTATCTGTTTCATAACCTTCATCACTTGCTTTGTGACACGATACTCTTCCAATACATTCACCAGTACCTTTTAGAAATACACTCCATTTGAATACATCTGGATCATTCGCATGCTTCATATCTTCCTTGTAATATTCTTCTTGTTTATCCCAATCTTTTAGCTTTTCAGCAAATTTTTTTGGAACAGTTAAATAATATCTATTAACATCTGGATTCATTAACACACTCCATAAATATTTTTGTTCATCCATTGTTTGTGCTCTTAATATTAATCTTTCTGTTTCTAATGTTTTACTACCTAAATTTTTCATATTTTACTTCCTTTCTAAAACCATAACTGTTTCAACATGATACGTATTAGGAAACATATCATATGCATTTATTTCTTTTATTATGTATTTTTGTTTTAATATATTATAGTCTCTTGCTAAGGTAATTGGATTACAAGATATATATACTATTTTTTTTGGAGATATTTTTAATATAGAATTAAGTGTTTTTTTATCACTACCACTTCTTGGTGGATCTAATACTATATTATCTATATTTAATTTTTTTAATGTTTCAATTCTGTTTTCTACTTTTGAACAAATAAATTCCACATTATTAATGTTATTATTTTTGATATTATTATTTGAGTCTTTAACTGCATCTTTTACTGATTCTATACCTATTACTTTTTTACATTTTTTAGATAATAACATAGTTATAGTACCTGTTCCAGAATATAGATCTAATGTTGTATCAGACTTATCAATATAACTTATCGCTTTTTTATACATCATTTCACTTATTTGTTTATTAACTTGAAAAAATGATTTTGGTGATATATTAAATCTCAAATCCTCTATTTTTTCTATTAATACTTTTTCTCCATATTCTAATTTATTTTTTATATAAATACTATTTATATTTTTAAAGTTATTTATAAATATTTCTTTATAATCATTATTAATATTATCAATAGAAATCATTATTTTATTATTAATAACTCTAATCATAATTTCATTAATTTTATTATCTTGATATTTATTAATAAAAAGCTTAATATTCTTTAATAATATATTTATTTTATCATCTATTATAAAACAATTATCTATTTCAATAAGTTCATTTGTTTTCTCTTTATAAAAACCTATTTGATTATTAACCACTTTAAAAACAACTTTATTTCTGTAATTTAAATTATTTTGTGAATAAATATTACTTATATTTATATCTTCATTACATATTTTTTTAAATATAGATTTTATTTTATTTTTTTTAAAATTTAATTGTGCATTATAATTTATATGCATTAAATTACAACCGCCACATTCATTATAATAAGGACAAATTATATCTACTCTTTCATCGCTTTTTTTAATAATATCTATTAAAGATGCTTCATAATAATTCTTATTAATTTTATTTATTCTTATTTTCACTTCTTCATTTGGTAATGCACCATCAACAAATATAACAATTTTATTATAAATAGCGATGCCTTTTCCTTCATTATTTAATCTATCTATTTTTACAATTAATTCATCATTAATATTCATAAGTCACTCCTAAATAATATTATACTATATTTTTTTATTTTTTGGTTAAACTATTATAAAGGAGTTTATTATGAATATTAACTACGTATTAAAAAATATAAAAAATCCAGATGTAAAAATAAGAAAAATAAATAATTTAGTATATATTATTTTTATAGAATCTATATGTAATACTAGTGTTATTAATGATTTTATAGTAAAACCTATAATTAAATATAAAATTAATAATATGAAAGATTTAAATAATAATATATATAATAGTCAAAAAATAAAAATATATGATTATAAGAAGTTTTATAAATTATTATATTCTGGTTTTTGTATAATTTGCATTAATAATAAATTTATTGGATTTGAAACTAAAGGAACATTAGATAGTGGTATATTAGTTTCTACTAATGAAAAAAGTATTAAAGGTCCTAAAGATGCTTTTACAGAAAATTATCAAATTAATATTGGTTTAATAAGAAAGAGAATTAGAAGTAATAATTTAGTAATTAAAGAAATGACTGTTGGTAAAGATAGTATTACAAATATAAGTATGATATACATGAAAAATATTTGTAATAAAAATTTTGTTAAAAAAATTGAAAAAAAATTGAATTTAATAAATATAGATTATGTTGCGAATAGTAATTATATTTCAGAGTTATTAGATAAAAATAATAATATATTTCCAACTACACTTAGTACTGAAAGACCTGATTTAGCTTCATTTTCTATTATGAAAGGAAAAATCATAATAATTGTAGAAAATTCACCACAAGTATTAGTTCTACCTACTTTTTTTATTGATCATATTAAAACTCAGGATGATTATTATCAAAATTCGAAAAATATTACTATTACTAGAATTATTAGATTTATAGCACTTATATTATCTATACTAGTTCCTAGTTTATATTTAGCATTAACTACTTTTAATCAAGAAACTTTACCACTATCTTTATTAATTAATTTTTCAATGCAGAGAGAAGGAATACCTTTTCCTTCATTTATAGAAGCTTTACTTCTATGGTTAATATTTGAAATATTAAAAGAATCTGATACTAGAATACCTTATGTATTTGGTACTTCTATGTCAATTGTAGGAGCTTTAGTGTTAGGAGATGCGTCTGTTTCTGCAGGTTTAATATCTCCTATAATGATAATAATAATATCTATAAGTGCGATTTCTACTTTTTTATTTAGTGATAATGATATGGTTAATTCTTTAAGATTCTATAAGTTATTATTCTTATTACTTTCTTCCATTGTTGGTATATATGGTATTTTTATATCTTCATTAATTCTTATTATAAAACTTTGTAATATGAAATCATATGATTATGATTATATTAATTTTGAGAATAAAAAAGATTTATTTGATTCTTTAATTCTAAGTAAAAAGTATAAATTTAATAAAAGAGAAAGTTATTTAACTAAAAATATAAAAAGGAGATAAATATGAAAAAGATAATACTATTACTATTTATTTTTTTATTTACAGGTTGTTTTAATTATGGAGAATTAAATAAAATGGCTATTGTCACTTCTATTGGAATTGATAAAGTTAAAGATAAGTACTTAGTAAGTGTACAAGTTATTAATGCTAAAAAAGATAATGAAAAAGGATCTAATATAACTGTTTATACTCAAAAAGGTCATACTATTTTTGAAGCACTTAGAGAAACCACTTTAAAGTCACCTAAAAAATTATATGGTGGACATATGGAAAAATTAGTATTATCTAAAGAAGTAGCTGAAGATGGAATTATTAATGTTATTGATAGTTTTGAAAGAATAAGTGATATAAAGAATGAATTTAATATTATTATCTTAGAAAATGGTAAAGCTTATAATTTATTAAAAATATTAACTACTTCTGAAAATATACCTGCTGAATATGTTAAACATACTATTGATATTGCTTCTAAGTATACTTCTTTAACATATTCTACTAAATTAGATGAGTTTTTATCATTATATTTAAAAAAAGGTATTGATCCAGTTATACCTTTAATTAAAGTTAATAATTATAACAAGGATGGAAGTACGTTAGAAAATATTAATACTTCTTCCCCTATTTCAAAAATATCTACAATAGAAAAATTAGGATTAACTAAAAATGGAAAACTAATTGATTATTTAAATAAAAATGAAACAATAGGATATAATTTTTTAAAAAAAGGAAAAAATAAAACTATTATTAGTTTAAAATGTGATAATAATAATTATATTTCATTAACATTAAGTAATAAAACTAAATATAAAATAAAAAAAGATAATAATAAATATTTTGTTAAATATATTTTAAATATTAGTGGTACAGTAAATGAATATAATTGTGATAAAGATTTAAATAATAAAAAAAATTTAAGAAGAATAGAAAAAAAGGTTAAGAAAAAAATTGATAATTATTTAAATCAAACAATAAATAAGCAGTATAATTCAAATTCTAAATTTTTAGGATTAGAAAATATAATATATTTACAAAATTACAAATATAATAATGAAAAAATTATTGTTAAAACAAATACTAATGTATTAATAAAAGATATTGGTCAAACAAATAAATCATTAAAAGGAGCTAAAAAGGATGAAGAATAAAATAAATAATATAAATTTTTCTACTATTATTTTTTTTATAAGTCAACAAAGTTTTTTAGGTATAGGTTTATTAAAAATACTTACTTTAACAAGACAAAATTCTATTTATGTAAGTTTTATCAGTAGTATTTTTACACTATTTATTTTATTATTTTTTCTTTCATATTTTAATTATTTACCTAATTATAATATAAAAGATAAAATTAAAATAACTTATAAAAAAACAAATAAAATTATTAATTTATTTATTCTCTTATTTACTATTTTATTCTTTATTTATTCTTTATTATTATTATCTATTTATATTCAAAATAAATATTTAAATGAGACTCCAAAAATATTAATAATATTATTATTCTTAATACCGACTGTTTATAGTGTAAATTGTGGGATAAAAACTATATCTAAAACTTCATTTATACTTTTTATTATTTCTATATTAGATTATATATTTATGTTTATAGGAATTACAAAATATATTAATTTTGAAAATTTTAAACCTTTATTTGAAGTAAAATATAATAATTTATTATTATCATCTATAAATTATTCTATATATTTATGTTCTTCTTTATTTTTAATTTGTTCAGTTTCTAAAAATGATTTAGAAAAACCTAAAAGTATTAATAAGCATATAATTATATTTATTATGTTATGTAATTTTTTTATATTTTTATTATTATTTGGAATTATAGGAGTTTTTGGTATAGATTTATCATTAATATTTGATTTTCCTGGATATATATTAACTAAAAAAATAAATTTTTTTGATTTTATTAATCATATAGAAAATATAATATCATTAGTATGGTTAATAGGTATTTTTTTCAATTGTGTGATGAGTTTATATTTAATAAAAATATATATTAAATCAAATAGATTATATTATTTAACTATTCTTACTTGTTTGTTAGTATCATCTTTATTTTTTAATAATTCAAATTTATTGTTAGTTTTTATTAGAAAATATTATGCTTTACCATTTATTGTTTTATTTTTAATTATGTTAAAAAGGAATAAAAATTAATTTTTATTCCTTTTTGAATTAAACATATATTGAATTGCGATTGCAGAGTATTTATTATATTTTTCTTTTGTAAATTTTGTTATTTCTTTAATTGTGTTTAAATTATAGTTTTCTTTCATATATTTTTTTACCCAAGTATCTATAGGAAACACATCAAATCTTTGATAACCAAATAATAATATACAAGATGCAACTTTTTCACCTATTCCTTTATTTTCCATTAAGTATTTCATAGCACTCTCTGTATCTAGATTAGATATTAAATCTAAAGATATTTCATCATTATTAAGTTTATTTACAAATTCATAAATATATTTATCTCTAAAACCTGTTTTTAATTTTCTAAGATCTTCTATACTGCATTTACTTAATTCTTGTTTATTTGGAAATAAATAATATTCTTTATCATTAAACATAACTTTTTTACCATATTTTTTAGAAATATTATCAAGTGCATTTTTTATTTGTGGCACACCATTATTCGCAGATAATATATAACTAATAATAACTTCAAAATGTGGTTCTCTAATCATTTTTAAACCATTAGAGTATTCTATAATGTCCTTTAAATTATTATCTTGATTTATTAAAAATTTATTTATTTCTTCATAATCTCTATCTAAATCAAAGTATTCTCTTACAATTATATCTAAATTATTATTATTATTTGAATTAATAATTAAATTATTATTATCTTTTTTAATATTAATAACTCTATCACTTAATATTACAGTATATGAATTATCAATTTCTTTATCATATCTAAATATTTGACCACAAGTTATGGTTTTATCTAAATCAAAATTTCTTACATTTTTAATAATCATAAATTCACCATCTTTATTTTAACATATTAGAATAAAAAAGAAAAATTAGAAAAAAATAATATTAGGTGAATGAAATGGTTTTAATACAAATATTTATTATCAGATTATTTGATGCATTATTAATGACAATTGAAACAATACAAATAATTAAAGGAAATAGAAAGATTGGTTCTATACTAAGTTTTATAGAAGTACTAATATGGTTTTTAATAATCAAAGAAGCATTAAGAGAGAATAATAGTTTTTTAGTTGCATTAGTATATGCTTTAGGTTATTGTATAGGAACTTATTTAGGTAGTTTTTTATCAAATAAATATTCTAAAGAAAAGATTATGGTACAAGTTATTTCTTCAAATAAAAATATAAAAGAAATATTAAAAAATAATGATATTCCTTTTTCCTTAATTAATTCTAGTGGTTCTTATAGTAATAATTATATTTTTTTAATTATTATTAATAATAATTTATTTATAAAAATAAAAAACTTAGTTTTAAAAGAAGATAGTAATGCTTTTATATCTACTTATGAAAGTAAAAAAATAATTAATGGTTATTTCCATTAATTATTTTTCTTTAACTCTATAGATTTACTAACAACTTCTTCTATTTGCGCAGTTGAAAATGGTTTTAATAAAATTGCAGAAACATCATATGTTTTTACCTTACCTATTATTTCTGGTGCTTCTTCACCTGTAATTATATCAACTGGTATTCTAGAAAGAATTCCCTTTTCCTTAGCATAATCAAGTACTTCAAATCCATCCATTTCAGGCATATTTAAATCAAGTAAAATCACTTCAATATTTAAAGAATCTACTTTTTCTAAGTATTCCATTGCTTCTTTTCCATTTGAAGCGGTTAATACATTATATTTTCCATTATATACATGTTCTATTAAATTTCTAGTTATGTTTGAGTCATCTATTATTAAAATAGTTTTTAATTCATTCATATTATTATCTCCCTAAATACTTTTTACATATATCTTTAACTTTTTTTATTTCTTCAATAAAACTATCAAAATTATTATTTATAAAATCTAGATCACTATTTTTACCAGCCATTTCATGATTTAATGCAATATCTGCTAAAAACATAATACCTAAATATTTACAATCACTTTTTATAGAATGTGATAAAATACCATAATTTTCAAAATCATTATTATTCTTATAATTAGTTAATTCTTTTATTCTATTATCTATTTCATCTACAAAACCAGTCATAGTTTCATTATAGAAGTCTATATCTCCTAATAGTTCTAAACCATGATCTACATCTATATTATTATCTTTTAAGAATTGTTCATCTAACATATTATACCTCCTATTTTAATTATATCATATAAACAAGCATTAATCTATTTTACATTTTTTATTTACATTTAATTAACAAAAAAAAGATTGATTAAATTGTATCAATCTTCATAATATTACTATCAACATATTTTCTTGAACTTTCGATTGAATCAACAAATCCTGCAGTTATAACAATCTTATCTCCAGAATTTAATTCAATTCCTTCTTTTTCAGCAAATTCTATTGCACATTTTCTAGCATCAGATATAAAGTCATTTAAGTTATCATTTTGTTTATTAACCATTGAATAAACGCCATAATTTAAACCTAATCTTCTACCTAATTTTTCTTCTTCACAAATTGCAAGTATAGGTGCTTTTGGTTTTAAATTACTTAATATTTGTGCAGTTTTTCCTGTATGTGATTGAACTACTATTAATTTAGCATTCATTACATTAGCACAGTTTAATACTCCATTTGCTAAAGCTATAGAATCTTTATCAGCTTCTACATCTGGTAATTTAAATTTACCTTCAAAATTAGTATGTTTTTCTGTTGCTTCACAAATTTTAGCCATAGCTGTAACTGTTTCAATTGGGTGTTTACCAATTGTTGTTTCCCCTGAAAGCATAACTGCATCTGTTCCATCAAAAACAGCATTTGCTATATCAGCAGTTTCTGCTCTTTTAGGTCTATTATTTTCCATCATTGTTTCTAACATTTCAGTTGCAACAATAACAATTTTTCCCATTTCTCTAGCAGTCTTAATAATATCTTTTTGAATAGCTGGAATTTCTTCTGGTGCAACTTCAGATCCTAAATCTCCTCTACCAATCATAACACCATCAGAATTTTCAAATATTTCTTTTAAGTTTTTAACACCTAAAATACTTTCTACTTTACATATAATTTTTAAATCTTCTCTACCATATTCTTTTAATAATTCTTTAATTTCTAATATATTTTCTTTATTAGATACAAATGAAATAGCTAAATATTCTCCACCATTTTCACAAGCATATTTAATATCTTCTCTATCTTTTTCTGAAATATATGGAATATTTAATGGTTTACCTGGAACTATAAAACTTTTTCTACTTCCTAAGAATCCTCCTTGTTTAATTAAACAAGTAACTCCATCTTCTTCTTTAGAAATAACTTCAACAATCATCTTAGCATTTTCAAGCCAAACTTCATCATTAACATCTAAACCATCTATTACTGATGGATGATTTATTGTTATTCTTTCTTCATTACCAACAACATTTTCTTTTACTATTCTAATAGTTTTACCTGCGACTAAAGTAGCTCCTTCAGTACCATCTTCATTAGTTTGCATTACACCACCACGTAATTCTGGTCCTTTAGTATCCCATAAAATAGAAATATTTTTTCCAGTTCTCTTTCTTACTTCTCTAACACAATATAAAAATTGTTCTTTTTCTTCTTTTGTTGCATGTGAAAAATTTAATCTAGCAACATTCATTCCTGCTTTAACCATAGGTTCCATATTATGTGGTTCATTACTTGATGGACCTATACTACATATAATCTTAGTCTTTTTCATTATACTCACTCCTTTTTTTTAAAAGCAGTTAAATTATAACAAAAATCCTTTATTTTATCAATAATTTTTAAGTATTATTTTAAATTTTTATCCTAAAGATATGTCAAGTATCATCATAATTATAAAACCTATTCCTAAGTAAAAGGTTCCTATCTTAGAATAATTATTATAATGATATTTTGGAATAAGTTCATCTGCTACTACAAAAAACATTGCACCTGAAGCAAAAGATAATAAATAAGGCATAATTTTTATTACTGAATTTAATAATATAATTGTTATTAAACCGCTAATAGGTTCTATTAAACCAGATAATACTCCATATAAAAATGATTTATTCTTTTTATAACCTTTGCTTTTTAAAGGCATAGATACAATTGCACCCTCGGGGATATTTTGAAGTGCTATTCCAAATGATAAAGCAAATGCACTAGCCATAGTAATAGATGAACCATTTTTTAATGCACTTATTAAAGCTACTCCTACAGCCATACCTTCTGGTATATTATGAACTGTAATTGCAAATAACATTTTTGAATTACTTTCTTTTTTATTATTTGGATATAAATAATCAAGTATTAATAAAAAAATAATTCCAAGAATGAATCCTAAACTTGGTGGTAAAAATGGAATTATATTTTTTTTACTTAACTCAATGGATGGTATTATTAATGACCAAATCGAAGAAGCAATCATTATCCCAGATGATAATCCCATTAACACACTTTCATATTTTTTATTTATACTATTTTTCATAAAAAATACAAATGATGCACCTAATGTCGTTCCTATGAAAGGCAATAATAAAATAAATATACTTTTCATTTTTCCTCCTAATAATATATTATTCTGAAAAAATAAAAATGTTAAAAGAAGTCAACTTGTGACTTCTTTTAATTTATAAAATATTTTAACCATAGCATAAGTATCTAATTCACAATACTTAAGTAAACTATTTTTTAGTTCTTTTTGTTTATCTTTATCTAAATTACACATATTAGCAAACATATTCATCGCTTCACTTCCATTATGTACTAAATCTAGATTCTTATAATCTAAACTTGGATCATTTGGATATAATGCTGGTAATACATATTTAATTGAATATATTCCATGCATATTTTTTGAATAATAATATCTATCTTTGAATGGTATCATTAAATCTTTTATATTTTTATAAATATTCATTAAATGATCTGATAAATCTTCGTATAAAATTGCTAATTCCTTAATAACCATTTTTTCAAAAGCCATATTATATGCAAGTACACAAACATCTTTTGGTATATCTTTAACTAAAGATTCAGCTAATTTTCTTCTAGGATCTATATCTGGTTCAGATAAAAATTCTTTGTGTTTTAGTTCATCATTAATAATATAATGTAAGGAGTATTGAAAAGGTATTTGCATATAAGGTCTAGTTTTATCATATAAAGGTATAGACATTTGAAAAGTTTCAAAATCTAAGAAATATAAAGGATAAGTTAATTTATCTAAAAATTCTTTTATTTTAGTTTTATCTATATAATCTTCTTCATCATATAATTCAAATTCTATTTGTTGTTTTATTTTATCACTTATTTTTATTTTTAATAATTCTTCATATTCAAAAATACCTTTATTATATAATTCAAATTTTTTATTATTATTAATTCCTTTTAAAGTAAATACATTTTGATTACCTAATCCTTTTGTACAATATTTAAAAAAAGGACAATTATATGGTTTAACACAATGAATTCCTAATAATTCGTCTGGTTCTCTTTTTTGATTCATATAATTATTTATTTCTTTTATATTTAGTTTTATATTTTCTAATTTTTCTTTAACATATTCAGTTACATCTTCTATATTAAATAATTCTTTTAGATTTAATTCTCCATTTCTTTCATATTGACTATTAATATATACAATACTAGCTTTTGTAACATTGTAACCCAAATTATTTAAAATATAATATTGATATGAAATATCTTCTTTATAAATATCCTTTACTTCTGTTGAACTTTTAACTTCATATATTTCAAAATCACTTTTATTTTTTTTTAAAATATCTACACTACAAAAATTATTATCATATTCAAAAGAAGCTTCTGTTATTACTACTTTATCTAGATATAATAAACTTTTAGTATCTTCTATCATTTGTTTTAAATTTTCATTAAAAGATACATCAATATGAAAACCAAATAGATTTTTTGCTAGTTCCCCTACTTGTGTACCATTTTCTAAAACAGATTCATTAAGACTTTCTTTTTCTTCTGGTTTATATTCATTAAGCCATAACATTTTCTTACATTGAACCGCATTACAATATTTTGATTTTGATAAATACATATTACTCACTACCTTTATAATTCCATATTCCTAATTGACCTTTTACCCTTATAGGTTTAATAGGTTCTATTTCATCTAATACCCATGCATATCTTCCTACTTCGTATCTACCAGCGATAAAATTATTAGGATTTTTTTGTTTTTCTTTTTCTATAAATTCCTCAGTCATTTCTATACAATCAATCAATTTACATTTACAAATAATATAACCATAATTAAGATCATCTTCATTATATAAATATGATAATTCTTTTCTTTCTTTAACTTCTTTAGATAATTTTGCGACTCCAGCTTGAATATATAATTCACCTCTATAATTAGTTTTCCAGCTTCTAGTTTCAATATATTTAATTTTATTCTTTATTAAAGTTGCGAAAGGTTCTTTTATAGTTAATACTTTCATTCAATCACCTATTTAATTATAACATATTTTATATTATAATTATTAATTATCAAGTATTTATATAATAAAAAAATCGAACTTTTAAGTTCGATTAATTATCTTATGGTAGCGACGGAGGGGGTCGAACCCACGACCTTTCGGGTATGAACCGAACGCTCTAGCCAACTGAGCTACATCGCCAAACAACAATAAAATTATAACAAATAATAAAAAAATATACAAGATATATTGTATATTTTTATTATTTTCTTTTTTTAAGTAAATCTCTTATTTCTTCAAGTAATAATACTTCATCAGTTTTTGTTATTAATACATCATCTTTTTGTTTCTTTTTGTTAATAGTCATTAATTTATTAACACCTTTTAACATTAAGAACAATACAAAAGCCATGATTAAGAAATTAATAATTGATGTTAAAAAATGTCCCCAATTTAAGTATTGACCACTCCATATTTTTAGTTGTCCTTTTACTTCTGCTCCTCCAATAGAATTAATAATTGGATTTATAAAATCATCTGTTAATGCTGTTACTATAGAAGCAAATGCAGTACCTATAATAACACCTATTGCCATATCCATTACATTTCCTTTTAATACAAATGATTTAAATTCTTCTATAAATCCTTTACCTTTACCTGCAACATTTTTTATTTTTTCTTTTTCTACTTTTTTCATATAATATTTCCTTTCTAATTATATTTTAACATAAAAAATAAAAAAAAGAACAAAATGTTCTTTTTATGAATTTAAAGATTCACTGTTGTATAAACTTTTATATTTATCATTTGTTTTTAATAGTTCTTTATGTGTCCCTTCTCCTACAATTTTTCCATCTTCAACTACATATATTACATCTGCATCTTTTTCCATCTTCAACTACATATATTACATCTGCATCTTCTATAGTTGATAAACGATGTGCAACAACTATAACTGTATGTTCTTTAACTAAGTTATCAATAGTTTCTTTAATATATTCTTGAGAATTATTATCAAGTGCGCTTGTTGCTTCATCAAATAAAATAACTTTTGATTCTTTTGCTAGAGTACGAGCAATAGATAATCTTTGTTTTTGACCACCAGATAAATTAACTCCACCTTCCCCTAAAAGTGTTTTGTAATTTTTAGGTAATGACATAATATAATCATCTAAATATGCCATTTTACAATATTTTCTTACATCTTCTAATTTTATTTTTTTATTTAATACTTTAAAATTATCTAGAATAGTTCTATTAAAAATAAATGGTTCTTGTCTTATTATTGAAATATTCTTTCTTAAGGTTTCTTCATCAATATCTTTTATATTAATACCGTCTAAAGTTATTTCTCCTTTAGTTATATCAAATACTCTAGTAAGTAAATTAAATAGTGTTGATTTACCTTGACCAGATTTACCTACTATCGCAATCTTTTTATTGGGTTCAAGTTTTAAATTAAAATTATTTAAAACATTTTCCCCTCCCGGATAAGCAAATGTTACATCTTTAAATTCAATAATGCCTTTTACGTCATCCAATTTAATATCACCATATTTTTCGTCATTAAATTTTTTATTCAATATTATTTCATTAATTCTTCCTAAAGCAACTAATACTCTTTGATATGTTTGATTT
>CADCJS010000008.1 GCA_902801825.1 uncultured Erysipelotrichaceae bacterium
ATAAGATAATAAATACTAGGAGGAGTTTTATGTATAAAAATATATCTAAAAAAATATTGAGTTTTTTATTTGTTTTTACATTGTTTTTTATTAGTTTAAACAGTGTAAAAGCTGTATCAACTACAATAATGACTAATAATGTTAGATTAACAGATTTTATAAAACCAGGTGTTAATTCTTATACAACTAGGTTTTGGGCTTGGAATAATGGTGATCCTGCATTAAGTTCTACTACTGATGGTGCGAATGCATTTTGTTTGGATCCTAACAATAGAGCACCAAGTGGATTAAATGGTTCTGCGGGTACAGTACAGCAAATATCTGTTAGTGCAGTTGATTATAATTCAAGCAATCCTGGAGTGAATGATGCTGTTAGAAAACTATTGTATTATGGTATTGGTGGACCTAGATGGGCAAGTGCCTCTACTCATTGGTATAATATTACTTGTGGAGGTAATATTTGCCCAGATTCAGTATATGCACTAGAGCATTTATTCTTATCAAATGTTGATGGAAGTTGTAATGCTGGAAATTGTACAAATTACGAATTTAGTTCTTACTTAGCAAACTATAATGATTTAATGAATGCTTTAAATACTCTTGGAGATGTCCCAAGTACATTTCATGTTTATATTTATAATCCAGGAAATAACGAACAAAGAATTATTTATTGGACATATGAAGAAATACCACAAAAAGGGTATATTGAAGTAACTAAAAATTTTACTAATACAAATGGTTTAAGTAATTTTGAATCTGATTTTTGTAATGGTGATGATGTAAAATTTCAAGCATGTGATAGTCAAGGTAATAATTGTGTTAATATGACACATGTTGCTAATACATGTAAATGGAGATATGGTTTAGATAGCAATAATAAACCATTATTAGCTGTAGGTAATAGTTATATTATTAAAGAAATATTAAATCAAGGTTCATCTTCAACAAAATATTCTTTTTCAGAAAATACTCAATCAAAAAGAGTTGTTATTAGTAATGTTAGCGCTGCTAATACTGCTGTTTCAGGTAATACTGCTAAAAATACAGCTACAATTACTAATAATTTAAAAAGATGTGTTAAAGTTAGAAAAATTGATACTTTTAGTGGTAATGGTTTACAAGGTGTTAAAGCAATTATATATAGAAATACAACACCTGATTTAAAGAAAACAGAAATTACGGATGCAAATGGTTATGCAACGTTTTATGATTTGACAGAACTTGGATCAGGTCAATCATATGTTGTAACTATTGATACTGAGCATGAAGCAGGATTATTTAATAATACTTACACATTTAATAAACCAACTGCTAATGTAAGTTTTTCTGTATCAGAACTTGGATATCAATCATATGATAGTTCTAATAATAATCATTGTTCAACAACATCTAAAAATTTAAATGATACTCCTCATAAAATAGATTGGTATAAAACAGATGAAAATGGTAAAAAACTAAGTGGTGCTAAGTTTAATGTTAAAGATAGTAATGGTAATACTATTAAATCTAATGGAGTAAAGGATTCTAGTGGATGTTATGTTTATGATCCAAATGGTTCAAGTGATGGTTTTGAATCTGATGAAAATGGTTATACATGTATAAGTTATGTTAATAAAAGTAAAACTTATACAGTAACAGAAACTGTACCGGCAGATTTTCATACATATAATTCTACAAATTCAATTACTATAAGTCCTACTACTATGACAAAAAATAACAATAAATTAGTTAAAAGTGCGCAAGTAGATGCTAATACATTTGTTAATATTCCAACCGAATTTGAATTTACTAAGGGTGTTTCAGGTGAAAATGAAAATACTGATGAAATAATTAAAAAAATAAGTTCTATACAATTAAAAAAATTGAAATTTAATATTTATACTAAAATTGATAATGTTGAATACACAATGGTGCCATAAAAATGAAAAGAATAGATAGTGCTGATGCTACATCATCTATTCAACTTGATGATGATAAAAACTTTAAGATTAAGTATTTACCTAAAGGTGATTATTATATTAAAGAAGAAGGAGCATCTATAAATAATAATGGTACTTGTGATTGTGAAGATAATGATTGTATACCATTTTACTTTCCTAAAGGTGATGTAGGTACATTTAGAATTACATATTGTTCTAGTGAAACTGCTGCATCTTCTACTACTTGTCAAGGTTATGAAGATCAAACAATAGTAGGTATAGCTACTTCATCATATGATAATAAATTAACAGAATTAAATTTCACTAAGAAAGATTTTTATAGTTATGGTGATGCAAATGATGTTAATGGTTCTGCAGTAAGTTTTGAAGATACTAAAGAAAGAAGCGACTTTGATAGAATTGTATTTAATGTAAAAGATTCACAAGGTAATGTACTTAGATTTATCAAAGTTGGTAATAATATTACTGATTCTAATAAAAAGTGTTTAAATGATAATGATTATAGTGTTTATAGATATGTTCCTAATGAAGTATATGATACTTTAACTGAAGAAGAAAAAGCTAGAGTTGTTACTGATTTACATACTTGTGGTGGTCATATTAAGATATTAGGATTATGTAGAGGTAAAACATATAAAGTTGAAGAAGTTTCTGTTCCAGAAGATTCTGTATATGTTAAAGAAACTGATACAAATGGTAATAATCCTTCTGTAGAATATACTATTAAGTGTTGTGAAGATGATATAACAATAGATTCAGATACAGTTGTTATTAACGATAAACCAACTAGAGTTAGATTTGAAAAAAGAGATAGTAAATATAATTATTTAATACCTGATGAAACAACTACATTTAGAGTATATCAATGTCCTAAGAATGAAGTTTGTCATCCTGCTGATGGAATAACTTCTAATATGAAATTAATGAAATTCCATAATAGAGCAGTAATTAATGGAGATGAAGAAGATCCTACAGATACAGAAGGATTAGAAGGTGTTGAAGTATATAGAACTGTTAGTGATAGTGATTTAAATAATGGAACTACTGGTGTCAGTGATTTACATCCTTATAAAGGTATATTAGTACTTAGATATTTACCAGCAGGTTATAATTATGTATTACTTGAAACAGTCGCACCTAAAAATTATACACTTCCAATTGGTAGAAATGCTGAAACAATGTTTACTGTAACTAATACTACAGTTAATGTTGAAGAAGTAAGTGTACCAAATATTCCAACATCATTAATTGTAAGAAAGTATTCTGATAATGGTAATTTATTAACAGGTGCTAAATTTAAGATTTATAAGAAAGATTCATGTAATTCAAATATAAAAGCTAGTAAACAAATAAGTAATGAATTAAAAGATAATTATGTAGTTAATTTAAAAACTATTAGAGATGGAGTATATGAAGTTAGACCTATAGAAGATACAAATACATTTACAACTTGTTCTGGTTCTGATTGTAATTCTATTTCAACTAATCCTGAAACTAAATTAACTTATTCAACTTATTTAAATACTAAAGGTGATTTTAGTAATTTGGTTACTGAATCAAATACAAATTTAAATCTTCAAGAAGGTGAAGCATTAATTCAATATCTTGAATATGGTAAATGTTATATTATTGAAGAAGTAAAAGCACCAAATGGTTATTCTTTACCAGAAAATGAAGATGATAGATTTGTAATGATAAATATTGATGAAAATAATTCTTATGGATTTGATACTAAGGATGCTTTAATCAATTCACCAACACCATTTACATTCTATAAGTATGATGAATACAATAATTTAATTGATGGTGCAGAGTTTAAATTACAAAAATTAAATAATGATAAAGTATATGAAGATATAACTGTTACTAAAGAAGAAAAAGATGATAAGTTCTTCTATAAAGTTGATAAAAATACTGATAATGTTATTATAGAAACTAAAAATGGACAAGCAACAGTTTATTACCTAGAAGAAGGTCAATATAGAATTGTTGAAATTAAATCTCCAGATGGAAAAGAACTTCCAAAGAATCCTAATATAGCTACTTTCTTTGTTGATAGTAATGGTAAAGCATATGGTAATTCAATTATTTCAAATAAATCAAAAACAGAAAAAATTAAAGTAGTACCATCTGCACAAGCTGAATTTATAGTAGGCATTCGTACAGGACAAAAAATTATTAAATATGGTTTAATAATAGCTGTTTTAAGTATTGCTATATCAGTATTAATGTTTATTAATAATAAGAGTGATAAATTTGATATAAAGAGGGGCAAAAATGGAAAGAAATAAGAATTTTGTAATAACAATTATAGTATTAGTATTTCTTCTTGGAACTGCGATTGTAATTGCGCAGTTCTTTGAAGATTTTGAAAATGTTAGAATTAGAAAAAGTAATAAAACTATTTTTACATCTTCTGATTTAACTATTTCAAAACTAAGTTATAATACTAATGAAAAAGAAATAAAAAAGAATTTTAAAAAATTAAAAAAAGAAACAACTTATGAAGAAAATGGATATAAGTATAAAAAACTAGAATATAAGAAATTAACTTTAACATTAAAAGAAAACTATGATGATTTTGTATTATGTAAAGTTGAAACTACTAGTAGAAAATATTTATTTTCAAGAAATATTAGAGTAGGAGATAGTATTAATAAAACTGCTAGAAAATATAGAGTTGAAAAATCAAAAGGTAATTATTTATATGGTAATTATACTATGGATGCATTAAATAATAATGAAACTGATAAACAAATTTATTTTGGTGTTAGAACTAAAGATAAGTTAATGTATTTAAATAGAGATAATGTTGTAAATGGAAAATATAGTTATATTTCTAAAATTACATTTGATGTTAAACATGGAAAAGTATCGAAAATTTCATGGAGTTATGATATAAAGTAGGTGAATTATGAAAAAATATTTAAATAAGAAAATTTTAATTATTATAATAATATTTGTTGTTTTTGCAATTTCTTTATTAGGAATATTCCTGAATAATGGATCTATTCATACTAAAGGTATAAAAGTTTATTATAGAACTTATACTAAAGAAAAAGGTTGGACTTCATGGAAAAAAAATGGTCAAGTATCAGGTGATAAAAAACATAATATACTAGCAGTAGAAATGAAAGTAAAATCTAAATCTAGAGGTTATATTTTTTATAATGTATATCAAAAAGATTGGATAGAAAATGATTGCTATGATGAAGTAGTATGTGGTAATACTAAAAGTAAAAATGGAATAACATCAATTAAAGTTATGCTTTCTGACACTTTATATAAAAAATATAACACATCTTATAAAGTATATACTAATAAATGGTTAGATTATAAATCTGATTATAATATTTCATCTAATACAGATAGTAAGAAATCTATAACTGCAATTCAATTAAAAATAGAAGAAAGAAATAAAAAATAGTTTAATTTAAACTATTTTTTTATTTTTAAAAATGATATAATTATATAAAATAAAAAGGGTATTTATATGAAGAAGATTATTGTAATTGATATTATAATTTTATTATTTTTAGTTCCTTCGATTATTTTTACTAAAGTATATTATTATGTTAAAGATAATAATATTAATCTTAGTAATTTTGATATTGTTTATGAAAATAAAATAGATGAAGATTTTAAATATACTGTTAAAATTGATTCTAAAGATAATAATGAATTTTATAGTTTTAAAATAGATAATAGTGATTATTTAAAGCATGATAATGCTGTTTTTAAGCTAGAAGAAGGTAAACATATTTTATATGTAAAAAAAGGTGAAAAAACAGCATCTAAAGAGGTTTATGTTAAAAAGAATATCTTAGGTTCTTTTAGTAGTTCTATTGATAATTTAGATATTTATTATTTAGCTTTAAATGGTCAAAAAGCATTTAATTTTAGTTTTAAATATGATGATACATTTAATAAAAATGTATATTATAAAATAGAAAATTCTAATGTTATTAAAATAGAAAATAATATTGTATATGGTTTAAGTGTTGGTAATAGTAAAGTAACTGCATATTTAGAAGATGGTAATAAAAAAGAATATAATTTTATGGTTACAGATTTAATTGTACCTATGTATATTGATAATAATAAGCCATATTTATCTTGTAATAAATATACATTTGAAGAAGCACAGTTACTTGATGATATATTATATTCTAGAGTAAAAGAAGGAATAGAAGGTTCTAGAGGTGGTGTTTTAGCAGCAGCAAGATTTCTTACATTAGAGTTTCCTTATTCAATTAATTATTTTAATGAAAACGGTAGATTAAATAATCATAATTCTAAACATATAGATGGTGAAGGTAGATATTATCACAAAGGTTTATATTTAGATTCTAGTAAGTACTTAGATATAGAAAAAAATTCATCTACTTTTAGTGGACCTAAAATTTGGGGGTGTCCTTTATATGATGAATATTTAAATAGCTATAGAAGCAATGGTTTTTCTTGTTCTGGTTTTGTTACTTGGGCTATGTATAATGGTGGATTTGATGTTAAAGATGTAGGTGCTGGAGATTATATAGATATAGATGATGAATTATCAGATTTAGGTAAAAGAAATAAAATTACATATGAATATATGAAAAATGGTAATTATAAAGTTGGAGATTTTATCGCTAGAGATGGACATGCTGCATTAATAATAGGAATAGATGAAAATAATATTTATACTGCTGAGTCTTTACCACCAAAATTAAAAGTATATACTTATGAAAGATATAGTGGTATTGTAAAAGATACAAATTTAACTTATATAATAGAAATGGACGATATTTATAAAGAAAAAAGTTCAAATTATAATAACATGTGGTAAAACATTAGTTTTTTATTTAATTATATGTTATACTAGACTTATTAAAGAGGTGATATTATGCTAGAAAAGACTAATATATTTGATATTAAAGATATTAATTCAATGCTAGTTAAATCAACACTAGGCGAAGTTAAAGATGCTTTAGAAGAAAAAGGTTATAATGCAATTAACCAATTAGTAGGTTATTTAATTAGTGGTGATCCAGGTTATATATCTAATTATAAAGATTCTAGAAAGAAAATATCTAAATTAGATAGAACAGAAATTATAGAGAATTTGCTTCATTCTTATTTAGAAAAATGAGATATTTAGGTTTAGATTTAGGTACTAAAACATTAGGTGTATCAATATCTGATAAGTTAGGTATTATCGCAAATTCATTAATAGTTTTAAGATATGATAATGAAGATTATGATTATTTAATAAATGAATTAAAAAAAATTATTGATGAATATAGTGTTAATACTATTGTTTTAGGTTACCCTAAAAATATGAATAATTCAATAGGTGAAGCAGCTAAAAGAAGTTTGAAATTTAAAGAAATACTTGAAGATAAATTAAATATTTTAGTTGTTTTAGAAGATGAAAGATTATCTAGTGTAGAAGCAAATAATATAATGATAAAACATGATATTTCAAGAAAAAAAAGAAAAGAAAGTGTTGATAAAGTCGCATCAACAATAATACTTCAAAGATTTTTGGATAGAAGAAAGGATTAATAATTATGAATAATAAGTCTATAGAATTTATGAATAACAATGGGGAATTAATTTGTGGTAGAATATTATATGCTTATGAAGTTAAGGATAATAATATTTGTGTAGTATATACTTTAGATGAAAAATTAGAAGATGGAACAACAAAAACATACGCAATTATATATGATGAAAGAAATAATAAAATAAAGTCTATAGATGATAAAAATAATTATAAAATCATCGAAAAACTATTAAGTAATTTTACAAAGACAAAGCAGGAGTAATATGGATAATAGAATTATTGAAATTGAAAAATATGCTAAAGAAAATAATATTCCTATAATGCAAAAAAAAGGAATTAATTATTTGTGTAATTTCATAAAAAAGAACAATATTAAAAATATATTAGAAATAGGAAGTGCAATTGGTTATTCTTCAATTAAAATGGCTTTAGTAGATAAAGATATAAAAATAACTACTATTGAAAAAGATAACGAAAGATATTTAGAAGCACTTAAAAATATAAAAAATATGGATTTAGAAAAGCAAATAACATTAATATTAGGTGATGCTTTAAATATTAATTTAAAAGATAAATATGATTTAATTTTTATTGATGCTGCAAAGGCACAATATATTAGATTCTTTAAAAAATATGAAGTAAACTTAAAAGAAAATGGATATTTCTTTAGTGATAATATGGATTTTCATGGTTTTCGTGAAAATAAGGATTTAATTAAGAGTAAAAATTTAAGACAATTAGTTGGTAAAATAGAAAAATTTATTATATTTTTAAAAGAAAATGATAAATATGAAACAAAGTTTTTAAAAACTGGAGATGGAATTGCTATTTCTAAAAAAAAGGGTGATTAATATGACAAAAATACTTGTAAATTGTCCAAATCTAAAAAGGATAAATGAATATAAAAACCATTCATTTGATGGTTTTATTTTAGGTATTGAAGGCTATAGTGAAAACTTTAATAATTATGTTAAGATTAATGAATTACAAACTTATTTAAATGAAATAAATAAGTTAAATAAAGATGTATATATATTTTTAAATAAATTATATTTTGAAGAAGAAATAAGTGGTTTAAAAGATGTAATTAAAGAATTAATTAATAATAATATTACTAATATTGGTTTTACAGATTATAGTGTATTAAATATAATAAATGATATGAAATATGATAAAAATATTGTATGGATTTCTAATCATTTAGGTACTAATTCAAATACTATTAATTATTTAAATAAATTTGGTGTTAATAAGGTATTTTTAAGTACAGAAATAACAAAAGATGAAATAATTAGTATTAAAAATAATGTTAATTGCAATGTAATTGTTAAAATGTATGGTCATTTATTAATGGCAACTTCTTCTAGAAAATTATTATCTAATTATTTTAAATATATTAATAAGAATAAAGATAAAGATTTATATACTTTTAAGGATATAGTAAAAAATAAAGATTATTTAATAAAAGAAGAAGATAATTCATTATTTTTAACTAAAGATGTATTAAATGATTTATTATTTTTAAAAGAATTATATGATAACAAAGTAGATTATATATATCTAGATGATTATTTAATTGATGATAAGAAATTTTTAAATATAATAGATGCTTATTCTGATGGATTAAATAATATTGATGATGTTGATTTTATAAATAAATTAAATGAAGTTGTTAAAATAAATACTGAAAATAATACATTTAATGGATTCTTAGATAAAAAGACTGTATTTAGGGTGAATGATTATGAATAAAGTAGAGTTATTAGCTCCAGCAGGAGATTTAGAAAGATTAAAATGGGCAATTTTATATGGTGCGGATGCTGTTTATATTGGGTATCAAAATTATTCTTTAAGAGCAAATGCTAAAAATTTTTCTTTAGATGAAATAAAAGAAGGTGTTATTTTTGCTCATAAAAATAATGCAAAAGTTTATGTAACTGTAAATATTATTTTTCATCAGGAAGATATTAAAGATTTAGAAGAATATTTAATAAAAATAGATGAATATAACGTTGATGCTATTATTAGTTCAGATATTTTTATATTAGATATTATTAAAAAACATAATTTAAAGTTTGAATTTCATTTAAGTACACAAATGTCTACTTTAAATAGTGAAGCAGCATTATTCTTTAAGAAAAATAATGTTAAAAGAATTGTATTAGGAAGAGAAACTAGCAAAAATGATATTAAAAACATTATAGATAAAACTAATATGGATTTAGAAGTATTCATTCATGGTGCGATGTGTATGGCTTATAGTGGTAGATGTACATTATCTAATTATTTAACAAATAGAGATTCTAATAGAGGTGGATGTGCACAAATATGTAGATGGGTATTTGATTTATATGATGAAAAGAAATTAATTGATAAGAATACTAAATTTTCTTTCTCGCCTAAAGATCAATCATTGTTAAAAAATATTAGAGAATTAATAGATTTAGGTGTTAAATCTTTTAAGATTGAAGGAAGGATGAAATCAGTATACTATCTAGCAACTATTGTAAGTATATATAGAAAGATTATAGATAATATTTATAATGGTAATTATTCTATTGATGAAAATGATATAAAAGCATTATATAGATGTGCTAATAGGGATACTACTATGCAATATTTTGATAAAAAACCTACTGAAAATGAGCAGTATTATATTGGTAGAGAAGAGAATACTAATCAAGATTTTTTAGGTGTTGTTTTAGATTATGATGAAAAAAATAAAGAAATAATTTTAGAAGAAAGAAATTATTTTAAAGTTAATGATAAAATAAATATTTTTGGGCCTAAAAAAGAATCGTTTTCTTTAAAAGTAGAATATATTAAAGATGAAGAAGGAAATAAAATACCTTGTGCAAGACATCCAAAAGAGGTATTAAGAATACCTTGTACTATAAAGGTTTCTAAAAATGATTTAATAAGAATTGATTTTTTTGATTGACAAATTAAAAAAAAAGGAGTATCATTTTTAACTGTTAAATTATAAAGAGGTGAAATGTGATGAGTGAAACAAAAAAAGATATATTTTTAACTAAAAAAGGTCTAGATGATGTGGCAGTTGAACTTGATCATTTAAAACAAGATGTTAGACCTGAAGTAATAACTCAAATTAAAGAAGCAAGAGCGCAAGGTGATTTATCTGAAAATGCTGAATACCATGCTGCAAGAGAAAGACAAGGTCAAATAGAAGCAAGAATCAAAGAATTAGAATATATATTAGAAAATGCTAAAATAATTGAAGAAGGTTCAAAAAATAAAGTTTCAGTTGGTTCTACAGTTGAAATTAAATATATAGATGATGATGAAATTGAAACATATTTCATTGTTGGTTCAACTGAAGCTGATCCATTTAATAATAAAATAAGTAATGAATCACCAATAGCAAAAGGTATAATTGGTAGAAAAGTTAATGATAAAGTAACTATAGAAAGTCCAAATGGAAATTATGAAATTCAAATAATTTCTATTAAATAAGTAGGAGGAAATATGAAAAATATACATGAAATTAAAGTTGTTATAGAAAAAGATGAATGGAAAGAAAAAGTAGATAAAGCTTTTGAAAAATTACAAAAGAATGCTAAAGTTGATGGTTTTAGAAAAGGTAAAGTTCCTAGAAATGTTTTTGAAAAGAAAAATGGTAAAGAAACTATTTGGTATGAAGCTATTAATGATGCTTTAGATGAAAAATATCTAAACATATTACAAGAAAAGAAATTAATTCCAATAATTAGACCTAATATTGAAGTTGTTTCAGTTGATGATAATAAAGCAGAAATTAAATTTATTATTACTACTAAACCAGAAGTTAAAATTAGTAAATATAAAGATTTAGGAGTTAAAAAAGGTAGTGTAAAAGTAACTGAAAAAGAAATTAATGAAGAAATAGAAAATTTACGTCAAAGATATGCAGATATGACTGTTAAAAAAGGTAAAATTGAAAAAGGTGATACTGCAATAATAGATTTTGAAGGATTTATTGATGATACTGCTTTTGAAGGTGGTAAAGGTGAAAATTATTCATTAACAATTGGAAGTAATACTTTTATTCCAGGATTTGAAGATCAATTAATTGGATTAAAAGAAAATGATACTAAAGATGTTAAAGTTAAATTTCCTGAAGATTATCATTCAGAAGATTTAAAAGGAAAAGATGCTGTATTTAAAGTTAAAGTACATGAAGTTAAGACTAAAAAATTACCTGAACTAGATAAAGATTTCTTCTTAGATTTAGAAATGGAAAATGTAACTACTTTAGAAGAATTAAAGGAAAAAATAAAAGAAGAAATTAAACATCATAAAACTCATGAAGTAGAAAATAAATATATTGACGATATATTAGAAGAAGTATCAAAGAATACTGAAGTAGAAATTCCTAATGAATTAATAGAAGAAGAAATAGATAGAATGCTTGAAGAATACGCTAATAATTTAAGAATGCAAGGAATTGATTTAGATACTTACTATAAATTTACAAATTCTAATGAATCTATGTTAAGAGAACAAATGAGAAATGAAGCAGATAAGAGAGTTAAATATAGGTTAATGTTAGAAGAAATAGTTAAACTTGAAAAAATAAAAGTAACTGATGAAGAAATAGATAAAGAATTAAATGAAATGGCTAAACAATATAATATGACTGAAGAAGAAGTTTTAAAACATATGGGCAGTAAAGATGTTTTAAAATATGAAATAGAAATGCAAAAGGCTATTGATGTATTAAAAAAATAAAAAAGTAGTTTTACTTTTTTATTTTTTTTTATTATATACATTGACTTTTTCTTCTTTTAAATTATAATAAAATTTATTGAAAAGAAATACTTACAACAAGGAGGCATATTATGATTGTAAAGAAAACAAAATTACCTGTCATAATCTTAAGAAATATGTCTCTACTACCTCACGGAGAACTTAAATTAGAAGTTAGTAATGAGGAAGATAAATTAATAGTAAATAAAGCTATTAACAAGCACAATAATTATGTTTTATTAGTATCACCTAAGTATATTTCAAATAATGAAGTATTAATTAATACATTACCTACAATCGCTGTTATAGGTAAAATAACAAATAGTTTTGAACTACCTAATAATAATTTAAGACTTAGTATTATTGGTATTAATAGAGCTAATGTATTTGAATATATTGAAAAAGAAGATAATTGTTTAGATGCTATAATAGGTCCTGTTAAAATTATATCTAATGACAAAACATTAGAAGAAGCTAATATAAGAATACTAAAAGAAAAATTTTCTAATTATGTAACTGTTAATAATTCTATATCTAATGTAATAATAAATAAAATAAATGAAGAAAATAGTTTAGAAAAAATAACTGATATTATTATTAATATATTACCTTTATCATTTGAAGAAAAATATTTTTTTGTTAATGAATTATCTTCTTTAAAAAGAAGTCAATATTTAATAGATTTATTAATTAAAGAAAGTAATATAAGTCAAATAGAAAAAAATATCGAAAGTGAATTACAAGTTGAATTAGATAAGTCACAAAAGGAATTCTTTTTAAGAGAAAAGATTAAAGTAATAAAAAAAGAATTAAATGAAAAAGATAATAAAGAAGAAGAGATAGATTTATTAAAAGAAAAAGTTGATAAATTAAATGCTAGTGAAACAATTAAAAATAAATTATATAAAGAAATAGATAAATATAGCAATATGCCTTTTACCGCACCAGAACTTACTATAACTAAAAACTATATTGATACAATGCTTTCTTTACCATATGGTGTTTTAACTAAAGATGAAAATAATTTAAAAGTAATAGAAAAAAAATTAGATATTAATCATAATGGATTAAAGAATGTTAAAGAAAGAATACTTGAATATATTGCAGTTAAAAAGACCACTAATACTTTAAAAAGTCCTATTATATGTTTAGTAGGTCCTCCTGGAGTGGGTAAAACATCACTCGCTATTTCAATTGCGAAATCATTAAAAAGAAATTTTGTTAAAATATCTGTAGGTGGTATTAGTGATGAAAGTGAAATAATAGGTCATAGAAGAACTTATGTTTCCGCACAACCTGGAAGAATTATATCTAGTATAATTAAAGCTAAGAGTAATAATCCTTTATTCTTAATAGATGAAATTGATAAAATGTGTAAAGGTATTAATGGAGATCCAGAAAGCGCTATGCTTGAAGTATTAGATCCTGAACAAAATAAAATGTTTTATGATAATTTTATTGAAGAACCATATGATTTATCAAATGTTATGTTTATACTAACTGCAAATAATGTTAATGATATACCTTATCCATTACTTGATAGATTAGAAATTATAGAATTATCTAGTTATACTATTTTTGAAAAAGTAGATATAGTAAAAACTCATTTATTAAATGAAGTATTATTAGAACATGGTCTATTAAAAAAGAATATAGATATAGATGAAGAAGTAATTAGATTTATAATTGAAAAATATACTAAAGAGGCAGGAGTAAGAGAATTAAGAAGAGTATTATGTACAATCGCAAGGAAAATAGTTAAAAATATGTTAATTGATAAAACATTAAAAAAATTAACTATTGATAAAGATTTAGTAATTAAATACTTAGGTAAAGAAAAATATTCTTCTATAGATAATAATAATGAAGAAGTAGGTATCGTTAATGGATTAGGTTATACTGAATTTGGAGGTGTTTTACTTCCAATAGAAGTAAGTTATTATAATGGAAATGGTAATATATTTTTAACAGGTTCACTTGGTGAAGTAATGAAAGAAAGTGCTAATGTATCATTAGGTTATGTTAAAAGTAATATTAAAAAATTTAAAATTGATGAAAAAATACTTAAAGAAAATGATATTCATATTAATGTATTTGAAGGTGGTATAAAAAAAGATGGACCTTCAGCAGGTATAACTTTAACCACTGCAATTATATCTTGTTTAAAAAATAAAAAAGTATCAAATAAAATTGCTATGACTGGTGAAATGACATTAAAAGGTAAAATATTAAAAATAGGTGGGTTAAGAGAAAAAATAATAAGTGCTTATAATTCTGGTGTTACTAAAATTTTTATACCTAAAGATAATGAAAGTGATATGGATTTAATCCCTGATGAAATTAAAAATAATATTAATATAATATTAGTTAATAATTATAGTGAAATATATAAAGAATTGTTTCAAAAGAAGTTCTAAATAAGAACTTTTTTTAATATATTTATATAGAAATGAGGGATAAAATGAAAAAAATTATACCATTTGAAAAGGATATAAAATTTAATACTAAAATATATTGTATAAATAGTATTTCACTAGAACATAATCTAAAAAATGATAATAATCACATTAAAGGTGATTTTATAATTAGTGGGGATTATAAAGAAAGTGATGTTTTATTAAAAAATGAACCATTTATTTATAATATACCATTTGAAATATTATTAGATGAAAAATATGATGATATATTTATTGATATAGATGATTTTTCTTATGAAGTTAAAGATAAAGATATACTTAATATAAAAATAAATGTTTTATGTGAATTAAATATTAAAGAAGAAACTGAAGATAAAGAAGAAATAATTGAGATATTAGATGAAGAATTAAACAATAGAGAAATAATTAATGATTGTGATGAAATAGAAGAAATAAAAACAGATAATATTAATAATATAATAGAAAATATTGATGGATTAACTGAAGATTATGTTACTTATCATGTTCATATTTTTAGAGAAAATGATTCAATAGAAAATATTATTAAATTATATAATACTAAAATGGATGATTTAAAAGAGTATAATGATTTATCTAAATTATCTATTGGTAGTAAAATTATAATACCAAGTTATGAATTATAAAGATCTTTTAGAAAAGAATAACCTAAAGGTTAATAAATATACTTTTAAAGGTAAAGTTATAATTATTGATACACCTTTAGGTAATTTCATTTTAAAACCTAATTATAATAAAAACTATAATTATAATTACTTATTATCAAGGGGTTTTAATTTTCTTCCAGAGATAATAGATTACAATGATAATTATATTTTATATAAATACATAGAAGATATATCTTATGATGAATCACAAAAATGTTTAGATTTTATTAAAATTTTATCTATTCTTCATAATAAAACTGCGCATTATAAAGAAGTAGATTATTTATATTTTAAAAATATATATGAAAATTTAAATAATAGAATAAATGATTTAATAGATTATTATAATGAACTTGCTAATTTGATAGAGAATAATGTATATTATTCTCCATCAAATTACTTAATAATAAGAAATATATCTTTAATATTTTCATGTCTTAATTTCTTAAAAAATGAATTATACTCTTGGTATGATTTAGTTAAAAATAATAGAAAAATAAGAATATGTAGTAATTATAATAATATTGATTTATCAAATCTATTAAAAGATAAAGATTCAACATATTTACTTTCAACACAATATTTAAAAGAAGATATGCCTATATATGATTTATTACTTTTTTATAAAAAATATTGTCTTAGTTATGATTTTTCATATTTATTAAATGCATATGAAAAAATTTTTCCTCTATCAATAGAAGAGAAAAAATTGTTATTTATATATATTTCTATGCCAAATAAAATGGTTTTTACAACTAATGAGTTACAAAATGTTTTATATGTTAGAAAAGAAATTGATTTATTATTAAATACTTCATTTGTATTAAGTTCTAAAGAGAAAAAACAAACAGACAATAATGAGAATAAAATCAACGAATAATAAAGCTGCATTCATAGGTGTTGTTACAAATAATAATACTATTATTTGATAACCTAATATTATAAATAAAGATAAAAGTGCTAAAACAAAATATTTCTTTTTACCTACATATAATGAATTAAATAAATTAGTTAAATTTTTCATATTTTCACCCGTATTATAATATGCATATACAGTGTTAAATGACATATATATTATTGTTAAAAAATATGTTTTATGATAAAATTATATTGGTGATAGTATGAAAAACAAAAAAACTATATTAGTTATTTTATTAATTATACTTTTATTTTCTTTTATTATATTTTTATTTTATAAAAAGAATTTTTCTGAAGATATATTAATGTATCAAGAAGTAAAAAAAGTAAAAGATATTGAATTTACAAAAGCTAATATATTAAAAAAAGGTGATAAATATATATTTGTAGTAACAGTACATAATACTAGTGATAAAGATTTATCTTATGAAAATATTGATGGTGTTGTTAAGAATAAAGAAGGAAAAACAATAGATACATTATCATTCTTTTTAGGTGATTTAAATGTAAATGAATATAAAGAAATAGAAACAGAAACTAAGAAGGATTTAAGTGAAATATATGATATTGAATATAAAATATATTAAAGTATTTACTCTTTTATTATTAATAATAATACCTTTTAATGTATATGCTAGTGATAAAATAGAAGTAAAACTAGTTAAATGTATTGATGGAGATACAGCTAGGTTAATGATAGATGGTAAAGAAGAAAAAGTAAGATTTTTAGCAATAGATACTCCTGAGACTAAACATCCTACTAAAGGAGTTGAACCATACGGTTTACAAGCTTCAAAATATACATGTAATAAATTAACTAATGCTAAAAAGATAGAAATAGAGTATGATGAAAATAGTGATAAACAAGATAGATATAATAGACAATTAGTATGGGTATTTACTGATGATAAATTATTACAAAATGAACTTGTAAAAAAGGGATATGCAAAAGTTACATATTTATATGGCGATTATAAATATACTGATATTTTATTAAAAAGTGAAGAACTAGCAAAACAAAATAAAAGAGGTATTTATTCATTAAATACCAATACAAAAACAGTTGCAAAATCTAAAAATACAGAATATGATTATAAAAAAGAAATTAAGAAATATTTAAAGAAAGTATTCGCAAATATTTTAGAAGAAATATTTGAATAATTCTTCTTTTTTTTATTTGTTTTTGATATAATTTTTTATAGCGGGTGATTGATAGTGTTTAAAAATTTTATTAATGATATTAGATTGGAAAGATTAACTTATTATTTAGAAAAAGTATTATTAAGTAAGATGCCTGAAAAAATAAAAGCATTTAATAAAATAAAAAAAATGAAACTAACTGATGAGATGGGATTACAAATACTTGATTATTCTGTTAAAGATTATAGTGATTCTATGTCTAGAGAAACTTTTTCTTTATCTCTTATAAGCTTATGTTTAGATAATTACAAAGATGTTTATGAAGAAAAAATCAAAGAAATATTTCCTAATATTATTGATTCAAACAAAATAAAAGTATTAACTATATTATCATTTTTAGAAAATGAAAGTGCGATAAGATTATATAAGGATTTAGTACTAAAATATTTTTCAAAAGAAGAAGTAATTCCTATTGGTAAATTAGGATCTAATCCTAAAAATTATGATTTATTATTTCCTGATTTATATAAAGCATTTAATTTTGAAATTAAAAGAAATAGTATTTTGTTATTATTAAATGATTTTGTTAATAAGGGTATAGTTAAAGTAGATGATTTAAAAAAATATAAAAAAGTTTTACAAAAAGAAATATGTAAAATATTTAATGAAGCGATTAAATTTAAATTTAATAAAGATGAAAACTATATGACTAATATGGATTATGTTAATCTAAGATTTTATTTAGAAAGTGCGATTAATATTGAATTTTATGTTAGTAGTAGAGAAAGTAAAAAATTATTAGATAAATTATTTACAAAAAAAGACAATCAATTAAAACTATTTATACTTGAAAACTATATTAAAAAGAATAAAAAAATTGATAAAATGAATTTAAACTCTATCGCTAGAGATAAACTAAGTAGATATCCTTTATTTAGTTTATTAATGTATTATAACTTAGAAAGATTAATGCCAAAAAAATATTCAAATAATAAAGCATTATCTGAATCTGATATTTATTTAAATTATGCGATTAGTAAGAATTATACAGAATTTCCAACTAATTTGAAATTATATAAAGAAATTGAATTTAATAATTGTAAATATTATGTTTATAAATTTAAAGTTATGTCTTTATATAAATCTGTTATTAATGATTATGCGACTAATTATATAGTTGAAACAATAGGTTTAAATAAATATAATGAAGAAAAAATTACAAATAATTATATTGGAATTAGTGGGGGATTTAATAAAGATTTAAATCCATCTGTTATTGAATTAAATCCTAAGAATTTCATGTTTACTAAAACTGATGTAATTAATGATGACATTATTTATGATTTATTATCTAAAGAAGAAGTAAAACAAGAAGTAAAGATAGAATCAATTGATGAAAATGTTAATGACATTATTGAAGAAAACACTAATTTAGAAAATATTGAAGAAACAAATATTAAAAAGTTTAGAATTATTAGTTTTAAAACATTATTTATAATACAATTTTTTCTTATTCTATTTTCATTTTCAATATTATTTTCATATGTTAAAGGATATAATATTTTAAAATTAGATGTTAAAGACAAAACAAATGATAATAGTATAAGTACTGTTTATAAGAAAACTAAATTTGATACTGTTAGTGATTTTAACGAAATAAATGCTTCTGATATATTTAATAAAGAAGAAACTGATTATTATGTATTATTTTTTAAAAAAGAAAATTATTCAGAATATTATTTTTATATAGATTATTTAATTAAAAATAATCATTCTAAATTTTATTATGTAGATATATCTAAAGAAGAGAATAAATTTATCTTTGATAATAATGACTTAAATTTTGTTATTAAAGGTGATACATTATTAAAAGTTAATGAACATGAATATGAATTTTATGTTAGAGATAAAACTAATATTTTAAAAGAATTAAGAACAGAAGTAGATGTAATTAAAGAAAAAATATATAACGAAGAAAAGAAAAAGAAAGATAATAATACAAAGCAAAATAGTGATATTGAAAATAATAAAAAAGAATGATATAATTATTTTATAAACGAAGAAAAAGAGGAGTAAAATAATTAATTATTATAGAGAGTCTAGGTTTGGTGAAACTAGGTATAATTGTTATTTGAAGGTAGCTTTTGAGTTTAATATCTAAGTAAATAGGATATTACGTTATTCGCGTTAAGAATTTAAGAGCATAGAAATATCTATGAAGTAAGGTGGTACCGCCTAATGGGTCCTTACATCGTAGATATTTTTTTATTTGAAAGGAGATTATTTTATGTTAGAAACAAAATATAATCATTTAGAAGTTGAAAGAGATAAATATGATAAATGGAAAGATAATGGTTATTTTAAATGTGATCCAAATAGTGATAAAGAACCATTTACAATTATATTACCTCCACCAAATGTTACAGGTAAATTACATTTAGGACATGCATGGGATATATCACTTCAAGATATAGTTGCAAGATATAAAAGAATGGATGGTTATGATGTATTATGGTTGCCTGGAACTGATCATGCTGCTATCGCAACTGAGTCAAAAGTAGTAAAAAAATTAAAAAAAGAAGGTATTAATAAATACGAAATAGGAAGAAAAAAATTTCTAGATGCTTGTTGGGATTGGACAAGAGAATATGGTGGTAATATTAGAAAAGAATGGGCTAATATGGGGTGTTCACTTGATTATACTTATGAAAGATTTACTTTAGATGAATGGTCAGTTAATGCAGTTAATAAAGTGTTTATTGATTTATTTAATAAAGGACTTATATATAAAGGTAAAAGAATAATTAACTGGGATCCAGAAGCTAAAACTGCTCTTTCTAATGAAGAAGTTAATTATAAAGATATACCTGGAGCTTTTTATCATATTAAATATTTTATAGAAGGAACTGAAGATTATTTAGATGTAGCAACTACAAGACCTGAAACATTATTTGGAGATACTGCAGTTGCTGTTAATCCTAAAGATGATAGATATAAAGATTTAATTGGTAAAAAGGTAATTGTTCCTATTGTTAATAGAATTGTACCTATTATTGGTGATGAACATGCTGATATAGAAAAAGGTACAGGTGTAGTTAAAATAACTCCTGCACATGATCCTAATGACTTTGAAGTAGGTAATAGACATAATTTAGAAAGAATAGTTATTATGGATGAAACTGCTCATATGAATGAAAAAACTGGGAAATATAATGGTTATGATAGATTTGAATGTAGAGAAAATTTAGTTAATGAATTAAAAGAAAAAGATTTATTAATTAGAATAGAAGAAATAACACATTCTGTTGGTTTTTCAGAAAGAACAGATGCTATGGTAGAACCTTATTTATCAGAACAATGGTTTGTTAAGATGGATAAACTTTGTGAAGATTTAATTAAAGTTCAAGGTATCAAAGAAGAAAAAGTAGATTTCTTCCCAAAAAGATATAATAAAACAATTATACAAAAAGCAAAAGAATGTTATGACTGGTGTATATCTAGACAATTATGGTGGGGTATAAGAATACCAGTTTGGTATAAAGATGATCAAATAAAAGCATCAGTTAAATCTCCAGGTGAAGGATGGGTACAAGATAAAGATGTACTTGATACATGGTTTAGTTCTGCATTATGGCCATTCTCAACTCTAGGATGGGCTATGGAAGATAAAACTTTATTTGAAAGATATTATCCTACTAACTATTTATCTACTGGATATGATATTTTATTTTTCTGGGTATTTAGAATGATGTTCCAATCATATGAATATACAAATAAAATGCCTTTTAAAGATTGTTTTATTCATGGTCTAATAAGAGCAAAAGATGGAAGAAAAATGAGTAAATCACTTGGTAATGGTATAGAACCAATAGATATGGTTAATAAGTATGGAGCAGATGCTCTTAGATTTTATTTAACTACTAGTAGTGCGCCAGGTCTTGATTTAAGATTTGATGAAGATAAATTATCATCTACATGGAATTTTATTAATAAAATATGGAATGCATCAAGATATACTTTAATGAATATTGGTGATATTAATGAATTAGATTTTAATAATTTAACATTCAGTGATAAATGGATATTAACAAAATTTAATAATACGGTAAAACAAGTTAGAAAAAACATGGAGAAGTATGATTTTCAAAATGTTGGTAGTGAGTTATATGATTTTATCTGGTCTGATTTTTGTGATGGATATATTGAATTTAGTAAGTTTGATATAAATAATTCTAGTACAAAGAGTACATTATTATATGTTTTAACTGGTATTATTAAAATGCTTCATCCATTTATGCCATTTGTTACAGAAGAAATATACCAAAAACTTCCTATTAAAGATAGCGAAAGTATTATGATTAGTAATTATCCTAAATATGATAAAAAATTAGTATTTAATGATACAATTGATTTAATGGAATCTGTTAGAGATTATATTACTAAAGTAAGAATTGCTAAGAAAGATAATAATATTAAAAAAGATTGTAAATATTCCTTTAGATGTAGTGAAGAATCAAAGGTTGAAAATTTAATTTGTAATATGTTAAAATTAACTAAAGAAAATATCGCATATCAAAAAGAAATAGATACTTTTGAAAGTATTAGTGTTGATTATGATACAAAAGTATTTAATGCAAATTTAAAATTTTTCTTTGAAGTAAGTGAAGATGATAAAGAAAAGGAAAAAGAGAGTTTATTAAAAGAAAAAATGGTTTTAGAAAGTCAAATTTCTAGAAGAGAAAAGTTATTATCAAATCAAGGCTATGTAAATAATGCTCCTAAAGAATTAGTTGAAGAAGAAAGAAATAAACTTGAAAATGAAAAAAGACAATTAATCGTCATTAATAATAAATTAGAAAGTTAAAAAGGAGTTGTTTTTATGAAATATTGTATGAATTGTAATTTAGATTATAATAATCAAGTGTCTTATTGTACTAATTGTGGTTGTAAATTAAGAAAGAAAACAAATTATAATAATTATATTTTGTTTTTTGGAGTATTACTTATTATAATCTCTAGTATTGCTTTTGGGTTATTTAACTGGAATATTATGAATGATAATATGAAAATTTTATTTATATTTATAGAGTTTTTAATATCATTCTTAATTAAGTATTTTTATAAAAATAAGAATAAAAAGATATTTAATACTTTTGATATTATTTCAATTATATTTATTCCACTATTGTTAAATATGTTTTTAAAATATAAACTTATAAATACTATAATTAGTGATAATGATTATTTAATGTATATATATTTATCAATTTTATATTTATTAACAACTATTATATTCTTTATATCATCAAAGATATATAGTAATAAATTATCTACTTTATTTATGAATATAAGTTTAGTTATTTCATTTTATTATTTAAATCATATTAAATTAAATGGTATATCATCATTCTGTATATCATTATTAGTAATATTATTATTAATTCAAATTTTTAATAGGTTTATTAATGATTTAAGTATTAAAAAAATATATACTATTTTATCAGATATTATTATTACTTATTTTGCTTTCAGTATATATTATTATTTTATAAATATGAATTATAATGAAAGTATAATCATTTTTGGATTATATATTGTTAATAGTTTAATATTCTTATTTAATAAGAGTAATTATTTTATAAAATATATAATGCCTTATTCATTATTAATAGTTTCTATTATATTTTTAATAAATATATTTGATAATAATACAAATATGATAGTTATTTTATTATTATTGTTTGCAATGTTATATTATTATATTTTTAGAATAAAAAATAATAAAACAAATAATATAACTATGTTTTTCTTAAATAGTATATTAAATGTTTCATTATTAAGTTATTACTTTTTTAAGGATAATAATTTAATGTTGTTAGTGACATCTATAATAAGTAATGTATTTTATATCAGTAGTTATTATATAAGTAATAATAAAAAGATAATATATCTTATTTTATTTACATTTTCTATTTTTATTATTTCATTAATAAATTATATTGATATATTTGATAAGTTTTTTGGATTCTTATTCTTATCAGTTTTATATTTTATTATTTATAATATATTAAAAGGAAATAATAAAAATAATTATAATATATTCTTATATAGTTCTTATGCATTAATATTAATTGAAAGTATATTGTTACTTACATATAATGAGTTTACATACTATTATATACTTACATTAATAACTATAATATATTATTTTGTAATGACATTTTTCTTTAATAATAAGAATTCTCAACTTATTCTATTTATATTATTTATTGTATTATTACAAAATTGTATTTCATTATTTATTACAAATTTAAATTATAATTTTATAATTATTTCTAATATTTTGTTTTTGATCCTAATATTAATATCTAGGTTGTTTAAATTTAATGTTAAAAAATATATTTATTTTTCAATATTTATTCTTTTATATTCATTAATTGTATTTAATATTGAAAAGAATTTAGTAAAAATATCTTTAAGTATTTTAGGATATATTATTTCATATAAGATAATTATTGAAGATAGTGAAGAAAAAAATAAGAATATATATTCTATAATTATATCCATTATTGGTTTAAATTATATTTATAATATATTTAAAATAATGATTGATCCTATTGTAATATCATCCTTATTAACAATATTTTTTGATTTAGTATTAATAATAGTATTATATTTACTTGATAGATATAACGGTAAGCAATCAGTAATTATTAGTTTAATTGTTTTATTACCATATTTTACATTAATAGGTAATATAGATGTTGATATTAAATTTCAGTTATGTCTTTTACCTGTATTCTTATATATATTTATAATAGGTGAATTAATTAATAGTAAGAATAAGATTATTAAAAATCTTATAATATTCTTTATAATTATGTTCTTATCATTATTATGTTTAAGAGTATATCTTATAGGTGTTATATTTAATTTAATATTATCCACTTTATTTATTATTATTTCATACTATAGAAATAATAAATATTTACTTACATATTCGTTAGTATTCTTATTTATAAATTTTGTATTAAGTTTATATAGTTTATTTAAAAATATAGGTTTAGTTATTGTTTTATTTATAATTGGAATAGTATTAATTGTATTTTCAATTATTAATGAAAAGAGTAAGAATAATAAAGATGCATAGTATATGCATCTTTTAATATTTGTTGATTTTTAGTACATATTTTGTTATAATTTATGTGTTAATGGAGAAGAAATTATGAAACTAAAAAATAGTTATTTTTTTACAATTAGGGAAAATACTAAGGATGAAGAAAGCATTTCTGGAAATCTTCTTGTTAGAAGTGGAATGATTAGAAAAACTTCTTCTGGTATCTATATGTATTTACCATTAGGTTATAAAGTTTTAAGAAATATAGAAAAAATAATTAGAGAAGAAATGAATGAAATAGGTGCATTAGAAGTTTTAATGCCATCTTTAATTACTGAAGAAACATTTTCTAAAACAAATAGATTAGATAGTTTTGGAAAAGATATGTTTAAATTAAATGATAGATTTGATAAGAATTATACTTTAGGTCCTACTCATGAAGAGTTATTTACAATTGCTGCGAAGGCTAATGTTAATTCTTTTAAAAATTTACCATTTATTCTATATCAAATTCAAACTAAGTTTAGAGATGAAAAGAGACCTAGATATGGTTTAATTAGAGTAAGAGAATTTTTAATGAAGGATGCATATTCTTTTACTAAAGATCAACAAGGTTTAGATGATATGTATAATACTATGTTTAATACTTATAAGAAGATATTTGGAAGATTAGGTATTAATTATAAAATTGTTAAAGCTTCTGTTGGAGCGATGGGTGGAGAATTATCTGAAGAGTTCCAAGCAATTACAGATATTGGTGAAGACACTTTAGTTATGTGTGAAAAGTGTGATTATTCTTCGAATCTTGAAATTAGTTCTTCTATGGTAATGGATAAAAAAAGTGATGAAAAACCTTTAGAAAAAGATTTAGTATTTACTGGTGAAGCGACTACTAAAGATGAATTAATAGAATATTTACCAGAAGCTAGTAATAAAGTTGTTAAAACTATCATATATAAAGATGAAAATAATAAGTTATATGCTGTTTTAATAAAGGAAGATAGTGATATAAATGAAGATAAGTTATGTTCTTTAATTGGTGCTTTAAATGTTACTTTAGCAGATAAAAAAGATATTGAAAATAGATTAAAATCTTATGTTGGTAATGTAGGTCCTATTTTATTAGATTGTGATATTGTTATGGATAATGAAGTAGAATTAATGTCTAATTTTATAGTTGGAGCGAATAAAAAGAATTATCATTATAAGAATGTAAATTTAAGTGATTTTAAGGTTACATTTAAAGGTGATATTAGAAATGTTAAAGAAGGAGATGCATGTCCTAATTGTGGTGCAAGTTTAATATTTAAAAAAGGAATTGAAATTGGTAATACTTTTAAAATTGGTACTAAATATTCTAAGGCATTAGATTTAACATATCAGGATGAAGAGAATAAATTAAATGAAGTATATATGGGTTGTTATGGTATTGGTTTAGGAAGATGTTTAGCAGCAATTGTTGAACAAAGACATGATGAAAAAGGTATTATATGGCCTATGAATATTGCACCTTATAAAGTAGCTATTGTTGTTATTGATACTTTAAGTCAAGATCAAATGGATGCTGCAAATCATTTATATAAGGAATTACAATATAATAATATTGAAACTATATTTGATGATAGAGAAGTTAGAGCAGGTGTGAAATTTAATGATATGGATTTAATTGGTATTCCAATTAGAATTACAATTGGTAAAAAGATTGTTGAACATATAGTTGAATTAAAAAGAAGAAATAGTGATGAAGTTAAAGAAATTTCAATATTTGATGTAGTTGATAATATTCAAGATATTATAGAAGAAGAAAAAATATAATCTTCTTCTTTTTTTTGACATTTTTTTATGTTTTTAATTTGTATTATATTAATGGTGATTATATGAAATATATTAAATTAATTAGTTTTATTGTTATTATTATTTTATTTAGTGTATTAATCTATTTTTATATTAATATAACTAAAGAAAAGAAAACAAATACAGTATTTAGTGAAGATAATTATATATATTTGTTACAATATGGTGTTTATTCTTCTAAAGAGAATATGAATGAGAATACCAAAGATTTAATTAATTATTTTTATTATTCTGATAAAGATGGTTATCATGTATTAATAGGTATTACTAGTAATGAAAATTTAATTGATAAAATAAAGGATTCTTATTATGTTACAGATAATATATATATTAGAAAGGAAAATATTAATAATAAAGAATTTATTGATAATTTAAAACAATATGATAAGTTAGTGAATGAAACTTATGATAAAAATATTATTGTTAATGCAGAAAAACAAATATTATCTAGATACGAGGAGTTGGTAATAAGAAATGAATAATACTAGAATTAAAGATATTCCATTAGTTGATAGACCTAGAGAAAGATTATTATTATATGGTGCATCTAATTTAAGTAATGAAGAATTATTAAGTATCATATTAAAAACTGGTAATAAAAATGAAAGTGTGAAATCTATTTCTAATAATGTATTAAGTACTATTAATGATATTACAGAATTAAAAGATAAATCTATTAAAAGTTTAACAAATATAAAAGGAATAGGTGAAGTTAAAGCAATAACATTACTCGCATCTATTGAACTTGGTAAAAGAGTTTATAATGATAGTGTACATAAATTAGTTCAACTTAATAATTCTAAAAAAGTATTTGATTATATGAAAGATATAAAGAATAGTAAACAGGAATTATTTTTTGCATTATATTTAGATAATAAAAATTATTTGATACAGAAAAAATTATTATTTAAGGGTACTATAAATAAAAGTATAGTACATCCTAGAGAAATATTTAAACACGCTTATTTATTGAGTGCGTGTTTTATTATTGTTGTTCATAATCATCCTAGTGGTGATTGTTTTCCTTCTAAAGAAGATATATATTTTACAGAACAATTAGTGAAAATTGGAAAAATTCAAGGTATAAATGTTATAGATCATATTATTATTGGAAATAATAATTATTATAGTATTATAGATAATATTTAAAGGGTGATAATATGAGAAAAAAGAAAAGGAAAGTATTTATATATAATTATATAATTGTGATTGTTTTTCTAGTTTTATTATTTATAATTTTTAATAAAACAATAAGATTTAATTATATAAATAATATATATAATAATTTATTATCAAAAGTTAGTCATAAGAATACAAAAATAGTATATGATAGTACTTTAAAAGAAGAAAATAAAAAGTTAAAAGAAGAAATAAAAAAATTAAAGGAATATAATAATATTTCTTTTGATAAAGATAAAAGAATTAATTCTAAAATTATTAATAGAAATTATTCTCTTTATTATAGTTATATTACTATTAATAAAGGAAAAAAAGATAATATAAAAAAGAATATGGCAGTGATTAATGAAAAAGGTTTAGTTGGTTTAATTGATAAGGTATATAATCATGAAAGTACTATTAATTTAATAACTAATAAGAACTTAGAAATAAGTGCGAAATTTACATATAATGATAGTGAATATTATGGAATTATAAATAAGTATGATTATGAGAATAATTGTTTATATTTAAGTAATGTAATAGGGGATTTTAAAGATGGTATTAGTAATATAGATGTAGTTACTTCTGGACTTAATACTAATGTTAAAAGTAATATAATAATTGGTAAAATTATTAGTAAAAAAAGTGATGAATTTAATCTATCTAATACCTTTTTATTAAAACCTGCGATAAATATTAATAATATAAATTATGTTAGTGTAGTAGGTGAAAATTAATGATTATATTATCTTTTTTATTACAATTATTACTTAATAATTATATTAATTATAATAGTTATTTTTATCCTTTATTTCCACTTATAATATTAATATTTATTGATAAACATAATAAAAATAAATATTTATTTACATGTCTATTAATAGGTTTAATATATGATATTCTTTTTAATAATATATATAAGTTTAATTTTATATTATTTTTTATTATAGGTTTATTTATAATTTATTTAAATAAATATATTAAAAATAAATATTTATATTATATTATTTCATTTTTTATATGTATTATAATATATAATCTTATTTATTATATATTATTTATTAATAATGATATTTTAAATGTTATTTATATTATTCCTAGATATATTATTATTAATTTTATTTATTTAATATTTATTTTTTTCATAAATAAGAAAAAGAATCATAATAATTAACTAGGTGAATATATGAATAATAGACATAGAATTAGTAAAAGAAAGAATAAAGAAAATTATATTGGTATTTTTATTAAAAATATTTTTATAAAAGTTTTTTTAGTTGTTTTTTTACTTATTTTTTGTTCTTTATTTATGAAAAAGAATAATAATTATAAGTCTTTTATATTTGATAAAATTTATAATCATAATGTATCTTTTGCTTTTATAAAAAAATATTATAATAAGTATTTAGGAGATATAATTCCTTTTGAAAGTATTAGTCCTCAAAAGAAAGTTATTAGTTTAAATAAGATAGAATATATTGAAAAAAGTACTTATAATAATGGTGTTAAATTAAAACTTGATAATAATTATTTAATACCTATTTTAAATGATGGTATAGTTATTTTTATTGGAGAAAAAGAAGGATTTAATAATACTATTATAATTGAGGATGATAATAGAGTTGATTATATATATGGCAATTTAGATGATATTAATGTTAAATTATATGATTATGTTAAAAAAGGTGATTTATTAGGTACTGTTAAAGATAATAGTTTATATTTAATGTTTGAGAAAGATGGAAATGTTATTGACTATAAGAAATATATTAAATAAAATTAAAATAGATTATATGACTTATTTACTACTTTTAATAGGGTTTTTAACAGGTTTATTTAAGAGTTTAATATATTTATATATAATTGTTATTATTCATGAATTAGGGCATTTATTTATCGCAATATTATTATCATGGAAAATAGATAAAATAATAATATATCCATTTGGTGGATATATTAAATTTAATGAAATAATAGATAAACCATTAATAGAAGAATTCTTAGTATCCATATTTGGTTTATTATTTCAATTTATATATTTTTTTATTATATATTTATTACATGAAAAAAATATAATATCAAATGATATGTATTTAATTACTAGAAAATATAATTTTTTAATATTTATATTTAATATAATACCTATATTACCATTAGATGGATATAAAATATTAAATATTATTTTTAATAAAATATTTAATTATAGATTATCATTCAATATTTCACTAATAATATCTATTATTTTATTAATTTTTTTTATATTCTTTTTAAAACTATATAATAGTATTTTTTTAATCTTATTTATTATAAATGAACATAAAAAATATATTAAAAATAAAAATTATTATTATAATTTATTTTTATATGAAAAATTAATATATAAACAGAATTTTAAATCAAATAAATATGTAAAAAGTATATATAATATATATAGAAATAAAAATAATTATATAAAATATAATGGGATATACATAAGAGAATATAGGTTATTAAAAAAAAGAAGCATAGCTTCTATCTATAATAAGGGTAAGATACATAATATGGAGGATATTGATAATACATAGGTCTATTATTATAGAATAAAGGTGCGACTAACCCCCCAGTTATTCCTCCTAATATAAATGGACCAAAGAATCCTCCAACAAATCTCTCATCATTTTTATGACCATAGTTATAATTATAATTCATATATATTTTCCTTTCTTTAATTTATATTATGTTTAAATTTAAAAAAAGTTCTATTGTTATTATATATATCATAGTATTAAATGAAGGAGATTATATGAAAGACATTTATAATATTTATAGAAAAGAACTAAGTAAAAATAATATTTTATATTTTATAGTATTAATAGTATTTTTTGTAGGATTAATTGTAGGTAGTTTTTATATAACTTTTTTAAATAATAGTGATAAGAAATATGTTTTAGATAGTGTATCTAATTTTTTTAATTTAAAATATAGCTTTAGTGAACAAATTAAAATATTTAAAAAATCATTAATAGATAATAATATATACTTTATAATAATGTGGTTATTAGGTATTAGTGGTATTGGAATAATATTTATATATTTAATGGTTTTTTTTAAAGCATTTACTTTGGGTTTCTCACTAGCAGGTATATTTGCTAAATATAAGTTTAATGGTTTTATAATATCTATTATATATTTATTTCCTAGTCATTTAATAATATGCTTTTTAACTATACTTTTAAGTACTTATTCACTTAATATATCTATTAATCTATTAATTAATGCATTTAAGAAAAAACAATTAAATTTTAATAATTTTATGGGTAAGTACTTATATATATTATTTATATTAATATTATTTAGTTTTATATGTAGTTTAATTGATGGTTTTGTAACACCTTACTTTATTAAAATATTTACTAAATTTATTAAATAATGTATAATATCCTTGGTGATTTAAGTGAAAAAGGTTATAGTTGGAATTAGTGGTGGAGTAGATTCTATAGTAAGTGCATATTTATTAAAAAAAGAAGGTTATGAAGTAGAAGGATTATTTATGAGAAACTGGGATTCATCATTAAATAATGATATTAATGGTAATCCTACTTTAAATAATAATATTTGTACTCAAGAACAAGATTATAATGATGCATTAGATGTATGTAATAAACTTAATATTAAACTTCATAGAATTGATTTTGTAAAAGAATACTGGGATTATGTATTTAAATATTTTTTAGATGAATTAAAAAAGGGTAGAACTCCTAATCCAGATATAATGTGTAACAAATATATTAAATTTGATATGTTTAAAAAAGAAGCTGAAAAATTAGGTGCAGATTATATCGCAACAGGACATTATGCTAGAATGATTGATGGTAAATTATATAAAGGAATAGATTCTAATAAAGATCAAACATATTTTTTATCTCAAGTATCTAAAAAACAACTAGAAAATGTAATATTTCCAGTAGGAGATTTAAAAAAAGAAGAAGTAAGAAAAATAGCAAATGAATTAAATTTATCAGTTGCGAATAAAAAAGATTCAACTGGTATATGTTTTATTGGAGAAAGAAATTTTAAAGAATTTTTAACTAATTATTTACCAAATACACCTGGAGACGTTATTGATATAGATACAAATAATAAAGTAGGGGAGCATATAGGATTAATGTACTACACTATTGGTCAAAGAAGAGGACTTGATATTGGTGGTAATAAAGATAGATTATATGTTGTTGGTAAAGATTTAGATAAAAATTATTTATATGTATCTTTAGGAGATGATACTAAATATTTGTTAAGTACATCTGCTATTATTGAGGATATGAATTTTATATCTGATAAAAGACCTAATAAAGCTAAGGCAAAATTTAGATATAGACAAGAAGATATAGATGTTTCTATCGAATATTTAGATAATAATGAATTATTAGTAAGATATGATAATGTTAAATCAGTAACACCTGGGCAAGCTTTTGTTTTATATGATAAAGATGAATGTCTTGGTGGAGGTATTATTAAAGAAGTAAGAAAAGATGATAAGAAATTATGGTATTTATAAAGAAAGTAAATCTTTCTTTTTTCTTTACTTTTTATTGACATCTTATTTAACATGATATAAAATGTATATATACTAGGGAGGTATATGTATGAAACGTTTAAATGAAATATTAAGTGAAACTGGTATATCTAAAGTTAAATTAGCTAAGTATTTAGGTGTTAGTAGACAAATGGTATATAATTATTTAGAAATGGATAGTATATCTGATTGGCCATTAGAAAAGAAACTAAAGTTATTTAGTTTATTAAATATAAAAAATATAGATGAAATAGATAGTATTATAGTAGATAATGACTTTATTAAACATGCGAATTCATTACTTAATGAAGATTCATCTCCCCTTTTACAAAAGGGTAGGATACAGTTTAACAACTTAAATACTACTAATCAAAAACTATTAAATGATATTATATCTATATTAAAAGAAATATTAGAAGAAAGTGAAGAAAATAATTCTATTGATGGTACTAATATAGTTAAATATTTATATTATTTATTAGAAGCTTTAGATAATTCATCAGAAATCAAATATTTACTTGGATATATAGCAAAAACTACTGGATTTATAGGTGCGAATGAATTTGTATTTGATAAGGATGAACAATTTGCATTTGAAAGTATAATATATCAAGCTATGATTTTCTATAATAATAAGGGAGCATCTATAAATAAATTAAAAGAAGTTCATAAGAAGTTTGAAGCAGATATTGAAGAAAAACATGAAGAAGTATTATCTAGAACTCAAGAATTAACTTCAGCTAAGGAACAAGCTTTAAAAGAATTAGGTTATACAGAATTAAACGCTGATAACTCATCAGAAGTATTTATGAAAATGGCTGAAATTCAGTCAAGAAAAATATAATAATTAATTTCATATAATAACTATTATGTAAACTAATATATAAAATAAAATAAGGAACTAATATTATTTAGTTCCTTTTATCTTTTTTAATAATTTAAATTTACTCTTCTCTTCAATATTAATTAGATCAGTTTTTATTGATTTAATATTACCTATACTCATAATTCTTTCTTTATAATCTTGATAATCATTTAATACAATAATATTTTTCTCATCACCATTAATATTTTTTTCTATAGTTGAGAATGTATTAACATCTTTATATATATCACATAAGAATCTTAATCTATTATCTTCTAAAGAGTATACTTCTTTTACAATATATAAATTTTTATTAGTTGAATCCTTAGCTTTAACAACTAATACATCTCCAAAGTTACTTTTAGAGATATAATAATTCTTAGTTCTAATTTTATATTTTTTTCCGTCAAATGTTGTGATGTTGGCGTATTTTTCTAGTAGTTTATTATTGTTCATTTCATATCACTCCTTTGATTAGCGAAATGATATTATTATATACTTTTTTACTACTATTTGTCAACCTACTCCCCTACTTTTTCCTTGTTATTCATAGTATTTTTTAAAGTTAATATTTAAAATATGTAAAATAAAAAGAGTTTGTTTATAAACTCTTTAATTCTGATATTTTTACTAAAATACCTTTTATAGGTAAAGTTTCTGAAATAGCACATAATTTATCACAAATGCATAGTATTTTAGCTTCTTTATATTTAGGTATACTAAATAAATTCAAAGGAAACATATGGCATTTGATCATATTCTCTTCTATTTTATTTATTTTAAAATCTCTTTTAGCATTTTTTAATGCAGTATTTGCATGAGTATAACCATGAAGTCTATGTGATTTATCTTTTACATGCCAATCATATAAGAAATAATCATGTAATAAAGCACCTCTTACTAATGATTTTTCATCTACATTAATATTTAATTTATCTGCTAAATATAGTGATAAAACAGCTACACTATAAGTATGATCATAAACTGATACATTTCCATGTTGAATAAATTGTTTTTGACTTTTAACTTTTTTACTTTTTAATATATCTTTACCATAATAATTAATATATTTATAATACTCTTTCATGTTATTTCACTTCCATACTTATTATTTTATTATTAATATTTAAATTAGTCAATTAATTTAATAATTTTTAATAATTTAAAAAATAACGTAAACTATTACGTTATTTTATAATATTTTTAGCATTGTTACTAAGTATATCATTTAAATAATCATCTGAAACATATTTACTTATCTTTTTAATAGACTTTTTAATAAAAGAATAGTCTTTTACATCTTTATGTATATCTGTACCTAAAAAGGTAACTTTTTTATCCTTTAAAAGTCTTTTAAATAACTTCTTAGAATTATTTCCATACTTATTAATAATACTATTTATATTACATTGAAATAATACCCCTAACTCTTCTAATTCTAATATTTTATTATAATCTTCTTGAAAACTAGTATATCTTTCAGGATGCGCAAGTACTATCTTACAACCTTCATTTATTAATGATGTAAAAATATCAATATAATCATTATATATACCATTTAAAGGTAATTCTACTAAAACATATTCAGTATTATTTAATGTAGATATTTTATTTTCTTTAATTAAATCAAAAATATTATTATCTATATATATTTCATTACCTAAATATATATTAATATCTATATTATTCTTTTTTAATTCTTTTCTTAATCCTTTAAATATTTTAACATTATCAGATTTTAAAGAATTATATTTAGTTTCATTAATATAATGAGGAGTTAAAATAATATCTGTTATTCCATTTTTACTATAATTATCAAGAATATTAATAGATTCTTCTAAACTTTTAGATCCATCATCAACATTATATATTAAATGAGAATGAATATCTATCATTATTTTTTATCTCCGTAATAGTAATAATATTTACCATAATATCCCTTATTTGAATTAATATTATTTACTATAATTCCTGCGATAGAAGCATTTGCCTTTTTAAATGTATTTATAGTATTCATTAATTCAGTTTTAGGACAATATTTATTAGATGTGATGATTGCTACTTTATCTACTAATGAAGACATAATAACTGAATCAGTTAAACCAGAACAAGGTACTCCGTCAAATATAATTTTATCAAAGTGTTTTTTTAATTCTTTTATTAATTCTTTATTCTTAGTTGAATTTAATAATTCACTAGGATTAGGAGGAATTGTACCCCTTGTAATAACACTTAAATTAGGTATATTTGTTTTTTTAATATATTCTTTATAATTTTCTATTTTATCTACTAATAAATTAGAATATCCATTAGTATTATTTAATCTAAAAATTTTATGTAATCTACCTTTTCTCATATCACAATCAATTAATAATACTCTTTTATTAGCTTGAGCAAAACTAATCGCTAAATTACTACTAATAAAACTCTTTCCTTCTGATGGAATAGAACTTGTTATTAATAAAGTTCTTAAAGTTTTATCAATAGATGAAAATTGTAAATTAGTTCTTAAATTTTTAATACTTTCACTAACAACTGATTTTGGATATTTATTAACTATTAATTCTGTTTTAATTTTTCTTTTCTTATTATCATTTATTCTACTTTTAAATATAGTAGAAACAACTGGTAAACCTATTTCTTCTTCAAATGATTCATTATACTTAACTCTATCATCAAAATAGAATATTATAAATAATACTAAAGAAGAAGAAGCTATTCCAAATAATATAGCAATTGCTAAATCTCTTATTAAAGTATTATTACTAACTTCATTACTTATTTCTGCACTATCTACTACACTAACATTTTCCATTTGATAAATATCATTAACTTCTTTTATAAAATATTTAGAAACTGAATTAGTTATTAAATATGCATCTTTACTATTAGTATCAGTTACTTTTATTTTAATAATTTCAGTATCATTTACAGAATTAACTTCTATTTTATTAGATAATTCTTTAATACTATATTTGATATCTAATTCTTTCATAACTTGATTTAATACTTTTTTACTTTTTACTATTTCTGAATAAGTATTAATTAAGCTTTGATTTATTTGAATATCACTTTGTGTTAAACCTTTAGTATCTGTATTAGATTTAACTAGTGCAATTGTTGTATAAGTACTATATGTTTTAACTTTTATAAATTTATCATAAACAAATGTTATTGATAAAAGCGATAATACAACGATTAATATTATTAACCATTTTTCTTTTATATAATCAAATAATTCCTTTAAATTAATTTCTTCCATTTATATTCCCCCTATTTATTTAAATATTCATTAATTTTAGTTTTTGCTGTTTCTATAGTAGACTCATCAGGTAGCATAACATATAATTTAATATTACCCATACTATATGTACTTTCCATAGAACCAGTTCCATCTAAACTAATAGATTCCACTTTCCATTCTTTTAATTCACTTAATTGATATTTAGCTAGTGATGTTATTTCATCATATGTTAAATCAGTTACAAATGAACCATCAATTGCTTCTAATATATCTTTATACTTAACTAAATATTTTGGATTATGACTTAATTTATCAACTATTGCAGTTATTACTGCTTGTTGATTTTGTCCTCTATGTCTATCTCCAGTTGTATAAATGTGTCTTTCTCTAGCAAAAGCTAATGCACATTGACCATTTAAATGATTCATACCTACTACATAACTACATGCAGTACGATTTAAACCAGTATTTTTAAATTCAGTATCAGAATAAACATCTATTCCATCAATTACATCTACTACATTAATAACTGTATTAAAACTTACTTTTGTATAGTAGTTAATATCTATATCAAGTAAATCTTCTATTGTAGTTATACTCTTTTCTATACCATATACACCAGCATGTGTTAACTTATCTTTAGTTCCAGTCGTACCATGTAGTTGTACATAATAATCTCTTGGTATTGATATTAGTAATATCTTATTTTCTTTTGGATTTACTACTGCTACAATATTTACATCACTTCTAGCAGTTGTTTCAACACCAGTTCTTGAATCACTACCACTAATGTATATAATAAATGGATCTTTATTGATATCTACTTTTTTAACAATATCTTTTGTTTTAACATTTATACTAAATGTATAAATAACTTTTGATTCATTATAAAAATTAATATGATTATCTTCTATTATATCTAAATATGCTTCATCTATAACAATCGCATCAACTTCATTATTATAAATTCCTGCGATTAAAGAACCAATATCTTCATATTTATTATCTTTAAAATCAATTTTTTTATCTAACTTTTTAGTAGTTTTATCATAATTAATATTTGTACTTAAGAAACCAATTTTCTTATCATTTAAATCAGATATTTCTTTGTAGTTACTATTTAATACAATTACTGAATATGTTTGTTTCTCATATTTGATTTTAGTAACATTATCAATAAACTTAATTGTATTTTGTGTATATTTAATACCAACAATATTAATTATACTTAATAATATAATTATTATAATAATAATCTTTTTAGCGATACTTCTTTTACTTTTAATTAATCTATAATTTAAAATAAAACATATACCTACTAAAAACACACTTAATAATGTAAAATAACTATTTTTTAATACATTTAATCTAAATATACTTATAAGTATAAATAATGTACTTAAAGAATAAAAAAACATTAATAAGTATTTAACTAATTTAAGTATTTTATTTTTCATAAAACCCCCCTAAACTCACAAAATCTTTACCTATTATACACATTTTTTAAAAAAATGCAAATTTACATAAAAAATCCATTAAAAAAAGAAAAAATATTATTTATTTTTAATATTTTTTCTTATTATATTTAATATATTAATTCCAAAGAAAGAACCTATAGTATCAATAAATATATCAAATAATTCACAACTTCTACCAACTATAAATATTTGATGTATTTCATCAGATATAGAATATAATAAACATATTATTAAAGCATATAATAATTCTTTTTCATTATAACAATTAAAAACTAATATTCCTAAAACAAAATAAAGAAAAAAATGAGCACATTTTCTAACTGGTTTTGTTAACTTCTCTACTGTTTCTTTACTATCATCTTTTATAACTTTTGATATTGTATTTTTAATAAAACCATCACTTAACTTACTAGATTTAGGTGCTGGATCATTAGAAAAACAAAATATTATTATCATCCAGATAATAACTAATAATATCTTAATTATCTTCTTTTTCATATTCTTCTCTTGAAACTACACTAGATAATCTAAATGTACAATATACAAAAGTTAATATAAATAATATAAATGCTTCAATTAATAATAATCCTATGTTCATATATACCTCTTCTATTATATATTTATATTACTATATTACGAAAATTATGTCAAAGATTATGTTAAAAAATTCATAATTAAATCTATTAATATTTGTTTTTCTTTAGGATTAGACTCCGCAATTAAAAGAGTTAATGCAACTAATGTATTATTATCAATTACTCTTCTTTCTTCTTTAAATAAGATATTATAATACTCTAAAAAGTATATAAATAAAGTCGCAGCAATTCTCTTATTACCAT
>CADCJS010000009.1 GCA_902801825.1 uncultured Erysipelotrichaceae bacterium
GTATACTTAAATAGTACTTGTTTTGCAGGTGTAGTTTAATGGTAGAACCTTAGCCTTCCAAGCTAATTACGGGAGTTCGATTCTCCTCACCTGCTCCATATAAGAAATAAAGAGTTATTCACAACGAATAGCTCTTTTTTATTTTCTCCCGTAATTAGCATGGAAGTCCCCATAACCACTTTCCTTCATAGTATTATTATTCATTTGTTCTATTATATTATCAAACAAACTATACCACTTAATTTGAACATATCTTCTATACTTTTCATATTTTTCATTACGATTTATACATCTATTCATTGGTTGACATACAAGTTCACTAAAATGTGGGCTTGAACAATAATTATTAATTTTACTATATAATATTTCAAGAATGTTCTTTTTAGTAATCCAAAGAAAATTATTTGGTTCTCCTAATATAATTGCACTAATAGAATAATCGCTATTATTTCCACTTAAAACAAATCTTTCAATCGCATCTAAAACAATTTTTGGTTCATTAAAATATTTGTTTATTTTATCTATCTTAATTTGATTATTCTTTTTATATTCTTCTGAAGATAATCTTTTACTTCCACTATTATTTATAGTTCCATCAGCATATTGAAATTCTAAATATTTACAAATTATATCTCTAGGAATATTGTGATCAAGAAGAAATTTTTCAAATTCCCATATAGATTCAACATGTACAGAATTTCTACTTCCCATTTTAATAATTATCCCTTTTATAGCATCTTTAATTTTCAAAAATATATCAGTTTTTTGATTATAATGATTACACCAACTTTTAATAATATCTTCTTCATCTATATTATAAAAAATGGATAAAACTAAATCATGTAATAAAGTATTTAATTCCTTAACTTTCTTATTATTAAATTCTAAAACAAAATTGTATTCATTTTGTTCAACACCTAATATATATATACCAAGTTTTTATATAAAAACCCTCCTTTTTTATAAAAAAAATGATAATTTTAATTATAAATTATCATTTATTCTTTCACTAATATCAATTAATCTACTTTTTTTCTTTGAAAAAACTTTTTTATTTGAATTATTATTTGGATTAATAAATACTACTTTTTTATTTCTAGTCTTTATCTTTAAATTTAATTCAATAACTTCTTTAATATCAGCACAATTTCCTAAATATTCCTTTATTTGTTCAGTTGTATAATTAGAGCAAGTTTCTTCTTTTAATTCAAGAATAATCTTAATAATTATACTTATTCTATTTATTTCATTATATACTGCAGTTTTTGCAATATTTAATTTATTTTTATCTATATCACATACACAATTATTATCTGAAGAGAATCTTAATAATCTATGTATTTTGTAAAGATTATTCAAAATTATTAAATCATCTATAACTAAATTATAATTTAATGAATATTTATCACATAATTTACTATATTTATTAAGAACATACATATACTTTTTAAATAATATTTTTTGAGGTATTCTTATAAAATTTTTATCTCTTTCATATATACTACGAGCTCTATCAATTATTCTTTCCATAATACTCTCCTTTTCTTTGCCGAAAAGTATTATATCAAAAATAATATTTTTTTCCTAGTATTTTTTTAATTTATTTATAATTAATCTCTTATAATATAAAAACTCTTCTTTATCTTTAAATAAAATAAATAATACCATTATTAGTTACCGCAATAAATTGCGGATAATAAAGGAACGCAATTTACTCCGTAAATTCGTTCCATAGACACCTTACGGTGTCGATATTGAAGATTCAGAGATGATTATAACCGGGCGAACACTGCTATCGCAGTAATAGTCGGTATAGTAGTTGACATTCCAGACATAGTAGCCGTCAAAAGCAGAGCCAATCCAATAAAATTGATTTGCAATATATTCTGGGCAAGTGTCATAACCATCTTCACATCCTGTAGATAATACTTCTTTAAAAGACATTAATCTAGCATCTTCTATATCTATTCCAACATCATTTATTAAATATTCTTTATAATTATTTATATAAGGATATAAGTTATTTGCTGTATCTTCATTATTACTATTTCTATATATATAAGGATACCCATCTTCATCTACATCATATCCTTGATAGTATTCTGATAAATTTGAACCAGATGAACTTCCTGCATCGTTAACCCAATAATTTGAATCAGAGAAAGATACCACTGTCCAATTATGTTCTGATTGTCTACCATCAGAGTCTAAGCTATATTCAGCAAGTAATTTTACTTTTCCATTTTCAGTTCCTATTACATAGAATCCATCTTCACCTAATTTAACATAATCTCCTAAGTTTATTGTTCCACTATTATCTGAGTCTGTATAAGATATTAATGAATTTGATTCTTCCCAATGTGCGGTTAATGTTATATCTTGTGTTGGTGTATAAGGTGTTTCTACTAAAGTACTTCCGTTATACCATCCAGTAAAGTCATAACCTTCTCTTGTTGGTGTTGGGAATGAATTAATTTCTTCTCCTTGGTCAACTGATATTGATTCTTGAGTTACTTGTCCATCTGTTGGATCAAATGTTACTGTATATGTTAAAGGTATTACTGTTACATTTACTGTTTTTGTTTGATTTGATGTATCACCTGTAATTGTTATTGTTGTAGTTCCTGCATTTACTCCTACAACAACACCATTTTGATTTACAGTTGCCACATATTCATCATTAGATGTAAATGTATATGTTTCTTCAATCTCATTTGAATTTGTTATATTAATTGTTTGATTTTGATCTTTTATTACTTCTATATCTTCATTAGTTATATTTAATGAATCAACAGATACTATATAATGTGCATTTAATGTTATATCTTGTGTTGGTATGATTGTTTCATCTACTAAAGTATTTCCATTATACCATCCAGTAAAGCTTTGACCTACTTTAGTTGCAGTTGGTAATTCTCCTACTGGCTGATTGTAATTAACTTCTCTTGATATTTCTCCAACTAATCCTTCATTAGCATTAAATGTTACTGTATGTTTTATTATTTCATATAATGGTTCAATAGTAATTGCATTTGTAACTGTTAAAGTTATTTCTTGATTATTATTACCATTACTCCATCCAGTAAAATTATATCCTTCTCTATCTACTGCTTGTAATGTTAATTGTGTACCATATGGATAATTACCTGTAATAGCAGTTGTATTTATGAATTCACTATTATTTAGTGTTACTAAATAGTTAATTCTAGTATATACATATTCTAATGTTGTATTACCTAATGCTCCTATTGTTATTTCTACTTCTTCTGGAGAATTAAATCCAGTTCTGCTTATTACTTGTGGTGTAACTTTTGAACCAGTTGCTCCACTTAAGTTTTGTGTTTCTTCATCATATCCTCCACCAAGTTTTTCATATTTATGTACCACTTTATATGGAGTATTTTGATTTGCTGAATAATTTGCATTAAATGTTAAGTTACCTGTAGTTCCTTTTTGAATTGTTACACTTGTTTGTAAGGTATTACCATTAGAACCAGTCCATCCACTAAATGTATATCCAGTTTTAGTAGGATTATTTAATGTAAATTCATCTTCTACTGTATATTTTGTTTCATTTGTTGCTTCACCATCATCTAAGTTGTAAGTGATAGTATATTCATTTATTTGATATTTTGGTGTTAAAGTTAATGGTTTAGTTATTACAGTATCACTTGTTACTGTATTACCATCTTCATCTTCCCATTTAACAAATGTATAACCAGTTTTTTCTGGTTCTGGAAGTTCACCTAATTTTTGACCATATGTTATTTCTTTTGTTGTATCTCCAGCTTCTATTTCATATACTTCAAATTCTCCTTTTACTTCAACATCAGAAAATTTTATCTTTATTTCAAATTTTTCTGCAGCGAATATTGTAAAAGGTATTAATAATATAGAAACTATTAATAACATATTTCCTACTTTTATTTTTTTAAATTTGATGTTTTTCTTTGTTAATACTATTCCTACTACTGAAATAATAAGTAATAATAAATATTTAACTATATTATCTCCAGTTTTTGGACTTGCAATACTAACTTGAGATTTACTTCCGTCTGATTTTGTTAAGTTCATTTTTATTTCTAAATTATCAAGTGTTATTTTATCAACATTTAATAATTTATTTTTATATGTTAATTTAATTCTTAATGTTCCATTACCACTACTTAATAATTTTTCACTATAATCATATTCTATTAATAGATTACTATTAGTATTATTATCTACTACTTCATCTACTTTATAATCATATGAATCATTATTCTTTAATGTAAATTCATAAATGACATAGTCATTTATTTGATTAAATTTAACTTTTGAACTTATTGTATTATTTTCTAATATAGGGTCTTCAACAGTAATTGTTGAACTTTTTTCAATTACTGTTGCATCTATAATATCTATATTTGATGCAGCATATACTTTAGTTGTAAATATAGACATAAAAATAATTAAAAGTGTTAATAATTTTTTCATACTTCCTCCTATTCTTATTAAGGCTACTATCTTACCTTATAAATAATTATAACATATTTCTACAAAAAACAATATTTTTTTTAAAATATGTTATAATTATATCTATGGAAAAGGGTGACTAACTAGATGTATAAATTTGGTGATATTATTTATTCTGATAATTTAATATTTGAAGGTAATATTAGAGATAAAAAAGAGAAAAGACCTTGTGTTGTTTTATGTGAATCAGATCAAAAAGGAAAAAGAAAATTATATGTTTTTAAAGTAACTAGTAAAGGAAAACAATTTAAACATTATCCTGATCAATATATGTTAGTATCAAAAAATATTAAAAAGCCTAAAATGTTAAGTTTTATTTGTTACTCCTGGGCAATTGAAGTTGATTATAATTCAGTACATTCTCTTAATACTTCTTTAAATGAAACTGATAAAAAGATTTTAAAAGAAAAAATGAGATATATAATTAATAATGATGAAAATATTTCAAAAAGAAAAAAATATGCATTTTTATTAAAAAAAATAAGAATTGAAAATTCAGAAAATAAAAAAGATAAAACAAAAGTATTAAAAAAGCATGTTAATTGATGTCTATCAATTGGGGTTCACATCAATTAACATGTTTTTTTAATAAGCCTTTATTAATTTTAAGGGTGAAATGATAATTATCATTAGTCCATATATCAATATTATCATGTTCAGGATTATATTTTACGTGATTTACTTGTATTGATCTACATATATTTATATATTCTTCATAACTAACTAAATAATTCTTAAATTTTAATAATTGTTCTATTTCATGTGAATACATATTATCATCCCTATCATACTATAATTATAGTTTATAATATTTTTTTATTTTTTTAAATACTAAAATTTAAAAAAACATATATTTATTATAATATATGTTTAAATTTCATTAATGACTGTGATAATCATTGGTTTACATTCAGTTTCTTGATAGAAAAATTTACCTAAACTATCTCTAATTTCAGTTTTTATATTATTAAATTCAACATAGTTTTTAGTAGTATTTTTAATTATTATTTGTTTAGATATATCTTTTATTTGATTTATAAATTCTTCATTTTCTTTTACATATATAAATCCTCTTGTTAATATTTCTGGGCCAGATAAAATTGTTTTAGTTTTTTTATCTAAAGTAGCACAAATTATTACTATTCCGTTTTCACTTAATAGTTCTCTATCTTTTAACACAAGTTCACCTATATCTTTTGTACTATTTCCATCTATTAATAATTCATCTACTTTAACTTTTTCATTATTATTAACTAAATTACCATTATTAAATAATACTACTTCACCATTTTGTTTTAATATAATATTTTCTTTTGGCATATTTAAACTATAAGCGATATCTGCATTCGCTACTTGATGTCTATATTCACCAATTACTGGAAAATAATATTTAGGATTTATTAAATTTAGCATTAACATTAAATCTTCAATTGAAGCATGATTCAATAAGTGTTCTTTACTTGATAAAGATATACATCTTGCGCCTAATTTAGCAATTTCATCACTTAATTTAACTGCAATTCTTTCATTATAAGTTCCAATTGGATCTAAATAAAATACAGTATCTGTTTTCATTATATTAATATATTTATCATATCCATTTATTATTCTTTCAAGATTTAAAAATGGTTTTTCATTTTCATTAGATATTAATATTACTGCATCTTTATCTGCTAAGTTAGCAAGTGTACCTATTCTATCTTTATTAAAATTAATATATCCATTATCTATAGTATAATTAATTAATTGTTGTAATTGTTTACCCATAATAACAACTCTTCTTTGAGTTGATTCTATTTCTGTTAATAATTCTTGAATTCTACTAATATGAGCTGAAAATACAGTTACTATTATTCTTCCTTCACTATGAAGTAAAATATCTCTAACTTTAGAACCTATTCTATTTTTAGGAACAGTATAACCTATTCTATCAGCATATAAAGATTCACTTAATAAGCATAATACTTTTTGTTTACCTATATACGCTAATTTTCCAATGTCTGTTTTATAACTACCAGTCATACTTGAATCAAATACAAAGTTACCTGTATAAACAATAGATCCATCTTCTGTATTTAATACAAAACCTACATTATCTGGAATTGAATGTGTTAAACCTATTGGAAAAACACTATTTTTACCAAAGTTTATTTTTTTATATTGTTTAATTTCATGTAAATTTTTATAATCAATTCCATTATTTAAGAATTCTCTTTTTAATATATCACAAGTAAATTTACATGTATAAATATTTATTTCAGGTAATTCTCTTACAATATCTATTGCTGCACCATAATTTTCTTGATGTCCATGAGTTATAAATAAACCTTTAACTCTTTTTATATTATCTTTAATATAAGAAAAATCTGGAATAATATAATCTATTCCTAACATTTTTTCATTTGCATATTTAAGTCCGGCATCAAAAATAAAAATATCATTATCTACATCAACTACATACATATTTTTACCATTTTCATTTAATCCACCCAAACTAAAAATTTTAATTTTACTCATTTTTTCTCCTTTCTTTTTATAAAAACGTAAACTTGCATAATAAATTATACCAAAAAAAAACAAATATTTAAAGTATTTGTTTTTAACAACTGTTTTTTTCACTTAATAATTCATTTAAATAAACAATATTATATCCTTTTGATTTTATATAATTAATAATAAATATAAGATTATTTTTATCTATATTAGTAAAAGCAAAAATATTTCCATTTTTTATATTTGTTTTAACTTCTTCTAAATATTTATCATTTATTATTTTAATTAGTATTGTTTTCATATTATAATCACTACATAATTGTAATACTTCTTTATTTTTTTCATCTAATAAACAGTAATCTGAATTATTATTAAAATTATTATTAATTATACTATTATCAAAATTAATATATTTTTTATCATATATTTTGTTTCTACCATAATTATAAATATTTATATTATCTATTATTTTTAATCTAGATATATTATCATTAATAAATTTTCCGTCAAAAAAATAATTGATTTTTTCATTCTTAATAAATATATTATCAAATAATATTATACTTATATTTCTATTTTTATTATTACCACCTGTTATATACTTATCATTTATATTTTTTTCTTCATCTTCTTTCATTACTAATAATTCATCTTTATATTTACCTACTACTTTCATTCTGTCATAACTTTCTTCTTCATTTATTTGACAACCATTAATACCAGTAATATATTCATCATCATTTATAATTCTATCAGTTTTCATAACAGATAAAGATTTATTTTTTTCTTTAATTTTAATCATTAATGGATCATTATCTTTTATTATTTTAAGTACTTTATCTGTATAATAAAAACTAAAACTTGTTAGTATAAGTATACTTATTATTCTAATTTTTTTTATCAAAATAATCACCTAATTAAAAATATGAAAAAAAGATAAAGATTATTCTTTATCTTAATCATTAATTGGTTGAAATGCTTTTAATATTCTATTATGTATACCTGGTTCAACTAAATCTATTGTTTCCATAGTTAATTCTAATGCTTTTTTATATTTACCATCATTAAAGTATTTTTCTGCTTTAGTTATACCTATATCTATTTGATCTTTTAGACCTCTATATCTATTACTATAAATAATAGTTTCCTCTGCCATTACAACTGTTTTTATCAAATCATTAGTAGTATTATATACTTTAAATACTAAATCTCTTGCAGTATCTACTCTAACATTTAATGTCTCAATATTTATTGGTTTTTTATTTAATTCTTTATTAATTTCTTTAATTGCATCTGATGCATCTTGAATTTGTATATAATATTCTTCAGGAATAATAGGAATATTATATGATCTAATTCTATTTCTAGTTTTTTTCAATAATTTAGTTATACTATCTAATTGTTCTCTTGCACGTAATTCATCATCTTTCATACTTCCAATAGAATATATATCTTGATCTAAATTCTCATCTAATTTAGATAGTTTAATGATTAAAAAATTTAATTCTTTATCTAATTTAGTATATGGAAATGTATGATTCTTATTACAATCAAATAAGTTATTATAACTATCTTTTATAGATGTTACTTCTTTATTAATTATATTTAATCTTTCTACATCATCACTAGATAAATCGTAATTAGTTTTTAATTCTCCTAATTGAGATACTAAATTAGAAACTATTTGATCTGTTCTTACTAATTTAGATTTAAATGATTTCATATTAGATTCAAATTTTCTTTTTGCTATTTTTTCATTATCAAAGTCATTATACAAATTATCAAAATAATTAATAATTGTTTTTAATTCAAAAACAACATCTTCTAAATTTAATACTTTTATTCTATCTAATATATCTTTTATTTTTTTATTTGTTTCATTTATATTGTACTCTACATTTAAATAATCTAATTGATACATTTCTCTAGTCATACTAATATAAATATTTGAAATATCATCTATTTTATTAGGTATTAATTCATTACACATTAATAATATTGCAGGTATTTCTTTAACTACATATTCTAAATGGTCAATCATTTCATCTATACCTTTTACAATAAAATTAATTTCATCATAATCTTTTCTTTCCATAACAATTTCAAATTCTTGAAATCTTTTTTCTACATTTTCAAATTCCAATTCTATTTGTTCTTTAACATCTTTATAAGAATCCATATCTTTTTCATATTCTAATTTAAGATTACGATATTTAGATTTTAAAATAACTATTCTTTCTCTATTCTTTTCTTCACTTAAAGTAATTTCTTTTATTTCTTCTAAAAGATTATTTGTTTTTTCTCTTAACTTATATATTTTTAATTCTATTCTAGATAATAATATTTTTAATTCTTTATATTGTTTTGATTCTGCTAAATTATCAGCATCTAATAACATTTCTGTTATTTCAGGTATATCTTCTTTTCTAATATTTTCAAATTTACTTTGCCATTCATCATATTTATATTTTGTTTTATCATCTTTAACTAAAGATTCTACTTTAGTTAATTCGTTTAATATTGGAGTACTAATAATTAAGTTTTTTTCTTTTTCTAATTCTGTAATAGCTTTTTTTAGTTTTTTATTCTTTTTTATATTACGTAAAATAACTATTATAATTAATAAAAGTATTACTACAATATAAGCTGTTACTGTTAATAATTTCTTTTCCACAACAAATCATACTCCTTTATTATATGTATAATTATAATACCATAAATTTTAGTTTTTTTACAAAAAAATACTATAAAAATTAAAATAATATGTAATTTATTTATATTTTAAGGTTTTTTTTATATAAAAAAGTTGATATTTTATTTATTTTATAATATAATTAAACATGCAAACATTTTGTAGCATTTTTTTGAAATAATTAATGTGTTTTTTACGAAATAGTTTTATAAGTATTATGTCCTTTATAGGCTACACATAAGAAAGTATTAGAAAAAACACCCTATTTATTGGCAAAAAGATTACTAAAGGTTTGAAAAATAGTAAAAGGAGGAAAAGGAAATGTCAAGATATACTGGTTCTGCATATAAAAGAAGTCGTAGAGTTGGTTTTTCTACTCTTGAAAATGGTAAAGATTTAGCTAAAAGACCTTATAAACCAGGTCAACATGGTCAAGATAGAAAAAGTAAACCATCTAACTATTCTATTCAATTAAATGAAAAACAAAAAGTTAGATTTATGTATGGTTTAAATGAAAAACAATTCCACACTTTATTTGTTAAAGCAGGTAAACTTGAAGGAATTCATGGTGAAAATTTATTAAAATTACTTGAAAGTCGTTTAGATAATGTTGTTTATCGTATGGGTCTTTCAAACACTAGAAGAGGATCAAGACAAATTGTAAATCATGGTCATATTTTAGTTAATGGTAAAAAAGTAAATATTCCATCATATAATGTTAAACCAAATGATGTTATTTCTGTTAAGGAAAGTTCTAAAGAACATAAAGCAATTAAAGATGCATTAGAAAATAACAAAAAATTACCTGAATTTGTTACTTTTGATAAAAATAAACTTGAAGGTAAATTTGTAAGACTTCCAGAAAGAAATGAATTAAGTGCTGATATTGATGAAGCATTAATTGTTGAATATTATAATAGATAAAAAATACACTCAATTAATTGAGTGTATTTTTTTAATTATATTTTTTATTTAATATATGTAAAAATGTAAATATAACAATTGTTGTACTAAATGAAATTAAAAAATTATTTAAAGCTGATTCATTAATTCTTTCTTTTTCAGTTTTATCTTTTAAATAATATTTAGAACAACTTTTTTCTCTTTCTTTATCTAGTTCACTTTTACATACTTCATCAGTACATTCATATTCTAATTTATCAAGTGCACATACTTCTTTAGAATATTGTTCATAAGAAACTATTTTTTCTTTATTAATTAATTTAATACCTGTTCCAATCATAATTATAATAGAAAATACTAATACAATTACCATTATAGAATTAACTATTTTTAATAATAAATCTTTTTCTTTTGCGAATAATCTCATTTTTCCTCCTTAAAAGTAATTAAATAATATTTTTTCTTACCTCTTCTAACTACTATATATTTATTATACAACGCTTCTTTTTTAGATGCAATAAAATTTAAATCTGTTACTTTTTCTCCATTTATACTAATTGAGCCATTATTTATAAATTCTCTTGCTTCTCTTTTACTAATCTACTAATAAATCAACAATATTTTTTTCTTCAGTTATTTCATAAGTATCAACACCAGACATAGCATCTTTTAATTCATCTATAGTTAATTCTTTTATACTTCCACTAAATAAAGCTTCACTTATTTTAACAGCAGAATTATAACTTTCTTCATCATGAATAAAAGTAATTATTTCTTTAGCAAGTTCCTTTTGCGCTAATCTTAAGTGAGGTGCTTCATTATGTTTTTCTAAGATATCTTCTATTTCTTCTTTAGATAAGAATGTATATTTCTTTAAGTAATCTTCCATCATTACATCTTCAAAATTTAATATATCATTACCATAGCTTTTACCTAATTTTTTACCTGTTGAATCAACAATTAAAGGTACTGAAAATGCATAAACTTCATCATTATCTAATTTTCTGATTAATTCTATACCAGTAGTTAAATTACCCCATTGATCGGATCCACCAAATTGCATATCAACACCATATTTTTCATGAAGATATTTAAAATCATAACCTTGCATTAACATATAAGAAAATTCAGCATAGGAAATACCAACTTCCATTTGTCTTTTAACTAAATCTTTATTAATCATATAAGCAACATTAATATATTTACCAATATCTCTTAAAAAATCAACATAATTATAATTCTTAAACCAATCATAGTTATTTAATACTTCTATTTCTTCTCCAAATAGTTTTTTCATTTGAGCTTTAATCTTTTCAAAATTAGAATCAACTACTTTTTCATCAGATTTTTCTCTTTCTCCTGTTCCCCTAGGATCTCCTACTCTTCCTGTTGCTCCTCCTACTATAACTAATGGTTTATGACCCGCTCTTCTTAATCTTTCAATCATTAAAAATGTAGGAAATTGACCTATATGTAAACTTTCAGCAGTTGGATCTGCACCTATATAAAAAGTTAACCCACCTGCATTTAATTTTTCTTCTAAATCTTCTCCAGCTTCATCTTTAATTAAACCTCTCCATTTTAATTCTTCATATAATTTCATATTTTCCTCCTTTAAGAAAAAAAGGCTATGAATATAAGGACGTATAATACGCGGTACCACCTTATTTCATAGACTTTTCTATGCTCTTTAATCTTTAACGCAGAATTACGTGTTAATTCAAAATAATGTATTTCATTATATATCTTATCTAAGTTTTCACCAACCACTTAGTCTCTGATAATAAAAAATATAATTACTTATTTATTTATCACAATCAACTTAATAATATTATATTTAAATATTAATAATATGTCAAATAAAAAATCAGAAGATTAATCTTCTAATTTTGCTAGTACTTCTTTTGTAACTTCTGCAGCTTTTTTCTTCAAAGATTTAACAGATTTTTCTAAAATTGGTGTTCCTTTTTCTTTTGCATAAACTGCTAATTCATCAATTTTTACTTTTAATTCTTTAGATTTTTTTTCTGCAATCTTTTTTACTTTTTCTTTATCTAAATCTTCTAAATCTTTTTTTATTTCATTTATTTTATTTTCAACATTTTCTTTTACTTCTTCACTATCTATTTCTTTTGCTTTCTCAATTAAATCAGATGCTTTATTTAATAAATCTTTTCTTAATTCTTCACCTTTCTTAGGTGCAAATAATAATGCTAAAGATGCTCCTAATCCAGCTCCAAATATTAATTTTCCTGTACCTCTACTCATTTATTTCATCCTCCTTTTTAATTTCTTTCTCATTCTTTTTATTTTTAACTTTATCTATTATTTTTGTAACAAAATTTACTATAATATCTGAGAAAATAAATAACTTATCAGACACTTTATCAAATGCATTAAAGAATCCATCAAAAGTTTTTATTTTACCTTCTACATTATCTAAAATACCATTTGCTTTATCCATTGCATTAATTAATTTTACAGCAATTACAATTAACAATATTATTAATATAATTAATAACATATATATTATTATAGGCAATAATTGACTTAAATATTCCATTATTCTTCATCATCCTCCTCAGATTTATACATATTATCAATTAAATTGAATAGATCTTCATCTTCAGTATCTAAATCATCTTTTTCTATTTCTTCAGTTACTTTCTTTTTTCTAGTTGTTTTCTTTTTTGGTTGTTCTGCAATTACTTCTTCCTTTTTATCATAAGTTATAATAACATCATCTGATTCTTTATTATCATTTCCAATTTCTTGTTCATTATTCTCTTCTTCATCTAAATTATAAAATATATCTCTATTTTTTGTAATAGTTTTTTCAATTTCATCATCTAATTCTTTATATGCTTTATTTCTTACTGAATCATAATCTACTACTCTTTTTTCAAAACTAAATTCTTTAGTTCTACTAATATTTTCTACATCACCAACTTTATAATCTACATCAAGTATTCCATATACTGGAGAAATAACAGGAGTTGGTTTGAATTTTTTTGGTTCTTCCTTCTTAGGTTCAAATCTATAAGTGGTATTGTTAACTTGTTTCTTTTTCATTCTAGTTGTAGGATTAACAATATTTTCTTTTTTAGGTTCTTCCTTTTTTGGTTCTTCTTTATCAAAAATATTATCTTCATCAAAATCCATAGGAAAATTAAATGTTCTTTCTACATTAAATAATTCTCTTTCTGGTATATCTTGATTTGTTTTTTTACTTTTATGCTTAAAATTTATTTCTTCATATTTATTTATATCTTCATTTTTATTATTTTCTTTAAATTTATTTTCTATAGTTTTAGTTATATAACTTTTTTCTTCATTTACATCTTCTTCTTCATAGAAAAAATCTTTAACTTTATTTAAAAAACTCATAACTTCCTCCTAATTATCCTTTTGCTTAGTAGTTTTATGTTCTATTAAGCTTTCAGCATTTGTAGTCTCATAATTATCATATTCTTCAATATATTTTAAAAAGTTACTATTTGATGATTTCTTTGTTTTAAATATATTGTATGTTTCATCATCACTTAAAGTATATTTATCATTAGATAAGATACTTTTTACAATATCATCATTATATTTAATACTAGATAAAATAAATACTGAATCACTAATTGCATCTATTAAATCATCTTCTTGAACATAACTTTCTATCTTAGCATAATTATACATTATCTCTACAAAATAAAAATCATCTTCTTTATTTACTTCTATATATCCTGTTTTATTTTTATTATTTAATTCTTTTGATATATATGCTTTTTTATTTACTTCATAATTTTTTTGAAATTTATTATAATAACTTACTAAATCTACATATAAATAGTACGTATTATTCTTACTATTTAACTTTTGATTAAAATCATTTACTTCTTTTTGTACAATTCCATTTGGTAAATAATATTGATAACCAATAGCATTAACATTTGTAAATTTACTTTTTCTATTTAAAATATCATCTATATTACTAGCATAATTTGGTTTATTTATTTGTTTAACAGTACATCCTGTCGTTAACAACATAAAAAGTAGTAGTAAAAAAAATGATTTAAATTTTTTCATAGTAGCACCTACTTTATCATTTATAATTATATCAAAAAAAGATATAATTATAAAGAGTTTTTTTTAAAGTTTATAATTATAATTTTTTTATTTTAATCCTTATATGCTTCTAATCTATTGATTTTATTTCCTTTTTCACTAAATTTTCTTTCATATTCAGTCATAATATTTTCTTCATAATTACTATTATGTAAATCAAGAGAAACATTTTTTAAAGTATATCCATAAACAGATAAAGATTCTATAGAAAATTCAAATAAACTAGTATTATCTGTTTTAAAAAATATTGTTTTGTTATTCTTAAAAATATTATCGTATCTTTTTAAGAATCTCTCATGAGTTAATCTTCTTTTAGCACATCTGTTTTTTGGCCAAGGATCGGAAAAATTTAAAAATATTAAATCTATTTCTTTATCAAAGACATCTTCTATTAATCTTGCATCCATTCTAATAAATTTTAAATTATTTAATTTTTCATCTTTTAATTTATTAATCGCATACATTAAAACTGTATCATACATTTCAATACCTATAAAATTAATATTAGGATATCTTTTTGCATTTTCAATAATAAAATCACCTTTTCCACAGCCTATTTCTATATATATTGGATTATTATTATTGAAAACTTTATTCCATTTTCCTTTATTTTCCACTTCATTCTTTATTAAATAATCTGAATTATTAATTATTTCTTTTGCTTCTTTTTTGTTTCTAAGTCTCATCAAAAATCACCTTTAATTATTATACTATTTTTTTATTTTATAGACAATAATTTATTTTTTATAATATATGCCCATACATTGATAAGATAAAAGCATATACTAAAATGAAACGAAAAGGAGGATTATTATGATAGATAGAAATTGTATATATGATGAAAGACCTGGTTTTGAATCTTATAGTATGATGAATTTTCCATACCCTTCAATGCCTATTATGCAAGGTCAATACTATCAACCTAATAGTAATAATAATTTAGAAGATAAAATATCTAAATTAGAAAATAAAATTAATTCATTAGAAAATAGAATTAGTAGAATTGAAGGTTCTATGTCTACTAATATGGATTATTCTAATATATACCCTAAAGCAACATATCAAAATTCTTTATCAATGATGTAAAAAGAAGTTTAAAACTAAACTTCTTTTTTTATTTTTAATTTTGATTTAACATTATTAATCATTTCTTTTCCAAATACTTTTTTAAATGTTTTAAAAGATACTATTAAATATACAGATCCACCTACTATAGTATAGATTGCGATTATTATGATTGATTTAAATCTTGATGAACTTTCTAATGGAATAAAAACATTTACAATTTTTAAAGAAATGAACATAACAAATGTATATAAAACAATTTTTAAAACATCTTTGAATGTATCATATAAACTAATATTCATTTTCTTAACCATATAAGTCATTGAAATAATAAATGTTGAACTAGTAGCAATTATAGTCGCACTTATATTACCAATATAAGGTCCAAAACCTAATTTATAAGCTAATATCATTAATGGATATTGTAATATTAACTTAATAAATACTTCTAAAAATAAACTATAAAATACTACTTTATATCTATTAATAGATTGCATTATTGTTAATGTAACAGTATATAAACTAGATGTTAAAGCATTAAATACAAATACAGAAAATACTTCTGCTGCTAAACCATGATTACCATAAAATATTTGCCATACTGGTTTTGATAAAAATGATAAACCTATTGTCATAGGAATAGCTAAATATAATAATAAACTATAAGCTTCATTAATATACTTTTTTACAGTATCCATATCTTTTCTTATATAACTAGAAGTAACATGAGGTAATAAACTAACAACTAAGCCTGTTGCTAATGCAATAATTATCATATTTAATTTGCTACCCCAAGTAGTTAAAGTACTCATAACAATTTCAGCATTATTAATATTCCAATTACAATGTTTTACTAATATCTTAACAACAGTAAACATATTAATTAAATTACAAGCATTACCAACTACATCTATCATTACAAATGGTACTGCATATTTTACTATCTTTTTCCATATTACTTTATTAGTAATTAATGATTCTTCTGATTTCATAGGCATATTAATAATAAAATCATCTTTATTATTTTTTACTTTTCTTGATAAATAGAATAAAGCTGCAATTCCACCAATAGTCGCACCAAAACAAGCAACAGAAACTGCAATTGTAATACTACCTGTAATTTTTAAAGCAATATAACTTCCTAAAACAACTATTAATACTCTAGATGTTTGTTCTATTACTTGAGAAAAAGAAGATGTTTCTATATACTTATTTCCTTGTAAATATCCTCTTAAAATAGATAATGAAGGAATTACTAATATTGCAGTTGCTATTACCCTAATTACAAACTGAATATCTTTTATAGTATTACCACCAGTAATATCACCTATTATAAGTCTAGCAATAGATGATGAAAATATAAATAATAATAAGAAAATTACACTTGCAAATATTAATATTACCTTTCTACCTTGTTTAAAAACATTCTCTCTAGTATGATAATATCCTAAAGCATTATATTCACTTACAAGTTTAGAAATTGCAAGTGGAATTCCTACTGTTGATAAAGATAAGAAAACACTATATATATTATATGCATAACCATATAATGCTCCTCCTCTATTACCAATTATTTTGTAAAAAGGAATTACATATATTATTCCTAATAACTTAGTAAAAATAATTGCAAAAGTAGCAATTATCGCACCTTGCTTAAACGTACTTCTTTTCATATATTACCTCACTTATATAATATTAATGCAGAAAAACAATATATTTGTTCTTCTGAAAACATAGAAATACTAACTTGATACTTAATATCAATAAAATTATTTATTTCTAATAAAAACTCATTTATTTTTTCTTCTAAATCTTTTTCGTGACTTTCATCAAATATTTTAACTTTCATAATATCACCAAAATAATTATAAAAATTATTTATTTATTTTTTTGTCACATAATATACCTTATAAGATTTATTATTAATTTTATATTTTATTAAAACCTTATATTCAATATTTTTATTATTTATTTCTTCTTTTGAATCAATATAACCTACTAAATATAATCCCTTAGGTTTTTTATTTTTATAAATATTAATCTTTTCATCAAATATTCCTATTGTTGGAAATATATCATTTGTTTTTTTATCATGTACAATAATTGCACTTACAGAAGTGATATCTTGTTTTACGTTGTCTAATTCCATTTGATATCTAATTATATTATCTGATAGTCTATCATTCTTAATTTTTATATTAAAAGGTATATTTTTTGTTGATTCTTTAATATTTTCTAATTCTTTTTTATAATTATTATAAGTTTTATAATTACTATTACAACCTGTAAATAATAATATAGTTAAGAATATAATTATTTTTTTCAATTTATAAACTCCATTAAATATTCTTGTAATATTTTATTAATAACAAAACTTTGATTTTCATTATATACTTCTAATTGTTCTTCATAATTATTCATTGGACCATCAGTAACACCTTTAATACATATAAAATCAACATTATTTAATTTAGCTACTTTCGCTATTGCTGCACTTTCTGTATCTGCTGCTAAAGCATCAGTTTCTTTAACCATTGATAAATCTTTATTTGTTACTAAAGCTTTATCACTTGTAATTAATAAACCTTCATAATAATCTAAATCTAAATCATATTTTTTTAATTTAATTATATTATTTTCTTTTATTAAAGGTTCTAGTTCTCTAATTGTTAAATCATATTCCGCTAATAAATGTGGGATTATTATATCTCCATAGTTTAGTTCGTCATTAATTAATGTACAAGTACCAATATGCAATAATTTTTCTAAATTAAATTTATCTATCATATATTGTGTTGCGGCAGAAGCTGAAACTTTTCTTGAATTACTTCTAAAAAATACAACTTCTTTATAATTAATAGTAGTTTTATAGTATTCACCAAATGGATAACTATTTAGGTAATCACTAGTTATATTATATAAATCTAATAAGTTTTCAAATTCTATTTTTGATGTTAACATTATTCCTATCATATTACACCTCTTTATATTTTGATTTATATAAATCATCATCTTCTAATACTTCAAATTCTATTTCATCAATTTCTGGTAAATCATCTTTACTAGATAAATTAAAATAATCTAAAAAATAATCTGTAGTTCTATACAAAGTAGGTTTACCTGGGAGATCACTTTTTCCATCTCTTAATACTAATCCTTTTGCGATTAAATTACGAATCATTTGAGAACTGTTTATACCTCTAATTTCATCTATTTGAAGTCTTGTTATTGGTTCATTATAAGCAATAATAGCAAGTGTTTCTAAAGCTGCTTCACTTAAATTATTAGTTATTTCTACTCCTAATTTTTTGATATAATCCTTATTAATTTCTTTAGTAACTAACTTATATTTATTACCTAATTTTTTTATATTAATACCTCTATCTTCTTTATTATAATTATCATATAAATCATTTATTAAATTTAATACTTCTTCTTCATCTATTTCTAATATATTTGCGATTTGATTAGCATCTAATCCTTCTTCTCCAACTGCAAATAATATACTTTCTAAAATTCCAATCATTTTTACTCCTTATATGCTTACCACAATATTATTAAAATTATCTTCTTGTGATATTTTTATTTCTCCTAATTTTGCCATTTCTAAAATTGATAAGAAAGTTACAACAACATATTCTTTAGTTTTAATAGTAAATAAATCAAAAAATGATACTTTCTTTTTATTTTTTAATATATTTTTAATTTCTTTAGTTCTATCACTAACTAATAATTCTTTCTTAGTTATTTTTGTAGTTAGAGGTTTTTGAACTTCTTTTCTTTTCAAAAAATTTTCTAGTGCTTTAGTTAAATCTTCAATTGTCACTTCACCATCATTTTTTATATAATTTTCACATATTTCATTTATATTAATTGGTTCTTTTGTATAAATATCTTTTCTTTCTTGTTCTAATTTTTTAAAACTATCTATCATATTTTTATATTTTTGATATTCTACTAATCTATTAATTAAATTTTCTTTTGGATCTTCTTCTAATTCATCTTCTTTATTATTTGGTAATAACATTCTTGATTTTATTAATGTTAATTCTGATGCCATAACTAAATATTCTGATGCTACTGATAAATTCATTTCTTCCATTTTATTTATAAAATCAATATATTGTTTTGTTATTTCATTTATTTTAATATTATATATATCCATTTTAGATACTTTTATTAAATGAAGAAGTAAATCTAAAGGACCTTCAAAATCATTTATAACGAAATTATATTCCATAATTCACCTACTAACTTATTTTAATCATTTACAATATTTATTATATCATATATTATTAATATGTTATAATTAAAAAAGAGGTATTTATGAAAAAATTTAATGTTATTGATGAAGAATTTGTTTGTGAAAATTGTAATAGTATAGTTCCTAAATTGAATTATTCAAGTAGAGATCACTGTAATAAATGTTTATATTCTAAACATGTTGATATAAATCCTGGGGATAGAATGAATACTTGTAAAGGTCTATTAAAACCAATTTCAATTGAAAAATTTAAAAACACTTATAAAATAATTTATAAGTGTGAGAAATGTAATCAAATACATAAAAATATTATGGCTGTTGATGATAATTATGATATGATTGTTAAATTATCTGTTAGTGATTAATTTTTTGGTTTAAATAATAATGCGAATATAAATGAAAAAATAATAGTTGATGTTATACCTGCGGTAGTAAATGTAAATGATCCAGTTAGTAATCCTAGTAATCCATCTGTTTTTGTTTTTAGGAATGCTCCTTGCGCTAATAAATGACCAAAGCTAGTTATTAATACCATTGCACCGGCACCAAAATGTTTAATTAATATATCATATATATTAAATAGTTCTAAGAAAGCACCTATAACTACAAATAAAGAAGTTATATGACCTGGTTTTAATTTAGTTGTACTTAATAATAATTCTGCTAATGCACATATAAAACCAGCAAATAAGAAGGCTTTAATATATATCATCTTATCACCTTTAAACTTACTGCATGAGAGATACTTGGTATACTCTTTTTTAAATTAACTATTGTAGGATTCATTAATGCACCAGTTGCTAATAATAAAACATTCTTTATTTTTTCATTTTTCATTTCAGGAATTATTTTTGAATATAATACAGTTGGCATACAAGATATACCAGATCCACCTGCTAAAGTATTTTTATCATTATTATCATATATCATACACGCTGTATCATCATAATTCTTTAATTCAATATTATATAATTCTTTTAAAGTATCAACAAATATTTTTTTACCATATTTTCCTAAATCTCCAGTTAATATAAGATCATAATAATTAGAATCTTTTTTTATTTCATTTAAATGCTGAAATAATGTGTTTGCTGCTGCAATTGCCATAACTGCCCCCATATTTGATACATCTTTTATAGTAGAATCAATTACTTTACCAATAGTACAAGTATCTATTTTTATTTTACTTTTAGTATTTGATATATAACATCCAGTAGAACTTGTTACTGTAAAAGTTGAATATTTAGGCTTAGGGGCACCATATTCAACAGGATTTCTGTATTGTCTTTCTGCTGTTAAATTATGTGAGGAAGTAAGTAATATAGAATTATTTATTTTCTTAGATTCAATCATAGATGAAGATAAAATTATCATTTCTGTTAAAGATGAACATGCATTATAAACTCCAAAATAAGGAATATTATATTTTGATAATACTATATTTGAAATAGATAATTGATTACTTAAATCAGATGAAAAAACTACATCTATTTGTTTTTCATTTTTATTAATCTTTTCTAATAATATTTTTAAACAATCATTTAATGCTTTTATTTCACATTCTTCAAATGTTTTTTCACCATTATAAAAATCATTATATACTTTATCAAAATTCTTTAAAGGTCCATCTTTTACAAAAGGGCCAACTACTAAAGATGTTTCATTTATATAAACATTATTAAATTTTAAAGTCATATTAACCTCCTAAGTATTTTATTAATGCACAAATATATGAAGAAACAACTCCATATAATATTACACTACCTGACATTTTAAATATATTTGAACCTATACCAAATACTAATCCTTCTTTTCTATATTCCATTGCACTACTTACAGTAGCATGTGCAAATCCTGTTATTGGTAAAAATAATCCTGCACCACATTTAGTGACTAAATCATCAAAGAATCCTAAAGCTGTAAAAAAACAACTAAAAAATATTAAAGTTATCATCATTAAATTACAGGCATCAGTATAACTAAAACTATTAAAACTTAGATATACTTTTATTAATAATTGACCTATTAATCCAATTAATCCACCAACTATAAAAGATATAATTGTTTTTTTAAATATATTTTCTTTAGGTGTATTTTCTTTACATATTTCTTGATATTTTTTTAAATTCATATTATTCACCCATTATATTTATTAACAAAAAAAGATAAAATTATGCAATTTTATCTTTCATTTTATCTAATGTTTTTCTTTCTAACCTATATACTTTAACTTGTGAGATATTCTTTTCTTTAGCTATTTCTGTTTGTGATTTATTGTAATAATATCTTTCAAGAATTAATTCTTTTTCTTCATTTGTTAAATCTTTAAATGCATCTTTTAAATCTATATAATCTATTGATTTATCTTTAAATGGAATAATATCTTTTAAAGTACTATTAGAAGATATTTCATTATCAAGACTTCTTGTTTCTTGATTATATAAAAGAACTTCATTTATTCTTTTTTCATCTATATTTATTATTTTACTTAATTCCTTATTTGAAATGTTTTTACCATATGTTTGATAAATATATTCTTTAGTTTTATATATTTTTTTATAATCAGATATTATATCCCTACTTATTCTAATATTTCTATCTTCTCTTAAATACTTTAATACTTCACCTAAAATAGATTTATAAGCAAATGAAGAAAATTTAGCATTAGATTTTTCTTTATCATAAGTTTTAGATGCTTTTATCAAACCTAATAATCCTGCTTGATATAAATCTTCTTTATTATATTCATTACAATATTCTTTTATTATAGAATAGATTAATTTTTTATATCTTTTTACTATATCATTATTTAATTGAAACATGTATTTATCTTTCTTAAAGCATTTATTTCATTATTAACATATCTATAATTTTTAAATATTTCTTCATCTATTCCACATAAAAACATAAGTCCTTTATTCTTTTTAATAATCTTATTACAATCTTTAAATATATCAATATTTTTATTATATTTACAATTATTTAAATTAAACACTAGATATTTAATTCCTCCTTTATTTAAAATATCAATTAATATATTTTTTATTTGCTTAGTATTGTCTTTTGATAAAAAACCATAAAATCTAACAAACAATACTCCTTTAGCAAATTCTACTGATACTTCCAATATATCATCCCCTATCGAACTATAATTTAACATATTTTTTTTAAAAAAAAATAAATATGACAAAGTATGTCATTTTTTTTAATCGACAAAAAAAGACTATTTTAAAGTCTTTAATAATTACCTACTAAGAAGTTAATTATATTATTTAAATATAATCTAAATATACTTGCTTTTTTAATATCTTTTTTAACTGTTAAATCTTTTTTATTTATTAATTTATTATTTTCATATATTTCAATTTTACCTACTGTATCACCTTTTTTTATTGGTAATTCTTTATTAAACATTTTTACTTTATATTTAATATTATTTCTTTTATGACCTTTTTTTTCTAATATATTTACATCTTCTTTTAATATAACATCAGTTTTTATTACATTACTTTTATCATTAGTATATTTATAAACTACTTTCCCTTTTTTTAAAATTGTTCTAGTTTGATATAAATTAAAACCATAATTTAATAAATCTTCTGTTTCCTTATTTCTAATTTTACTTGTTTCTTCACCCATTATTACACTTATTAATCTTTGATTATTTCTTTTAGCAGTAGATGTTAAACAATAGCCTGCATTTTTTGTATAACCTGTTTTTAAACCATCCATTCCTTCATAACTTTTAATAAGTTTATTTGTATTTACCAACCAAAATTTTTTATTAGATTTTTCTCTTAAATATGATTCATATTTACTAGAGTATTCTAATATTTTTTTATGTTTAATTAATTCTTTAGCGATTATACTCATGTCTTTAGCACTACTATAATGACCTTCTATATCAAGTCCTGTAGAATTTTTAAAATATGTATTTTTTAAACCTAATGCTTTAGCTTTTTGATTCATTTTATATACAAATGTTGTTTCTGATCCTGCGATTCTTTCTGCCAATGCGACTACCGCATCATTCGCTGTAACTAAAAAGCAGTAAAAAATCATTTAAATTTAATTCACTATAATTGTGACTGAGTATATTTAGTTTAAAATGTAACATCACTTTATGAATGTTATTCTCTTCTTGTAATCTTTCAACATATATGGTATCTATTATACTTCCAAATATTCTAAATACTGATTCATCATCTTCTAAAATTACACTTTTTATTTTTTTATAAAAATTATCTATACTATCCTTATAATCATCTTCTTTTGAAATTGATAAATAACTTTGCTTTTTCTTTTCTAACATAGATATTTCATTATTATATTTTTCTCGTACCTCATTATACTCGTCTCCCTCAATTTCTTTTCTTGCTCTCATATTGATAAGTTCTGATCTAGCACTCTTAATATCTTCTATTTTTTTATCTATATCATTTATCTCTTTAGTATAATCTGTTTTTACTTTTGTTTCACTTATTAGATCATATATTTCTTTCATCATATCATTTTCTTTATCTAAAATATTATTTGCAACAATTTTGAATATATCTAATAGTTCTTCATAATGAATTATTGGAGTATTGCAACCATTTACTTTTTGCTTTCCATATTTTCTATAATTAGAACATCCCCAATACTTACTTTCGTAACCTGTTCGTTTGTTTTTATAACTTCCTTTTATAAATGTTGCACCATCATGATAACATTTAATTTTACCAGACAAAGCATATCTCATATCAGTTCTAGTGTGTGTTTTATGCTTAATAGAATTTTTATCTAATATTGCATTGCATTTATCCCATAATTCTTCTGATACAATCGGTGGACAAGTTTCATTATCTTTATAAACTATCCATTCATCAGGTTTAAACCTTATTCTTTTTCTTGAATGATAATCAACAGTAGTTTCTTTGTGAGCACAAAAGTATCCTTTATATTTCGGATTTCTTATTATTCTTCCTATAACAGTTCCTGCAAGTGCTTTATTAGTTTTACTTTTAATATTGTGTTCTTTATATAAGTAATGTCCTAATCTTCCTGTTCCCATTTCGCCTTTTGAATATTCATTAAAAATTAATCTAATTAACTCTGCTTCTTCTTCAACTATTTCTAACTTACCTTTATTTTTTTTATATCCATAAAAATTATCATTTCCAGGTACAACACCTTTTTCTATACTTCTCTTATAACCAAATCTAACTCTTTCTGATAGTTTTCTTATTTCATCTTGTGCAATACTTGACATGATAGTTAAACGAAGTTCTGAATCTGAATCAAATGTATTGATATTATCATTTAAAAAATATACACCAACACCATAAGATAATAATTCTTGTGTGTATTGAATACTATCAACAGTATTTCTTGAAAATCTTGATATTTCCTTTGTTAATATTAAATTAAACATTCCTTTTTTAGCATCATTTATCATTTTCAAAAAATTATCTCTTTTATTAACACTTGTTCCACTAATACCCTCATCTACATATCCAAAAACAAATATCCAATTTGTTTGTGATTTAATATAGTTTTCAAAATACATTACTTGATTTTCTAACGAGTTTAATTGTTCGTCTCTATCAGTTGATACACGAGCATAAAATGTTACACGAAGTGGTAAATCAATAAGTTTCTTACCTTGTGCTAAAACATTTCTAATTGAATACAAATTCAGTATCATCGTTTATTTCTCCTTTTTATATTGGAATCTTAACTATCATATTTGACATATCTTCATTTTTTTCAAATTTACTATCTAATTTAATAATATCTTCATCTAACTTTTTAATAATGCAATTACATTGAGAAAAATCTATTACACCTTTTTTATAAAGTTCATTGATAATTACCTTTTGCATTTCCTTTTTGGCAATATCAATGGAAGGATTATTATTCAAAGTTTCTCCTCCTCATTTAAACATATTTGAATAAATGAAAAAAAGAACTCAAATGTTGAGTTCTTAATAATTTTTTAAAAACGATGAAGACATAATAATCCATAAAATGTCATAATTAAACATTAAGTTTTCAAATAACATTTTATGGATTTAATTCTAATTCTTATAATTTTTAATCATTTTAGCTATATCAAATCCACTAAACTTTGAATCAGTTGTTGCATTTGATTCTGAATTTGTTTTAAGTTTGTTCCACAATTTAGGACAAAACATATCTTATATATCCTTCCTTATTTATATTCAATTTTTCTCCTACAAAACTTGCAAGTACCTGTTTGTTCAGTAAGCATATTATCTGAGCCACAATATGGACAATGAACAACATGAGTATTTTTTGCTTTTTCTCTTTTTTCTTGCATTTTCATATCGTTTTCTTTTCTTATTTCATAGTCTTTTTTCAAATCTTGTTCCATATAATTTCTTATTCCACTATTTACTTTATTACTTAATTTATTAAAGACATTTCTAAATATAAATGAAAGAATAAGAAATATAATACCAACAGTTACTAAAAATTTACTATAACTAAATAATTTAGTATAAATATCGGAGGTTATTATACTATTTAGATATGGAATTTCAACGTTATCTAATTTTAACATTTTTATTATTGAATCAGTCAATTTTGGTATAAGGAGTAATATACCACAAACTAATAGTAAAGCAGGAGTTTTATAATACTTATTTCCACGATATACATAGTATCTAAATAATATTAAACAAATACCTAAAAAAGGAATAAAGTATAAAACTATTAATACTACTGGTAAACTACATAATAATTTGAAAAACTTATTTTCACTCATTTAATTCACATCCTTATTTTACTTATTATAATAAGCTAAATCATATTCCAGAGAAGGAGTAATTCTTACTGGCTCACCAGAACTTGTGTAATGACTAATTGCTTTTGTAACACAAGTGTCTTTATTGCACTCTAAATTAACATATCTTTTTTCGCCTGTATAATTGTTATCATAGATACCATTTGTAAATTATTCATACTTTAATCTCCTCTATAAAAAAGTAACTACAAGCAAAGTAGTTACCTTTTATTTACTTTACTTCTGATGGTATTTCAATAGTACCTGCTGTATTAAAGTTTTTATAGTTTATTTCAACATATTCTTTAATTCCCATTATTTCTATTGAAAAATTCATTGTTTCAATATAATTTGAAGAATTGACAAATACTTCAATATCTATATCGTCACTTACAATTTTATTAAGATCAATATTAGAATCAGATTGAGCCATTGCTCCTGCTAATTTCTTACTATCAATCGTTCCAGTATAGTAAGTACCACCATTTTTAGATTCTTCAGTTAAATTAAATATATAATCACTTAAATTAATCCAAGTATTTGAAGTGGTACCATTTAACTTTGTTTTAGTCCATTTACCATTATTTTCATCATTACTATATATTGCTGAAACTTTTGTATAGTCCATTTGATTTGCATAATCTAAATATTCTTCTGTTTCAACACCCATAGTAGAAGTATAACAATATGCAATTTTATTAACACTATCGTCTTTGCAATTCATATTTGTAGTTACATCAACAACACCTGTTTTAGTTGTTATTTTTACATCATAACTATAATTTTTTAAATTTTTTAACATTTGGTTTTTTGCTGCAACAATTTTACTATCAGTATTTATTGCATCATTTTTACCACAACCAGTAAGACATATTATAGTAAATGCAATAACGAATAAAAAACTTAATTTTTTCATATTCACCTCTATTAGAAATTATTTCCACACATAAAGCAAGTAGTTGCACTTTGGTCAACTTTATTACCACATTTAGGACAATATTTAACATTTTGAGTTGTTTCATTATTCACAGGTTGTTGTTGATTATTCATAGGTTGTTCAGTTTGTACAGTTTTTTTATAAAAAATAACATGTCCAACTAAACCTACAACTCCAATCCATAATGCATAAAAACCTAACCCATGTTTTAAAAATTTACTTGCTACATTTAAATGTGCAGTTAAATATACAACAAATGCGACAACTAATATTGTTGGCACAATAGCAAGTTTTGGACTTGCATTTTCAATTTTTTGACCTAAAGATGAATTAAACACTTGAGGTACATATTTTTGCAAATAATCTTTAAATATAAACATAGTATTAGCAATTATCAAAGCAACTATTACTTTACCTTCCCAATACTTCCATAATGAGATACTATAAGAATATCCTAATAAAGAAACCTTAAAGTATGGAGTAATTGTTCCAATAAATAAACAAATAATTCCAACAAGTGCTAATATTCTTTTATTTTTTATTGCTTCCATTCTATATTTCCTTTCTATTTTGATTCATAAAACATTTTACCATTATAAGTATAATATTGATCATTTTCATCTGTTGAAACAATAATATAGTTTGTAGATAATAATGGAGAACTATCTAATGTCATTACTTCAGATTTTTTTTCTATATTGTAAACAATATATTTAGAATCTGATGTTGTTAATTTAGCATATTTTTTATTATTTATTTCAGTTATTTCAATATTTTTATAATTACAATCTAAAATGACATTACCTTTTTTATCAATTATACCTTTTAAATCATTTTTAGTTACAACATAGTAATCAGAATTTAAGGAAATGGCAGAGTAATCTTGACTAATCTTTTTACCTTTTGTATCTATCAAGTAGTAATTTTCTTTATCCTCACTAACTTTTGCTAATCCATTTTCATCAAATTCTTCAGCTCTTTTAAATGATTTTCCAAAAACTTTTTCGCCATTTGATTTATAGTATTCGTAAGTACCTGATTCAGTACCACAACTTCTACTATGATATGTTCCTAAAATAATCAAGCCATTTTTCATATAACCTGTTACTTTTAGAATTCTACATTCAACATTTTTTACAACACTACCATTATCGTAAAAATCTACTACATTAAATGAGCCACTTTTTGCCATTGCATAAGTATTGTTATCGATATATGCCTTTCCTGTTGTATCAATACCTACATTTAGATTTGAATCTAATAAATATGTTTTAGAATCATTTTCACATACCAAATTTTCTTCAGAATAATAAACTTCTTCACATTTATCAGTTAAATCATATAATTTACCATCTTTAATAAATTTATAGTATTTTTTATCTTGACTTTGAAACAAAGGTACACAAGAATTCATTGTTATTATTTTTCCATCTTCTTCTACATTATTTACACAATATTGCATATTTGAATCAAATGATACAATTTCTTTTCCAGTCATTGGATTTAGAATATAATTCTTATTATTATAAAAAACTGAAATATAACCATCTTCTTCAATTGGTAAAGGTTCATCTTCAACATTAGAATCTATTGGGAAACTAACCATCGCTTTTCCTTCATAATTTAGAACTCTATATACTTTATTTTTTTTATCTTCTAATATTGAATATGTATCTGCACCTATAAAAGTATCCAAAACCATATCCTTTAAATCATATAATACTTTACCTTCACCATTGATTAAATAGTAATGACCTTCTCCATGCACCTTATACATACCTGCAGCCTCAGTAATATAATTATATTTTCCAAAATCTACAGTCATTTTACCATTAGCATTTATAATACCATAAGCATCATCTTTTTTAACTAATGCGGTTCCATTTACAAAATCACTTGTAGATGTAAATATAAAGTTTGTTAATTTTTTTCCATCTTCATTAAATAAAGCATACTTTTCATTACTGTCTTCTATAAAGAATGATGTTGAATAATTTATATCAAAATCATTACTTTGAACTTTATTTTTCTTAAAATATAAGAAAGCACCAACTCCTAAAGCAACTACAACTAATACTATTATTATTATTATTAATCCAATTTTACTTTTTGGTTTACTTCCATTTGAACCACCGTTATAATTATTGTAAGTATTATTCATAGGTTGTTCACTCTGCATTGGTGCATTATTAGCATTATCGTTAACTTCGACATCTTTTAAATTAGTTTCACATTTTATACAGAAACTAGATCCATCAATATTATTTGCACCACAATTAGGACAAGTCATTATTGCTTACCTCCTTTTTTATCAATACTATCTTTTATAAAACCTGCTAATGGACTACTATTTGTAACGGAGTTTATAACACTATTACCAATATTTTGACCAGATAGCGAATCAAAAACTTTACTTGATGCAGTTTGTCCATTAACTCTTTTATTATTTGCACCATTCATTGTTGCATTTGTAAGACCTTTTTTAGATTGAATAAAATTATCAACCTTTCTTAAATTAGACATATTTGTTTTAGTGTCTTTTTCATAAGTATGTCTTGCATTTGAATTACGATATCTTGTAAACATTATTATAAAATAGATAAATCCTGATAATAAGAATAACCAATTATAATCAAAATCTACAAACATCATTGCTAATATACCTAAAACTTCAACTAAAGCCGAAATTCCAAACAATTTAGGCATGTGTATTGGTACACTTCCCATTGTTTCTTTTGTTCTAGCATTTACTGCAACATAGTGTAATACTTTCTTATCACCTTTTACTTGTTGATAACTATATAGCCAAACAGGTAAATATGCGGCTTGCCATTGTTGTCCTTTAACATCTAAATTTTCTGTTGACCATGCAACTCCACGATCGTAATTTTGTAATGTTTTGTTTGCAGCAAATCTAACAATATCTTTTGACTGAGTATCTACCAATCCTCTTAATTGTTCTATATTTGTATCTCTTCTTTCTGATGTATATCCTTTTAAATAATTAGCATTATACTTAACACAATTTTCTACATCAAAGGGCATAATAGCATTTATTATATTATTCGTTTGAGTAGATGAATTTGTGTTTAATCTTTCCGAATTAGATTCAACTGATAAACCATTTATAGTTAAATCAAACTCTCTTTCAACATGGTATAAATCAGCATCATAATAGACTTGTTGATTATTACCACTACCACGATAATATTTTCTTGTTTGATGTTCACCTTGACCAATTAAATTAGCATGAGCATTAACATCAACTAGCATATATGGAAAATATACACCCATTATATTATTAGTAGTAAATTCCTTTTTAAATTTAGGGTGTGCAAAAAATTTTCTCTTTCCTACAAATTTTTCTATTTCTAATTTAGCAGTATCTCGATTTATGTTGAAAGGCAATACAACATCGGGAATTGCACCATTAGGAATTTGTTGATTAACTGACAATGTATTTCTACACCAGTGACAGCGTGCTTGAGAAGCAGAGGCAGTATCAATAACAACTTCTGCTCCGCAACTGCTACACTTAAATGTTAATACATCTTTTGTATCTGCTACAATGTCTTGAGCTCCTGATCCCATAACTTGTCCCTGTAATTGATTTATATCAGTTACCATACCAGCAACTTTTTCAGGTTCAAATTCGTGGCGACAAAAATTACATCTTAATTTACCATTATTAGTATTTGTCGCAATATCAGTTGAGCCACATTTTGGACATTTATCTTGCCCATCTTTTGCTCCTACATCGGTTTTAACGATTGTAGGTCCATTACTTGGATTAGGATTACTGTTATTTGCAGGAGGAGTTATATTTGAATTATAAACGTCTTGCATTTTTTTATAACCCTAATAATTGTGCCTTTAATTTGTCATAATCTTCTTGTGAAATTGCTCCTTCATCTAATAATTTTTTAGCATTTAATAATTTTTCAGTTGGATCTTCACTTGCAGGTGCTGCTTGAGCAGATGCTTGCTCTGGTTGTGCAGGTTGTTGTTGTGCAAATGCAGGTTGATATGTTGATTGAGTATTAGGTTGTTGCATTGCGCCCATCATTCCGCCTGCAGCATTCATGCCCATTCCCATAAATGCCATACCAGTTCCGCCACCATTTTCGCCTGCAGCTTGCATACCACGAGCAGCAGCTTGTTGCATAAATGAGTTTCCTCTTGCACCTGATAAAGCATCGGCTTTTTTAACATCTTTCATCAATTCTTTAGTATCTTCATCATATTCGATAGCAAGAATTGCAGTTTTAACGATTTCAAGTCCTCTATCAGATTTCCATTGATATCCATCTTCAACGGCTTGAGATAGACTTTGAGCAAATCCGATTTGGTCTCCTTGAATTTTTGACATACGATTTCCTTTTGATGGATCGTTTGTATAATTTGAGAATGCTGCAGATAGACTTCCAACTACTTCATTAAATAATTGTGCTCCTGCATCATTATCCATATCAGCAAAATCAAATACAGGTGCTCCTGGTTGTAAATATTTTGCAGGAACAAAGTTTTTAACAAATAGTAATGGATCTACTATTTTTAAAGTATAAGTACCTCTTGTTACTGCTCCAACTTGTGTACCAAAGAAAGCGTCATCCCAATAAATTTCTGATTGAGTACCAAATTTGTTATTTGGTATTTCTTTTAAATTAACATAAAATGCTAATTGTTGACTTCCTGGTTGTCCGCCAAATTTAACTTTTTCCCAAGTTGATTTAATTGTTTGACCAAAAATTCCATCTCCTGCAAACATTGATTGAGAGTTTGGATCATCTGATCTAAATTCAAATCCTCCTGGTTCAGCGATGATACCTGTAATTTGACCATCTTGTAAAGTAATAAGTGCTGTTCCTTCAGGAACTACTATTTTACTTCCATTAGAAATAATATTTTCATTTCCCTTGTAGTTTTCTCCACGACCATTATTTTGTGATTGTGGAACTGCTTGAAATACTGCAGCAGTACCAGGAACATCTGATCTAGGAACATAAAAATCTTTCCATTGATCAGCAAAAGTTCCTCCTAATGCTCCAGTAAACGCTTTAATAAATCCCATAAAACAACCTCCTTCTTGTACAATTTAATGCACACATTTTAAAATATATTAAAGACTTTTGAATAGTTATCAGTCAATAAATGAAGTATCTTGAAATTATTTTATCCGATGATGTAACCACTTATTGGCATAAATTGCAAGTCAATTATTTTCTCGAAGAAATACCAGTGAAGTATTGATGAATGACACTTAAAGTAGTTACAACATCACTATGTAAATCCTAGATAGATAAGAGTTAACAAAACATTTTAAAATACAATAATCCTATAACTTCGACTATTTCTTACTCCTATTCTTAATAATTATAGCATATTTTCGACAAATGTTGCACTACTTTTGAATGTTTTTATGATAAATTGCAATAATAGTCGGTTAAAATTGCACTAGATTTGTAGGATAATAATTATATACACATAATAAGACTTTAAGAAAATCATAATATTTATGGGAGGTGGTATAAGTGAAATTTAGTAAAGAAGATGAAAATTATATTTACCAGATAATAGGTAAAAACATTAAGAAATATAGAAAACTACGAGGATGGACGCAAGAACAATTAGCCGAAAAAATAGATTATTCTTTATCTTTCATTAGTGGAATAGAATCTGCATATCATCAAACTTTTTCTCTTGGAGCATTATGGAGAATATCAAGAGTATTAGGTGTAGATTTTTATAAATTGTGTGAAGATGAAAATGAAGGCAATACCAATACTAAATACATAAATTATAAATGCGATTTGTGTGGTACTGAAACAAAAATGCCAATAAAAGTTGTTAAGCATTTTAAAAATATGTACGAATTAACAGGTAATCAAAATCTACCAACTTTTGATTGTACAAATTGCGATGGGAAACTAAAACCTACTAACCCAATGGATTTTTAAAATTATTCTATTTACATTTTTTGTACATATTTGCAGTTTTTTAAAAAAGGTTGTTGAAAAATTTTTTTCTTATGTTATCGTTTATTTATCAACCAAGTAGTATTAGGTTGATGTAGTAGAATCGTCTGCTTGTATAGGGACGATTTTTTTATGTCTAAAATTTCCTTTCAATATTATCAAAGTTATAATAATTATCTAGTTCATCATCTTCCCATAAGTCATCAATATCTAAATTTAATCTATGAATATTACTTATAATTGAATTTTTAAAATACCCAAATTTATTTTCAATTATATTCCCATCTTCATCTTTAAAATTTCTTTTAACCACTCTTGGAACAAAATAATGAATTATTTGTATTAAATCTTGATACGAATTATCATCATCTAATAACTGATTAAATAACTTATCATAATAAAATATTTGTATATCATATTCATTTATATAACCACTTTCTATTAATTCTAATGTTAATCTATTATGTTCTTTAGAAACAAAAAAAAGCCAATTTCTTGGCTTACATATACAATTTATAATAATACTTTAAAATATAAAGTTTTAAAGTGGTTATATTGTTATTTCTTCTCTTATAACTTGCGACTGCTTTTTTATCACTACCACATCATTCGCAGATGCCATTGAAATCCCCTTAATTAAATCTTCAACCTTAATTAATTCATTTTCTTCTAAGAATATTTGACTTCCACCCATTGATGAAGCATTATTACTTATTCTTATTTTTTCATTTAATTTTAGATTATTATTTTCAATCTCTTCCATTATTAATATTAAACTCATCATTTTTGTCATAGAAGCTGGACTTCTTCTTTCGTTTTCATTTTTAGAATATATTACTTCACCAGTAGATGCTTCTATTAATATTGCACTTTTAGCATTCTCTGCTAGATTAATTTCTTCAGCTTTAACTACTGTAAAAAAACAAAATAATGTAATAAAGAAAATTAAATATCTTTTCATTATTCACCTCTTTAATAAAGATTATGAAAAATATTAATTAATATGAAAATATTGTGATATAATTATTAAAATAGGTGGTGCGTTATGAAGAAAAAAAGAAAACCAAATTATAAATTAAGAAGAAATATAGCTAAATTTATATTAATTTTATTAATTTTTATTCCTATAATTATTATAAATAAAACAAAGATAGTTAATGCTCCTTTATATTTTACTTATAGAGAATATTCTAAAGTGTTAGATGCATTATTTGAAGTGAATTATAATAATAAAGAAGTTGTTAATATTATAACTGATTTAAAAAAGAATAATAAAATAAACGATTCTACAGATGATTACATATTAGAGTTAAATAATAAAGGTTATTCACATAATACTATTAATTTTATTTTATTAAATCTAGATAAAAAAGATATAACAAAAATGTTAAATAATAAATATTCTAAAGATTTTGAGGAATATATTAAATTACCTTTATTCAATTATAATAAATATAATCGATATTTAAGTTATCAAAAGAAAAATACAAATTTATCATTAGAAGATGTTACAGTACAAATAGAATTAGATCTTGATAAAGAACACTATGAAGATGCAGTTTTAGAAGATAATCCTGATTCAATAACAGCACTAGTTAATAAACATAGATATCTTGATGAAAAATATGAACCTAGTGATTTAGTTGATATGGATGATAAATACGCTAATAATACATATAGACAAATGAGAATAAGAAAAGAAGTTTATGAAGAATTTAAAAAAATGGTTGATGATGCGAAAGATGATGGAATTAAGTTTTATGCAGAATCAGCATATAGAACATTTTCTTTTCAAGATAATTTATATAAAGAATATGTAGTTAGTTATGGACAAGCTAAAGCTGATACTTTTGCTGCACGTCCTGGTTATTCAGAGCATCAATTAGGTACATCATTAGATATAGCAAATACATGGACTATTAAAGAAGATTCAAAAGAATATAAATGGATAGATGAAAATGGATATAAATATGGATTTATATTTAGATATAAAGAAAAAAATGAAAATATTACAGGTTATAAAGCTGAATCATGGCATATTAGATATGTAGGAAAAGATGCTGCTACTTATATTCATAATCATAATATAACTTTTGATGAATATTATGCTAAGTTTATAATTACAAAAAATAAAAAATAACTTTAATGAAGTGTCCTAAATGGGGTTCACTTCATAAAGTTATTTTTTTATTTTATATATAATTTTTGGTTCATTTATATTTTTTTCTGTAATTTTAAAATACTTTAATAATTCATCACTATCAATATTTTTATCAGTATAAACAGTCATTATTGTTTCACCTATTTTTACTTTATCACATACTTTTTTACTAAACTTGATACCAACTTTGTAATTAATACTATCACTAATTTTAGTTCTACCAGCACCTAAATCTTTACATAAAAGAGCAAGTCCCATTGTATCTATATCTGTTAAATACCCGTTAGATTTAGATCTTACTTTAATATTCTTTTTGTTTATTTCGATACTATTAATATCTCCATCTTGTGCTGAAATAAATTCTAATAATTTTTTATATCCTTTTTTATTATTAAAATTAGTTATAACTTCTTCATATGCATCATCTATACTTATATTTTTTCCTAAACTAACCATATAAGTTGCAAGTACAATACATAAATTAATAAATCTTTCTTCTCCTTTATTTTGTAAAGTATCTATTGCTTCTTTTACTTCTAAAGCATTACCAATTGTATATCCTAATGGATAATTCATATTTGTTATTAATGCAATTGTTTCTTTATTATATTTTTTACCTATTTTTACCATTATATCTGCTAGTTTTTCTGCTGTTTTAATATCTTTTAAAAATGCCCCTTTACCTACTTTTACATCTAATAATATTTTATCAGATGAAGATGCAATTTTTTTACTCATAATACTTGATGCGATTAATCCTATACAATCAGTCGTTCCAGTAACATCTCTTAAAGCATATATTTTCTTATCAGCAGGAACTAGATTTTCAGTTTGTGATATTAAACTTAAATTTATATTATTTACTTGTTTTATAAATTGTTTGAATTTTAATTTTGTTTTAAATCCTTTTATAGATTCTAATTTATCTATTGTTCCTCCAGTAAAACCTAATCCTCTTCCACTCATTTTAGCTATTTTAACATTACAAGATGCAACTAATGGTAATACAACTAGTGAGGTTTTATCTCCTACACCACCTGTAGAGTGTTTATCAACAATAATATCATTAATTGAAGATAAATCTAGTTTTTCTCCACTATTAATCATAGCATCAGTTAAATAAAGTATTTCATCAAAACTTAATTCATTTATAGTTATTGCCATTAATAAAGAACTCATTTGATAGTCTTCTATATTGCCTTTAACATATTCTTTTACAACATAATCTATTTCTTCTTTTGAAAGTTCTTTTTTATCTTTCTTCTTAACAATAATATCTATTATATTCAAATTAATACCACCTCTATTGTATTCATTATATCATATTAATTCATATTTTCTAGATATTATTCTATCATCCATAACAAATTTATTATCTTTTTTACATATTATTATTCCTATAGTCTTATCTTCATAGCTTGATTTAATATTTTTATTTATATAATTCATATATTTTTGTATTTGACCTATATGTTCACTTCTTAATTCTGTTACTTTAAGTTCTACTACAATATAACATTTATATTTAATATTATATAAAAGCAAATCAATATAATTATATCTATCTCCTAACTTTATTTTATATTCATTTTTTATATAACAAAATCCTTCACCTAATTCAGCTAAAAAGCCATCTATATCTTCTAATATTAATTTTTTTAATATCTTTTCTGATATATTGTCATAATCATAACTATTTTTAATAAGAATTGGATTTTTTATAAAGTCCGATACTAGAGTATTTTGATTATTAATGAGTTTATTTTTTGTTTCTTTATCTAATCTTTCGTATTCTTTTGATTTTATTTTATCTTGCAATTGTCTTTTACTTAAATTATTTATTAAACACTGATTAGCATAATAATACATTTTATTATTATCTTTCAATGGCATTAATGTCAAAAATATTGTCCAAGATAATTTGGAAACCAATGGTTTCCAAATCTCATCATTAAACGTAATATACAATTGTCTCATACTTCTTAAAGTTCTATCATTATATTTTATTCCAACTTCAACAACTAACATTCTAGAATACTCACCTATTATATCTTTACCATAATGTCTACCTGCTTCACTTAATAATTTTCCAACCTCAAAATATGTAATAATCCTATTTCTTTCCTTAGAATAATCTTTTACTTTTTCATATATTTCATTATCAATTAACTTATTTTTTATTTCATTATAATAGTTCATATTTCTCCTTAAAAAAGCAGATTACTCTGCTTCTTCTTGTTTTTTACTTGATAAAAATGTAACTTTTTCAGCGATGACTTCTGTAAGGTATTTAACTTCATCTTCTTTT
>CADCJS010000010.1 GCA_902801825.1 uncultured Erysipelotrichaceae bacterium
AGACTTGATAATTTAAATAAACCTACTGAACAAAAAACTGAAGTAAAAGTAGAAGAAACACCAATTTTACAAGATAATAATATTAGTAATGAACCACAATTAAAACAAGCTGGTTTTGCAGATGTATTAGTTTTATCTATGATTATTCTAGTATATGCAGCAATAATAATAAATTTAATAATAAAAATAAAACATATTTGAAATATGTTTTTTTTATTGTATAATAATATATGTGAGGTGAATTATGAAAGTAATATCAGTTAATGCAGGAAGTTCATCATTAAAATTTAGAATGTTTGAAATGCCTGAAGAAAAAGTTTTAATAAAGGGGGTTTTTGAAAGAATAGGTATAAATAATAGTTTTTATACAATAGAGTTTAATTCTAATAAAATAAAAAAAGAAGTTGAATTAAAAAATCATGAGGATGCAGTAAAAATATTAATGCAAGAATTATTAGATAACAATATAATTTCTTCTTTAAGTGAATTATCAGGTGTAAGTCATAGATTAGTTCATGGCGGAGATAAATATCCAAATTCTTGTATATTAAATGAAGAAGTAATAAAAGAAGTAGAATCAATAAAGGATTTAGCACCTTTACATGTTCCAGCTAATTTAATGTGTGTTAAAGCATTTATGAAAGAAGTACCAAATACTATTCAAGTAGGTTGTTTTGACACTGCATTTCATCAAACATTAGAAGAAGATAAATATATTTATCCAATACCATATAGTTATTATATTGATTACAAAGTTAGAAAATATGGATTTCATGGTATGAGTTATAAGTATATAACTGAAACAATGAAAGAAAAATTAAATAAAGATTCAGTTAATTTAATTGTATGTCATATTGGTCAAGGAGCATCTATATCTGCAATAAAAGATAATAAGAGTTATGATACATCTATGGGATTTACTCCAAATTCAGGTATTGTAATGGGTACTAGAAGTGGTGATATAGACTATGGAATTATTAAATATATGATGAATAATTCTGATAAATCTTTTGATGATATAGATAAAGATTTAAATAAAAAGAGTGGTTTATATGGTATTAGTATGGTTTCAAGTGATTGGAGAGATGTTGATGCTGCTATTAAAGAAGGCAATAAAAATGCTAAATTAGCACATTATGTATTTGTTAATTCAATAGTAAGTTATATATCTAAATACTTTGTTGAATTAAATGGAGATATTGATGCATTAGTATTTACTGCTGGTGTTGGAGAAAATGCTCCACATATAAGAAGAATGGTAGTTGAAAGAATTAATTGTTTAGGATTTAAAATAGATAGAGAATTAAATGATATTACTAGATTAGGTAAAGAAGGAAAAATTAGTACAAAAGATAGTAAATATGATATTTATGTAGTTCCTACAAATGAAGAATTAATGATGGCAAGAGATTGCGTAAGTTTAATAAAATAGAAAGTGATAAAGCATGAAAAAAGAAATATATAAAAAGATAAAAGAATATAAAAAAATAGTATTAGCAAGACATGTAGGTGCAGATCCAGATGCACTTGGAAGTACTTTAGGTTTAAAAGATATTATTTTGAATACTTTTAAAGATAAAGAAGTTTATGCTGTAGGTGTATATTCTTCAAAATTTAAATTTATGGGTAAAACTGATGATATTAGTAAAGTTGATATTAGTGATGCTTTATTAATTGTGTTAGATACTCCAAATATTGTTAGAATAGATGGAGTAGATGATATTAGTAAATTTAGTTATGTAATTAAAATAGATCATCATCCATTAATAGATGATTTTGGAGATATTCAGTGGATAGAAGAAGATGCTTCTAGTGTATGCCAAATGTTAATAGAATTAGTATATGATACTAGATTAAAAATGTGTCCTGAGGGAGCAAAAAAATTATTTATGGGAGTTGTTTCAGATACAAATAGATTTTTATTTGATTATACTTCTCCTAAAACTTTCAATTTAGTTTATAAATTAGTAAATGATACTAAAATTGAATTTACTAAATTATATGATGATTTATATGAAAGACCTTTGTGTGAAGTAAGATTACAAGGTTATATAGAACAAAATATGAAAGTTTCTATTAATGGTTTTGCTTATTTAAAATTAACTGATGAAATATTAAAAAAATTTGGTGTTGATGCAGCATCTAGTGGTAATATTGTTAATAGTTTAAATAATATAAAAGAAATATTAGTATGGGTTATATTTACAGAAGATAAAAAGAATGATGTAATTAGAGTAAATGCTAGAAGTAGAGGACCAGTAATAAGTAAAGTCTTAGAAAAATATGGTGGTGGTGGTCATGCACTTGCTTCTGGAGCTAGATTAAAAGAAGAAAAAGAAATAAAAAATATTATAAAAGATTTAGAAGAAACATGTAAAAATTATAAATAATTTTGGGGGGATAATATGAATAAAGAACAATTAAAAGAATACAAAAAAAAGATATCTGAATTATCTGAAAAAGAAAAAAAATTAAGAAACAAATATTTAAGACAACTTGTTACTGGAGAAATACAAGGACCATTAATAGGTTTTCCAAGTATAGATAAAAAATGGTTAAGATTTTATTCAGAAGAAGGCTTAGATATAGAATATCCTAAAATGACTATGTATCAATATATGATGAATAAAAACAGAGATCATATGAATGATGTTGCTTTAAGATATTTTGGTAATAAAATAACTTTTAAAGAATTTGATAAAAGAATAAATGAAACAGTAAAAAGTTTTAAACAAATAGGAATTAAAAAGGGCGATAATGTTACTATATGTATGCCAAATACTCCAGAAGCTGTTATTGGTTTTTATGCGCTTAACTATATGGGTGCAACTGCAGCTATGATTCATCCAAAATCTGCTCAAAACGAAATAAAAGATTTTGTTAATGAAATAGACTCTAGAAAAATTATTATTTTAGATAAATTTGCGCCTGTTTTACAAAATGTAATTGATGAAACAAATATAGAAAATGCAATTGTTGTTTCAGCTGCGGATTCTATGCCTAATCCATTAAAATTCTTATATAAAAGAACTAAAGATTATAAAAAAGATTCATTTAAGACAGATGATAAAAGATTTATTAGTTGGAATAAGTTTAAAAATCTATCTAAAAATGATAATAGTGAAATAAAAGAAGAATCATATGAAAAAGATAGATTATCTGTAATACTTCGTACTGGTGGATCAACAGGTACTCCAAAAGGTGTAATGTTAAGTGATGATAATTTTAATACAATGGTAGAACAATTCTTCCAAAATGAAGATAATTTTCAAAGAGGAGATAAATTACTTGCAATGATGCCAGTATTCCATGGATTTGGTTTATGTAGTTCTATACATTTACCATTATCTGTTGGTGTAAGCCCTAATTTAATTCCAGAACCTAAAAAGATTAATTTAGGAAAAGTATTAAAAGAAGAAAATCATATTATTGGTGTTCCTACATTCTTAGATGCAATATTAAAAAATGAAAAAGTTCAAAAAATAAAAGATTTAACTCATATTAAGTATGTAGTTTCTGGTGGAGATGCTGATACTGATAAAACAGAGGAAGAATTTAATAGATTCTTAAAAAGTCGCGGATGTAAAACTGTTTTGTGTAAGGGTTATGGTTTAGCAGAAATGGTTGCGGGTGCAACATTTGCGTGTGGTGAATATAATGAAATTGGTTCTATTGGTATTCCAATGGTTGATACTGATTTTATGCTTGTTGATCCAGTTACTAAGGAAGAAATAAAAGAAGAAGGAAAAGTTGGTGAAATGTGTTTAAGTGGACCAACTGTTATGATGGGTTATTATAATAACAAAAAAGAGACAGATGAATGTTTACAAAATGGTTGGTTAAATACTGGCGACTTAGCAGTTTGGAAAGATGGTTTATTATACTTTAAACAAAGAAAAGGTGATATGATCATCAATAGTGGTATTAATGTATATCCAAGAGAAATTGAAAGAGTATTAATAGAACATGAAGCTATTGAAAGTGTAACTGTTATAGGTGTATATCATCCATATAAAAAACAAGTACCAAAAGCTTATATTAAATTAAAAGAAGGTTATGTAGTCTCTGATAAATTAATAAATGAATTTAAAGAGTTATGTAAGAAGAACTTAAATATTTATTCAAATCCATATGATTATGAATTTGTAAATGAATTACCACAAACTTTACTTGGTAAAGTAAATAGAAAAGCATTAAAAGATAAAGAAAAAACTAAAGTTTTAACATTAAAATCTAAATAAAAATTGGGGGTATTTTTATGAGAAATGTTGTAGGTATTGTTGGTGTGGATGTTGATGGTGTTTTAACAAACATCAATCAATTTCAAATAGAATATGGGAAAAAATATTTTAAAAAGACTGATGATGAAATAGATAAATCAAAAAGTGAAATAGAAGATATATTCCATGTATCTAAAGAAGAAGCCGCAAAATTCTGGATAAAATATATATGGAAATATGCAATTAAAGAACCATTAAGACAAGATATGGTTGATTGTATTAATAAACTTCATGATAATGAATATGAAGTACAAATAATTACAAGTAGAGCAAATACTACAAGACAAGATGCATTAGGTGCGTTATTTAGAAAAATGCTTGTTGATAAATTAAAAGAATATAATTTAAAATATGATGGCATTTGTTACTGTGGTAATGATAATACGCCAGAAGAAAAAGCTAAGTATTGTAAAGAATTAGGTGTATCTGTAATGCTTGAAGATACAGGTGCTAATGCAGAAGAAATTAGTAAAGAATGTACAGTTCTTTTAGTTGATTCTTTATCAAATAAAGATGTAAAAGATAGTAAAAATATTATAAGAGTTAGTAATGGTAATGAAGTATATAAATATATGAAATCATTAGATTCTTCCTTAAGAGGAAAAGCTCATGTTAAAGAAGATAAATATGATAAAACATATAGAAGAGTAAGAAATATTGGTACTATAATATTTAAAACTGGTTTAAATCCAACTATTATAGATAAAGAAAATATTCCTAAAGATGGACCAATACTTTTATGTGGTAACCATTTACATGTATGGGATCAATTTCCTGTTATTTGTGCAACAAAAAGAACAATTCATTGGATGGCTAAAAAAGAGTATTTTGATAGTAAATTAGGACCATTCTTTAGAAAAACAGGTGCTATATGTGTTGATAGATATGGTAATGCAAAAGAATCTGAGCTAGAGGCACTTGAATATCTAGAAAATAATGGGGCAATTGGGTTATTCCCAGAAGGGACTAGAAATAAACTTAAAGAAACAGAATATGAAGGTATATATGAATTAATTGATGATCAATGTAATAGAGATGAAATTACTAAATCTTTATCTGAAAAGTCAATTAGAACATCTCAAGTTAATAAATTAAAAGAATTATTAATATCAAAAAGAATAGATAAGGATACTTTTAAAGAAATACTTTTATCTACTGATAATGATATTCTTATAGGATTATTAGAAAAGGGTATTATTACTGAGGAAGAATACAATGATTCATTATTATTACCATTTAAATTTGGAGCTGTATCTATGGCTAAAAAGACAGAGGCTTTAATTGTACCATTTGGTGTTACAGGTGATTATAAGGTTGGTAATGATAATCTAATTGTTAATATTGGTGAGCCAATAGATGTAAGAGATAAATCTTATGAAGAAGCAAATACTGAGTTAAGAAACAAAGTACTTGGCTTAGTCTTAGATAATTATTATAGAAAAAGAAAATAACAAACATTGTTATTTTCCTTTTTTATGTTATAATTAATTTATAATAGAGGTGTTATTAATGATAAAGAATTTTGCTTTAAGTAGTGTATATTTTCAAATAATAAGTTTATTTTATATATTAATGTTAATATTTGTATTTTTTTCTAAAAAAAGAATAAATTCAGTAGAAAACAAAATATATAAATTTTTGTTATTAACAAATTGTTTAGGTTTAGTTTTAGATATCCTTAGTGTATATACTATAAAATATAAAACTGAGATGCCAATATTTAATTATTTTGTTACAAAATCTTATTTAATATATTTACTAACATGGATATCAGGTTTTACTGCATATATAATTACACTTACTAAAGATGAAACAAAACATTATCAAATTCGTAAAAATCTACTGTTTTATATATATATTATAAGTGTAATGGCAATATTTGTTTTACCATTATATTATTATAATGAAAATGATATTATTTATTCATATGGACCAAGTGCTAATTATTTATATATAGTTAGTGTATTATTTATAGTATCATGGATAATAAACATGTTTAGAAGATTCTCATATATAAAAAAAATTAAATGTGTTCCTATATTCGCATATATAATATTTGGAGTAATAGTAATTCTTATTCAAAAATCAAATCCTCAAATATTATTAATGACATCTATGGAATCATTTGTTACAGTTTTAATGTTTCATACTATTGAAAATCCAGATTTAAAATTGATAAATCAATTAAATTTGGCAAAAGAACAAGCAGAAAAAGCTAATAGAGCCAAATCTGAATTTTTATCTAGTATGAGTCATGAAATAAGAACACCTTTAAATGCTATAGTAGGCTTATCTGAAGATATATCTTCATTTAAAGATGAATTACCTAAGCAAGTTAAAGATGATTCTGAAGATATAATTAATGCATCTAATACATTACTTGAAATAGTAGGAAATATACTAGATATAAGTAAAATAGAAAGTAATAAACTAGATATAGTTGAAACAAATTATAATTTTAAAAAAGAAATGGAAACACTTGCAAAACTAAATGCTACTAGAATAGGTGTAAAAAGTATAAAACTAAATGTTAATATTGCTGAAGATGTTCCTTATGAATTAATTGGAGATAAAAAACATATAAAAGAAATAGTTAATAATATATTATCTAATGCAGTTAAGTATACAGACGAAGGAGAAATTAATTTTACAGTAAAATGTATTAATAATAAAGATATTTGTTCTCTAATAATAAGTGTACAAGATACAGGTAGAGGTATAAAAAAGGAATCTATTGAAAAATTATTTAATAAATTTGAAAGATTAGATGCTGAAAAAAATACAACAATAGAAGGTACTGGATTAGGTCTTGCTATTACTAAAAAATTAGTAGAAATGCTTGGTGGAACAATAAATGTTAGTAGTACTTATGGAAAAGGTTCTATATTTGTAGTTAATTTAAAACAAAAAATTAGTAAAATGAATGAGGAAAAAGAAGATCAACCTAAAAAAATAAAGAAATCTAATAAAAAAATAGATTATACTACTAAAAAGATATTAATAGTAGATGATAATGAATTAAATATTAAAGTAGCACAAAGAGCACTTTCTTCATTAGAAATAAATACAGATTATACATTAAGTGGTATGGAAGCTATTGAAAAAGTTAAATCAAATAAATATGATTTAATATTATTGGATATAATGATGCCAAAGATGAATGGAGAACAAACATTAGAAGAATTAAAGAAAATAGAAGGATTTTCAACTCCAGTTATTGCTTTAACCGCAGATGCTGTAGGTGATGCTAAATCAAAATATATTAAAAAAGGATTTGATTCATATCTTGCAAAGCCTTTTACTAGAGATCAAATAAAGGAGAAAATTGATAAATTTTTATAATACCTTAAAATTTGACATAATAATAAAAATAATGTACAATATTCTAGCCAAAAAAGGGGTGGTATTATGGGACTTGTAAAGTTACCTGAAACATTCGGATTTGATAGTTCAATTGAAAAAAATAGATTACTTAATTTAGATAAAACAGCAATAGATGCTTTAGATGAAAAAGATTTTTCACAAATAGAAAATTTTATAAAAATATATACAAAAAATATACTTCAAAAAAAGCGTAATTTTGAACAAAGTATAAATCTTACCTTTTTTCAAATGCCTATTACTTTTGATGTGAAAAATAGAACATTAAAAAAAGATGATAGAGAAAACTATATTGAAATAAAAGATGGTAAAATGAATACTGAATCAAAGAATTATGTTTCATATGTTCCTTTTTTTAATAATGATAAGGAAAGTAATTATAATGATCCTATTATTTATACAAAAGAAGTTAGTGAATTAAATAATGAAATAATTCAAGTTGATAAAATAAAAACTAATAATAAAGGATTATTTAATATATTAGAAAAAGATGGATTTGAAAAAATAAATGAAGAATATATTAAAGAAGTAAAAAAAGGTTTAGATCTTAAGAAAATAAGTTCAATTATAAGTGAAGAATTTAAAAAAACAAAAACATATTCTTTTATGAAAAAGAATTATGAACCTTCTTTTTCTTATAGTTATTCTGATTTATTTGAAATAGAAATGTTTCAAAAAGAAAAATTATTATTAACTTATTTATATAAATCTTTAATAAATGAATTAGGATTAGATAATAATAAAAAGATTATTAAAAAATAGTAGATTTGCTTTTAAATTTATTATTTGATATAATTTATATGTGGTGAAAAATATGAAAATTAATGATGTAAAACTTGCTATTAGTGCAGTAAGAAGAAGTCAATATCCAGAGGATAATAAACCAGAATTCTTATTAGTAGGAAGAAGTAATGTTGGTAAGAGTAGTTTTATTAACTCTATTATTGAAAGAAAGAGTGCTGCAAGAGTATCATCTAAACCAGGTAAAACTCAAACTTTAAATTTTTATAGTATTAATGATGATTTTTATTTAGTAGATGTTCCTGGCTATGGATATGCTAATGTTAGTAAGAAAGTACAACAAAAATTTGGTTTAATGATTGAAGAATATTTAGAACATAGAGATAATCTTATGAAAGTATTTATGTTAGTAGATTTTAGAATTAAACCAACTAATGATGATTTATTGATGTATAATTTTTTAAAATATCATAATTTACCTGTAATAATTGTTGCAACAAAGGTAGATAAAGTTTCAAGAAATGATAGAGAAAAACAAAAAAATTTAATTAATAATGAATTAAATATACATGAAGAAGATGAATTAGTATTGTTTTCAACAAAAACAAAACTTGGAAAAGCTGAAATTCAAAAAAAATTAAGTAATATAGTTTATCCACAAAAAGAAGAATAGTCTTCTTTTTTCATTTTTTTATGTTATAATATCAAGAAAAAAAGAGGTGATATATATGAAATTACCAACAATTGCTTTAGTAGGAAGACCAAATGTAGGAAAATCTACAATTTTTAATAGATTTGTAGGTAGTAAAATTTCTATTATAGAAGATACTCCTGGTGTTACTAGAGATAGAATATATGGTTCAGCAAATTATAAAGATTATAAATTTAATGTTATAGATACTGGTGGTATTGATATAACTAATGAAAAATTTAATAATGAAATAAAGATACAAGCAGAAATCGCAATAGATGAAAGTGATGTAATATTATTTATTGTTGATGGTGCAGATGGTATTAATGAAAATGATAGAGTTGTTAGAGATATTTTATATAAATCAAATAAAAAAGTAATAGTTGTTATAAATAAGACTGATAATAAAAAATCAGATAATAATAAATATGATTTTTATGAACTTGGTTTTGAATATTATTTTAATGTTAGTGCGGAACATAATAAGGGATTAGAAGATGTTATTAAAGAAGCATTAAGAGAATATGATACAAAAGATTATGAACAAGAAGATACAAGAGTTAAATTTTCAATTATAGGAAGACCAAACGTAGGTAAAAGTTCTTTAGTTAATGCATTACTTAATGAAGAAAGAGTTATAGTAAGTGATATAGCAGGTACAACTAGAGATTCAATTGATACAGTATTTAGATATGATAAAGAAGAATATGTTGTTATAGATACTGCTGGTATGAGAAAAAAAGGTAGAATATATGAAAATATAGAAAAATATTCATTATTAAGAAGTATGAAATCTATTTCTAGAAGTGATGTTTGTGTAATAGTTATTAATGCAGAAGAAGGTATTATTGAACATGATAAACATATCGCTTCTTATGCACTTGAAGCAGGTAAACCAATTGTTTTAGTTGTTAATAAAATAGATACAATTGAAAATTTCAATAAAAAAGAATTTGAAAAGAAAATGAAGGCAGAATTTCAATTTATAACATATGTACCTATAGTTTATTTAAGTGCATTAAAAAAGACAAGAATACATACTCTAATGCCTGAAATAATTAAAGTTTATAATAATTCTTATAAAGAAATAAAAACAAGTGTTTTAAATAATATTATAAGAGATGCATATGATCAAAATATCGCACCTTCATATAAAGGTAGAAGATTAAAAATATATTATGTAGTACAAGTTGGATATGCTCCTATTAGAATAAATCTTTTTGTAAATGATAAAAAACTAGTTCATTTCTCTTATTACAGATATCTAGAAAATAAATTAAGAGAGAATATAGATTTAGAAGGAACTCCAATTATACTTCAATTTAAAAGTAAAGGTGAAAGTTAATACTTTCACTTTTTTAATACTTTCACATATATTATTTTAGAGGTGTTATTATGAATTTATCAGATAGTTTTTTTAATAGAGTTGAAAAAAAGACTAATGTAAGTAAATCATCAATTCTTTCTTTAGCAAAGAAATTACAAGGTGATAATATGAAAAATGAAGCTAATTTAAAAGAAGTTATAAATGATATTTGCAAAATGACTGGAAAAGAAATAACAAAAGAACAAGAAAATAAAATAATTAATACTATAATTAATGATAAAGTACCTAATGATATAGATAAAATGATATAAAAGTTATTGTAATAACTTTTTTTTATTAAATAAATATTTATAAATATAATTGACTTTTTTATAAAAATATGTAATATATTTATAAATAATTAAAGGGGAAATTTATGAATAAAGATATGATTTATAGATTTAAATTCTATTTTATTGATGGAACTATTAAATATAGTGATTGCAAATGTAATAATCCATTACACCTATACAATGATTTTGATGGTTTAATAGATTGGGAAGAATTTAATTCATTAGAAGAAAAAGAATTAACTTTACATGATATTTTAGAATTAGCAATTAAAGCATATAAAGGTTTTTTAAAAGATTTTTATAGAATTGAAATTATCAATACTGAAACAAAAGAAATTTTAGATTATATTCAAGTAAATGATTTATAAAAAGATTGTTTTAATTACATTCTTTTTATATTTTTACCTAATGATATAGATAAAATGATATAAAAGTTATTGTAATAACTTTTTTTTATATTCATATATTTAACTAAAGAAAGTAGGTAAATTATGAATAAAATAGATATTATTAAAAGTATTTCAACAAGAACTAATGGAGATTTATATTTAGGTGTTGTTGGTGCGGTTAGAACAGGTAAATCAACTTTTATAAAGAAAGTTGTAGAAAATTTAATTATTCCTAATATGAGTGATGAGTATGAGAAAAAAAGATGTTTAGATGAAGTTCCTCAAACAGCGCAAGGTAAAACTATAATGACTATAGAACCTAAGTTTATACCTAGTAATGCGACTAAAATAAATATAGATGATTTTTCTTGTAATATAAGATTAGTAGATTCAGTTGGCTATGTAATACCAATGGCAAAAGGTTATGAAAATGAAGAAGGAGAACCCAGAATGGTTAAAACTCCTTGGTATAATGATGAAATACCTTTTGTAGAAGCTGCTGAAATAGGTACTGAAAAAGTAATAAAAGATCACTCTTCTATAGGAATAGTAATAACTACTGATGGAAGTATAGGTGAAATACCTAGAAGTGGATATTTAGAAGCAGAAAAAGATGTAGTAAATGAATTAAAAGAAATAGGTAAGCCATTTATAGTTATCTTAAACTCTACACATCCAACATTACCTGAAACTGTAAGGTTATCTGAAAAATTAAATAAAGAATATAATGTTCCAGTAATGCCAATTTCTATAGAAAATATGAATGAAAAAGAAATATATGATATTTTAAGAGAAGCTTTATATGAATTTCCAGTAATAGATGTAGATGTTAAAATGCCAGATTGGATTGGTTGTTTAAAAAGTAATCATCCAATTAAAAAAATATATATAGAACAAATTAGAAATAGTGTTATTCAAATAGATAAATTAAGAGATATAGATAATATAAATAATAGTTTTAAAGAATGTGATAAAATAGAAAAAGCATATTTATCTGATGTAGATCCATCAACTGGTGTTGTTACTATTACTTTAAAAGCACCTAATTATTTATATGATGAAGTTTTAAAAGAAACAATAGGTACAAATATTAATAGTAGAGCAAAATTGTTATCTATATTTCAAGATTATAATGAAACTAAAGATGAATTTATGCAATATAAAAATGCTCTTAAGATGGTAAAACAATCTGGTTATGGAATAGCGATGCCTACTATTAAAGATATGAAATTAGATAAACCAGAAATAATAAAACAAGGTAATAGATATGGAATAAAATTAAAGGCAGTCGCTCCATCTATTCATATGATTAGAGTAGATGTAGAAAGTACATTTGAACCAATAATAGGTTCAGAAATACAATCAAAAGAATTAATAAATAGTTTAACAAAAGATAATAATGAAGATATATGGAAAAGTGAATTATTTGGAAGAAGTCTAGATACTATTGTACAAGAAGGAATACAAGCTAAATTATCATTAATGCCTGATAATTTAAGATATAAATTTCAAAGTACTTTAGGAAAAATAGTAAATAAAGGATCATCAAATATGATCGCAATAGTAATATAAAGAACTTTATGTTCTTTTTTTTGTTGTTTAGTTGAAATCTTTTTAAAAAAATGATATTATTGTTATATATAATAAAGGGAGAATAAAAATGGAAAATAAAAGTGATATTAAAACATTTTTAGTTCAAGATGAAAATGGTAATGAAATACTAGCGACTGAGATAACTAGAATGTATATAAACGATACTAACATTAAATATTTAATTTATTCAATTGATGATCAAAATGATACTAGAGATGTACCAGATTCAGAAAAACAAGTATTAATACTTGCGGCTAAAATAAAAACTAATGAAAATGGTGAAGAAATATTAGAAAACTTATCTAATGAAGAAGAAAGAAAAGCAGTTTATGATGCTTTCCAAAAAAGTTATAAAGAAGCAATTGGAAAAAAATAGATAGGAGGTAAAACTATGGAAAATTTTGTTAATTATGATGATTTTACAAAAGAAGAAATAAAGGCAATGATAGAATTAGGAAATGAAGTAAAAGAAAATGAATCTAAATTAATAGAATTAAATGAAAAAATCAAAGCTATAAATGAACAAATCAATCAAGTTAAAAGTAATATTGAAGAAAAAGAATATAATTTTGATAATGAAATAGATAAATTAACAAATGAAAAATATGAGCTTAATATATTTTTAAATAATTTAGATTATAGAAATGATTACGAAAAGTTTACTAATTCTTTAGAAAATTTTAATGAGTTAAGAGAAAAAATATCTAAAATAGAAGTTAAAAAAAGTAGTGCTTTATCTAGTGAAAGAGAAACATTAGATAAATATCAAAATGAACTTACAGAATTAAAATCTCAATATAATACTTTAGAAAAAGAACAAAATTATTTAATAGATTCAATAGAAAAAAAGAAAAATCGTGAACCAGTAGAAGAAAAAGTAGAAGTTAAAGATAATAAAGAATTAAAATCAATTGAAGAAACTGCTAATTCTATTGTAGAAGAAATTAAAAGATTACAAGGAGAAGGAATAAATGTTAATCCTTCAATACTAAAAGTAAATAGTGATGTTGTTCAAGAAAAGGTAGATAAAGTAGTTGAAGAAAAATCAAAAATAGTAAAGAATAATTCAACAGATTTAATTGCAAAAACTACAGAATCTAAAACTGCAACTATTAGAAATAATTTTAAAAATAATCAAGAAGAAATAGATGGAAAAATGTATAATGTAGTTAGAACAAATGTTAAAGAAGAAATAAAACCAGATGTTAATACAAATAAAGTTGAAAATGTAGAGAATTCTCCTGTAAATCAAAATAATAATAAAATAATTTCACTTGATGAATTAAAAAAACAAATTAATAATAATGAGACTTCAGGTGGACAATCTGTAAATCCAATTAATACAAATTTAGATAATACTAATGTGTTAACTTTAAAAGCGGCATAAAACATGTTTAAAATACATGTTTTTTTATTAATTTCTTTGAAATATTTATCTAAAATTATTGCATATAAAAGGAAAATGTGATAAATTATATTTATAAGCATAGAAGGTGCTTATATATTTAAAATACGGAGGTAATTATGACAAAACAAGAATTAGTAGAAAAAATGGCTGCTAAATCAGGACTAACTAAAGCAGATTCAGAAAGAGCTTTAAATGCATTCCAAGAAGTTGTTTCTGAAGAATTAAGTAAAGGTGGAAAAGTAACAATGACTGGATTTGGTACTTTCGCTACTAGCAAAAGAGCTGCAAGAGAAGGAAGAAATCCTAGAACTGGTGAACCAGTTAAAATTGCTGCTAGAAATGCTGTTTCATTTAAAGTTGGTTCAAAATTAAAAGAAGCTGTAAATAGATAATAAAAAAGACATTTAAATGTCTTTTTTATTTTTTTATGATATAATTATTATGGTGGTATTGTGTTAGAAAAAGCATTTGAAATTATGTCAAAAATCAATGAATACGGGTATGAAGCTTATATAGTAGGTGGTTATGTAAGAGATATATATTTATCTAGACAAACTAGTGATATTGATATTTGTACAAGCGCCACACCTAAAGAATTAATAGGTATTTTTGAAAATAATATTAAGATTGATGAAAAATATGGATCAGTTAAATTATTTTATAAAAATGACTATTTTGATATAACAACTTTCAGAAAAGATTATAACTATAAGAATAATAGAAAACCATCTAAAATTGAATATGTAAAATCATTAGAAGAAGATTTAACAAGAAGAGATTTTACAATTAATACTTTATGTATGAATAAAGAAGGGAAAATAATTGACTTATTAAATGCTCAAAATGATTTAAGAAAAAAAGTTATTAGAACTGTTAATAAGGCAGATATATCATTTAAAGAAGATGCTTTAAGAATGTTACGTGCAATTAGATTTGCAACTATTCTAAATTTTAAACTAGATAGAGAAGTAATAAAAGCTATAAAAAAGAATGAATCATTAATAAGTGAATTATCAACAAATAGAAAAAAAGAAGAATTACAAAAAATTCTTTCTTCAGATAATTATCTATATGGAATAAAACTATTAAATCAATTTAATTTGTATAAATACTTAGGTATTAAAAAAATAAAAAAAGTAATTAAAACTTCAGATGTAATAGGTATGTGGGCACAAATTAATTTTGATATAGATTATCCATTTACTAAATTAGAATCTGATAACATTAAAAAAATTAATGAAATAGTAAATAATAAAAAAATAGATAACAATACTTTATATAAATATGGTAATTATATTTGTTTAATCGCTGCGGAAATACTTAAAATTGACAAAGTATCAATTATAAGTATGTATAATGATATGCCCATAAAAACTAAGGAAGATATTAATTTTTCTATACAAGAAATATGTAAGGTTTTAAAAAAAGAACCTTCACAAGAAGTAAAAAATATTTTTCGTAATATAGAATTTGAAATTTTAAATAATAGATTACAAAATAAAAAATTAAGTATTAAAAATTACTTAATTGATAATTATAAGGAGGAATAATATGAAAGAAAATTTATTAATAGATAATATTAAAATTAATAAAGATTTAATAATTCCTAATTATATGATTCAAAATCTTTTAAAATTAGATTTAAATTTAGAAGAGTTTATTTTACTTGTATATTTAATAAATCAAAGTGATATTGTTCCATTTGATATTAACAAATTATCTACAAATTTAAATTATGAAAGTAATAAAATATTGGAGTTAATTTCAAGTTTAAATGAAAAAAATTACATTTCAATCGAAATGAATAAGAAAAATGGAATAATAGAAGAATTTATCTCTTTAGATTTATTTTATAATAAAATTATATCTTTTATGATAGATAAAAAAGAAGAAATAAATAATAAAAGTATTTTTTCTAATTTTGAAAAGGAATATGGTAGAACATTAAGCCCTACAGAAATAGAAATAATAGAAAGTTGGAAAGAAAGTAATTTTTCTGATGAAATGATTCTTGAAGCTTTAAAAGAAGCTGTTTTAAGTGGAGTTTATAATATGAGATATATTGATAAAATATTATTTGAATGGTCTAAAAAAGGATATAAAACTGTAGAAGATATAAAACATAAAACTAAACAAAAAGATGAATTTGAAGAAATATATGATTATGATTGGTTAAATGAATAAAAAAGAGTTTACTATGTAAACTTTTTTTATTCGAATACTCTTGTAATAAATTTAATATTCTTTTTAAAAATTATAATATCTATAATATCTATAATACTAAAAATTATAAATATTATTCCTAATCCCTTAGTTATAGTTAAACTACCTAATTGAGGATTAAAGATTAAACATAAACCACAAAAAATAGATAAAATTGAAAGAATATATGTCATAATCCAATTACTATTTTTTGTACTTTTTAAAGCTAGTGCCATTCTTAATTTGAATGTAGAACTAATAATTATCCATAAACCAAGTACTATTGGAATAAGCATAGTAATATAATTTGGATTACATAGAATTATAATTCCTAAGATTATAGATAGTAATCCTGAACTAAAACCATCAAAGAAATAAAAAGGTTTAAAATTACTATAGTCATCAACAATGTTACCTATTCCATTAATTATAAATATTATAGCTAAAATGTATGAAAATATTTCTAAAGACAAATTTGTAAATATTAAAAAAGAAAAACCTATGAATGCATATAGCAAAGATGTGATTAGAGAAATATTCATCATTTTATTAAATTTCTCTCTCATATTATCCTCCTATTATATAAATATTTTATTATTAATTCAATAAAAAGTCAATGGTATTTTATACTCATTTAGTTAATAAAATATATATGGAAAACATTACAAAAAAATATATTAGTTATAATAATAGAAAAAACTATTTAACAAATAATTATTTAAAAAATATTTTTATTAATAATAAAATTAAAAAGCATAACAATAATTATATAGAAAAGGAAAAAATTAAATTAAGTTCAAATTTAACAGAAGAACAAAAAAATGCAGTTGTTATTGATGAAGATAATACACTAGTTATATCTTCCGCAGGGTGTGGAAAAACATTTACCATAGTATCAAAAATAGATTACTTAATAAATGAAAAAAATATAAATGAAAAAGAAATATTGTGTATATCTTTTACAAATAAATCTGTGGAAGATTTAAAACAAAAAATTAAATATAATGTTGATATTTTTACTTTTCATAAATTATCAATTGAAATATTAAAAGATTATAATTTTCAAATAAATATATGTGAAGGAGATTATTTAGAATTTATAGTAAATGAAGTATTATATAATTATAATTTAAATAATAGATTAATTATAGATTTTATAAATTATTTTATATTATTTGAAAAGGAAGAAACAAAAGTTTTTAAAAAAAAGAATAAAATGCTTTTATTAATATTTTATCTATACAAAATATATATTTCTGAAAAAGAATCAAGTAATTTATTAGACTTTAATGATCTAATAAAAAAATCTAATGATTATATAAATAAATATGGTTTAAAAAGATATTATAAATATATTATAATAGATGAATATCAAGATATATCTAATGATAAATATAAACTAATAAATAGTATTAAAAATGTCTGTAATAGTCATTTGTTTTGTGTAGGAGATGATTATCAATCTATATATAATTTCTCAGGTTCTGATTTAGATTTAATATTAAAATTCAAAAAAATGTTTGGTTATACTAAAGTATTATTTTTAACAAAAACATTTAGATGCCCTTATGAACTTACTGAATTATCCACAAGATTTATTTTAAAAAATAAAAAACAAATTAGAAAAAAAGTAATATCTGAAAGGAGAATAAAAAAACCGGTTAAAATAATTTATTATGATAAAAATATAATAATTAAATTTAAAAAAATAGTTTTAATTTTTGATAAAGTATTAATTCTTATTAGAAATAAAAATGATATATATTTATTAAAAGATAAAGATATTATTATAAATGATAATTATATTATTTTTAATAACAAAAGAATAGAATATATGACTGTACATAAGTCAAAAGGTTTAGAAGAAGATAATATTATAATTATTAATTTAGAAAATAAAATAAATGGTTTTCCTTCTTTAATTAAAAGAGATAAACTGTTAAATCTTGTTTATAAAGAAAAAAATAAAATGGAAGAAGAGAGAAGATTATTTTATGTAGCTTTAACTAGAAGTAAAAATTATGTTTTTTTATTTGTTGATAAAAATAATCCATCAATTTTTATTAAAGAAATTTTAAAAGAAAGTAAAAATAATATTGAAGTTCTTGATTTATAAATGATATAATAATAGAGGTGATTAATGATAAAAATCACTTCAATTTTACTTTAGTAAAGGACTGATATAATGAAGAAAGTAGTTATTGTTTATAATCCTAAAAGTGGAAAAGTTAAATCTAAATATGTAATTGAAGATTTTTATTTAATGGCTGAAAAATATGATTTAGACTTGCAAGTAATTACTACTAAAAGAAGATTAGATGCGATTAATATTGTTAAAAATTTACCAGATGACATATCTTTAGTAATCGCTGCTGGTGGAGACGGAACATTAAATGAATCAATTAGAGGTAACTTATTAAGAAAAAAGAAACTTTTAATGGCACATTTACCTTTTGGAACAACAAATGATGTAGGTACTATGTACGGCTTTAGTAAGAATTATTTAGTTGACTTGGAATGGATATTAACTGGTGAAAAGAAAAACATAGATATCATTTTAATAAATAATACACCATTTATATATTGTGGTGCATTTGGTAACTTTGTAAATATTTCTTATGATACACCTAAAAAATTAAAGGAAACATTTGGTAGAATAGGTTATATATTATTTGGAATGACAGAAATAAATGAAAAAATAAGAATGAATCATATAAAATATAAAGTTAATGGTGAAGCACATGAAGGAGATTATTCATTTATTTTCATAACAAATAGTACTAGAATTGGTGGAGTAGATAATATTTATAAAGATGTTAAACTAGATGATAATAAGTTTGAAGTATTATTTTGTAAAATAAAATCTAAACCATTATTAGTAAAAGCTTTATATCATATAAGATTATTTGGTGTTAATAATATAGATGGATGTGAATACTATAAGACTGATAGTTTAGATATTGAATTTAGTGAAGTACCTAAATTCTCTTGGTGTATAGATGGAGAAGAATATAAACCTGATACTAATAAGTTTGAATTTAGAATAAATAAAGATATAAATTTATTAATGCCTACAAATAATATTAATAAACTATTTGTAGATAAGGAATAATTTTTTAAGCAGGAGGGTATTATGAATTTTATAAAAGACAATAGTTTAATTATATGTACTAATAATATAAAAAAAGATATATTGTTATATTTAACTAAGAATAAAATTATGAAAAATATAAAATTCATGACCTTAGAAGAATTTGTTAAATCTTTAACTTTTTCTTATGATAAAAAAGTTATTTCTTTTTTAATGGAAAAATATAATTTAAAATATAATGTTGTTAAACAAATTTTAAAAAATTTATATTTTGTAGAAGAAAAGAAATATAATAATAAAAAATTAGATGAATTAGTAAAAATAAAAAAAGATATTAAAGAATATATAATTAAAGATGATAATTTTAAAAACTTTATAAAAGATAAATCTATAATTATTTTAGGATATGATTTTATTGATAAATATTATCTCAATTTATTTGAAGGTTTAAATTTTCATATTATTAATAAAACAGGTAAAAATAAACATGAAGTATTAGAATTTAATACAATATTTGAAGAAGTTTCTTATGTATCAAATAAAATAGTTGAACTTATAGATAATAAAGTACCAATTAATAAAATAAAAATAGTTGATTTACCAAATGAATATAGTTTTATTATAAAAACTATTTTTAAAATGTTTAATTTAAACATTAATATAAATAATGAAAATATATATTCAACAAATATAGTTCAAGATTATTTGAATTTATATGATGAAGATAAAAATGTCCAAGAATTATTAAATAAATATGATTTTAAAAAAGAAGAAAACTTATATGTTTATAATGAAATAATAGATGTTTTAAATGATAATTTATTTATAACTAATAAAGAAATAAAAAAAGAAATATTAATAAATGAATTTAAAAAAATAAAGACATATTCTGATAATTATTCTGAACAAATTGAAGTAAAAAGAATAAATGAAATAAATGATGATGATTATGTATTTATATTAGGTTTTAATGAAGGAAACTTTCCGGTGTTAGTAAAAGATGAAGATTATTTGAGTGATAAAGAAAAAAATATTCTTGGTTTAAATAAATCTTTTGAAATAATAAATTATAAAAAAGAAAATATAATAAATAATATAAAATCAATCAAAAATTTATTTATTAGTTATAAGTTAAAAACACCATTTGATCAATATTATCCCTCTAACTTAATAGAAGATTTAAAATATGATATTATTAAAGCAAAAAATAATAATTATAATTATTCAAATGACTTTAATAAATTAATATTAAGTAAAGAATTAGATAATTTTGTTAAATTTGGAGAAAAAAGTGAAGAATTAGAATTATTATACAGTAATTATAAGAATAATGAATATATGACATATAATAATAATTTTAAAGGAATAGATAAGAATCAGTTTTATAATTATATAAATAATGAATTAACACTATCTTATTCATCAATTGATAATTATTATAAATGTAAATTTAAATATTATTTAAATAATATATTAAAATTAGATAAATATGAAGAGACATTCGCAATATTTGTAGGAAATTTATTTCATTACATATTATCAAAATGTTTTGAAGAAAAATTTGATTTTGAAAAAGAATATAATGATTATTTATCTAATTATGAATTAAATAATAAAGATAGATTTTTTGTAAATAAATTAAAAGAAGATTTATTATTTATAATTGAAACAATAAAAAAACAATATAGTTATAGTAATTTTAAAGAAGCTAAATATGAAAATAAATTTTCAATTAATAAAGATTCAAATATAAAAGTTAATTTTATTGGATATATAGATAAACTTTTATATCATGAGTATAAAGACAAAACATTATTAGTTATAATTGATTATAAAACTGGAATTCAAGATATCAATTTAACTAATTCATACTATGGTTTAAATATGCAACTTCCAATTTATTTATATTTAGTCAAAAATAATAATATAAAAAATTCTGAAGTAATAGGTTTTTATCTGCAAAAAATTTTAACAGGCATTCCTAAAATAGATAAAAAAAGTATAGTTGAGCAAAAAGAAGATGCTTTAAAATTACAAGGTTATACTATTGATGAAGAGGATTTAATAAAAGAATTTGATTCAACTTATGATAAGAGTAAAGTTATAAAATCTTTAGGAAAAACACAAAATGGTTTTAATGCTTATTCAAAGATATTATCAAAAAGACAAATGGAAAGTTTATATAATTTAGTTGATAAAAAAATTGATGAGGCAAAAGATAAAATATTAAATACTGATTTTGAAATTGATCCAAAAAGAGTGGGATTTAATAATGTATCTTGTAAATATTGTAAATATAAAGATATTTGTTTTATGAATCAAAATAATGTAAAAATATTAGAAGAAATAAAAGATTTATCATTTTTAGGAGGTGATGATAATGCCAACATGGACTAAAGAACAAAATGATGCCATTCTAAAAGATAAATCAAATATAATAGTATCTGCTGGTGCAGGTTCAGGTAAAACTGCAGTATTATCAGAAAGAGTAATTAGAAAACTAAAAGAAGGTATTCATGTAAATGAATTACTAATCTTAACTTTTACTAATGCCGCAGCTAAAGAAATGAAAGAAAGAATTAGAAAAAAAATAAAAAAAGAAGGATTATTAAACGAATTAGAATTATTAGATACTTCTTACATAACAACATTTGATAGTTATGCATTATCCATTTTAAAAAAGTATCATTATAGATTAAATATATCTAATAATTTGCAAATTGTAGATAGTGATTTAATTAATTATAAAAAAGAAAAAATAATTGATGAAATATTTGATGAATATTATAAGTCAAATAATAAACAATTATTAAAATTAATAAATGATTTTTGTCAAAAAGATGATAAAGATATTAGAAACTATATTTTATCTATTTCTTCAAAATTAGATTTAATAATTGATTTAGATAAGTATTTCAATGAATATGAAAATAATTATTTTAATGAAGAATATTTAAATAAAATATTAAATGAATTTAATAAATTATTATTAGATAAAATTAAAAATATAAAATTATTATTAAATAATTTAAGTTATTATGTAGATGAAAAATACAATACAAAAATAAATGAATCATTAAAAAATCTTTTATCATCAAATAATTATATTGATATAAAAAATAATTCTACAATAAAACTACCACCTTTAAAAACTGTATATGAAGAAGCAAAAAAATATAAAGAATTAATAAAAAAAGAAACTAATGAAATAAAAGATTTATGTAAATATGATGATTTATCAGAAATAAAGAATAATATATTATTAACTAAGGATTATGTCCAAATAATAATTAAAATAATAAAAGAATTAAATAAAAGATTATTTGAGTTTAAATTTAATAATGATTTATATGAGTTTAATGATATATCAAAATTATCAATTAAACTATTAAAAGAAAATGAAGATATAAAAGATGAAATAAAATATTCATTAAATGAAATAATGATAGATGAATATCAAGATACTAGTGATATACAAGAAGAATTCATATCCTTAATAGAAAATAATAATGTGTATATGGTTGGTGATATTAAGCAATCAATATATAGATTTAGAAATGCTAATCCTTATATTTTTAAGAATAAATATGAAAATTATTCAAAACTAAATGGTGGAATAAAAATAGATTTAAATAAAAATTTTAGATCAAGAGAAGAAACTTTAAATAACATTAATATTTTATTTAATCTAATAATGGATTCAACAATTGGAGGAGCAGATTATAGAGTAAACCATCAAATGATTTTCGGTAATAACACTTATAACGAGTCCGGTAAAACCAGTCAAAATTATAATTTTGAAATATATAATTATGATTATGATAAAACTAAAGGTTATACTAAAGAAGAAACTGAAATTTTTATAATTGCGAATGATATACTTGATAAAATAAATAATAAATATCAAATATTTGATAAAGATAATTTGTTACTTAGAGATTGTAATTTTGACGATTTTGTAATTCTGTTAGATAGAGCAAAAGACTTTGAATTATATAAAAAAATATTTGAATATAAAGGTATTCCATTATCAATATATAAAGATGAAAAAGTAAATGATGAAATGATATTAGTGATTATAAAAAATCTATTAATCTCACTTTGTAAAATACATAATAAAGAATTTGATAATGAATTTAAACATTCATTTGTTTCTATATTAAGATCATTTGTTTTTGAATATAGTGATCAAGAAATATTTAATTTATTTTCTAATAATAATTTTTATGAGAATAAAGTATACAAAGAATTAAAATTAATTAATATTGATAATAAAACAACTAAAGAAATAATAAATATATTAATAGATAAATTTAATATTATAAATAGTTTAAGTAAAATAGGTAATATTGAAAATAATTTGGTAATAATAGAATATTTATTAAACTATTTAGATACAAAACAATCTTTAGGATTAAATATTAATGAAATAACAATTTATTTAAATGAAATATTAGAAAAAAAATATGAAATAAAATTTTCAAGTAATAAAGAATCAAATAATTCTGTTAAAATTATGACTATACATAAATCAAAAGGGTTAGAATATAGTATTTGTTATTATGCTGGATTATATAATAAATTTAATATTGCTGATATCAAGGATAACTTTTTATACTATAAAGATTATGGAATAATAACACCTTATTATTATAATGGTATAGGAGATACTATATATAAAATATTATTAAAAGAAAAATATATAAAAGAAGAAATATCAGAAAAAATAAGATTATTTTATGTAGCTTTAACTAGAGCAAAAGAAAAAATGATAATACTTGCTGATTTAAATGGGGAAGAGTTTAATAGTAAAAATGAAGATGGAGTTTTAGAAGATAATATTAGATTAAAATATAGATCTTTCTTAGATATCATTCAATCCGTTCAAAAAGAATTAAGTGATTATGTAAAAACAATAAAAGATATTGATATAAGTAAAGATTATGAAATAATAAAAAAGATTAATTTTAAAAAATATCTTAAAGAAAATAATAAAAAAATAAATGTTAATGAAATTATTATTAATAATGAAATAAAAAATAATGAAAGTTTTTCAAAAAAACATAATAACTTATTAACAATAGAAGAAAAAAATAATATGGATTATGGAACAAAAATGCATTATTTATTTGAAATAAGCAATTTTAATAATAGTAATGAAGAATTAATTAAAAAATTTAATAGTGTTTATGATTTTAAAGAATCTATTAATGTTTATAAAGAATATGAATTTATGTATGAAAAAAATAATTCTATTTATCATGGAATAATTGATTTAATGTATGAGTATAATGACTATATTGATATTATTGATTATAAATTAAATAATATAGAAGATGAAGCATATATTAATCAGTTAAATGGATATAAAGAATATATAGAAAATATTACTAATAAGAAAGTAAATATATATCTTTATTCAATTATTAATTCTAATTTAAGAAAGCTATAACTATTTACTTTTTACATAAAGTATGATAAAATCTACATAAATTGAGTGAAAGAAGAGTAAAATAATTAATTTATTGTAGAGAATCTAGGTTAGGTGAAACTAGATATAAATATTATTTGAAGAAACTTTTACATATCAATAATCGTTAATTACGTTATAATTAAAAGAGCATAGTTCCTATGAAGTAAGGTGGTACCGCTAGAAATAGTCCTTACATTATAGGGACTTTTTATATTTTAAAGGAGGAAACAAATATGACTAATAAAGAATATGCTGATTTATTACTTCCAGGAGTAAAACATACTTGGGAAGAATATGAAGCAATGTATCCAGAAAGAGATTTACCAGAAGGTGCTATGGTTACGGTTACAAGATATGCGCCAAGTCCAACTGGGTTTGTTCATATAGGAGCGTTATTAACTTCTTTTATAGATGGTAGATTCGCTAAACAAACAAATGGTATTTGTTATTTAAGAATTGAGGATACTGATCAAGAAAGAAGTATAGAAAATGGTGTATCTTCAATTATTAATAGTTTAAAAGATTTTGGTATTACATTTGATGAAGGACCTATTTCAGAATCAGAAGAAAAAGGTAATTATGGACCATATATTCAAACTAAAAGAGGGGATATATATAAAGCATTCGCAAAAAAATTGATTGAAGAAGATAAAGCATATGCATCATTCTTATCAAAAGAAGAATTAGATAAAATAAGAGAAGAACAATCTAAATCTAAACAAAGATTAGGTATATATGGAAGATACGCTAAAGATAGAAATCTATCAAAAGAAGAAACTTTAGAAAGAATAAATAATGGAGAAAAATATATTATAAGAATTAAATCACCAGGTAGTTTTTTTAATAAGATAAAAGTAAATGATTTAGTAAAAGGTACTATGGAAATGCCTGAAAATGATATAGATGAAGTTATTATTAAGAGTGATGGGATTCCAACATATCATTTTGCACATGCTATTGATGATCATTTAATGCATACTACTCATGTTATTAGAGGTGATGAATGGTTATCATCCTTACCAAAACATATTCAATTATTTGAAATGTTAGGATTTAAAATTCCAAAATATGCCCATATCGCACCACTTACTAAAAATGATAATGGTACTATTAGAAAACTAAGTAAAAGAAAAGACCCAGAAGCATCTGTAGATTATTTTACTGAGGATGGAGTTCCTAAAGAAGCAATTATGCTTTACTTAGCGACAGTTGCTAATTCTAATTTTGAAGGATGGCTAGATCAAAATCCAAATGGTAAGATAGAAGATTTTAAATTTGATTTCAAAAAATGTTCATCATCATCAGGTTCATTATTTGATTTACCAAAACTATATAATATATCTAAAAATTTTATTAGTAGATTAACTAAAGAAGAAGTTTATAATAGAGTTCTTGAATACGCAACTAAATATGATGAAGAATTAAAAGAAATACTTGAAAAGTATCCTGAGTATTCTAAAGATATATTTAATATTGAAAGACAACAAAAGAAACCAAGAAAAGATTATGAGAAATTTTCTGATGTTAAAGGTCAAATATGGTATATGTATGATGAATTATTTGATAAATATGCATCTGAATATGGATATGATTATCAAGCAATTACTGATAAAGAAGAAATAAAGAATATTATTAATACGTATATTGATAAATATTATGATGAAAATGATGATAAAGATACTTGGTTTAATAAAGTTAAAGAATTAAGTGAAGAATTAGGTTATGCTGGAAATATGAAAGATTATAAAGAAAATCCAGATAATTATAAAGGATCA
>CADCJS010000011.1 GCA_902801825.1 uncultured Erysipelotrichaceae bacterium
ATGGAGCAGGTGAGGAGAATCGAACTCCCGTAATTAGCTTGGAAGGCTAAGGTTCTACCATTAAACTACACCTGCAAAACAAGTACTATTTAAGTATACTTGTTTTTTTAATTGGTGTCAAGTCCTTTTTTTATAAAGAATTCGATTGTTAAACCATTTTCCTCATTATTATATGCTTTAATACATCCTTTATGCATTTTAATTATTTCTTTTGCAATTGATAAACCTAAACCACTTATTTTTCTAGATTTATCTGTAGTAAATAATGGATTAAATATTTTATTTAAATTTTCATTATCTACACCTTTACCATTATCAATTACTTTAAAATATATATTTTCTTCATCATCATAACAATTAATAATTATTTTTCCATTTTTATCTACATATCTTATACTGTTACTAATTAAGTTACTAAATATTCTATTAAACTTTCCTATATCTATTGTTATATATTTTGTTTTACATTTATTAATTATTTCAAAATTAATGCTTTTTTCTTTCAAATCATCTTTATACTCATATTTTATTTTATTAAAAAATTCTTTTAATGATATAGAAATATAATTATATGTTCTATCTTTGTTAGATAATAGATAATCATCAAAATCAGATACTATATCTTTTATATTTATTGCTTTAAAATATATTTTTTCTATTAATTTATTTTTTTCATCTTTTTTTAATTTTTTATTTTTTAATAAATCACTGTAACCTATAATAGCAGTTAAAGGTGTTTTAATATCATGTGATATTGCAGATATTATTCTGTTTTGTTCTTCTTGTTCTTTTTCAAGTGAATAAGTTAAATCAACAAATTCATTTTGTATATAATCTATTTCATTTGATATTTTTCTTTTTTTAGGTTTAATACCAAATTTATAATTTTTTATATCATTTATAGTTAAAGATATAGGTTTTAATAATATTTCGTTAGCGAACAATAATGCGAGTACTGTAATAGCTATTGTAAACAATGTTTCAAAAGTCATAAATTTTTTAGTTATATACACAGTATTAATTTCGTTTGCTTTACCAACACTAACTATATAAGTTTTATTATCAATTGAAATAATATATGGCATTAAATATTCAATTTGACTTATGTTTGTAGTGTTATTGAAAATAATATTATTATTACTATCTTTCACTATTAAAAACAAATCATATTTTGTTGATATTTGATTAAATAATTTTGAAATATTTATTTGATTATTATTTTCAATATTTTTTTCAACATTATCTATTATATCATTTTGTATTTCTTTTTCTAATTGATTATATCCTTGTTTAATAGAACTTTGCACACCAAATTTAAACCATATACCTAAAAATAATAGGTTAGTTATTATAAAAATTATAAAGAAATATATAAAACTTTTTTTAGTATTAATTCTATTATTCATTTATATACCTCACAAATTTATAGCCATAACCCCAAACAGTTAAAATATATTTTTCCTCTTTATCTAATTTATCTCTTAAATTCTTAATATGAACTGCTACTGTAGATATTTCTCCATAATTACTTTTCCACACAGAATCAAAAATTTGTTCTTTTGATAATACTGTACCAGCATTTTCCATCAAATATTTTAAAAGTTCAAATTCTTTATTTGATAAATCAATTGTTTTATTATCTTTTTTTACTTCAAAACTTTCCTTATTTAATTCTACATTTCCAATTTTTATAATATTACTATTATTCTTCTTATTATTTCTTTTATCTTTTCTTAAATGTGCCTTTACTCTAGAAACTAATTCTTGATTTTCAAAAGGTTTAGTAATATAGTCATCTCCACCAATTTCAAATCCTAATAATTTATCTACTAAATTACTTTTAGCAGTTACAAATATTATACTTGAATTAACATTATTTCTTATTTTTGCACATAATTCTATTCCAGATATTCCAGGCATCATGATATCCATTAATATTAAGTCATAGTAATTTTTTTCAATTTCTTCTAAGGCTTCTTCACCATTATTTTTTATAACAGTTTCAAAACCTTCACTTTTAAGTATATAACTTTCAAGTTCTGCGATATCTTTATCATCATCAATAATAAGTATTTTTTCCATAAAGTACCTCCTAATAGATTATATCATAAATATTTAAAAAAGAGCCGTAGGCTCTTAAAAAGTTTAATAGGGGTTTTAGTATTTATTTTATATTAGAGTAGGGAAAAACTCTAATTAGTATATTATTTATATCTATAGGTTAATCTTATATCCTTATATTCATATATCACTCTCCTTTGTATAATTTAAGTATATTACTTAATTATTAAAATAAAATAAAATAATTATTAAAAATTATTAAAAAAGAATCTATTAATCATTTTTAATAGACCCTTTTAACCTTGAAATATTTATTTTATAACTGTTTTTATTATATTCTATATTTAATAAAATAATATAATTTTCTTCTTTTGAATATTTACTTAATTCAATTATATCTTTTTCTTTATTCAAATCATATGGTTTAGTAACTAAATAATTTTCATTTTCTCTTAGATAATTTATATAAAGATTTAAATCATTAGAAACATTTTTTATATTATTATAATAGTAAGTTTTAGATAATGTTTTTTTATCTAATAAAGTACTTAATTTTTTATATTTTAGATTTCTTTTCCCAACAATTCTAGAAATTGAAGATGTTTTTTCATTATGTAAAATATAATATTCTTCATCTGCTTTGAAATAATTATTAATAAATAATAACAAGCTAATAAAAAGTGTTAATACTGATAATAACAATGTAATTAATATTTGTTTCATTTTTTTCACCAGTTGTTATTATACCATTTTTTTTAATCTTTACAAATAATTAAAAAAATGTGATAATATTTTTGGTGATTTTATGAAACTTTTAATGCATGCATGCTGCGCACCTTGTAGCGTATATTGTGTAGATTCTTTAAAAAAAGAAGGTATAAAACCAACTATGTTTTGGTTTAATCCTAATATTCATCCTTATAAAGAATATACAAGTAGAAGAGATTGTTTAAAAGAATATTGTAAAAAAGAGGATTTAGAATTAATTATAAAAGATGATTATGGACTTGAAGAATTTTGTAAAAATGTTATTAACAATGTAGAAAAAAGATGTACTTATTATTGTTATCCATTAAGATTAAGAGAAACATTTAAATATGCTAAAGAAAATAATTATGATGCAGTTAGTACAACTTTATTATATAGCATTTATCAAAATCATGATTTTATAAAAGTATATTGTGAAAAATTAAGTAAAGAATATAATATTAAATTTTTATATAGAGATTTTAGAAATGGATTCTTTGAAGGACATGATAAAGCAATTGAAATGGGTTTATATATGCAAAAGTATTGTGGATGTATATTTTCAGAAGAAGATAGATATTTAAAAAAGAAAAAAGATAATTTGAGTTTACCAGAAGGTTTTGAATGGAAAAACAAAAAAGAAAAAGCATAAAAATGCTTTTTTTAGTGGAATTTTTTTTGTTTCAGTTAATAAATTAATTGAGGTGAAAAAAATGAAAAAAGTATTAAGTATTATTTTTGTTATATTTATTAGTATAATCTTTTGTAAAATTAGTAGTATTAAAGCTTTAGAAAATGATACATATGTTACTAAAACTGATATAGAAAATGTATGGTCTTTTCACTATAGAAATGGAAAAGTATGGACATATGGTAAATTACCTTATAATTATGCGAATAATGTACTTGCATATTGTGTTCAACCTGATTCTAAAATAAATACTTCAACTTATTCTTCATTTACTGATTTTAGTATTACTGGTTACAATGAGGAACAAAAAAGGTTAATGGAATTATATTCTTATTATGGATATGGTTTTAAAAATCATAATACATTAAAGTATTATATGGCCACTCAAGAATTAATATGGTTATTATCAAAAGATGAAAGAATAAAATGGACTGTAGGAAGCACAAGTGATACTGAAGAAATAAATGTAGATAAAGAAAAAAATGAAATCTTAAACTTAATAAATAAGAAAGATATATTGCCTTCATTTAATAATAATACATATGAAACTAGTACTTTAAATCACATAGAATTAATAGATAATAATAATGTTTTAGATAATTATATAGTTAATGCTTCATCAGGTGTTAATGTTAAACAGGAAAATAATAAATTAATAATAGAAACTAATAAACAAGGTGATTATATATTAAGTATTAAGCCTATAGTTAATTACAATGCTCAAACTTTAGCATATGACAATACTAATATTAGAACTCAGGATTTAGCAACTTTTGGATCACCAATTTTAAAAAGTGGTCAATTTAATATTAAAGTTAATAAATCTAAAGTAATTATTAATAAAAAAGATAAGGATACAAACAATCTTATATTAGATGATGGAAATGAAGTATTAATTAATGATAAAAAATATGAATTTAAAAATGGATTAATTAATTTAGATCTTCCTATTGGTGATTATGAAATAAAAGAAATAAATGCTTCAAATATGTATCATGTAAATAATGAAATACTAAAATTTAATATTGATAAAAATGATACTATTAAAAATATAGATTTTTATAATGAAAAAACTAAAGGTAAAATAATTATTAATAAAACAAATGAAGAAAAAGAAAAATTAAAAGATGTAATTTTTGGTTTATATGATGAAAATGGAGAATTAATAAACCAATATAAAACTAATAAAGCAGGTGTTATAGAAACAGAATTATTATCACTTGGAAAATACTATATTAAAGAAATAAGACCACTTTATGGATATTTAATTGATGATAATAAATATGAAGTGAATATTGATTATATAAATGATAAAGATAATATTATTGAAAAAGAAGTAAATATAGTAAATAAAAAAATCAAATGTGAAATAGTTATTATTTCACAAGATGAATCTTTAAATAAAATAAATATTGAATTTGAAATATATGATAAAAAAGATAATTTGATATATAGTGGAAAAACAATTGATGGAAAATATAATATAAAATTAGAATATGGTGATTATTACTTAAAAGAAAAATATGTTGATAAAGGTTATAAAAGAAATAATGAAATAATTGAATTTACTGTTAATGATGATTTATGTAATGCACCATTGCATGTAAAACATGATAAATTATTTATGCCTATTACTAGTACTAAAAAAGATTATTGCTTATTAATATCAATTATATTAGTTATATTTATAGGTATTTTATATGTCAAAAAAAATTAATAGTATAATAATTATAGTTTTATTAACTTTTCTTTTTATTCCTATAACAAAAGAAATAAAAATAAATAATAAAATAGAAAATGTTATAAAATATAAAAAAATACAGTTTGATTATGATGGTTATTTATATATTCCTAAATTTAATTATAAAAATTTAATTAAAAAAGGAGATAAAGAAGTTCTAGATAATAATTTAATATCATTAAATATAAATGGTAGTGATATTAATAGCAATAAAAATATAATACTAGCGGGTCACAATAATAAATATGTATTTCATATTTTATATTATTTAAGTTTAAATGATGAATTAATAATAAGTGATTTTAAAATAGATAATATGTACATTGTCAAAGAAATAAAATATATTAATGCATATGATTATTCTATATTTGAAGAAAAAGATAATACTTTAACATTAATAACATGTACTAATGATAATCAAAAAAGATTAGTAGTAATTGCAATAAAAAAATAGAGAATATTTTATTATTTTAAATAGAATTTCCTATTTTTTTATTTTTGTGGTAAAATAGCTAGGGTAAAAAAAGGAGAAGAAATGTTTAAAATAGGTAATATTAAATTTGAAAATAATATTTGTTTAGCACCTATGGCTGGTATTTGTGATAGCGCTTTTAGAAGAATTTGTAAAGAAATGGGCGCAGGTCTAGTATTTGCAGAAATGGTTTCTGATAAAGCATTAATGTATAATGATAAAAAAACTATTTCTATGCTTAAGATGTGTGAAAATGAAAGACCAATTGCACAACAAATTTTTGGTAGTGATAAAGAAAGTATGGTAATTGCTGCTAAAAAAGTTTATGAAATAATGAAACCAGATATTATAGATATTAATATGGGTTGCCCTGTAAAAAAAGTTGCATTAAGAGCTCATGCTGGATCGGCTTTATTAAAAGATGAAAATAAAGTTAGAGAAATAGTATCTGCTGTTGTAAAAGCTGTACCTTGTCCTGTAACAGTTAAAATTAGAAGTGGTTGGGATAGTAATAGTATTAATGCTGTTCAAATTGCAAAAATAATTGAAGAAGCAGGTGCTAGTGCTATAACAGTTCATCCAAGAACTAGAGCACAAGGTTATGAAGGAAAAGCTGATTGGAATATAATTAAAGAAGTAAAAAATAGTGTTAATATTCCTGTTATTGGAAATGGAGATATTAGAACTATTGAAGATGCTTTAAGAATGATAGAAGAAACTAATTGTGATGCAATTATGATTGGTAGAGGAGCTTTAACTAACCCATTAATTTTTAAACAATATAAAATGTATCAAGAAAATAAAAATATAAAACCTATTACCAAAGAACAAAGAATAGATATTGCCTTAAAACATTTTAAATATTTATTAGAAATAAAATCTGAAAAAATTGCAGTAGTTCAAATGAGATCACATATAGGATGGTATATAAAAGGATTAGAAGGTTCTAAAGATATAAAAAATGAAATATTTAAATGTACTTCTAAGGAAGAATTAATACAAATATTAAATGAATATAAAAAAGGAGGATATTATGAAAGAAAATACTAATGATGATTTTAATTATAATTTTAAATTTGACAATATAAAAGATACATATAAAGAATATTTATTAGTAAAAGATGAAGAAGAAAACGTAATAGCATTAAATAAAAAAACTAAAGAAAAAGTATCAGATCAATTTATTATTGATAGATTAAAATTTAGTTTAGTTTGGGTTGTATCTTTTTTGTCAACAATTAATAGAAAAACAGATGAATGTTTATGCTCTAAAGAAGACTATGAAATTGCCTTCAATGATAATGCTAAAAAGATATATTTTGTTATGATGGATAAAATACAAAATCAAATAGTAAAAACTGGAAATATAGATACTATTGAAATTATAGAAAATATTAAGAAATTAAATATTGATAATGGTGATTTATATGTAAAAAAATTTTTATCAAGTAGAGTAGTTCTTGAAGTATTAGATAAATGGATTAGATATTCAATAAATGAAGCTTTACCAAGAACAAAACCATTATTAACATATAAAGATGCTAAATTAAAAAAGAATATAAATAATTAATAAAAACTATGATATAATTGGATATATGAAATAAAAAGAAAAAGAGGTAGAATATGAGAGAATTAAGTGAACAAGAAGTAATTAGAAGAGAAAAATTAGAAGAAATAAAAAAAGTATGTAATCCATATCCATCTAAATATGAAAGAACTCATACATTAAGTGAAGCAAAAACTTTAGAAGATGGAACTAAGAATGTAAAAGTATGTGGACGAATCGCATTCGCTAGAAAAATGGGTAAACTCTCTTTTGTTAAAATAAGAAATATTGAAGAAGTATTTCAATTAGAATTTAGAATAGACTTATTAGGTGAAGAAAGATATGAATTTTTTAAGAAATTAATAGATGGTGGAGATTTTATTGGTGCTGAAGGAGAAATATTTACTACTCAAACTGGAGAAAAAACTTTAAGAGTAGAAAATTTTGAATTCTTAGGAAAATCATTAAGACCTTTACCTGAAAAATTTCATGGATTAACTGATGTAGAATCTAAATATAGAGAACGTTATGTAGATTTAATTATGAATGAAGAATCTAGAAAAGTATTTTTAGGTAGAAGTAAATATTATTTCTTTGTAAGAAAATTTTTGAATGAGCATGGATTCTTAGAAGTTGAAACTCCAATTGTACAAACTTCAGTATCAGGAGCTTCAGCAAAACCATTTTATACTCATTATAATGCATTAGATCTTGATTGTAATTTAAGAATTGCACCTGAGTGTTATTTAAAAGAATGTATTGCAGGTGGATTTGATAGAGTATATGAAGTTGCTAAATGTTTTAGAAATGAAGGAATGGATCCACAACATAATCCAGAATTTACACAAATAGAATGGTATGCTTCATATTGGAATTTTGAAGATAATATTAAATTCTTTCATGATTTAATGAAAGAAAGTATGGAATTTCTTACAGGATCTTCTGTAGTAGAATATCAAGGTAATACTTTAGACTTTGGAAAAGAATGGGAAAGAATAAATTATATAGAAAAAATGAATGAAATATTAGGTTTTGATTTCTTAAATGAAACTGATATTAATGAATATAAAGAAAAAGTAGTAGAAAAAGGATTCTTTACTTTAAAAGAAATGGAAGAATATAAATCAATACCTCAATTAACTGATTTCTTATATAAGAAATTATTAAGGGCAAATATTATTGGTCCAGTAGTTATGTATAATTATCCAGCATCATTAAAACCACTTGCTAGAAGAAATGATAATGATAATAATGCAGTAGATTGTTTCCAAGTTGTTGTAATGGGTTCTGAAATATGTAATGCATATTCAGAATTAGTAGATCCAAGTATTCAAAGACAAACTTTTGAAGAACAACTTGCACAAAAAGAATTAGGTGATGATGAAACTATGGATTTAGATGAAGATTATTTACTTGCTATGGAACAAGGTATGCCACCAATATCTGGTTTAGGTTTTGGAGTAGATAGATTAATGGCTATTGCATTTAATTTAGAATCAGTAAAAGATGCAATATTATTCCCTACTATGAAACCTCAAAAATAATATAAAATATAGAGTTTTTTTAAGCAAAACTCTTTTTTTTTCTTTATTTTATGCTATAATTTTATTAGGAGGATTAGATAATAGAATTAAAAATTAAAATGTATTTATAGGAGGAAGAATGAAAAAATATAACATTTTTAAAGTTTTAAGTATAGTTTTAATTTTAACTATGATCACAAGTTATTTTGTTCCTGCTACAACTATTGGTTATGGTAGTGTATCTAAAGGAACAGCTATACCTTATGGATTTGCAGATACATTTATGAATAGTATTACTGCAGTAAGTGCATTTGCATCTACATTCTTATTTATAATATCAGTAGCAATTTTATATATGATATTAAAAACTACTGATAAATATGATGCTATTGTTAATAATGTTGCTTATAAATTTCAAAATAAGAAAAATTTATTTGTAGTATTAACAGTATTAATTTTTGGTCTATTAACAACAATTACAGGTGAATTATTTAGTATGATAGTTTTCGTACCATTTGTAATTAATGTTTTAGAAAAATTAGGATATAATAAAGCTTCACAAGTTGCTGTAACAATTGGATCTATTATCTTAGGATTCTCTGGAACAATGTATACATTTTATGCTAACCAAATGTTAAGTACTACTTTTGAAGATAATTTAATTTATAAAATATTAATATCAATTATTTCTTTAATAAGTTTACTAGTATTTGTATTAATATTTAATAAACCTGAAAAGGTAAGTGTTTCAAAAGAAAAAGTTAATAAAACTTTACCAGTTAAAATTATTATGGGAATTATTGGTTTATTTGTAATTCTAGGATTTACATCATGGAGTACATATTTTAAATTTACTGGATTTGATGATTTCTTAGAAACAATTAAAGATGCTAAATTATTCAAAATTTCAGTATTTGATGCATTAATTGGTCAAATGGCTCAACCATTTGGTAGTTTCCAATTATATAACTTAACAGTATTAATTTTATTTAGTACAGTAGTTATTTCATTGATTTATAGAATTAAAATTGATAATTTATTTGAAGCAGTAGCTAAAGGAATTAGAAAAGCATTACCTTATACTGTAATTGCATTAATTGCATATACAATATTAGTTAATTCTTATCAAGTATTCTATTCTATAGCAATTTCTTTAGTTGCAAAAGTACATTTAAATAATATTGTATATACTTCAATAGTATCTTCAGTAATATTACCAGATGCTTCATATGCAACTCAATTCGCATTAACAGTTTTATCTACTATTAAAGGAGCTTCTAATAATTCATTATTAATTCAAATTGTTTTCCAAACAATTTATAGTTTAGCTTTATTAGTATCTCCAACAAGTATTATTTTATTACTTGCATTAAGATTTAATAATATTTCTTATAAATCATGGATTAAATATATTTACAAATTTTTTGTAATTGTATTTATTATTGATTTAATTATTTTATCAATCGCTACAAGTGCTGAAACATCTTCAATAGTAGTATTAGTAGTATTATTAGTAATTTGTTTAGCAGTAGTAATTAATAAAAATAAAGATAAATTTTGTAAAAAAACTGTTAAAAAAACTACAGTAAAAAAAGAAGAAATAAAAAAAGAAGAAGTTAAAAAAGTAGAAAACAAAACTTCTAATAATACAAAAAAATCAAATGCAAAAAAGAATAATTCAAAAACTAAAAAGAATAATTCTAAATCAAAATCAAAAAAATAAAATCAGAGAAATCTGATTTTTTTTTTGAATATTTTTAAATAATAAAACCATTATTATCATAGTATTATATAAGGAGGATAAAATGTTTTCTATATTTAATGAAGATTTACAATTAGTACTGAAACATGCTCAAAAAGAAATGATTGATTTAAATAGTGAAAGAATAGGCACAGAACATATATTATTAAGTATTTTATACTTTAAAAGTAATACATCAAAAATTTTAAAAAAATATAAATTAGATTATTATAAAATAAAAAAAGATTTATATTCAAATAATAAAACAAATATAACATTTATTAATTATTCAAAATTATTAAAAAAAATATTTAGTGAATTAATTATTAATTCAAAAGAAAATAAAGAAGAAATAACAACAGAAAAAATATTAGAAAAAATAATTAAAGAAGAAACTGGTATGGCATATAGAATACTAAATGAATATAAAGTAGATATTAATTCTTTATACTATGAAATAAGTAAAAAGAATAAAAAAGTATTAATAAATAATTATAGTAAATTATATATAGATTTAAATAGTGTGGTAAAAAAAGGTAAAATAGATAAAGTTATAGGAAGAGATGAAGAATTAAAAAGAATTATAGAAATACTATTAAGAAAAAATAAAAATAATCCTTTATTAGTTGGAAATGCTGGAGTAGGTAAAACAGCAATTGTAGAAGAACTAGCAAGAAGAATAGAAAACAAAGAAGTGCCTAAGGCATTATTAAATAAAAGAATATTATCTATTGATTTAGCCTCTATAGTATCTGGAACAAAATATAGAGGAGAATTTGAAGAAAAAATGAAAAAAATAATAAGTATGATTGAGGAAGATAATGATAAAATATTATTTATTGATGAAGTTCATACTATTGTTTCAGCTGGTGCAGGAGAAGGTGCTATAGATGCAGCAAATATATTAAAACCTTATTTAGCACGTGGAAACATTAAGTTAATAGGTGCAACTACTTTAGATGAATTTAAAAAATATATTGAAAAAGATAAAGCTTTAGAAAGAAGATTTCAAAAAATAATAATAAATGAACCAAGTAGAATTGAATTAAAAGAAATATTATATAATTCAAAAAGCATATATGAAAAACATCATAATGTAAATATTAGTTTAGACATAATAGATGAATTAATCAGATTATCTAATTTATATGTATATGATAGATCAGAACCGGATAAGTCATTTGATATATTAGATGAAGTATGTTCCAAAGTTTCTTTAAAAGAATCTAGTGAAGAAATAAAATTAAAAGAATATAAAAATATACTAATTAAATTAAATAAAGAAAAAAATAATTATCTAAAAGAAGAAAAATATAAAAAAGCATGTCTAATAAAAACAAAGGAAATAAATATTACAAATAAAATAAATGAATTAATTAAAATAATAAATAATAAAAATAAAAAAAATGTTACTAAAAAAGATTTATATGAAGTTATTGAAAATAGATCAAATATTCCTATATTAAAAATAAAGAATAATAATATAACAGATAAAATAGATGAATTAAAAAGTATCTATTTTAATCAAGAAAAAGCAATTAATTGTTTAAAAAGTATAACTAGTATTATTCAAGCAAATATATTAAAAAATACTAAATGTTATTCATTATTATTTACTGGAAATAGTGGTGTGGGAAAGACATCTCTTGCTAAAAAATATGCTGAGTTATTAACTAATAATGTTATTAAAATAGATATGAATGAATTTACAACAAAAGAAAGTATCAATAAACTAATTGGATCTCCCGCAGGTTATGTAGGACATAATGAAAATATCAATACATTTGAAAAAATAAGAAATAAACCATTTTCAGTATTAATATTAGATGAAATTGAAAAAGCTGATAAAAGCATTATAAATTTTTTCTTAAATATTTTGGATGAAGGTTATTGTAATGATAATAAAGGTAATGTTATAAGATTTGATAATGTCATGATAATAATGACCTCAAATGCAATTATTAAAACAAATAAAGTAGGATTCAATAATTATAAACACAATAATATTTATTCTTATTTTCCTAAAGAATTTATTAATAGAATAGATGAAATAGTTGAATTTAATAGTTTTAGTAACAATGATATTAAAGTTTTTATAAATAATGAAAGTAAAAAATATAATGATCTAAAATTAACAGATGAAGAAATAAATAAAATAATTAGTGATAGTAATTATAAAGAAAGTGGAGTTAGAAGTATTATAAAAATAATTAAAAAAATAAATGATAAAAAAGCAATTTCTATTATAAGTGAATAGTTTTTTTTCTTTTAATATGATAAAATGTTTTATATGGAAGGTGATATCATGTATATTTATAATACTTTAACAAGAAAAGTAGAAAAATTTATTCCAAGAGAAGAAGGAAAAGTTAAAATGTATACATGTGGTCCAACTGTATATAGTTATGCACATATTGGAAATATGAGAAATTACATTGGACATGATATATTAGAAAAAACATTAAATTATTTAGGCTATGAAGTAACTAGATGTATGAATATAACAGATGTAGGTCATTTAACAAGTGATTCAGATTCTGGTGAAGATAAAATGCTTAAAGCATCTAAAAAAGAAAAAAAATCTTCTTATGAAATCGCAGATTTCTATACAAAAGCATTTTTTAAAGACTGTGAATTATTAAATATAAATAAACCACAATATATTTCAAAAGCAACAGATAATATTGATGAATATATCAAGATAATAACAAAATTATTAGAAAAAGGTTATGCTTATGAATCAGGTGGTAATATATATTTTGATACAACTAAGTTAGATGATTATTATGTTTTAACTAATCATAAAGAAGATGAAATGGTTGTAGGAGTAAGAGAAGGTGTAGAAGAAGATTATAAAAAGAAAAATCAAAATGATTTTGTTCTTTGGTTTACTAATTCTAAATTTGAAAATCATGAACTAATGTGGGATTCACCTTTTGGCAAAGGTTACCCAGGTTGGCATATAGAATGTAGTGCTATTGCAATTAAATATTTAGGTGAATATTTAGATATTCATTGTGGTGCTATTGATAATATTTTTCCACATCATACAAATGAAATTGCACAAAGTGAAAGTTATTTAGGGCATAATTGGTGTAACTACTGGATACATAATGAATGGTTGCTTGATGAAACTGGTAAAATAAGTAAAAGTAAAGGTGCTATTTTAACAATAAGTAAATTATATGAAGAAGGTTATAATCCTTTAGCGTTTAGATTTATGTGCTTAAATTCACATTACAAAAAACAATTAGTATTCTCTTATGATGCATTAAAAAAGGCAGAAGAAACATTAAATAAATTAAAGAATAAAATACTTTCTATAACAACTGATAATAATTATTCTGAAGATGATTTTAATAAATATAATGATATTTTTAAAAAAGCACTTAGTGATAATATAAATACTTCAAATGCTATAACAATATTATATGATGTATTAAAAGCAGATATAGGTAATAATACTAAATTAAAGCTAATAGAAAGTTTTGATAAAGTATTATCTTTAGATTTATTAAAAAAGAATAAAATAGATGTAGAATTAGAAGATAAAGTAAATAAATTAATAGAAGAAAGAAATAATTATAAAAATGAAAAGAATTATGAAAAAGCAGATGAATTACGTAATGAAATTAATAAATTAGGTTTTGATATATTAGATACAAAAGAAGGGACTAAAGCAGTATGGAGACAATAGTTTTATTAGTTGCATTTTTAATTGTATTATCTTCAAGTTTAATATTAAAAATAATATATAAAATATTTAGTAAAAAAGATAATATAAATAATGTAAGCGGTTATGAAGCTGCTAAAAAAATATTAAAGGATAATGACTTGGAAGAAATAAAAGTTGGAAAAATAGGTGGAGAATTATCTGATTATTATAGTAATGGTGAAAAACAAATAATGCTTTCAACTGATATATATGATGATAAATCAATTGCTTCAGTTGCAGTTGCAGCTCATGAATGTGGACATGCTATTCAATATAAAAATAATTATTTTCCAATTAAATTAAGAAATAGAATTGTTCCATTTGTTAATTTTGGTAATACTGTAGGTTATATTGTTATTATGATTTCACTAGCAACTTCTTTATCTAAATTATTTATGTTAGGTATAATATTAATATCATTTGCAATTTTATTTCAATTAATAACTTTGCCAATAGAAATAAACGCTAGTAAAAGAGGAAAAAAAGAATTATTAAGATTAAATATTATAGAAAAAGAAGAAGTTCCTGGAGTAAAAATAATGCTTTTAAGCGCAGGATTTACTTATTTAGCAGGTCTATTATCATCAATACTACAAATAATTAGATTAATATATATTTTTCAAAATAGAAGAAGAGATTAATAATCTTTTCTTTTTTTATGTTATAATTAAATAAGGTGATACTATGAAAAATATAAATGAAGCATATTTAAAAGATAAAAATGTTATTCTAAGATGTGATTTAAATGTACCAATTAAAGATAATAAAATATTAGATGATACAAGAATAGTAAAAAGTTTAAAAACAATAAATTATATCTTAAAATATGCGAATAAGATAATAATACTATCTCATTTAGGAAGAATAAAAAATGAAAAAGATAAAAAAAATAATTCATTATTTATAGTTAAAGAAAGACTAGAAAAATTGTTAGATAAAAATATAGGTTTTTATGACTATACATGTAAAACAAAAAAAGAATTAAATAATAAAATCGTATTATTTGAAAATACTAGGTTTTTTGATTTAGACAATAAAAAAGAATCTAATTGTAGTAAAGAACTATCAAAGTACTTTTCTAGTTTTGGAGATATATTTATAAATGATGCTTTTGGTACTACTCACAGAAAAAATGCATCTAATTATGGAATAACAAAATATTTACCATCCTATAAAGGTTATTTAATAATGGAAGAAGAACAAAAATTAAAAGAATTATTATATAATGTTAATAAACCATTCATTGTAATATTAGGTGGAAAAAAAGTTGAAGATAAAATTGGTCTAATAAATAATTTGATTAAAAGAGTTGATAAATTTATTATTACTGGTGCGATGAGTTTTACATTCTTAAAAGCACAAGGATATAATGTTGGTAGATCAATAGTTGATGAAAGTAATATTAGGTATGCTAAAAGATTATTAAAAAAATATAAAGATAAAATTATATTAATTGAGGACTGTATTGTATCAAACAATTCACAATCTATTAAAGAACTAAGAAATATAAACGAAATAAAAGATGATGAAATTGGCTTTGATGTAGGTCCAAAAACTATTGATATATATAAAGAAATTTTAAAAGATGCTAATACCATATTCTTTAATGGCCCTTTAGGATTATTTGAAAATAAAGAATTTGAAACAGGTACTAAAGAATTAATTAATTATTTAAAAACTTTAAATAGTAATATTATTATTGGTGGTGGAGATACTATCAATGCTGCTAAAAAATATGGATTAAAAAATGCATATCTTTCTACTGGTGGAGGAGCAACCTTACAATATTTAGAAAAAGGAAAATTGAAATTTTAAAAATTTTCTTTTTTTTCGTTATTATATAAAGGTATAACTACATTCGACAAAACTTGTCAAAAAAAAATATAGATATTTTGAATGTTTTTGTAGTATAATCAGTAAGGACGCAAAAAAAGGAGAGAAAATGGGAAAGCAAAGTTTAATGGTGGTAGAGGATAATCAAAATTTTATCGATATGATAAAAGAAAGATATAATGGCAGTGATAAAATAGAAGTAAACTTTGAGGCATCAAACGGTGAAGATGCTTTTGACATAATTAAGAATAACAAAGACAAAATAGATACAATAATATTAGATTTAGTTATGCCTAAAAGAGACGGAATATTTCTCTTAGAACAATTAGTAAAAAATAATATTTTTATAAATACAATTGTTATAACATCTTTTTCTTCAGAAGATGTACTTAGAAAAGTATCAAATTATGGTGTAAAATATGTATTATTAAAACCTTTTAGTTTAGAAGATTTAGATAAAAGAATATTAGAATCAAATAAAAAAGTAATAATTAATAATGAAAGAAATATAAAAATATCTTTAACTAAATTACTTCATGAACTTGGAGTACCATCTCATATAAAAGGTTATCAATATATAAGGGAAGGTATTATAATATTATATAATAATCCAAGTATTATTGGTGGGATTACAAAAGAATTATATCCTGAAATAGCGGATAAGTATAAAACTACAGTTTCTAGAGTAGAACGTGCGATAAGACATGCGATTGAAGTGAGTTGGAATAGAGGAAACTTAGATTTTATGGATGAAGTATTTGGACATAGTGTTGACTATGATAAAGCAAAACCTACAAATAGTGAATTTTTAGTAACGGTTGCGGATAAATTAAAATTAGAACATCAAATATCATAAAAATGATATTTTTTTTTCCTTGAAAAAAAACATACCTTATGATAATATAAATATATAAAGATAAAGAATAGAAAGAAGGGAAAATATGTTTAGAAAATTAATTGATATCATAATTTTTTTATTTATATTTTCTTTATATTTCGTATCTTCTTTAATGATTTATGATAGATTTAGAGAAAGAAAATTAACTGATTATGAAAGAGATATTATAGATAAATTTGATGAAGAAGTTAAAGTAGAAGAAAAGAAAGAAGAAACACAAGAAACACCAACAACTAATTCTTCAAGTTTACATTATAATAATAGATATACAATTTTAGGAAAAATAGAAATACCTAGCATAGGATTTAAATCTGTAATAATTAAAGAAAATACATATTCTGCTATGAGTGTAGGAGTAATTAAAACATATGGATCAGATTTAAATGAGCCTGGAGGTTTTGTTTTATCAGGTCATAACTTTAGAGGAAAATCAGTATTTTTATATAATATAAGAACTTTAAAAAATTCAGATAAAATATATATAACAGATACAAATGGAAGAAAAATAGGATATTCAGTATATAGTGTTGAAAGAAATGTATCACCAACAGAAACTAGTTATATGCAAATTTATGATGGACTACATTTAACAATGGTAACCTGTGAAAATGGTGGAAAATCAAGAATAGTCGTAAAAGCAAAATCAGAAGGATAGTAATTCTTCTTTTTTTTTGCTATAATTTAAATGGTGATGTAAAATGTCAATACATATTGAAGCAAAAAAAGAAGATATAAGTAAAAAAGTTATAGTATGTGGTGATCCATTAAGATGTAAATTTATTGCAGAAAAATATTTAAAGGATTATAAATGTATAAATAAAGTAAGAAATATGCTTGGATTTACAGGTTATTATAATAATGAATTAATAACAGTTATGTCTCATGGAATGGGTAATCCTAGTATGGGAATATACTCTTATGAATTATTTAATGATTATGATGTAGATGTAATAATAAGAATAGGAACAGCTGGTTCATATTCAAAAGATATTAAAGTAAATGATATTGTACTTGCAACTATATCTTATAGTGATTCTATTTATAATTATAATTCTGATGGTGATAAATCTAATATTAATAAATCAAATGAATTTGTAGATAATATTATTATGGATGAATCAAAAAAACATAATATAGCTTTAAAGAATATAAAAGTATATTCTTCAGATGTGTTTTATACAAAAGAAGATATATCAAAAAAAATGAAAGAAGAATATAATTGTGATGCGGTAGAAATGGAAACATTTGCATTATTTAAAAATGCTAATATTTTTAATAAAAAAGCTTCTTGCTTATTAACAATATCAGATAGTTTTGTATCTAATGATATATTAACTCAAGAACAAAGAGAAACAGGTTTATCAAAAATGATAGAATTAGCCTTAGATTCAATAATAACTTTATAGGAGATAACAATGGAATATAAAAAATATGTAATAGATAATGTAGAAATTTATACTTATAAAACAGATAAATTTAAAACTATAAAAATAAATATGATGTTTATAAATGAATATAGTAGTGAAGATATTTTATACAATAATCTATTAAACAAAGTCTTATATAAAAGTACAAAAACATGTAATGATGAAATAAAAATGAATAAAAAATATATGGAATTATATTCTCCAGGATTAAGGATTTTTGATATGTATAAAAATATATCAGAAAAGAATTTTCAATATACTTTTTTAAATGAAAAATATACAGAAAAAGAACAAAATAAAAATAATATAGATTTTTTATTTGATATAATATTTAATCCAAATATAAAAAATAAAAAATTTGAAAAAAATAATTTTTTACTATGTAAGAATGATTTAAAAATTAATTATAATCTAGCTTTAGAAAATCCTAATTTTTTAGTAGATATAAATTCTTTTTCTAATATTTCAGAAGATTTACCTTCAAAAATTTTAATGAGTACTGATATTAAAAAATTAGATGATATAAATGAAAAAAACTTATATAATTATTATATTAATTTTTTGAATACTTCTTCATTAAAAATATTTATTGTAGGAGATATTAATGAAAAACAAATAATAAATATTTTAAAAGATAAATTAAAAAATTTTAAATTTAAAAATAATGATTTAGAAATACAAGAATATACTTTAATTAATAAATCTATTACAAATGAAATTAGAATGCATAAAGATTTTAATCAATCAATATTAAAACTTATATATAAAGTATTAAATATAACTGATTATGAAAGAAAATATGTATTTCCATTATTTAATATAATTCTTGGAGGAAATAATTTCAAACTTTATAAGAATGTAAGAGAGAAGAATTCATTATCATATTATATTTATAGTAGATATAATAAATTTGAAAGTATATTTAGTATAGAATGTGGTATTAAAAAAGAAAACTATAATAAAACACTTTCCATTATTTATAAACAATTAAAAAATATGCAAGAAAGTATTATATCAAATAAAGAATTAAGAAATGCAAAAGAATTAATAATAGCAAGTGAAAATAATATATATGATAATTTAAATTCAATCTTAAGTGAATTAATAAATGTTTCACATTTAAAAACTGATGACAATGAAGAATATATCAAAAAAATAAAAAGTGTAAAAATATCTGATATTGTAAATCTTGCAAACAAGATTAATTTAGATGTTTTATTCTTTTTGGAAGGTAATTAATATGAGAGTAATTAATTTAAAAAAAGTAAAAGAAAAAATATTTTATGAAAAATTGGAAAATGGATTAGATGTTTATATCGTAAAAAAAGAGAATTTTAAAACAAATTCAGTTAGATTTTTCACAAATTTTGGAGGACTTGATCTAGAATTTATACCAAATAAAGAAAAAGAAATGGTTAAGATGCCTTCTGGAATCGCACATTTCTTAGAACATAAATTGTTTGAAACAAATAGTAGAGTTAAAGTAGATGAATTCTTTCAAAAAAATGGAAGTTATATAAATGCATTTACTAATTATAAAAAAACTTGTTATCACTTTAAATGTAATAAAAATTTTAAAGAACAATTAATATATTTTTTAGATTTTATTCAAACACCTTATTTTACTGATAAAAATGTTAAAAAAGAAAAAGGTATAATTAAACAAGAAGCTTTGATGACTTTAGATGATCCTGATAGAAAATTCTATCAAAAAATGTTTGAAAATGTTTTTAATAATTTAAATTATGATAAAACTGTTGTAGGTTCTTTAGAAGATATAGAATCTATAACAAAAGAAGATTTATATAAATGTTATAATACATTTTATCATCCAAAAAATATGTGTTTATTAATAGTAACAAATCAAGATGAAAAAGAAATATTTGATATTATAAAAGATAATCAATCCAAAAAGGATTATAGTAAGAAATACAAATTAATAAAAAAAGAATATGTAGAAAATGATGAAGTTAGTAAACCATATGAAATAATATATGAAAATGTAAAAGAAAATAGAGTTTGTTATTCAATAAAAATAGATTCATCTATATTTAATATGGATAGAGAAAAATTAGATTTTTATTTAGATTTTATTTTGTTTTCAAATCTATCTAATTATTCTAAATTTAATTTAGATTTAAAAAAGAAAAAAATAATAAATAAAAATATAACTTATTCTGTTTCCTTTAATAAAACTTCTCATAAAGAATATATTATGATTTCTATTTTATCTGTTAGTGATAATATAGATAAATATATAAAACTGTTAGAAAAAAAGCTTAATAACTTAACTTTTTCAAAAGAAGATTTTATTTTAATTAAAAAGAGTATAATATCTGATTCTTTATATATGTTTAATAGTGTGGATGGAATAATGAATTATTTATATAATGATTATATGTTTAATAAAAAAATTTCATCAAAATCTTTTGATAAAGCATTTGAATTATCTTATGAAGAAACAATAAAAGTATTAAATAAAATAAGTAATAAAAATAAATCTATTTTAATTATGAAACCAAAGAAAGATAAATAACTATTTTTTATCTTTCTTTTTTGATATAATATTTATATATGTCTCTGTAGCTCAGTAGGATAGAGCAATCGCCTCCTAAGCGATAGGTCGGCAGTTCGATTCTGCCCAGGGACACCATATTGTGTAATTAAAAGAACTGATATATTTATGTCAGTTCTTTTAGTGTGCCGTGCATGGCATATATCTAGTTGGTGAAATTCCAATACACGCGTAGGTATCGACGAAGTGTTAGAGAAGCACAAAGCATTAACAGTGATGTTAGGGCTAAAGGAAGTGTAAAACAAAATCGAGGGCTAACGAACAGAAACTTATTATAAGGCTACATAAACGGATAAGGTTGCTAAACAAACTAAAGTCCAAAAGATACTCGTAACTTTATGTAGTAAAATAAGTAGTTAATCGAGGAATTGATGATGTTGACCACTCAATTTTAATATCTAAAAATAATTTATCAGATAAATTTAAATATTCAACTTTCATAACAGATTTTGAAGAATCAAAATCAAGGAGATATTTTAAATCTTTAGAAGCTAAAAGTAAAGATGATATTGATACATGGAAAAAGGATGGTAAAATTGCCATATCTACACAAGTTGTATCAGAGCCAGATTCAGGAACTGGTGGTGGGAAATATTTAAAAATATTTTCAGAAGAAGAGCAAAAAAAGTTTATTCAAGAGTTTTTAAATGATTTTCAAAATGATGAATTAGAAAATCTTGAAGTACTTCATGAATATTTAGATTTTCTAAACAGTAAAAATAAAGCAAAATAGTTTTTTGCTTTATTTTAACACTAGTACAGGTTGGTTGACAAATAATAACTAAAATGTTAGAATGTTTGAAAAAAAGAGGATTTATGAAAAAAAAGTACAAAAATAATACCATTTGCAAGTAAGATAAGAAGTTAGCACAACCGAAACAAAGAAAACAAATTGTTATGGGATGTTGGACTTCAAGTTATTCAGCTAATGATGGTGATGGCTGTTAGAACTTTTATAGAATTTCTATAAAAGTTTTCTTCTTATTAAGGAGTAATATATGAAAAATTCAAATGATTTTGTTGTTATACAAGATGAAACAATTACTAATGTTATAGATATAAATAAAGGATATATTAAATATCAATTTACTGGTGTTTCAAAATATATTTTTGATAATTTAAAAAAAGATAAAGATGAAATGATTAATGAATTAATAAATAAATATAATCAAATTGATAGAAATATAATTATAAATGATTACAATGAGTTTATTAATGAATTATCTGAAATTGGTATTTATAAACATAATTTTAAACCAAAAAATATTTTTCGAATATCAGAAAATTATTCAAATAAAATAAAATATTGTGTTATCGAAATAACTAATAAATGCTGTTTCTTTTGTGATCATTGTTATATATCTGATAATAATAATATAATGAGTCTAGAAATATTTAAAAAAATAATAGATGAATTACTACAAATTGGATGCAATGAAATACTAATTACTGGTGGAGAACCAATGTTAAACCCAGAGTTTATTAATATGTATCTATATGCTAAGAGCAGGGGATTTTTAGTGAGTATTAACTCTAATTTATTTATGTTGAATAATAAAATATTAAAAGTGTTGTCTGAATTTAAACCAAGAATATTGGAAGTAAGTTTATATGGTTATGATAATAATACTTATAAAAATTTTACGCATGTAAATAACTCGTATGAAATTGTTTTTAAGAATATTAAGTTATTGTTAAATAACGATATCAACGTAGGAATCAAAACAGTATTAACTAAAAAAACGAAAAATTACATTTATAAAATCAAAGAAATAGCAAATCAATTAAAATTGCCTTTTAGATTTGATTATATAATTTTTCCAAAATTTGGAAAAACAATAGAAAATAATGAGAGATTAAATCCTAAAGAAATAGCTGAAGTATTATATCAAGATAAAGAATTAATTAAATATTATAAAGAATTAATAAAAAATCAAAATAAAGAAAAAGAATTTAATAATAATATTTTTCAATGTAGTGTAGGAATTGATAGGATATTTATTGATTCTAATTTAAATATTAAAACATGTTTATTAGTTAATGAAAAATATAAATATGGCGATTATAAGTTGATTACTGCTATGGATGAATTTAATTCTGCAAAAGCTAAAATGACATTTAAAGATGATAATAAATGTAAAAATTGTCCAAAAAAAGTAATATGTAGATATTGTCCTGGTAGATTTTTTCTTGAAACAGGTAATTATCAAAAAGCTCTACAATTTTATTGTGATTTAGCTGATGAAATAATAAAGAAATTTGGTGAATAATATGATTAGTGAATATAATTATAAGAATAAAATAAATATAGAAAAATTAGAAGAAATGTATAAAATATTAGTTAATAATATGTTTATAATATATCCTGATAAAATAAAATTAGAAATAGATAATGAAGAAAATCATAATAAATGGATTAATTCTATAATCAGTTCTAAAGATTATCAAATTATTACCTATTCTATAGATAATAATTTGATTGCCTTTTTATCTTATAATATTATAGATAATAATTTATGGATATCAGAAGTGCAAGTAAAGGATAATTATAAAAATAAAGGAATATTAAAAAAATTATTAAAACAATTTTTATGTAATAAAATAACCAAAAGATATAAAGAAATTTATATTCATATAAATAGTAAAAATATAATATCACAACAAGTATTTAAACATATAGGTTTTAAATTGAAAGAAAATACAATATATACAATTAAAATAGAAGAATTAATAAAATATATATAAATAATAGATTAAATATCAATATATTTAGAGATGTTGAATATAGATTAGTAAAGAGAATAACAAATTCTCTTTTTTGTTGATATAATTGTATTAAAGTTAGGATGGTATTATGTTTAGTAGAAAAAGAAAAATTAATAAAGAACAGGATAATTGTAATAAAAATTATGCTAATTTATTTTATAATGTATATAAATTAGTAAGCTATGATAGAGATACATATTATATCATATTTTTTATTGATTAAAGAAGAATAATTTGTTATTATTAAATTATCGCATGATAGTAAAGGAGTTTATATGAAAGATTTTTTAAATAATAATAAATATGTAGGTTTTTTGTTAATATGTAGGTTTTTTGTTTTTTTCATTACCTTTATTTATTTTGATTTTTTATAATATTTTTTTGGGACCAGATTTTTGGTTTCTAATAAGTCATGGTAGATATGTTATTAATCATGGTATACCACATACAGATTTTTTATCTATGCATTCAAATTTACATTTTGTTATGCAGCAGTGGTTAAGTGCAACAATATTTTATTTACTTTATCACTATTTAGGTAGATTTGGAATAATGTTTTTATGTTTAACAATGACTTCATTATATTTATTTGTTATTTATAAAATATGTATGTTATTATCTGATAAAAAATTTTTATTATCTACAATATTAAGTGTTTTTACAGTATTATTATTAGAATTAAACTTTATAATAGTAAGGCCACAATTATTTACTTATTTGTTTTTGTTAATCACATTATATATAATGGAATATTTTTATAAAAATAAAAATTCTAAAATTATATATTTTATGCCATTAATATCTTTACTTCAAATAAATTTTCATTCGGCATTATTCTTTATGATTTATATTTTTATGCTTCCATATTTATTCTGTTATTTTTTAGATTTTATTAAAAATAAAGATAAAACTATTTTTAAAGTATTATTAATAATGATAATTATGTTCTTAGTAGCTTTAATTAATCCATACAAATTAGAAGCAATTACATATATTTTTAAATCTTATGGAAGAAGTGATTTTAAAGATTTTATTGTTGAATTATTCCCAACTACGTTAAGTAAATTTACTGTAATTTCATATTCATTTTATTTTGTATTTTTCTCTGTAATATTGATATATATTTACTATAAAAAAGGTGAACTTAAATTAAGACATTTATTATTATTCTTAGGAACATCCATTTTAGGATTTTTAAATGTAAGAAATATAGCATTTTTCTTTATAGGTGCAGTTCCTTTTATCAGTAGTTATATAAAATATCCTTTTAAAAGTAAATATGAGGATAATTTTAAAGAAGCGTATGTATTTTATATTATCTTATTTGTAGCACTTACAGTCGCCTTTTGTTTTACTCCTAAAAATAATACATCAAATTTAAAAGATGGAATAGATTATTTATTAAAAGTAAATAAAGATAAAAATGTAAAAATATATGCAGGTTTTAATTATGGTAGTTATTTAGAATATAGAGGTTTACATCCTTATATAGATTCAAGAGCTGAAGTGTATTTTAGTTCTATTAATAAAAAATTTGATTATTTTAGTGAATATAAACAATTATGTGATGGTTATATAGAACCTAAAGATTTTTTAGATAAATATAAATTTAAATATTTAGTTGTTAATAAAGGAGAAAGATTAACAAAATATTTAATTCAAAGTGGACAATATACTTCAATATATGAAGGTGATGAGTATATAATATTTGAAGATAAGCCTTTAGTAATGAATATATTCAAAAACTAATGACAAATGTAAAGTCATATTATTAATTAAACTATATAATATAATGAAAACTATATTATATAGTTTTTTTATTAGGGGTGTATATGAAAATAGAAGTATTAAGCATGTTAATTAGTTTAATAGGAACATCTATAGGTACTATAGCAGGTATTTTAGCTAGTAATAAATTAACCAATTATAGAATAAGTATATTAGAAGAAAAAGTTGATAAGCATAATAATCTTATTGATAGAATGTATAAACTAGAAAATAGAGTAACAATTATTGAAGATGATATTAAAAAAAATGATTAAATCATTTTTATATTTTCTATATATTTTAGTATTATTAATAATATTATTATTAATTAATGATTAATATGAAAGAAATAAAAAAATTAATTGATTTAAAAAGTATAGTAACTTTAATGCTAACTATAACTATGTGTTATGCATTTTTAAAAAAATATATTGATAATGATCAATTCATAATGATTACCACAATGGTTTTTACATTTTATTTTACAAAAAAGAATAAAGAAACTTAATCTTTATTCTTTTTT
>CADCJS010000012.1 GCA_902801825.1 uncultured Erysipelotrichaceae bacterium
ATGAATATGTTCTTCCTTTTAATATTGATGAATTAAAAATAAATTTTTCAAAAGATGAGAAAACAATGGATTTATTAAAAAAAACGGGAATAATGTGATTTTTTATTGAACAATCTAATGAATTGAAATTAATTATAGATGATAATAATATAAATGACTAAGACATGAAGTGAACCCCATTTAGGACACTTCAAAAAAAAGTGACTTTAATGTAAAATAACATCTCAAAGAAAGGAGATGTTATTTTATTATGGGTAAACATTATGATATAGAATTTAAAAATTCAATCTTAAATGAATATTTATCTGGTAAAGGTGGAAGTAAATATTTAGGAAAAAAATATAATATTTCTCATAGTACGATTGATACGTGGATTAGAATATATCGTAGACAAGGCAATTTGATTAATGACATTAACAATACACGAGGCAGACGCAAAGAAGAAAACATTGATTATAAAGAAAGATATGAAATATTAAAAAAATACCAAGCCTTCCTAAAGGCACAACGAGAGAGAAAGTAACATTTATAAATTTATATATTAACAAATATAAACTTTTCAAACATGTGTGCCGTTTTAGAAATAAGTAAAAGAACTTATTATAAGTACAGGAATGGTGATGATCCAGATTATTTAGATTATTTAATGATAAAAAATATATTTAATAAATCAAAAGGTACATATGGATATCGTAGGATAACAGAAGGCTTAAAGATTGAATATGGTGTAATATTTAATCATAAGAAAGTAGCTAGAATAATGAAAAAATACTATTTAAAGCCTGAATATGTAAAAAGAACTAGACCACATACTTACAAAAGGATTGAAGAAAATGTTCAACCTAATATATTAAAAAGAAATTTTAAAGCTGATAAACCTAATCAAAAATGGACAACAGATATAACATATTTGATATTTCAAAATAAACGATTATATTTATCAACAATATTAGACTTATATGACAGAAAAGTTGTAGCTTATAAAATCTCAAAATTTAATAATAATCAACTTGTAATTAATACATTAAATGATGCAATATCCAAAAGAAAAGATGTACATGGACTTATCATTCATAGTGATCAAGGATTCCAATATACATCTTTCGAATATAAATCCATTTGTAAATCTAACGGAATTACTATTTCAATGTCCCGAAAAGGAACTCCTATAGATGATTCACCAATGGAAAGTTGGCATGGTATCCTAAAAAAGGAAACCTTGCATAACAATAATATCACATCTTTACAAGAATACCAAAAACTTGTTGAAGATTGGATATTATTTTACAACACAGATAGATTAAAGTCAAAAAAACCTAAGAAATAAATCTTAGGTCATTTTTATTTTTTGTGAACTATTTGGGGTTCACTTCATATTTAAAGTTATTTTTTTTATTCTACAATTACATTTTCTTTATCTAACCATTCTTTAAATGTTTCTTTAAAGATAGGCATAGCTTTTTTTATTACGTCATCATAAACTAGTGTTGTATTTTTTATTGCTTCATAAATATATTTAAAACTTAATATTTTTGAATTATCATATCTTGCGAATGTAAAACATTTTGAAAATAGTGATAATGAGACATCTGGATATCTAGAACCATTTTCATAAACTCTTTTATATTCACTTGTTAAATCTACTATGAATTTACATACTTGTTCTAATGTATAATCACTGTAAGGGAATATAACACCAGTATTTTTTTCTATTTTTTTCTTAGTTCCCATTAATATTTTTACAGTCATTTCTTGAGTAGGTTCAGGTATTTCTACTTTTTCAAATCTTCTTAAGAATGCTTTATCTTTTAATAAATATTCTTCATATTCTTGAGTAGTAGTCGCACCAATTATTTTGATGTCACCTCTATCTAATACAGGTTTTAACATATTTAAGAAATCTATACCACTACCATTTTTTGCAGATGTTACTAATGTATGTATTTCATCTATAAATAAAATTATATCTTTTTTATTTGATATTTCATTTATTAATAATTGTAGTTTAGCTTCTTCAATCCCATCATGTTCATAATTTCCTAAAAGAGAAGAAGTACCTATTTTATATACAGTACAATTTCTTAAAACATTAGGAATATCATTATTAATAATTTTATAACTTAAACCTTCAACTAAAGCAGTTTTACCTACACCGGCATGACCAGTTAATACTACTGATTTTTCTGGACTTAATAGAATTAAAATCATTTTCTTTAATTCTTCATCTCTTTCAATCGCTGGGTTAGTAATATAATTTTTTTTAGTTAAGTTTTCAGCATATAAATCTAATATACTAATTTTAGAATTATCATTTGTATTATTTACTATTGAAAAGTCATTAGATTCAGTAGAATCTTCATCAAAAATATCTTCATCTATATCATTATAAGATTCAAAAAAATCATTATCAAAATTCATATCTTTATCTCCTTATAGGTATATTGTATCAAAAAATAAAGTAAAAGTCAGTAAATCTTTTTAAAAAATAATATAGAAACTATTATCAGAAAAATAATTTAAAAAAATGCAAAAAAAGTATAACAATTTTTTATAAAATATGATAATATTATTCTAGTGAATAAAGTAGAAGAATTATAGTAGAGGTGTATTTATGAATTCAATTAATTATATATATTCAAATTTAGATAAAAGCAACAAGTATTTACTTATAATGATATGTATAATAATTATACTATTAGTACTTATAATGATAGTTAATAAGATAAGTAAGAAAAAAATAAAAGTATTAAGTGTCGTTAAAGATAATAATAGTAGTGATGAATTTGATATTAGACCTTCTGTTAAAATATTAAAAGGAAATAAGATAATTAATAATCTAGAAAAGCAAGATAATAATTTAACAATAAAAGATAATGAAGTTATTAAGGAATCTATTAAAGAAACTAAAATAAATGTTGTAGAAAATGTTAATAATAAAGAAGATGAAGAAGAAATAATAGAAGTAATAGAAGATGAAAAAATAACTGATATCGATAATATATTATTAAAGATGGAAGAGTCAGGAAATCAAATGGAATTAGATTTAACTGAATTTGAAAGAGAACAAGAAGAAAATGCGATTATCAGTTATGATGAATTATGTAAAAAAGCTGGAGTTAAAAAAATAGTATATAAAACAAAAACACCTGAAAACAATGAAAAAAAAATGAATAAGGAAAACGCTATAGTTTATTCAAAAAAATATGAACCATCTAAAGTGATTTCTCCAATATTTGGATATCAAAATAATTTTAATAAAGAAGAAAATAAAAGTATAATTTCATCAAATGATGATACTGAATTTTTAGGCAATTTAAAGCAATTTAGAAATGGTCTTGAATAAAGATCATTTTTATTTTGCTATTTATTAAAAAATGGTATATAATATCACATGAAAAGAGGAAATATATGAAGGCAGCGTTTTATTCTTTAGGCTGTAAAGTTAATTCCTATGAAATTGAATGTTTAATAAATATGTTTAAAGATAAAGGGTATGAAATAGTACCTTTTAAAGATAAAGCAGATATTTATGTTATTAATACTTGTTCTGTAACTAATACTTCAGATCAAAAAAGTAGAAAAATAATTAGAGAAGCATGTAAGAATAATAAAGATTCAATTATTATAGTAATGGGTTGTTACAGTCAATTAAAATATAATGATATTAAAGATATTGATAATGTTAAAATAATTCTAGGTACAAATTATAGAACTTTAATATTTGATTTGATCAAAGAATATAAAAAAAGTAAAAAACAAATTATCAAAATAGATGATGTTAAAAATATTAAGTTTGAAAATATTAAACTTAATAAGTTTGAAAACCATACTAGAGCTTTTGTAAAGATACAAGATGGATGTAATAACTATTGTTCATATTGTATTATTCCGTATACTAGAGGTAATGTTAGAAGTAAAGATAAAAATATAGTTATCGATGAAATAAAATCTTTAGTAAAAAATGGATATAAAGAAGTTGTTCTAACAGGTATTCACACAGGACATTACGGATTAGATTTAAAAGAATATGATTTTAGTGATTTGTTATTAGAAATAGAAAATATTGAAGGCTTAGAAAGAATAAGAATATCTTCTATAGAAATAACTGAATTAAATGATAAATTTTTAAATGTTTTAAAAAATAGTAAATTAATAGTAGATCATTTACATATTCCACTTCAAAGTGGTTGTGATAAGATTTTAAAATTAATGAATAGAAAATATGATATGAATTATTTTTTTGATAAAATTAATACAATAAGATCTATTAGAAAAGATATTGCTATTACAACAGATGTAATTGTTGGTTTTCCTAATGAAACAGAAGAAGATTTTAATATTACTAAAGAAAATATTAAAAAAATAAAATTTACTGAATTACACGTATTTCCTTATTCAAAAAGAGATAATACAAAAGCAGCTTTAATGAATAATCAAATAGATGGAAATATAAAAAAGAAAAGAGTAAAAGAATTAATAGAAATAAGTAATGATTTAAAAAATAATTATTATTCATTATTTATTAAAACTGAAAAAGAAGTTTTAGTAGAAAAATATAAAGATGATTATTTATCTGGACACTTATCAAATTATGGTATGGTTAAGTTTAAAGGTAATAAAGAATTAATAAATAAAATTGTAAAAGTTGAATTAGTATCATATATTAATGGAGAATATAATGGTATTTTAGTAGAAGAAGGAGATAATAGATGATATTTGAAAATTATAGTTTTAGAAAAGCAGATTATTTTAATATGCTTAATACATTAAGAAAAGATAAAGATTTATTATTAGATGAAAAGAATAAAGCTGAATTTGTTAAATGTTGTGTTAGATATTCTCTACCACAAGTTCCATTAAGATTATACTCTATTTATTTAAATAAAGCAGATAAATTATTTTTAATAAATAGTATAAGAACTGAAGAACAAATGAGGGAAGTTATAGATTCACTTGATAGAATTAATATTGATCCTTATTATTTAATTGATAAAGCTTGTGAATTAGACTTAGATTATTATTTAGTAAATAAATGTAATGATGTTAAACCAAGATTTATAGAAACTATGGCAAATAATACTAATAATATTAATACTTTAAATTCTTTGTTAAAGTTTAGATTTAAGAATCCTAGTTTAGAAATTATATTAAATAAATTAACAGATATGAATAAAGAAGTAAAAGAAAAAGAAACTATTATTGATATAAATAAATATTTAAAAAATAATTCTTTACAAGAAAAAAGAAAAAAACAAGTAGTTGCCTATTTATTACAAAATGATAGATATGAAGAAATTATAAATGTTATAAATGAATATAATTTAGATGATTTATTAGTATTTAAAGTACTTAGAACAAATAATTTTGATTTAATTAATAGAATCAATATAAATGTATTAAATCAAAAAATGAAGGATAATTATTTATTACGTTTAGTTACTTTTGGTTCTATAAAAGATTTAATTGATTTTAAGAATAAATATAATAATAAGGATTATAATAGATTTATTATTGAAGAACTAACAAAAAAATATAGATATGATGACGTTGTTAAATATTCAAAGAATATTGTTTTAGTAAATGAATCAAAAGAAGATTTAGTTAAATCTATTGACAATTGTAATATTGCATATGAATTATATGATTTATCAGTTAATAATTATGATCCATTAGTTATAAATAAAATTGGTGAAAAATTATGTAAAATTGGAAATGTAAAATATATGTATTTATATTTAAAAAATTCTAAAGGTTATTCTAATGAAGTAAAACAAAAACTAGTAACAAGAATAGTTAAATCTAAAGTTTTATATTATATTTGCTTAACTGCGTTATTTATTGATACAAAATTAATAACAATATTATTTAAAAACAAAATAAATATGTATAGATTTATGGTAAACAGTAATATGTTTGAAAAAGAAATATTAGATTATTCAAGAAAAGTTTTGATAGAAGACAAAAAGATATTTAATATTATGAAAGATAATATTTATAATAATATTGATAATAATTTTAAACAAGAAAGAAAATATATATCTTTAAAAAAGAAAAATAATTAACAATTATACAATATTAAAAAAGAAAAAAATGTTGAAATATAATGTCCTTAGTGATATAATTAGTTTTAGTTAATGTTGAAGGGAGGGAAGAAAATGATTAAAGTAGTAGTTAAAAATGGTAAAATTGATGGTTCTTTAAAGAAATTTAAATCAAAAGTTGCTAAAAGCGGACTCCCTTCAGAATATAAGAAAAGGGAACATTATTCAAAACCAGGAATACAAAGAAGAGAAGCTAAAAAAGCAGGTATTAAAAATAGTAGAAAAAGACAAAGTAGAGAAAGAGATTAATTAGTATTAATCTTTTTTTTATTTCATATAATTAATAAGGTGAATATATGAATCTTGTTAATAAAATTAGAAATAGTTTTAATGAAAAAAAATTAAAAATTATTATTTTTGATAAATATATAAATATTATAAATTATTCTGTTATAAATGATATTTCTAATGAAAAAATAATAATTAATAATCAAAATATAATAATAAATGGAAGAAATTTAAAAGTAATAAAATTACTTGATAATGAAATATTAATTGAAGGACTATTATCTGATTTGGAGTATAAAAATGAATAATTATTTATATATAAAAATTAGTGATAAAAATATTAATAAAACTATTTTAAAAATAAGGAATAATAATATTAATATTTTAAAAATAAAATATTTATCAAATAATGAAGTGTTATTATTAATAAATAAAAATGACTATAAAAAGATAAATAAAATTAGAAATATAAAACAAAAAATAGTTAGTGAAAAAGGATTAAATAAATATAAAACAATTATTAATTATTATAAGATTCCTATATTTATTTTTTTAATAAGTGTTTTAATGTTATATATTTTAACAAATATAATATTTGAAATTGATATAGAATTAGATAATAAATCTTTAAAAAACAAATTATATAAAGAATTAAAAAATTATAATATAAAAAAATATAGTTATAAAAAAAATTATAATGATATTCAAAAAATAAAAAAAGATATTTTATATAATCATAAAGATGATATTGAATGGTTAGAGATAAAACAAAGTGGATATAAATATATAATAAATGTAGTTGAAAGAAAAAAGAATAATAATATTATTTCTAATGATAGTACAAATATTATTGCTAGTAGATCAGGTATTATAAAAAGAATAATAAATGAAAGTGGAGAAACTATTATTGATGAAAATAACTATGTTAATAAAGGTGATATTATTATATCTGGAAGTATTAAGTTAAATGATAAAATAAAATCAACTATTAAATCTAAAGGTAAAGTGTATGCTGAAACTTGGTATAATGTTAAAATATCATATCCTTTATATTATAAAGAAAAAGTATATCTAAAAGAATATAAATATACTCCTTTTATAAAAATAAACAATAAATATTATAATTTATTTAATTATAAGAATAATATAAATATACCTATAATTTCTTATAAAAATAAGTTAATACCATTTGAAATAGGTATTTGTAAATTAAGAAAAATAAAAATAATAAATAAAAAATATTCTATATATCAAGCTAAGAAAAAAGCTATAAAAATAAGTAAAGAAAAAGTTTTACAAAGACTAGATAAAGATTCATTTATTATAAATGAAAAAACTTTGAAATTTTATAGTAATAGTAGTAAAATAGATATGGAAGTATTTTTTTCTGTATATGAAAATATAGCAAAAGAAGAAATAAATATAGATGAAATAGATAAAGAGGGATAAAATGATATATGATACTTTAGAAAAAGCAATTACTGAAAATTATTCAATGTTATTAATATTTACGGTTGTAATAGTTTCAATAAGAATAGTTTATTTAATAGTAAATAAAGAAAAATTTATATTTTATAAGGAATTAATATCTTTCGCATTTTTATTATATTCTTTATTACTTTTTTATGTAGTTACTTTTCAAGATATAAATTATGGTACTAATAATTTTGTACCATTTAAAGAAATATTTAGATATGAATTAGGTTCTAAAGTATTTATACATAATATAATAGGAAATATAATATTATTTATACCATTTGGTTTTTTTGTTTCAACTATTTTAAAAACAAAAAAAGTATTACCTATATTATTCTTATCTTTAGTTACTTCTTCAGTTATAGAATATACTCAATTATTAATTGGAAGAACTTTTGATATAGATGATATTATTTTAAATCTTTGTGGTAGTTTAATTGGATATATTATTTATTTATTCTTAATTACAATAATAGATCATGTACCAAAAATATTTAATACTAATTTATTTAAGAATATAATGGTTATTATATTAATATTAGTATTTATATTAATATATTTTAAATCAAGTTTATGGGGGATTCTAAGATGAGAGAAATAGTTATTAATAATTTACTAGATGAAAAATTAAATGAGATAGATGAGTTAGAAAAACTAGGTGAATTTATCGCTGATTATTTAAAACTAGATAATATATGTTTATCAGTAATTATCGTTGATAATAAAACTATAAGAAATATAAATAAAAAATATAGAAATATTGATAGAGAAACAGATGTTATTAGTTTTGCCTTAGAAGATGGAGAAAAAGTTAAATTTGAAATGAGAAATTTAGGTGATATTTATATTTCTTTAGATAAAGCAAAATCTCAAGCTAAAGAGTATAATCATTCTTTAAAAAGAGAACTATGCTTTTTATTAACACATGGTTTCTTACACTTATTAGGTTATGACCATATGAATAAAGAAGATGAAGAAATAATGTTTAATCTACAAGATGAAATATTAAATAGTTATGGTGTTAGAAGGGAAAATTAATTATGGAAAATAAACTTAAAAAATTATTAAACAATTCATATTCACCTTATTATAAATTTAATGTTAGTTGTGTTTTAGTAACAAAAGATAATAAAGAATATTATGGCGTTAATGTAGAAAATATCGCAGGTATAAATATATGTGCTGAAAGAAATGCTATTTATAATGCTATAACAAATGGATACAAAAAAGGTGATTTTAAAGAAATAAATATAATGGTTAATAGTAATGAATGTTCATTACCTTGTTTTACATGTAGACAAGTAATGCTAGAATTCTTTGATGATGATGTAATAATTAATTGTTATAATAAAAATAATGATTGTAATACTTATACTTTAAAAGAATTATGTCCTTATCCATTTAAAAGTGAGGATTTAAGATAATGAAATTTGGATATGTTTCAGTAGTAGGAAGACCAAATGTTGGTAAGTCTACTTTAATTAATAATATATTAGGTATAAAAGTTAGTATTACATCAAATAAACCACAAACAACTAGAAATAATATTAGAGGTATATATAATGATGAAGAATCTCAAATAGTTTTTTTAGATACCCCTGGAATACATAAACCTAAAAATAAACTAGGTAAATTTTTAAATAAAGAAACTTATTCTTCTTTTGATGAAACTGATTTAATTTTATTTATGGTTAATGCAGAAGAAAAATTAGGAAAAGGCGATGAATTCGTTTTAGAAAAAATAAAACAAGAAAAAGAAGATAGAAAAGTATTTTTAATTATTAATAAAATAGATAGAATAAAAAAAGAAGAATTAATTAATATAATAAATGAATATAATAAGTTATATAATTTTGATGAGATTATCCCTATTAGTGCTATTAAAGATATTAATATAAATGATTTATTAAAAACTATTAAAAAATATTTACCAGAAGGAGAAAAAGTATACCCAGAGGATGAATATACTGATAAAAGTTTAAGATTTTTAATAAGTGAATTAGTTAGAGAAAAAGTGTTAAGAAAAACGAAAGAAGAAGTGCCTCATTCAGTAACGTGTGTTGTAGAAAAATATGAAGAAACAAAGTCTTCTATTCATATAGATGTATTAATAATTGCTGAAAGAGATGGTATTAAAAAAATATTAGTTGGTCATTCAGGTAAAATGATTAAAGAGATAGGTATAGATGCTAGAAAAGATATAGAAAATCTAGTTGGAAAGAAAGTATATTTAAATTTATTTGTAAAAACAGTTAACAATTGGAGAGATAGAGATAAATACTTGAAAGAATATGGTTATACTTTAGATAATGAATAAAATATAAAAATATACTCATTATATTAATAGGTGATAATAATGAGTAAAGAAGATATTTGGAATTTATTTAAATTAACAGGTAATACAGATTATTATTTAAAATATAAAAAAATAATAAATGAAGGAATTGATAAAATTGAATATAACAACAGTTCAAGGAATAATAATAAATGAAAAACCATATAGTGAAACAAGTAAATTATTAACTATAATAACTAAAGAATATGGAAGTATTTCTGTACTTGCAAAAGGTGCAAAAAGTATAAAAAGTAAAATAAGAACAGTAACAACAAGATTAACTTATGCTAATTTTCAAATAAAATATAGAGAAGGTAAATTAAGTACTTTAATTTGTGCAGATATTATAAATCCTTTTAATAATATAAAATCAAATTTATCAAAAATAAGTTATTGTTCTTATATTTTGGAATTAACTAATCAAGTTTTAAAACAAAATTATAATTCTAAAATATTTGATTTATTAGTTGAAGCATTATTAAAAATAGAAGAATCAATTGATGAAGAATTAATAACAAATATATTAGAATTAAAATATTTAAATTATTTAGGTATAAATCCAAATTTTGATACATGTAGTATTTGTAATAATTCTAAAGTAATAACCGCATCAGTAGAAAAAGGAGGATTTGTATGTGTTAGTCATGTTAGAAATGAGAGAATATTAAATCCTAAAACTTTAAAATTATTAAGAATGTTATATTATATAGATATTAATAAAATTACTAAAATAAATATAAGTAATGAAATTAAAGTAGAAATTAATGAATTTATAGATGAATATTATAGTAAATATACAGGTCTATATTTAAATACAAAACAATTTTTAAAGAAAATAAAACAAATATCATTATAATATATTTATTGACTTTTAATTAATATAATATTATAATTTATTTAAGAAGTGATGATAAGGTGTGGAAACCTAGGAGCTATATATTAAAAAGTAGATTCTTTTGAATAAGTAGGGTGGAACCGCGGAAATATTCGTCCCTATAATCAAAGGAATCTTTTTCTATTAAGGAGGATATTATGGATAAATTAACAATGGAAAAAATAGTAAATGTTAGTAAACAATATGGATTTATATTTCAAGGTAGTGAAATATATGATGGACTTGCTAATACTTGGGATTATGGTTCACTTGGTATTGAATTAAAGAATAATGTAAAGAAAGCTTGGTGGAAGAGATTTGTTCAAGAATCAGAAAATAGTTATGGTTTAGATTCAGCGATTCTTATGAATCCAGAAGTTTGGGTAGCATCAGGACATGTATCTTCATTTTCTGATCCATTAATTGATTGTAAAGTTTGTAAAACTAGATATAGAGCAGATAAATTAATCGAAGATTTTTCTAATGGTAAAGAAACAGGCGATGGATGGTCTAATGAAAAATTAGAAAAATATATATCTGATAATAATATAGTGTGTCCTAAATGTGGTAAAAAAGATTTTACAAATATAAGACAATTTAATTTGTTATTTGAAACTAGTATGGGTGTTACAGAAGAATCAAAAAATAAAGTATATTTAAGAGGTGAAACTGCACAAGGTATATTTATTAATTTCCTAAATGTACAAAGAACAAATAGAGCTAAAATACCTTTTGGTATTGGTCAAATTGGTAAAGCATTTAGAAATGAAATAACTCCAGGTAATTTTATTTTTAGAACTAGAGAATTTGAACAAATGGAATATGAATTTTTCTGTTCTCCAGGTGAAGATTTAAAATGGTTTAATTATTTTGAAGAATATTGTATGAAATTTTTAAAAGATTTAGGAATTAAAGAAGAAAATTTAAGATTAAGAAAACATAAACCTGAAGAGTTAGTATTCTATAGTAAAGGAACTACAGATATTGAATATAATTATCCTATGGGATTTGGTGAATTATGGGGAATTGCTGATAGAACAGATTATGACTTAACAGTACATTCTAATCATTCAGGTAAAAAATTAGAATATTTAGATCCTGAGACAAATGAAAAATATATTCCTTATGTTATAGAACCATCAGTTGGATGTGATAGGCTTGTTTTAGCACTTCTTTGTGATGCTTATGATGAAGAAGAATTAGAAGATGGTACTACTAGAGAAGTAATGCATTTTAATCCTTCAATCGCTCCATATAAAGTCGCAGTTTTGCCTCTAGTTAAAAAATTTCATTCAGAAAAAGCTAAAGAAGTTTATAAAGTTTTATCTAAATATTTTATGTGTACTTATGATGAATCAGGAAATATTGGTAAAAGATATAGGAGAGAAGATGCTATTGGTACACCTTGGTGTATAACTATTGATGACAATACTTTAAATGATAATAGTGTTACTATTAGAGATAGAGATACTATGAAGCAAATAACTTTAAATTTAGATGAAGTAAAAGACTATGTTTTAGAAAAAATAATGTTTTAACATTATTTTTTTATTTTATTAGATATGTTATAATATAAAAGGTGATTAATATGAAAAAAACATCTATTATAGCTTTATTAATTATAATATTTGATAGAATTATAAAAATACTTGTTAGTAAATATATGGTAATTGATGAAAAAATATCTATTATAAAAGATAATTTATATATATATAATTGTCATAATACAGGTGCTGCATTTTCTTTATTTGATAATTCTACATTTATATTAATGTTATTATCTATAATAGCATTGTTTTTTATAATCTATTATATAAGTATGAATAATTTTAAGAATCCCTTATTATTTGGTATATTATTAGGAGGAATAATAGGAAACTTAATTGATAGAATATTTTTAGGATATGTAATAGATTATATTGGAATTAGTGTATTAAATTTTTATTTTCCAATATTTAATTTAGCAGATGCTGCTATTGTTATTTCTGCTTTAGTATTAGTCGTAAGGAAGTGATTTAATGGAATATATAGTTAATAATGATAATAATGAAAGAATAGATCAGTATTTATCAAAAATAGAAGATTTAAAATTATCTAGAAGTAAAATTCAAAAATTAATTGAAACTAATAATATCTTAGTTAATGGTAATATTATTAAAAATAATTATAGATTAAGTTTAAATGATAAAATAAGTATAAATATTGTAGAAGAGGAAACTGATATTAAGCCTCAAGATATTCCATTAGATATTATATATGAAGATGATGATGTGATGGTTATTAATAAACCTAGTGGTCTAGTAGTTCATCCTGGGAATGGAAATAAAGAAAATACATTAGTAAATGCTTTAGTAAATCATTCAAATAAACTAAGTAAAATAAATGGTGAATTTAGACCCGGAATAGTTCATAGAATAGATAAAGATACTAGTGGATTATTATTAGTTGCTAAAACAGATGAAGCTCATATATCTCTTTCTAATCAATTAAAAGAAAAAAATATTAATAGAGTATATATTGCTTTAGTTAAAGGTGTTATTAATCATGATACTGGTGAAATAGATGCACCAATAGGTAGAGATGAAAAAGATAGAAAAAAAATGACAGTAACTTCAAAGAATTCAAAGAATGCAGTAACTCATTTTAGAGTATTAAAAAGATTTAAAAATGCAACTTTAATTGAATGTAAGTTAGATACTGGAAGAACTCATCAAATTAGAGTTCATATGAAATATATTAATCATCCAGTTATAAATGATCCGGTTTATTATAATAATAAAAATAATAAATCTTTTGGTCAAATGTTACATGCAAAAACTATTGGGTTTATTCATCCAATAACAAATAAATATATGGAATTTAGTGTTGAACCACCAAAAGAATTTAATGATATTTTAAAAGAATATGAAGAAGAATAAAGGAGATATTATGAATATAAATGATAAAGATATTTTTATTATGAGTATACTTAATTATTTTATGATTGATAAGAATTATAAACCTGTAATAATTAAAGGTATAGAAAATGAAATATGGCTTGAAAATCATAAAGAAAAATATGATATAATTCGTATTGTTAATAAAAATATTTATAATAACGAACAATTTGAATTTGATAATTTAAAAGTAAAAAATATTATTTCTCAAATAAAAAGAAAAACATTTAGGTTATCAATGAAAGTTTTATCAATATATTTAGAAGTAGGGGATAACTTTACTTTTAATGATACTAATGATAAAGATTTATCTTATATTGTTTCAGATAATTTAGAAAAGTTTAAAAATAATGATATTGTTAAAATTAATTTTAATGATATTTCTGAAAAAACTAATTTTGATGAAAAAGGAATTGATTTAGTAGGAAAAATAACAAAGAATATTAGTGATAAAAATATAAAAGAAAGTATAAAAGGTGAAAAAATGTTAAAAAATAAAGATAATAAAAATATCATAACAATTTCTTTAATTTCAATTAATATTATTATATTTATATTAATGTATATATTTGGTAACGGTAGTTTAGATAATAATACATTAATTAAATTTGGAGCGAATTATGTTCCTTTTACAAAGTCTGGTCAATACTATAGATTATTATCAAGTGCATTTTTACATATAGGTTTATTTCATTTATTATGTAATATGTATTCTTTATATATTTTAGGAAATAATATAGAATATTTTTATGGTAAAACAAAATATATATTTATATATTTATATAGTGCGATTACTGGTTCTTTATTTACACTTATATTTTCTAATTCTAATGTAATATCTGCTGGAGCTTCTGGTGCTATTTTTGGTTTATTAGGTTCATTATTATACTTTGGATATAATTATAGAGGTTATATTGGTAATAGAATAATTAATAATGTTATTACAGTTATTTTTATTAATTTATTAATAGGTTTTTCTATGACTAATATTGGTAATGCCGCACATATAGGAGGTCTAATTGGTGGATTCTTTATGTCAATGGCATTAGGTATTGATAAAGAAAATAAACAAAATAATATTAACGGAACAATAATAACAGTAATATTAACAATATTCTTAATATATTTATCGTTTTTCAAATAAAAAATCCTTTAAGGATTTTTTTTATTCATTAATAATTTTATCTCTGTTTTTAAAATTCTTTTTAGATATACTATCTAATTTATTTATACCATATTTTTCTAAAACATATTTTCCTATTTTATCAACTTCAGTAGATGCACCTTTAGGTAATGAAATATTTACTTCTTTACTTAATTTATCCATTTCTTTTAAAAATAAGTATCTACTTATTATAGAGGAACATCCTACAGATAAACATTTATCTTCAGCTCTTACAGTAAAAGTTATTTTTCTATATATATTTTCGTTAACATCTTTTAAATGTGAAAAATAATTTCTAGGTGGAGTGAATTGGTCTACAATTACATGATCTATTAGAAAATTATCTTTTTTTAATAAATTAAGTATAACTCTATTATGAAGAATACATTTTATTTTGTTCATATTATATCCTTTTTCATGCCATGTATTATATTCTTCATTGGATAAAATAAATGTTTCATGAGGAATTTTTTCAATTAAAGTTGGAGCGATTTTAATTATTTTTTCATCAGTTAGTTTCTTAGAATCTTTAACACCTAAATCTTCTAAAAATGATATATCCTTTTTATTAACATATGATGCAGTAACAACAATTGGTCCAAAATAATCTCCAGTACCAACTTCATCAGAACCTATTGAATTAATAAAATAATAATCATTTTTGTCATCATCATTTTTTTTCTCTTTTTTCTTACTTTCTTCAGGATATTTTCCAGTTAATATCTTTTCAGTTTCTTTCCAGTAATTCGCATCTATATCGGCAGATACACCTTGAAATACAACTTTATTAGATTCATATAAAGTAACAACAGTATCTTCCTCATTTGCTTGAAAAACCGCATATGCAGGTGTTTTATCTCTTTTTTTATCCTCAAAATACTTAATCATTTCTTCTTTAGTTTTATCACTTATTTTAAAAGAAATTGTCATAAATTTATCACCTCTGATAATATTTTATCATAAGAATTAGATTTTTTGTAAAAAATATAATATAATCATATAAAGGAGTATAATATGAATTATAATTTTTTTGATTTATTTTTAATATTATTTATTTTATTTGGAGGTATTATTGGTTTTAAAAGGGGAGTAATAAAACAAATTGTTATTACTTTTGGAATAATAATAGTTTTATTTATTTCTTTTAACATGAAAAACTCATTATCTTTATTAATGTATAAAACACTACCATTTTTTACAACAGGTATATTAAATAATTATTCTAGTTTAAATATAATAATATATGAATTAAGTGCTTTTCTATTATTATTCTCTTTATTAACAACTATACTTGTTATTTTTATTAAAATAAGTAAAATTGTAGAAAAACTTTTAAGAGTAACAGTTATACTAGCTATTCCTTCAAAAATATTAGGTTTTATTTTAGGTATTATTGAGAATTATTTAATAAGTTTAGTATTTTTAGTAGTATTATTGAATCCTACGTTTAATATAAAAACATTACCTGATTCAAAAGTAAGTAACTTTATATTGAAAAATACACCTATAGTATCAATATACACTGATAAGTATATAGATTCTTTTAATGAAATTAAAGATTTATTAGAAGATAAAAACAAATATGATGATAAGATATTTAATTGCAAGTTACAAAAGATATTAATAAATAATAAAATTGTTTCTAAAGAATCAATTGATTATTTAATTAAAAGTGGTAAAATATATAAAAAATGTAAATAAAGGAGATTAGATATGGTTAAAAATATAAATGAAAATGAATTTGAAAAAGAAATAGAAAAAGGTAAAGTATTAGTTGATTTTTATGCTTCTTGGTGTGGACCATGTAAGATGCTTTCACCAGTAATTGAAGAGTTTAGTGAAAAATATAGTGATATTAAATTTTTAAAAGTTAACGTAGATAATGAATTACAATTAGCACAAAAATTTAATGTAATGAGTATACCAACTTTAATATTATTTGAAGATGGAAAAGAAATTAAAAAGAATATTGGATTATTATCTAAAACTGATTTAGAAGAATTTATAAAATAAAAAACCAGATTATATCTGGTTTTTATATTCCTCTCATATTTTCAATGTTTTTATAAGGATTATTTTTATCAATTCTATCTATAAATAATATCCCATTTAAATGATCAATTTCATGTTGAAATACTATTGATAGTTCTTCTCTAAGTCTTATTTTTTGTTTTTTACCATTAATATCATAGTATTCTACTGTTATTCTTGCTTTTCTTGGAACTATTCCTTCTACATTTCTATTAACAGATAAACAACCTTCACCCTCACTAACATATATTTCTTCTTGTGATTCACTTAATATTTTTGGATTTATTATTATATAATTTTCAAATTTACCTTCTTCATATTCATATACTACAACAAATATTCTTTTAGCAATACCAAGTTGTATTAAAGATAATCCCATTCCTGGTCTTAAATTATATTTTTTTGCTTCTTCTTCAATTTGACTTAAAGTAAGCATTTCTATAGAATCTTTAATTATTTTTTTTGTTTTATCATCTAGAGGAAATGTTACTTCTTTACTAATAGTTCTAATTCTTTTATCAAATTCATCAATTATATCTTTAGTTTTAATCATTTTTTCACCCCAAAACTATGATTATTTTAACATAAATATTTATTTTTGTAAAAAAAAGAAGCTTAAAAAGCTTCTTAATTGTTTCTATTAAAAAAACCAGCACCTATGACAATAACAAGTAAAATAAATAATACTAAGATAATTGATGCTCCATATCCATTAGAATTTCCATATTGTGGATATGAATAATTACAACAAGGGTTATTGTATCCATAGCCGCCACTATATCCGTAATAATACATATATATATACCTCCTTTATTTTCTAATATATATTACTCTAAACGTAAAAAAAATGTTATTTAATTAACCTAATTATAGTTAAATAATTTATTTTATGATATTATTATATTAGAGGTAAAAATATGACAAGATTAATAAATAAAATGGATAAAGTTTTATTGATGTTAACATTTTTAATGTTTGTATTTGGATTATTTATGATTTTAGATGCTTCTAGTATGAAATCTTTTTTATATTTTGGTGTTAATACAAAATATTTTTATAAACAGTTAGTAATATTAATTATTAGTTTTATATCTGCTATTTTTATAATAAATATTCCTCTTAGAAAACTTAAAAATTTAACTGTTCCTGTTTCAATAATTATTATTTGTATGATGGCTGTCTTATTAGTATATGGTGTTAGAACAAATAATTCTAAAAGTTGGTTATATATAGGAACATTTGGAATTCAACCAAGTGAATTTGCAAAATTAGCAATTATACTATTTACTGCTGTATATTATAAAGTTAATTATAAATATATTAATTATAATATAATAACTTCTTCTATTCCATTAGGAGTAGGTGCTATATTTACTGGATTAACATTATTACAACCAGATGGTGGAACTGGATTAATTATATTTTTTATTACAATGATGTTATATTATGCTTCTCCAGTTTTAAAAGAATATAAAATAAAAATAACTTTAATATTATTTGGTTTTATTATTCTTGTATTATTAGTATTTCAAATTTCTGGAAAAAATTTCTTAAGTAGTATGCAACGAGATAGATTTAATTTTTTAAAACCATGTACTAGATATCAAGAAAATACAGGTTATCAAGTTTGTAATGGTTATATCGCAATTAATAATGGTAAATTAATTAGTATTTCTCCAGGAAATAGTAAACAAAAATATTTATATTTACCAGAAGCATATACTGATTTTATATTTCCGATTATAGTTGAAGAATTTGGTTTATTAATAGGTATATTAGTTATTTTACTTTATATGATTATAATATATAGAATATTAGTTATTGCAAAAACTAGTGTTAATGTTATGAATGCATTAATATGTTATGGAGTAGCGTGTTATATATTCTTACATGTAATAATTAATTTAGTAGGTGTACTTGGATTACTTCCACTTACAGGAGTACCTTTACCATTCTTAAGTTATGGTGGTTCATTTGCATTAACATTAACAATTTCACTCGCAATTGTTCAAAGAGTATCAATAGAAAATTATAATCATATGCAAAAAAAAGTATTAAATTAAAGGGAAACATTTCTTATTTGGATAATATATCAAATAGGAGGTGTTTTTTTATGATAAAAAATAAAAAATATTTTCAAATTATTATTTCATTTATTCTATTTCTATTTTTATCTATTTTAATAAATAATATGAAAGTAAATGCTGATTCACCAGTCAAGAATAAAACAAAAACTATTTTTGTAGATATTAAAGGATCAATAAATTCTCCAGGTGTTTATGAATTAAATTATAACTCAAGAGTAATTGATTTAATTAATAAAGCAGGTGGATTAACAGAAAATGCTGATACATCAATTATAAATTTAAGTAAAAAATTAGAAGATGAATCAGTTGTTATTATTTATACAAATGATGAAATAAAGGACTACAAAGAAAAATTATTATCATCTACTGAAATAGTAAAAGAAATTAATAAAAAAATAATATGCCCTGATTCTGACAATGATGCATGTATAAATCAAAATAATATTAATACTAAAAGTAATAAGAGTAGTAGTAATAATAATGTTAGTAGTGAAATAATTAATATAAATAATGCTTCTTTATCTGAATTACAAACATTACCTGGAATAGGAGAAAGTAAAGCAAAAAGAATAATAGAATATAGAAATAATAAAAAGTTTGAAAATATAGAAGAAATAAAACAAGTATCCGGAATAGGAGATAGTTTATTTGAAAAAATTAAAGAACATATTACAGTATAATTTACTGTATTTTTTTCTTATTATTATTTTATTTATTTATGTATTATTTTTTGTTAAATATTATAAAATCAAATCAAAATATAATTTAAATACTAAATCTATAAAAGGGTATATTTATTATATAAAAAAAGATAAAGATAATTATGTATTAAAAATAAAAGGAAAAGAAAATATTATAGTTTATTATTATATAAATAATAATATAAATTTTAAATATGGAGATTATATATTAATAAATGGATATATAAAAGAAATTGATAGTAATAATAATTTTAATTTATTTAATTACAAAAATTATTTATTAAGTAAAAAAATATATTATTCATTTAATGCTTCATCAATAAAAATAATTAAAAGAACAAATAATATCTTTTACAAAATAAAAAATAAAACTATAAATAGGATTAATAAATGCAAGTATTCTAAAAAATATATAAAAACTTTTATTGTTGGTGATAAAAATGATATAGATAATGAAATATTAATAAAATCAAAAAAATTAGGTATTATTCATTTATTGTGTATTTCCTCAATGCATGTTTCATTAATAGTATTATTAATAGAAAAACTAATAAAGAATAGAAGAATAAATATAATAATAACTATTTTATTCTTATTTTTTTATATATTTTTAACATCTTTTCAAATATCATTAATACGCGCATCTATTTTATTTATTTTTAATAAGTTCAAATTCTTTTCATTTAATAAATTTTATTTATTATTTATATTTATTCTTTTAATAATTAATCCTTTTTTGATATATGATAATGGTTTTTTATTTTCATTTATTATTTCTTTTTTTATTATAAATTATTCAAATAATAAACTTAATATTTTAAAAAGTTCATTCATATCTTTTTTATCATCTTTACCTTTAATTATTAATACTAATTTTGAAATTAATTTAATAAGTATTTTCGTAAATATTATTTTTATTCCAATAGTATCTTATCTTATATTTCCTTTAAGTTTATTAACATTTATTATTCCTTCATTAGATTCATTAACTTATAAAGTTCTAATAAATTTTGAAAAATTAATAAATTTATTTAATAAAATAAATATATTTAAAATAAATACTTCAAATATATTTTTATTAATAATAATTATTTATTATTTATTTTTATATTTATCAATTAATTATAAAAAATGTAGATTAATAATATTAATAATTATAGTTTATTTTTTTATTAATAATTATTATATATTTGGTAATAAAATTTATTTTATTAATGTTAAACAAGGAGATTCAATATTATTAAAAAATAAGAATAAAAACATATTGATTGATACTGGAGGAAGTTTTTATAATAGTAATATTTTTGATAGAGAAGTATCTCCATTTTTAAAAAGTACTGGTGTTAAAAAGATTGATGTTTTAATTTTGACACATGGGGACTTTGACCATATGGGAGAGGCAATTAACTTAGTTAATAATTTTAAAGTAGA
>CADCJS010000013.1 GCA_902801825.1 uncultured Erysipelotrichaceae bacterium
TAAATGCAAATGCTGTTGCTTTTTTTACTTTACCTAAAGATTGAATTAAAACACTACCTGTCATTTCAACCGCATTTAAACCTATTAATAAAAATAATGAATGGCACATTAATACAGCAAATTCCATGAATAATTCATAACTTGGGTCATTCTTTTTAATAAATATTCCAGCTAGTTCTCTAGGAAAAAAGAAGAATATTAAATTAAATATAAAACCTATAAGAAGATTTATGATCAAAACTTTTTTAATTGTTTCTCTTACTCTATCTTTGTTTCCAGCACCATAATTAAATCCAACGATTGGTTGTGCTCCAATCGAAACTCCTAAAACTATAGATAAATATATACTATTTACTTTGGACATTACACCATATACTGATAAAGGAATATCTGCACCGAATTTTGAATTAACACCCATTTTAGTCATCATATTATTCATAAATATAAATAAGACTAAAACAGTACATTGAGTTATACAAGATGACAATCCTAATCCTAATACTCTAAAAACATCCTTATCAAGTTTTATACTTTCTTTTGTTAACTTTATAGATTTGAACTTTCTTACATAAATAATTGCTAGAACAAATGATATAAACTGACCTATAACAGTTGCAATTGCTCCACCAGCTACTCCCTTATTAAATACAAAAATAAATATAGGATCTAAAATAATATTAATAATTGCTCCTACAACTAACATCATCATTGAATATCGTGGTGATCCATCTGCTCGTATAATATTTGACAATGATGAATAAACAATCATAAATGGAGCACCTATACATATTATTCTTCCGTATTCTAAAGCATATTTATAAACATTATCAGTACAACCAAATAGCATGATTAATTTAGGCATAGTAATAAATGATATTATGCTTAATGCTATTGATATTAATACTGTTATAACTAGTGCTTGTCCTACACCTTTAGCAGCTTCTTTTTCATTTTCCTCACCAAGTCTTAAAGATAGGTTTGCAGCAGCTCCATTTCCTATTAAACCTGCTATAGCACTAAATACAATTACTAATGGAAATATAACATTTGTTGCTGCATTTCCTAATGTTCCTACACCTTTTCCAATAAATATTTGATCTACAATATTATAAATTGAATTTATAAGCATACTTATTACACATGGTATAGAAAAAGCTAATAATAATTTACCTATTTTTTCTTTTCCTAAGTCGTTTTTTTTCATAAATAAACTCTCCTTTTTTATTGACATAACAATAGTAGCACAAAAAAATTTTTTGTGTAAGCATTTTTTTGATTTTTGCATATAAAAAGCAGATTAATAATTTTAATCTGTTTTAAAAATATTTAAATAATTTTAATATTTTGTATTTCTAATTGTATTTCTAAAATCTATATCAAAATACTCCAATATCTTCTAAATTTAGGTTTTTAAATATTTCTTCATTTCCTTTATAACTTAATGGAGATATTGGACTTGGATGATATATAGGAATAACTTTAAATCCATTTATATCAAATACTTTTCCAACAACATCAGAAAATTTTTTGTATTTAAAGTCAAGTATAGTCCTAGTTGCAGAATCACCTAACGATAATATAACTTTAGGTTTTATTTCTTCTAATTGCATAAACAAGAATTTTTTGCAATTAATACCACATTTATTCAAATATTTTCGATCAGTAGGATAACACTTAATAGCCTCTAAAAAGAAAGTATCCTCTATTTTAAGGTTGATTAAATTTAGTAATTTTTGTAAAACAACACCTGATGGTAATAACTTATGATTTGTGTCATACCATGCCACCCCACTTTTTCTCCAACCATTATTGGCAGGAGCTTCTCCGAGTATAACTATATCTTTTTGTTTTCCAAAAGAAACAGTTTTACTATTTGGAAACTTTTCGACCATCTTTGAACATGCAATGCAATCATGTATCTTTTCATCTATAAGACTTAACTTAACTTTTAGTTTTAATAATTCATATCTTCTTTTAGTATCATCATTTTTTAATATTTCTTTTCTAGTTTTTATAACATGGTTTGAATAATCAATTTTATCATTTTTAAATTGATCAGAAGTAAAATCAATGATTTTGTCATCTATAATGTTAAAGTAATGACTAATATTATTAACTTTAACCTTACATATATTACCACCAAAATAGTCATTTACTAATAACGCTACAATGGCACAATGTCCTAATGTTTTATTATTTTCATTCCATTGATTTATGCATTCTGGATAACAAGTTTCTTTAGAATACAAAGTATTTAAAATTTCTTTTAACCTATCTAAATTCATATTATCACCCACTAATATTATTATAACATACTTTTTTTCTTATTTTAGAAATACAAATTTTTAATTTTTTTAAACAAAATTAAACTTTTTTGGTTTTGTATTTCTAATTGTATTTCTAAAATAATTTGTTTTAAAATAACAAAAAATGGAGCCATAAGGCTCCTTCAGGGGGTTTGGTTACACTTTCACATATATCAGTAAAAGTGTTATTATACGTAACATTACTGTTACGCTATTATAATAATAAATTATTTTATTTTTTTTGTCAATGATTTTTTTAATCTTGATTAATATTTTCGTCAAGAATTTTTTTTAGGTTTTTATATTTTTTTATTTCTTTTAATATTTCTTCGGAATCTTTTTTTGCTTTTAATAATATTATATAGTCTTTGGTTATATTTGCGATTTTAAATTTCATATCTCCACTTTGTTTTGTACCAAATAAATCTCCTGATCCTCTAAGTTTAAAGTCTTCTTCTGATAGTTTAAATCCATCTGTTGTTTTTTCCATAATTTTTAGTCTTTCAGATTCTCTATCAGTTATTAAATAGCAATAAGAATCAAGTGAGTTTCTTCCTACTCTTCCTCTTAATTGATGAAGTGTTGATAAACCAAATCTATATGCATTAAATATTACTATAGTAGTCGCATTTTTAACATCTACTCCTACTTCTATTACTGTTGTACTTACTAATATATTTATTTCATTATTAATAAATTTATTCATTATTTCATCTTTTTCTTTAGGTTTCATTTTACCATGTAGTAATCCAACATTATAGTTTTTAAAGGCTAATGAAAATTTCTTTTGTAATTTTTTTGCATCTATTTCTTCATCATTGTCTTCACTTTCTATTAATGGTGAAACTATATATATTTGATGATTTTGTTTTAATTCTTTATTAATCATTTCTAAAACATATTTAATATCTTTATTATTTATTACTTTTGTTATTACGTCTTTTCTACCTATTGGTTTAGTATTTATTATTGATAAATCCATATCTTTATATATAGTTAATGCATATGTTCTTGGAATTGGTGTTGCGGATAAGTATAATACATCAGGAAGATTACCTTTGTTTCTTAAATTACTTCTTTGATTAACACCAAATCTATGTTGTTCATCTGTTATTATTAATCCTAAGTTATTAAACTTAATCTCATCATTTAAAAGTGAATGAGTTCCTATTAAAATATTTATTTTACCTTCTTGTAATTCTTTTAAAATAATTTCTCTTTCTTTTTTCTTAGTACTACTTGTTAGTAATTTTATATTAACATTATATTTTTTTAATAAATTATTAATATTTTCATAATGCTGAGTTGCGAGTATTTCTGTTGGTGCCATTAAAGTACTTTGGTAACCATCTAAATATACTGCATACATTGATATAATTGCTACTATTGTTTTACCACTACCAACATCACCTTGGACTAATCTATTCATTCTTTTATCACTTTTTAAATCATCAAGTATATCATTTAAACATTTTTTTTGATCTATTGTTAATTCAAATGGTAAAATAGATATAAATTCATTTATCTTATCTATATTAATATTCTTTTTGCATCCTAATAGTTTTTTATTTCTATTAATTAATTCATTTATTTTTAACATAAATATAAATAATTCTTCATATTTACATCTTATTATAGCTTGTTTTAATTTTTTTTCATTAGATGGATTATGAATATTAAATAATGCTTCTTTTTTTGACATAAAAGTATATTTATCATTTATTTTTTTTGGTATGTAATCTATTTCTTTATTTAATAAAAGAGCTTTATTAATATAATTATTTATACTTTTATTGTTTATTCCTTTTACTAAATGATATACAGGTAATATTATAGTTTTATCTGAAATAGTAAATAATTTTATATCTGATGCGGTTAATAAATTTTTATTTTTATCATATTTACCTATTACTGTTATTTCTTTTGAAGGGTATAAGTTTGGCTTTAAAAACATTCTATTATATATTTCTACATTAATTAATTTATCTTCTGTTAAAAGTTTGAATTTTAATCTATTTATATTTTTAAAATAATTTACTGTAATATTACTTTCAATAGAACCAACTACTACTACTTTTTCATTATTTAAAGATGTTTTTTTTAATACATCATATCTAAATGGATAATAATTTATTAAGTCTTCAATAGAAAATATATTTAGTTTATTTAATTTTTGTTCAGTAATTTTTCCTATTCCTTTTACATTACTTAATTCATTCATAATTAACTCCTATTAATAATTATATAATTTTAAAAAAAAATAAACAAGATATATATTTTTTTAATAAAATTTGTTTTTTTATATTGACAAATGTTAGTAAAATCATTAATATAATTATTACCAATTCCCGAATGGCGAATTGGCTGCTAGTATCACACTAGCCAACCCCTTTTTATTCTTTTTTTATGGAACTGTTCTTCAGGGGGGCAGTTCCTTTTTTTTTGTAAAAAAAATTATTAATTTATTGTAAATTAATAATTTCTTCATATTTATCAGATAAATCTATATTAACACTAATTATGTTATTTGCTTCGTCTCTTTCAATAGCATAATTATTAACATATCCAGTTCCATTTATATTACAATTAATATTAATCATATCACAGTAATTAGTTACCATTTTACTTGAATAACCTCTTAAATCAGTTTCTGTAAAGTTACCATTAGTTAATAATAATACTTTACCATTAACTGTTTTATTTATAAATGGATATTGATTAATTACTTTATCTCCATCTCCTATTACATCATAAGATATATTATTTAAATCTAATTGATTTTTTACTTCTGTAATATTTTTATTTAAGTAATTTCCTGCTTTAAATCCTAATGCTTTACTTGCTCTTACATTAGTTAAATTATAATATGCTTCTATATCTTGAATTAATGATTTAACAGCATCTGGCATAGTATTAACTGTTGCATCTTGTAATGCTATATAGAATATATATTTAGGATTATCTTTAGGATACATTCCATTAAATGATTTAATTGATCTTTCTGTTGATTTATAATATGTTCCTCTAGAAGAATTATATACTTGAGCAGTCCCTGTTTTACCTATAATATCATAACCATCTAAATGATAATCTGTACCAGTACCATATTCTACAACACCTTGCATTAATTCTTTCATATGATTTACTGTTGCTTCTGAAGCTACTTTTGTACCTTTTTGTTGTTTATTTTTATATAGTACTTCTTTTGTATCAGGATTAACTATTTTTTCTACTATAGTTGGTTTTAATAAGTATCCATTATTACTAATAGCAGTTAATGCTTGTATCATTTGTATAGGTGTTGTCATTATTCCTTGACCAAAGGAAGCATTTGCAACTTCAACATCATATTTAAATTTAATTTGTCCACTTACTTCTCCAGGTAATTCTATACCTGTAGTCTTACCAAATCCTAGTTTTTTATAATAATCTCTTAGTTCTGTTCCAGTTATATAATGTTGTGTTAAATTTGCAACTCCTATATTAGAACTCATTGTATAACCATAATCGTAAGTAATATCTCCCCATCCATATGTATTCCAGTCCTTAATAGTATAACCTGATAATTCCATAGTACCTGAGTGATATACATCATCACCTTTATATGTTCCTTTTTCCATAGTTGCCATATAAGTATATGTTTTCATAGTACTACCTGGTTCATAAGAATTAGATACTAATGGATCTAGATAATTTTCTATATTTTTCTTATTAGGATCAAAACTAGGTTTAGTTGCTGAAGCAATAATTTTACCTGTTTTTGCTTCTGCTACTACAAATATTGCCTTATTTGCATGTGATGATTCAAAAGTTTGATTTAATGCTCTTTCTGTCATTAATTGAACATTACTATCTATAGTTAAATATATATCATTACCATCTTGTTTTTCTATTTTTATTTCAGGACTATTTACTAATCTATATCCATTTGCATCTTTTTGATAAGTTATAGAACCATTAATACCAGTTAATTTATCATTATATTTTGATTCTATACCCATTTCACCTATAGTATTATAATCATCATCAGTCTTAACATAACCAATAATATAAGAAGCAAAATCTAGATTAGGATAGTATCTTTTATTAGTAGTTATAAAATCTATTCCTGGTATTTCTAATTTTTCTATTTCTTCTTTTTGTATTTCAGTTAAACCTTTTCCACCTGGACCTAATTCTACTTGATATAATCCTTTTTGTGTAAGTAAATTATATATTCTATCTTCAGGCATATTTATTAAAGGAGAAAGTTTACTAGCAGCATCTCTTGCATCTACTATATGTTTAGGTTTTATTGAATTTTTACTTCTACTTTTATCTAAATAAGCAATTACTGTATAAGAATCTACTGTTTCAGCAAGTACTTCTTTATTTTTATCATAAATAGTACCTCTTCTAGCATATAAAGTTTCTTTTGTAGTATTTCTATTTTTAGAGAATGTTTTTAAATTAATTCCATCTATTACAGGAGATAAGTTTAAAAATATTAATCTTCCTATTATTACCAAAAATAAAAAAAGTCCAAATATAAATACAAATCTGCTTATATGTATTTTATTTGAAACTTTCTTTTTCATATAATAGCACTCCTATCTTTCACTTACTATTCTAATATTACTATTATTATACGCTAATCCTGTTGAATTTGCAACCTCATTAATATTTTCTAAAGAAGCAAGTTCATTTATTTTCATTGTTAATCCTTGATTAGTTTCTTGTTGAGATTTAACATCTTTTTTTAGTCTTTCTACTTCGATGTTTATAGAAGATAAACTGATTTTACCAAAGAAACTAATTACCCATAAAGAAAATAACATTACTGCACCTACAGTTTTAAATTTTCTTTCAAATTTAGCTAATTTAACTGTATTATCTCTTTTTACCTTCTTCATAAAAATCTCTCCTTTTTTATATTTTTTCAATAACTCTAAGAATTGCACTTCTAGATCTATTGTTATTATTTAATTCATCTTTACTAGGTTTAAATTTACCTATTATTTTTATTTTTGCTCTATATTCTTTTGGTATTTCAGGCATTCCTTTATATACTAGAGGAACAGAACTATATTCTTTAAAAATATTCTTAACTATTCTATCTTCTAATGAATGAAATGTAATAACACATAATCTTCCATTAGGATTTAATAAATCAATAGCATCAACTAACGCTTTTTTTAAAACTTCTAATTCTTGATTTACTTCAATTCTTATTGCTTGAAATACTTTTCTTGCAGGATGATGATTTCTTTTATATTTTTCCGGAACACTATTTTTAATAATTTCTACTAATTCTAAAGTAGTAGTTATTTTTTTATTTTCTCTTTCTTTAACTATATTTTTAGCTATTGAAGAAGCATATTTTTCTTCTCCATATTCATAAAAGATTTTAGTTAATTGTTCCTTAGAATATTCATTTACTACTTCTAATGCACTTTTTTCTTGTTCTTGATTCATTCTCATATCTAATTTTGCATCTTTATGAAAACTAAATCCTCTTTCATCATTATCTAATTGATAAGAAGACACACCAAGATCAAAAAGTATACCATCAACTTTTTGAATATTTCTTTTTTCTAATTCTTTTTTTAAATTCACGAAATTAGTATTAATAATTTCATAGTTATTAGATATTTTATCTAATTTAGTTTTACTATATTTAATAGCATCTTTGTCTTGATCGAAGGCGAATAAACAACCCCTTGTTATTCGTTTTAATATTTGTGAACTATGTCCTGCAAATCCTAATGTACAATCAACATATATACCATCTTCTTTAATAGATAAATTTTCAATGGATTCATTTAATAAAACACTAATATGCATTAAATAATCCTTCTGCTACATCACTAAAGTTTTCAATATTACTATTAAAGAATTCTTCAAATTTATCTTTATCCCATATCTCAAGTCTGTCATTTACTCCTACGATAATACATTCTTTATTTAATGAAGCATAATTCATTAAAGGATTTGTAATTGTAATTCTTCCGTTGTTGTCTAATTCACACTCAGTGGCACCTGATAAAAACATTCTCATAAATATACGAGCATCTTTATTTGTAAAAGGTATTTGTTGTAATTTTGAAATTATATTATTCCATTCATTTTCATTATAAACAAATAGGCATTTTTCTAATCCTCTTGTAATAATAAACTTTTTACCTAATTCATTTCTGAATTTAGATGGAATAATTAATCTGTTTTTATCATCTAAATTGTGATGAAATTCTCCCATTAACATATATATCCCCCACAATCAACCACTTTGTCCCACTGGTTAAAATAATTATATAATAACAAAATAGTTTTGTCTATAAAATAAATAAAAAAAATTGTAAAAAAAAAATAGTTTACACTATTTTACTATTTTTTTTAACAATTCATTTTTATCATGTATTCCATTTAAGAAATTCTTAACATTACATCTTTTCTTACCTTCTATTTGAATCTCAGTAAAAATTATTTCTCCATCAATAGTTTTAATACCTATACCATTATCATAAATATTAATTATTTCTCCTATTTTTCCTTCTTTATTACTTTTACCTATTTCAGAATTAAAGATTTTTATTATTTTATCATCCAAATAGGCATATGCACTTGGCCAAGGAGATAATCCTCTAATTTGATTATATATATCAATTGTATTTTTATTAAAATCTATTTTTTCATCTTCTCTACTTATATTATATGCATAAGTAGCTTCGTTATTATCTTGTTTTATTCTTTTAAAATTATTATTAATTAATTTAGGTAAAAAAGATATTATCATTTTAGAACCTAATTCACTTAATTTATCATGTAAAGTTCCTACATTATCATCTAATGATATATCTACTTTTTCTTGATATAATATATCACCTTCATCCATTTTAGGAGACATATACATAATAGTTATTCCTGTATATTTTTCACCATTAATGATACATCTATGAATAGGCGCTCCACCTCTATATTTAGGTAATAATGAAGCATGTATATTAATACATTTATATTTAGGATAATCTAATAATACCTTAGGTATTATTTGACCATATGCACAAGTTATTATAATATCTGGATTTAAATCTATTATTTTTTTATATTCTTCTCTAATATTTTTAGGTTGTAATACTTTAATATTATTTTCTAATGCATATTCTTTAACTTTTGAATATCTAACTTCTTGTTTTCTACCTATTTTTTTATCAGGTTGTGTGACTACTGCGATTACATCATATTTTTTATTTAATTCGTCTAATGGTTTAACACTAAATTCTGGTGTTCCCATATATACTATTTTTAAATTCATATATCCCCCTAATTAAAATAATCTAGTTACATCTTTTATTGTTACAAATACCATTAAAATCATTAATAATACAAATCCAATATTATTAATAGCAGTTTCTACTTTTAAAGGTACTTTCTTTTTAGTTATTTTTTCAATTATTAATAAAAATGCTCTACCACCATCAAATGCTGGAAATGGTAATATATTCATAAATCCTACATTTATAGATAAATATGCAGTTAAATATAATAATGCATGAATATTACTTCTAACTGTACCTACTACAGAATAAATACCTACTGGTCCAGATAAATTATCAAATCCTAAACTCCCATTAAATAAACTTATAATAATTATTATTAATGATTTATATATAGAAGTAAATTTATATAAAGCAAATTTTAATGAACCAAAGAATCCTTTTTGAATATCATTTTTAACACTAATACCATAATAATAATTCTTTGTCTTTTTATCATATTTTGGTTTTACATTATATGTTACTTCTTTATTTGTATTATTTTTTTGTACTGTAATATCTAATGCTTTTTTACCGCCAGATATTGCTATTTGGGTTTGAATATCATCAAAGTTATTTGTTTTTTTACCATTTATTCTAGTAATAATATCATTATTTCTAGCTCCTTTAATATAAAGTGCTGAATCTTTATTCATACCATATAATTTATTAGTATTAATACTACCACCAAAAATTAATCCTATAATAAATAATAAAACAAATCCTAAAACAAAGTTATTAAAAACTCCTGCAACCATTACAGATAATTGTCCTAAAAATGATTTATTATATAATTTTTTACTTTCATCTATTTTATCCTTTTCTTCCTCATCATATGTTTCACCTGCTAATGCAACATATCCACCTAAAGGAATTAATTTAACCATATATTCAGTTTCATCGTTTTTTCTTCTAAATGAAAATAATTTAGGTCCAAATCCGATTGAAAATTCATAAACATATATGCCATTCTTTTTTGCCATTATAAAATGACCAAATTCATGTATAGAAACTATAATTCCTAGTATTATTAAAAATATTATTAATGTAATCATTTCTTCCTCCTTATAAAAATAAAGTTTTAATAATTGTATATGCGATTGATACTAATATAATACTATCAAATCTATCTAATATTCCACCATGTCCAGGCATAATATTAGAAAAATCTTTTATTTTTAAATATCTCTTAATTGAACTAAATACTAAGTCACCTAATTGACCTATTATAGATAGTATTAAAGTAAATAATAATATTAAAAATATACTCTCTCCAGGATCAACCATAAATAAATAAAATAAAGATGGAATTATTGTACCAATAATACTTCCTCCAATAGATCCTTCAATAGTCTTATTTGGACTAACTCTCTCAATAAGTTTATTTTTACCAAAATTTTTACCAATAATAAATGCAAATGTATCTGTTAATATTGTGATTAAAAATAAATATATTATTACATATAAAGAATTAATTCTTACTACTCTTAATACATAAAAAGGAATACTTACTAATAATGTATTACCAAATATATTAACTGCATTATCATAATTATAATTATTATTTTCATAAAAAACTAACGGAATAAATAATAATAAAAACGATAAACATATAGATGATAATAATTCTTCATCTGATAATAATATTATTAATGAAGATATATAACTTAATATATAAATCAAATTATTATCAAAACCATTATTTTTCTTATATAAATCAAATAATTCTTTTAATCCAAGAACAGTTATTACTCCTAAATATATATCAAAATATATATTACCTAATAAAACTGCTGGTACAGTTATTAACATAAATACTACCGCACTTATTAATCTTACTTTCATACTACCACCATATTAATTATATAATATTAAAGTTTTAAAAACAAGAAAAAAAATACTATAGTGTTCACTTTAAGTGTCTAATTAGTACTTTTATTCTTTTTACTTAAATATTATAATACAACTTCATCATAATCTTTTGTTAAATTATTATCTCTTATATATTCTAAAGCTTCTTTTTGTTTTTTAAATTGATCTAAAGTTTCTAATAAAAACGGTTCTGAGATTCCTTCATTTTTAGTAGTATTAAATATATAATTATAAATATCTTTATTATGTTCTCTCATTTTCTTTTATTCCTTTATTTGCTACAATTGATTATAAGTACATAAATAAAAAAAATCAATCTATTAAATTTAGAATGATATTTTCTACTTCTCTAGCTTTTGAAATATTTTTTGCTAATTTATCATATTTATAATTCCAATATGAAAGATTATCTATTTGAAAATTTTTATTATTTTTTTGAAATTCATTTATTTTACTATTAGCAATAGACTTAATTGCCATTGATAATCTTTTTAAATCTATATCATTTAGTTTTTTTTCTTCAACTTGTTTTTTTATTTCTTCAACTGATTTTTTATTAATAATTTCAAAAATAAGATCATCATATATTTCTGATTTATTTATTAATTCTTCATTTAATTCTTTTATTTTTTTGTCATATTCATCTTTTGATAATTGATTTTGATTAAATTTATATTCATACTCATTTTTATTACTTTCTATTTGCATTTTAAATATATCTTTTTCTGATGATAAAGTATAAATATCTTTTTTAGTACCATCAATATTATATTCAATTTCCAAAAATAAATTATCTTTTAAAATAGCATTATTTTCTAGTATTAATTTTTCTATTTCTTCATTAACATAATCATTTAATCTTTCAAAAAACAAATCATTAATTGTTTCATTATTCATCTATTATATCATCCTCTTTTTTAGTTAGTTTTTCTATTTCATCTGTTACATTTTTCTTAATAATATTTTTATTATTATCAAAATCTTTTATATATTTTTTTACTATTTCTTCTTTTAATTTTTTATAATCTTTTAATTTCATTACTTTATCTCCTCAATTTTTATGAAATTAGTATAATTTATAGTCATAGGAAAACTTCCAGCGATAACTATTTTATCTCCTTTTTCTAATTTTAATACTTTTTTAGCAGTTATTATAGAACTTTTAATTAATTCTTCTGTAGTATCACAATTAGATACTAAAAATGGTATTATTCCATAATTAATTGTTAATCCTCTAACTACTTTATCTATTGGAGAAGTCGCAATTACTGGACAACTAGGAATATAATTACTTATATCTTTAGCTGTTAAACCAGATAATGTAGAACATACTATTGCTTTTGCTGATACTCTATTTGCTGAATCTACAGCAGAATAAGATATAGCTTTAGAAATATCTATTTCTTCTTTTCTGTCTATTTTTTTAAGAATATCATTATAATCAATTTCATTTTCTATTTCATCTATAATTTTATTCATAGTTAATACTGTTTCTACTGGATAATCTCCTATAGCAGTTTCTGCAGAAAGCATTACAGCATCTGTTTTATCTAATACTGAATTAGCAACATCACTTACTTCTGCACGAGTTGGTCTTATATTCTTTTCCATAGACGCTAACATTTCTGTAGCTATTATACATATTTTTCCTTTATTTTTTGTTAGTGTAGCAATTCTTTTTTGAACACTAGGTAATTTTTCAAGTTCAAATTCCAAACCTAAATCTCCTCTAGATACCATTATTCCATCACTAACTTTTAATATGTTTTCTATTTCATCAATCGCACTTTTATTTTCTATTTTTGAAATAATCTGCATATTACTATTATTTAGATTAATTAATAAATCATTAACATCTAAAACATCTAAATTATCTCTAACATGTGATAAAGCAAGAAAATCAGCTTCAAACTTAGATGCAAATTCAATACATTTTTTATCATATTCAGATAAAAAAGTTGTATTTAAAGTTATATTTTTTAAATTAACAGTAGTATTAGGTTTTATTTTTCCATCATTATCTATTTTACATATTAAAGTATCATCTGTTTTTTTATCTACTATTATTTTTACTTCTCCACTATTTAAGAAAATCTCATCATTTTCCTCACATCTTTCAATAACTTCCTTGCTATTTACACTAATCATTTCTTCATTACCAACAATATTATTATAAACAATTCTAATTAATTTACCTTTTTCTAATTTAATAAAAGGTTTTTCCAAATTACCAATTCTAATTTCAGGACCTAAAGTATCTATCATAATACCAGTTTGAATATTTAAATCTAAATTTATCTTTCTAACTTTTAAAATTATATCTTTTGCTTCTTCAAAACTAGCATAAGACATATTAATTCTAATAACATCCGCACCTGAGATAATCATTTTTCTTATTATATCTTCACTATTTGATTTTGGTCCTACAGTAACTATCATTTTAGTTTTATTCATATTCTTCACCTATTTTAATTATACATAATTTTTTTAAAAATTAAAAGAAAAAATAGTAAACAAATTATTTACTATTTAATTTATACAAATCATTTACTACTAATTGATATTCATTATTATTCTTTTGAACTCTACCTATTACTTTAACTATATCTTTCCTATCAATACTATAAAACTTTTCATATACTTTTGGAAAAATTATTAATTCTATATTTGAAAATTCATCTGATGCAGATAAAAATGCCATTTTATCTTTCTTCTTTGTTATTATTTCTCTTTTTTTATCAATTAATAAATATATTGTTATTACCTTATCAAAATATTTAGAAATATTTGTAGTATATATTTCATTTTGTCTATATTTTTGAATCGGATGAGAAGTAAAATAAAATCCAAATGTTTCATATTCTTTTTTAGTAAGTTCATCTTTAGAATATTCCTCACTTATTTCCATATCAGGTTTCTCTATTAATTTATAATCTAAATCATTACATAAATCAGAATAATTAATTGCAGAATCAATATTATCAATTAATGTTTTACGATTATAATTAAAATCATCAAAACAACCAGAATTAATTAAATACTCTATTACTTTTTTATTAATACTTTTACTATAACATCTTCTAACAAAATCAAAGAAATCTGTAAATAACCCTTTTTCTCTTTCTTTAATAATATCTAGACATGATATTTGACCAATATTTTTAATACCATTTAAAGGAAATCGTATACAATCTTTTTCTATTGTATATTTTATATCACTATAATTAATATTTGGTTTTAATACTTCTATATTATTTTGTTTAAGCTCATTTATATACTCTTTAGTTTTTATCTCATTACCTATTACCATTGATAAAAGATATTTCATAAAATATTTACTATAATGTGCCTTTAAATATGCCATTTGATAAGAAACATAAGCATAACCTACAGAATGTGATTTATTAAAACCAAAGGATGTGATAAAGTTATAAATCATATCATAAGTCTTACTACTTACTTCTTTACTAAATCCATTTTTAATTGATTGATTTATAAATTTTTCTCTTTCATTATTAGAAACTGATATTGAACTTTTACTCATCATTTTTCTTAACATATCAGCTTCTTTTAAAGAATATCCTGCCATTACATTCGCAATTTGCATTACTTGTTCTTGATATACAATAATTCCATAAGTATCAACCAAAATATCTTTAATTCTATCATCTATATAATCTATTTTTTCTTTATTTTGTTTTCTTTTTATGTAAGAATCAATAAACTGCATTGGACCTGGTCTAAATAATGCTAAAATAGCAATTAAATCATTAAATGATGTTACTGGAAACTTTCTTAAAACATTTTTAATTCCACTACTCTCAAATTGAAAAATACCATCAGTTTTAACACTTCTAAATATTTCTAATGTTTTTTCATCATTAAAATCAATACTCTTTAAATCAATATTTGCTTCATTAATAATATTACTAATCAATGTTAAATTATCAATTGCAAGAAAATCCATTTTTAATAATCCTAGTTTTTCTAAATAATCTTTTGTAAAACCTATCACTAAATTATCATCATTTTTAGTTAAAGGACAATAATTTAATAATTTTTCTTTAGAAATAACAACTCCAGCAGCATGTATAGAACTATGCCTTTTTATATCTTCTAATTTAATACTTATATCAACTATCTTTGATAATAAAGTATCTTTTTTCATAATATCTATAATATTTTTATTTTTCAAATTATCTTTTAAAGATAATTTAGAATCAAATAACTTTATAAAACTATCTATATTTTTTTCTATTTTAAATACTCTAGATAAATCTCTTAAAACCATTTTAGATTTTAAAGTTCCAAATGTTATTATCTGCGCTACTTTATCTTCTCCATATTTTTCTTTAACATAATCAATAACTAAATCTCTTTTAGTAGCTTCAAAATCAATATCTATATCAGGCATTGTTATTCTCTCAGGATTTAAAAACCTTTCAAAAAACAAATTATACTTTATAGGATCTATCTCTGTTATTCCAAGAGAATAACTAACTAATGAACCAGCCACACTACCTCTACCTGGACCTACTAATATATTATTCTTTTTCGCATACTTAACATAATCATATACTACTAAAAAATAATTAGAAAATCCCATCTTATTAATAATATCTAATTCATACATTAGTCTAGTCGCATAATTAGAAGGAACTTTATTATTTAATCTTTTCATTAATCCTTTTTTAGCTAAACTAAAAAAATATTTTATTTCATCAAAATCATCAGAATTATTATATATAGGTAACAAATCATTTTTTTCTAAAACAAGATTATTTCTATTATATATATCATTAAATATTTCATAATCTTCTATTGATAATAAATCTAATACTTTTTTATTATTTAAAAAACTATCATTATCAACAATATAATCATCATTATCTATAGTTTTAGAATCTCTAATCATATATAAATATTTTATATAATCCAAATCATCTTTATAAATAGATAATATTAAATTAAAATATATCTTTTTTGAACTAATTAATTCTTTTTCTTTTTTATTCTTATATCCTACATATTTATCCTTAATAATAAACTCATCATATAAATCTATAGAATCATAAGGAATAATCATGAATAAATCTTCACAATTATCATTTATAAGATTTATATCATAATTACTATTACTTATATAGCACAATTTTTTATACCCATCATAGTTTCTACAAAACAAATATATATTTTTATTATCTATTGCTAGTTCTAGGCCTAAGATTGGTTTAATATTATTTTTATTACATTGTTCTATAAATTCTGCAGCTGAAAATAGATTATTATCAACAATACCTAATGCTTTTAAATCATTATTCTTTGCATATTTTATTAATTCCTCAATTTTAATTAGACTAGATAGAAGTGAATAATCACTTTTTATACCTAATGGAATATACATAATTATCACTCCTTTTAATAAAATTATACCATAATATAAGGAATTTTAATTGACTAAAATGAAATATTATGATAAAGTTAATTGTAGACAAATTTAAGAGGAGGTATTTATGGCAACTAAAATTACATTTAAAAAACCAAATTTAAAAGCAAGAAATGTTTCTCATGCGAATAATAAATCTAATAGAACACAAAAATTAAATATGCAAACAATAACTGTTAACGGAATAAAATTAAAAACAACTGCAAGAGAAGCTAAAACAATCAAAAAATATAATAATGCTGCATAATAAAAAGACAATATTAATTGTCTTTTTTTGTTTCTAAATTTTTATAATATTCAAATCTTTCTTTAGCATTATTTAAATTATTTTCTAATAATTCTTTTGCTCTATCTTTATTAACAGCACTTATCATTTTATATCTTGTTTCATTAATTAAAAATTTGCCATATAATGAAAAATCAGGAGTTTTATAATCTAATTTAAAACTATTTAATTTAGAGTTATATCTAAATATAGGAAAATATCCAGAATCTACTGCTAATTTTTCTTCTTCTAAAGAATTTTTCATTCCACCTTTTATTCCATGAATAATGCAAGGAGAATAAGCAATTACGATTGATGGTCCATCAAACTCATTGGCTTCATTTAATGCTTTTATTGCTTGATTCATATCTTTACCTAAACATATTTGAGCAATATAAACATTCTTATAATTCATTAATATTTTTGCTAAATCTTTTTTTTGTGTTTCCTTACCTTTAGATGAGAATAATGATACTACTCCTTCTTGAGTACTCTTACTTGATTGTCCACCAGTATTAGAATATATTTCATTATCTAAAATTAATATATTAATATTTTTACCTTGAGATACAACATGATCTATACCACCAAAATCAATATCATAACTCCAACCATCCCCACCAATAAGCCAAACTGATTTACTAGGAATATAATTCTTTAATGGTTTTAATTCTTTTATTTCTGAATAATCTAAATTTTCACTTACAAATTTAGTTATTTTATAGTCTTTTTCATTTTCTATATATTTCTTTAATAATAGTCTATTTTTCTTTCCTAAATTATCTATATTTTTATTTATTATATCCATTATCTTTTCTTTATTTAATTCTATAGAAGTTTGAATACCAAAACCATATTCAGCATTATCTTCAAATAAAGAATTAGACCAAGAGATGTTATAAGGACTACTTGGCATAGAACCACCATATATAGATGAACAACCAGTTGCATTTGCGATTACTAATCCTTCTTTAACTACTTGTGTTAATAATTTAATATATGGAGTTTGACCACATCCAGCACATGCACCTGAATAATTAAATAATGACTTGTTATAACCTATACCTAATGTAGTTTTTTCATCATATAAAAATTTATTTGTAACATTACTTATTTTATTATTTATTCTTTTTAATTCATTATTTTTAACCATGGTAATTGCTTTTGTTTTACATGCTGAAGAACAAATAGAACAACCTGTACAATCATCATAACTGAATTCTAAAGCAAAATATAAACCATTTTTACCCTTTATAGTTTTATAAGAAATATCTTTATTATTTTTTAATTCATCTTTATTTAATATTTTAGGTTTAATAACACCATGAGGGCATGCGATTACACATCTATTACAATTAATACAATTATCTGAATTATAACATGGTAATAATTCTGCTATATTTCTCTTTTCTAACTTAGATGTATTTGGTTCATAACTACCATCATAATGATTAGAAAAATCACTTACTTTTAATGAATCTCCTTTTAAATGAGAAATATTATCAATAATATTATTATATTTTTTTTCATTAAAACTTAATTTTTTCCATGATTTATCTATATCTATTTTTATAATATTATCTTTTACCATAGATATTGCTTTTATATTATTTTCTGATATTTCTTTATCTTTTTTATCAAATTTATCTTTAATACTTTCTTTAATACTATCAAGAGCTGATTCATAAGGTAATACTTTAGTAATATTTATAATTGCTGCTTCTAAAATATAACTTATTTTATTAGGTATATTATTTATTCTTGCTAATTCATGGGCATCTATAATATAAAAATTAATATTCTTTTTTGCTAAAATATATTTTACTTCATTAGGGATATTTTTTATTTCATTTTTATTAATATCTAATATAAATATACCATTATCTCTAATATTTTCTAACATATCATATTTATTTAAATATGATTCTTTACTACAAACAACTATATGTGGTTTATCAACATAATAAGTTTTTCTTATTTCTTTTTTACCTATTCTTAAATTACTAATAGTAACTCCACCACTTTTTTTAGAATCATACTTATTATAACATTGAACAAATGCATTAGTATTTTCTCCTACAAGTTTAATTAAATCCTTTGTAGCACTTACCATTCCATCTGAACCATATCCATATATTAACATTTCTATATCATCTTTATTTTCTTCTTCTAATTTAATTTTAGGTAAACTTCTATTTGTAACATCATCTGTTATAGATAAACTAAAATTATCTTTTAACTTATCTTCATCCATATTATAATATACAGCATTTATATCATCTAAATTTGTATCTTTAGAAGATAAACCATATATTCCACCTATTACTTTAATATCTTTATTCTCACTTAAAATAATATTAGAAACATCCATAAATAAAGCTTCTCTAGTACCACTTTCCTTAGCTCTATCCAAAACAGTAATTGTTTTTGTTGTCTTAGGCAATACACTTAAAAAATATTTCTTTGAAAATGGTCTAAATAAATGTACTTCTATAAGACCTATCTTTAAACCTTTTTTATTAACAATATCTATATATTCTTTAATAGTTTCACAAACAGAACCCATCGCAACAATTACTCTTTGAGCATCTTTATCACCATAATAATTAAATGGTTTATAACTTGTTTTATATTTTCTATTTATTTTTTTCATATACTCATAAACAATGTCAGGCATATTTTCATAATAAGTATTTCTTGATTCTAAATTTTGAAAATATATATCATCATTTTGAGTGGTACCTCTAATTACCTTTTTACTAACAAGACTTCTATCTTTAAAATCTTTTATATAAGTATCATCTACTAAAGATTTAATAGATTTTAAATCAGGAATACCTATTTTTGAAAGTTCATGACTAGTTCTAAAACCATCAAAGAAATTAACAAAAGGTATTTTTCCTTTCATCGTAGATAAATAAGCGATTAAAGTCATGTATACTACATCTTGAACTGATGAAGAACATAAAAATGAATAACCAGTACTTCTAGTAGCATATATATCTGAATGATCGCCAAATATACTTAAAGCATGTGTTGATACAGTTCTTGATGCGACATTTATAACTGAAGGAAGTAATTCACCTGCAATTTTATACATTTCAGGAATCATTAATAATAATCCTTGAGATGATGTATAAGTACTAGCAAAA
>CADCJS010000014.1 GCA_902801825.1 uncultured Erysipelotrichaceae bacterium
TATTTTTATCATTAGAATCAGAGTTTTGACTATAATAGTAACCTGAGTAAAATTCTTTTGCCATAGTTTCTACTTTATCATATGCTTTTTGTTCATCTGTTCTAGTATCTATATTTAATAATACAAATAAGATTGCTAGAAATGTAATAATAAATACTATTATTAATATTTTTGTTTTTTTACTTAGATTTTTTAATTTATTCATACTATCCTCCTACTAATTACCCATTAGTTTTAGTTTAACTTTATTTTCTTTTTTATTTCTTATATATGTTACTTGTATTTCATCATCTACTTTATATTTATATAAATTATATCTTAAATTAGATATAGATGTTATTTGATTATCATCTATTTTAGTGATAACATCACCTTTTTCTAAACCAGCTTTACTAGCAGCTGAATCTTTTTCTACTGCAGCGATTACTACACCAGAATCTATAGATGAATCTACATTAATTCTATAATAATATAATCTATATCTATCTGTTACATTTATTAGTGATACACCTAATACTGGTCTACTTATTTTTTTACCTTTTTCTAAGTTTTGAACATATACTTTAGCATCATTTATTGGAATAGCAAATCCCATTCCTTCTATTTCTTCTTGCGCTAATTTCATTGAAGTAATACCTATTACTTCTCCTGCTAAGTTTACTAAAGGACCACCACTATTACCTGGATTTATTGCAGCATCTGTTTGTAATACTTTTGTTACTACATCATCATTTTCAATTGTTCTATCTTTAGCAGATATAATACCTTTTGTTATTGATCCACTATAGCTTTCTCCCATTGGACTTCCTACAGTAAATACTGTACTTCCTACTTTAACTGAATCACTATCACCTAAACTTGCTTCTTTTAATACTTTAGATGCATCTATAGATAATACTGCTACATCTGAATATTCATCTGCACCTAATAATTTAGCATCTACACTTTCTCCATTTTGTAATACAACATTAACAATATTTGAAGAACTAATAACATGTGTATTTGTTAATATATAACCTTTTTTATCATCTTTTTTATATACAAATCCTGAACCAGTTCCTATTAATTGTTCATTTTGATAACTTCTTACAGTTACAACCGCATCATATACATTTTGTATTGATTCTTCTATTGCAGTTTCACTTAATTCTGTTTTATTTATTTTTTTTGTTATTACTTTTGATTCTATAGGAAAATATTTAATATATAAAATAACAGCGATGACTGAACTTACAATAGTAAAAACATAAAATAAAAAATATTTTAAAATTCTTTTTTTATCCATTATTCACCTCTATATTAATTAATTCATTATAATTATCTGGAAATCCCATCTTTTTAATTATATCTTTTTTACTAATTGTTTTAACACTACTATCAAATTTATTTAATGCACAATTTATTTCATTTATTAAATCAATAAATTTATCTTTAGATAACATTTGTTTTATAATTAGTATTACAGCGAATATATCATTTTTTCCATTAACATATTCATCATCTATTTTTTTAATATTTAATAGTTCATGATATTTAGTATCTGGAATAATAGTTTGTGTTTTATGTTCATAAACTATATCTTCATGTGCGCATAAATTTCTATAATTTGATAATAATTCTAAATATATTTTAAAAGTTTCTGGATTTAAATTATATACCTTAGCTATTTCTACTTTATCTTCTAGTTTTAATATTCCATATAATTCATTTATTAAACCAAAAGATAAAACTTTTACTAATATCCACATAGGTATATATCCATAATTAGTAATATAATGATAAGTAGCAGAATGCTTTTCCCCATTAACTCTAATTTGTCTTTTCATTTTATTAATAACATCTTCTACTCTTCTTTTTTCCTTATAATCAGTAGTAAAATTAGATTCTTTTAAATAATCTTTTTCTTTAAAACCATATTTTTTACTTAATTGATAACTAATTATACTTTTAATATTATTTTCTATTATTAATAAATTTTTAAATAAAATATTTCTAAAGCTTCTATCAAATAAAAAACTACTATATAATTCTTCAAAAGTTGTACCATCTTTAAATTTTCTAGTATTTCTATCATAGAATAAGAATCTATATCCATTTATAAAGAAATAATTTTCTTTATATAATATATCTTTAGCATAAACCTCATCATTAATAATTAAATTTTTATTTTTCAATGTTTTAATCTGCTCATCTAAAGTTTTAAACTCCTTTTTATTCACTATATCACCTCCTATATTATATCACTATTTATTTATAGTGTAAATTAACTCTCTTCTTTATCTATTAATTTTTCTGCTAAATCTTTTAATTTTCTAAGTCTATGATTAACACAAGATTTTGATATATTATTAGATGTTTCAACAGATATTATTTTACTTAATTCTATTAAAGAACTCTCAGGATATTTCATTCTATAATCCGCTACTTGTTTAACCTTTTCATCAAGTAAATCATATGCATCATATTTCTTTATAATATTAATATATTCAATTTGTTTATTAGCTGATGCCATAGATTTTTCTATATTTGCTTGTTCACAGTTATTTATTCTATTATTCATGTTTTCTCTTTCTCTAAGTATTCTAATATCTTCATAATACATAACTGCATTATATGCCTTTATTATCTTTAGAAAATCACATATCTTTTCTGATTCCTTAACATATACCATATATCCTTTAGCTCTTCTTAATACTTTAGCATTTAAATTATATGTATTAAGAACATCTTTTAAGAACTCAGCAAATTTTAAAGTATTAATAATAAATTCTAAGTGATATCTAGAAGTTTTAGGATCATTAACACTACCACCAATTAAGAAACAACCTCTTAAAAAAGCACTCTTTAATTCTTCATCATCAACTATTTCTGAATTAGGTACAACATTAATATTAATACCTTTTTCATTTATTAATCCTAAATCTCTAATTATCTCAATAACATTCTTCTTTACTTCAATAATATATATTTCATTCTTTTTAAAATTGTAATTCTTTCTAACAGTTATACTACTTGTTACATTATATAAATCTTTAATAATTTTGAATATCCTGTTTGCGGCGTTAATATTTTCAGTTTGTACTCTAATAGAATATATTTTTAAATCTGAATTAGTTGTTAATATACCAGATAATTCAGATATGTATTCTATTTTTGTTAATTCTAATTTAGATATTTCTTCTTTTATTTTTGCTGAAAATGTCATAAATATCACTCCTTATATAATTTATTACTCTTTTTACTATATATTAAATTTATTATTCCAATTATAAACATAATAATAGATATTATTTGAGCGGTTTTAAACTTATAAATCATTAAACTATCAGTTCTAAATATTTCTATAATAAATCTTATAATTGAATAATATATTAAATAAAATGATGATATGTAACCAATTTTATTATTCTTTTTATTTTTAATATAGATCATAATTATAAAACCAATTAAACATAATATACTTTCAAAATAAAATGTAGGTAAATAATATATACCATCTATTTTCATATTATTAATTATAAATTTAGGAATTAATAATTTTCTTAAAAAACTATAACTAACACTAGAACCATATGCTTCTTGATTAAAGAAATTTCCCCATCTACCAATAGATTGTGCGAGTATTAGACCTAAAGAGAGAATATCTAGTATTTTTATAAAGTTTAATTTATGTTTTTTAATAAATAAATAAACAAATATAACTCCAAATATTATTCCACCATGTATCGCAAGTCCACCATGCCATACTTTTATTATTTCTTCTTTATATATTAAATAATAATCTAAATTAAATAATACATAATAAATTCTAGCTCCTAATAAACCAAATATTATTCCGTAAAATATTAAATCTGAAATAGTATCTTCTTTATATTTATTATTTTTTGCTTCTTTCATAATAATTAAATATGCACATACTATTCCTAGTAATATACATAAAGAATAATAATGAATTTCTATACCTAATAAAATAAAATATGGTTTCATAACTATCCCTCCAATTATTAACAATCTAATTATAACATAAAACCCAAAAATAAAAAGGTATTTTTATAAAATACCTCTTAAATATTTACCTGTATAACTAATAGGATCTTGTACAATCTTTTCTGGTGTTCCAGTAAATATAACTTCTCCACCATTTTCTCCGCCTTCTTTTCCTAAATCTATTATATGATCTGCGACTTTTATAACATCTAAATTATGTTCAATAACAAGTACAGTATCTCCATTATCTACAATTCTATTTAATATATTTAGTAGTTTTTTAATATCTTCTAAATGAAGACCTGTTGTTGGTTCATCTAATATAAATAAACTTTTTCCTGTTGGTTTCTTTTGTAATTCTTTTGCAAGTTTTACTCTAGCAGCTTCTCCACCAGAAAGTGTAGTAGCACTTTGACCTAGTTTTATATAAGATAATCCTACATCATACATTGTTTGTAGTTTATTTTTGATTTTAGGTACATTTTCAAAGAATAATAATGCTTCTTCTACTGTCATATGTAATACATCTGATATAGTCTTACCTTTATATTTAATTTGAAGAGTTTCACTATTATATCTAGTTCCATTACATACTTCACAAGGAACATATACATCTGGTAAGAAATGCATTTCTATTTTTTTAACCCCATCACCTTGACAAGCTTCACATCTTCCACCTTTAACATTAAATGAAAATCTACCTTTTTCATAACCTCTAATCTTTGATTCTTTAGTTAAAGCAAATATATCTCTTATATCATCAAATACTCCTACATATGTAGCAGGATTACTTCTAGGACTCTTTCCAATAGGATCTTGTGATATATCTATTACTTTATCTATATTTTCTAAACCTTTAATACTTTTATATTTTCCAGGTTTTTCTTTTGATTTATATATATTATTTTTTAAAGCTTTATATAATATTTCATTAACTAAGGTACTTTTACCACTACCAGATACACCAGTAACACAAATAAATTTACCTAATGGAAATTTAACATCAATATTCTTTAAATTATTTTCACTCGCACCTTTTATTTCAATATATTTTTTATTACCTTTTCTTCTTGTTTTAGGTACTGGGATAAATTCTTTACCAGTCAAATATCTACCAGTTAAACTATCTTTATTATTCATAACATCTTTAACTGTACCTTGTGCGACTACATATCCACCATTAACTCCTGCTTGTGGACCAATATCTACTAAATAATCCGCTGCTCTCATAGTATCTAAATCATGTTCTACTACTATTAAAGTATTACCTAAATCTCTCATTTGTAATAAAGATTTTATTAATCTATCATTATCTCTTTGATGAAGACCTATACTAGGTTCATCTAAAACATATAAAATACCGCTTAATTTAGAACCTATTTGAGTCGCTAGTCTTATTCTTTGACTTTCTCCACCAGAAAGAGTAGAAGCACTTCTTTGTAGTGTTAAATAATCTAATCCTACATTTATTAAAAATGATAATCTATCTTTAATATTTTTAATTAATAATCTAGATATTTCTTCTTGTTCTTTTTTTAATTTTAAATTATCAATAAAATTATATAAATTATTAATACTCATCATACATAAATCATTAATATTTTTTTTATTTATAAATACATTTAAAACACTATCTCTTAATCTAGAACCATTGCAAGTACTGCATTCTTTCTCTATCATGTATCCTTTTAACCAATCATGAATAAACTCACTACTAGTTTCATTATATCTTCTTTCAAGTAAATTAAGAACACCTTCATATCTTTCAATTGAACTATAAGTTTTACCACCTTTAGTTTTAAATTTAAATATAAGTTCTCTATCACTACCATATAAAATAAGATTTCTTTCTTTTTTAGTTAATTTACCAAATGGTTTATTCATATCTATATTATAATCTTCACATAACTTAGTTAATTTCTGAATATATATATTTGTTAGTTCCATATTTTTAAATGGTAAAATAGCTCCATCATTTAAACTAATACTCTTATCAGGAATAACTAAATCTTCATCTAATTTTTCCTTATATCCTAATCCTTTACAATCAGGACATGCTCCATAAGGAGCATTAAAACTAAATATTCTAGGTTCTAGTTCCATTAATGAATAATCACAATAAGGACAAGCAAAATTCTCACTTAATATTATTTGATCTTTGCCTACTACATCTATTATAACTTTTCCACCAGATAACTTAGTAGCATTTTCTAAATCCTCAAACAATCTACTTCTAATACCATCTTTTATAATTAATCTATCTATAACAACTTCTATTTGATGTTTCTTATTCTTTTCTAAAATAATATCTTCACTTAAATCATATATTTCATTATCTATTTTTACTCTAACATAACCATCTTTTCTTAAATTATTTAAAGTATCAACATGAGCTCCTTTTTCACCTTTAATTACAGGTGATAATATCATTATTTTTGATCCTTCTTCTAAATTTAAAACTTTATTAGTCATTTCTTCAATAGTTTGACTTTTAATAGGTATATTATGATTTGGACAATAAGGTGTTCCTATTCTAGAAAATAATAATCTTAAATAATCATATATTTCTGTTACTGTACCAACGGTACTTCTAGGGTTATTATTTGTAGTCTTTTGATCAATACTAATAGCTGGAGATAATCCTTCAATTGAATCTACATCAGGTTTTTCACTGGCACCTAAAAACTGTCTAGCATAACTACTAAGACTTTCCACATATCTTCTTTGACCTTCCGCATATATAGTATCAAATGCTAAAGATGATTTACCACTTCCAGATACACCAGTCATAACAATTAATTTGTTTTTTGGTAATGTTATATCAATATTTTTTAAATTATTCTCTCTAGCACCTTTAACTATTATTTTATCATTCATAATATCACCTCTTCGCATTTGATATTATACCAAAATAATGATTAAAAATACAATTAATTTATCATATTATTATTGTAAAATAATAAAATATTTTGTATAATAATTTTTCTGGAGGTCATAAAATGAAAAACAATAATAATAAAAAGTTTATAGGGAAAGATACTTTATTTTATGATAACCTAGAGAAAAAACATGAAAATAAAAAGAATCTAGATGAATTAAAGATGATTAGGGATTTATTAAAAAATGAATTATTAGAAAATATTTATAATTCTTTAGATGAAATTATATCTTTAACTAATGAAGATTATTTTGAAAGTGATATAGTAGATAAGAAATTAGAAACAGTTAATAAGTTATTAAATATTAATGATGAAGATGTTGTTAGATTATATTTAATTAATAAGAAATTAGAGGAAATAAAAGATATTCTTAAAAAACATAATAAAATATTGAAAAGAGAGTTAGATTAGATTAACTCTCTTTTATTCACTTTTTAATTCAAACAATATATCTCTTAGTTCTGTTGCTCTTTCAAAGTCTAAATTACTTGCTGCTTCTTTCATTTCAGTTTCTATTTGAAGCATTAGTTTTTGTTTTTCTTTCTTAGTATATTTAACATTTGATCTATCAGAAATATTTTTGTCATTATTTTTAATTATATCTAATATAGGTTTTTGAATTGTTTTTGGTGTTATATTATGTTCTAAATTATATTCTTCTTGTATTTTTCTTCTTCTATTTGTTTCTTTTATTGCTTCATCCATAGAATCACTTATACTATCAGCATACATTATTACTTTACCATTTGCATTTCTAGCAGCTCTTCCTATAGTTTGTATTAAACTTCTAGTACTACGTAAGAAACCTTGTTTATCTGCATCTAATATTGCGATTAATGATACTTCTGGTATATCTATACCTTCTCTTAATAAATTAACACCTACAATAACATCATATTTACCTACTCTTAAATCTCTTACTATTTCTATTCTTTGCAATGTTTTAACTTCATTATGTAAATATGCAACTTTTATTCCAGCATTCTTTAAATAATCAGTTAATTCTTCACTCATTCTTATAGTTAAAGTTGTTACTAAAGTTCTTTCATTTTTAGATATTCTATTTTGAATTTCATTTATTAAATCATCTATTTGATTAACTGATGATCTTACATCTATAGTTGGATCAAGTAAACCAGTAGGTCTAATAATTTGCTCAACTACATTATTATTTACTTTAGATAATTCATAATCTCCAGGAGTAGCAGATACATATATTACATTATTAATTTTACTTTCAAATTCTTCAAATTTTAATGGTCTATTATCAAGTGCACTAGGTAATCTAAAACCATATTCAACTAAAACAGACTTTCTCATCCTATCTCCATTATACATCGCACGAACTTGTGGAAGTGTTACATGAGATTCATCTATTACTAATAAGAAATCTTTTGGAAAGAAATCTATTAAAGTTGGAGGCATTTCTCCTTCTTTTCTAAAAGTTAAATGTCTACTATAGTTCTCAATACCTTTACAAAATCCTGTTTCTCTTAATAATTCTAAATCATAATTAGTTCTTTGACTTAATCTTTCATATTCTAAATATTTATCATTATCTTTAAAATATTTTAATCTTTCTTTTAATTCTTTATCTATAGAATCACATGCGATTTTTAATTTTTCTTCATTAGTAACAAAGTGAGATGCTGCGAATATTGTAATAGTATTCTTTCTTTCAATTACTTTTCCAGTTAAAGTATCAAATTCAATTATATTTTCTATCTCATCACCAAATAAATCAATTCTATAGCCTTTACTCTTTGAATAAACTGGTACTACTTCAATACTATCCCCCTTAGACCTAAAAGTACCACGTACTAAATCTATATCATTTCTTTCATATAACATTTCTACTAATTTTTTTAATATTTCTGTTTTATCAATCACATCACCAACCTTTAATGATAAAGTTGATTTTTCATACTCCTCTTTTTCACCTAAACCATATATACAAGAAACTGATGCGACTACTATAACATCATCTCTTGTAATTAAAGCAGAAGTTGCGCTATGTCTTAATTCATCTATTTCATCATTTATAGATGCATCTTTTTCTATATATACGTCTTTTGAAGGAACATATGCTTCTGGTTGATAATAATCATAATATGATACAAAGTATTCTACTCTATTTTCTGGAAATAATTCTTTTAATTCTGAATATAATTGACCAGCCAAAGTTTTGTTGTGTGCAAGTACTAGCGTTGGTTTATTAACTTCTTTAATAACATTTGCAATTGTAAAAGTTTTACCTGTACCAGTTGCTCCTAGGAGTACTTGCTCTTTTTTACCGGACTTAATACCATTTGTTAGTTCTTTAATGGCATTTGGTTGATCTCCACTTGGTTTATAATTAGATACTAATTTAAACATATTTTCCTCCTTTAACTTAGTTTATTTTATCATTTATATAATAATAAAACAAGAAATGAATTTATTATTATTTTTAACAATTTTATTTTTTTTATATTAAGATTTCAAAAAGTGACATAAAATTTGCTTTTTTTAATATATTATGGTATAGTAATCTTCGTTAAAAAAGGGGTTTTCGGAATGAAAAATAATATTAGATTAAGTGATGAACAAAATGAATTTTTACTTAAACAGTTTATTGATTATAAAATTAATAAAGATTTAAATACTAAAGCACTTGATGAATTAATTAAAAAAATTGAATTAATTAAAAATATATTTTCTAATAATGGTAATACATTAGCATATCAAAATAGTAGAATTAAATGTGAAAACAGTTTCTTAAATAAAATTAATAAAAGATATGATACAAATCGTATTACTTATAATGATATGCATGATATAGTTGCGACAAGACTTGTTTGTTTACAATTATCAGATGTATATACTTTTGTTGACCTTTTAAAGAATTCTAAAAACTTTGAAATCTTAAATGAAAAGGATTATATTAAAAATCCTAAGGAAAGTGGATATAGAAGTTACCACATAATTGTTAGATATCCAGTTGAATATAATGGTAAAACTGAATTAGTAACTGGAGAAATACAGTTAAGAACTATTTTTATGGATATATTTTCAAGAGAAGATCATAAGTTAAGTTATAAAGGTTCTGCTTCCGAAAAAGAAAAACAAAAGTTAAAAGAACTTAGTAATACTTTATATTTCTATGATAAAGCTATAGATAACTTATTTAAAGTTAATAAAAATATTAGTAGTGAAAATAAAGAAAGTTTAAAGAAATATATTACTGAATATGAAAAAATATCATATATATATGAAAATATATATAATATTTATAATAAAAAGTTAAATAAATATGTTTCGGAATATAAGAATAAAGATGATGTATTACATATTACAAGTAGAATAAAACCTGTTTCTAGTATAAAAAGAAAATTAGTTAAGAGAAATCTTAGCTGTACAACCGATGATATGTTATTTAATATTAGAGATATAGTTGGTTTTAAAATAGTATGTATTGATGAATTAACTGCGAAAGATTTTAGGGATTATTTAGTTAGTATATTAAGTAAAGATACTAAGTTTTCTATTAGTAATATTAGTGATAGATTTGATAATCCTAAAGAAAGTGGATACCGTGGTTATAAAATGAATTTAACTGCTAATATAGATACAATGAATGGTGTTAAACCAGTTACATTTGAGATTATTATTAGAACAATGGTAGAAGATTCTTGGGCATTACATGATGATAAAGTATTTAACCATGAAGATAGATATGAAAGTTCTGATTATAAAAGTTTATCAGATTGTTTAAGTGGTCTTAGTAATGCACTTAGAAATATAGAGGAACAATTACTAGAACTTAAAACTACTATAAATGGAAAAAATACTGGTGAAGTAGATTTAGTTAGTAAAGTTTTAGCTTATAAGAATAAAAAAGATAGAGAAAAATAATTCTCTATCTTTTTATTAATTATAATAATTAGTTCTATTTGTAAAGTCATTATATAATCCAGATGGAAAATTAATATAATCTCTTGGATTAACAGTATTTCCAGGATATTTACATTTAGAATCAGTTAAATATAAGCATGATAACATAGTTAAATGTAAGTGTGTAGCGGTAGATGAACCAGTATTACCCATTAAACCTACAACAGTATCTTTATTAACTACATCACCTTTATTAACATATATTTTACTCATATGCATATATATTGATGAATAATTTTTACCATTAACTAAATGATTCATTACAATATAATTACCCATACTAGAATTATATCCAGTATATACTACTTTACCATTTGTTATTGAATATAAAGTCAAACAAGTTGTTCCACAAGATTTATATACTGATAAATCTATACCTGAATGGAATGAACCAACTTTACCAGTAATTGGATGTACTCTACGACCATATTCAGATGTTACATAACCACTAATAACTGGTCTCCAAAATTTAGTTCCTGGAGGTAATTGTTTATTAGCACAACTTGAAACATCTTGATCATCTTTACAACCTTGACTTTTATAATAGTCTACTACTTCTTTAGCAGCCTTAACTTCTTCTTCAAGAGAAATAGATTCTTCAGTTAAAGTAACTTTTGCACTTTGCAAAGCTGCAATTTTTTGATTTAATTCTTCCCTTAATGATTTTAAAGAATCTTCTTTAGCTTGTACTTTTTTAATGTTTTCATTGTTTGTTGTTATCATTGCATGCATATCATTTATTAACTTTGTATTATATTTACTCATTTGTTCAGTAACAGTTGCTCTATAAATAAAATCTGTTATTGATTTAGCACTAAATAAATATTCAAGATATGCTGATTCTCCATTAGATATTTGATAATATCTAATTATTTCTTTTATTTCTTTATCTTTTTTTCCTATTTCTTCATTTAATCTAGCTATATCATTATTTAAATCAATTATTTCTTTTTCTGCAGTTTCTAATTCTACATATATTTCTGTTATTCTACCTTTTGTTTTTTCTTGTTCTGCTTCATTTAATTTAATATCATTTTCTTTATTTTTATATTCATTTTCTTTTGCATTTAATTCATTTTTATACTCAGAAAGTGTTTTTGCCTTGGTATTTATAGGAATTACTAATATACATAATATTAATAATATAATTATTCTTTTTTTCATTATATCTTTAAATACTTCTTTACTGCTCTATTACTTCCTAGCATACCTACAAAAACACCAATGACTACTAATACAATTGAAATATAAAATACAAATGGGAAAGGTTTTACTAATTTGATAAATTGAGAGAATAGTTTTCCACCAGATTTATCATAAATAGCAGTATAACCATATATTGTTACTATTATTGGTACTATAGAACCTAAAATACCAATAATTAAACCTTCTATAACAAATGGTTGTTTAATTGAAAAGTTAGATGCTCCAACTAACCTTTTAATTTCAATTTCCTCTTGTCTACTAAATATTGTTATTTTTATTGTGTTAACTATTAAGAAAGCAGTTACTAATACTAAACCTACAACAATAACAATTAATATTTTCTTAACTAAATTAAATATAGATACCATAGAATCAACCATTCCTTCTCCATATTTAACTATTTCTATTCCTTCTATATTTTTAATTTTTTCTGCTGTTTTATCTATTTTTTCTAAATCTTTTACTTTTATTAAAAATGTATCATTTAAAGGATTTTCATCTTCAGACCAAGAAGAAATAACACTATTAAATGTTTCACTAGATTGTTTCATTTCTTCTGCAATTTCTGTTTTGTTATTATAATTAATAGATTCTATATTACCTATTTTTTCTAATTGTTCTCTTATTTTTCCTTCAGATTCTTCATCTGCACTGTTATCTACAAAAGCTACTATAGTAAAGTCATCACTAATAAGTTTAGTGAAATTTTCTACATTTAATGATCCAACTAATGATACTGCAACAATTATTAAAGTTACAGTTATACAAGAGATAGATGCAAGTGATAAAGAAAAATTTCTAAATACATTCTTTAATCCATCTCTAATATTTCTAAATAATATTCTAACATTTTTCATTTTTATCGTAAGTTCCTTTCTCATAATCTTTTACAAGTCTTCCTTTATCTAAAAGGATAACTCTTTTCTTCATTTTATTAACTATATCTCTATCGTGAGTAACTACGATAACTGTTGTTCCTAAATTGTTAATTACTTCTAGTACTTTCATAATTTCTAATGATGTATCAGGATCTAAGTTTCCAGTTGGTTCATCACAAATTAATAATTTTGGGGCATTTACTATTGCTCTTGCAATTGAAACTCTTTGTTGTTCTCCACCAGATAATTCATGTGGATAATTCTTTACTTTGTCCTTTAATCCAACTAAATCAATAGCTTTAATAGTTTTCTTTCTAACTTCTGATTTAGGCAAACCATACATTTCTAATGCAAATGCTACATTTTCATACACTGTTAATCTAGGTAATAATTTAAAGTCTTGGAATACTATTCCTAGTTTTCTTCTTAATTTATATACTTTTCTATTTTTTAATTTTTCAACTTTAACTCCACCTATAACTATTTGACCACTAGTAGGTTTTTCTTCTCTATATAACATTTTAATTAAAGTAGATTTACCACTTCCAGAAGCACCTATTATAAATGCAAAATCACCTTTTTTAATTTTTAAATTTAAACCATATAATGCAGTTACACCTGTAGGATATACTTTTTCTACATCTGTCATTGTTATAAATTCCATTAATTATCACTCCCTTTTTGTTCATTTCTATGAGAATCTTGTCCAAATACTTGATATGAATCAGTTATTGTAATAAATGCATCTGAATCAATTGAAAGTATACCTTCTTTTACTTTAAAATATTCTGATGTAGGTATAACAACCATAATAACTTTTTTCTTTTTTTGTGAAAATCCACCATGTGCATCTAAAATAGTAACACCTCTAGATAAATTATTTAATATATATTCTTTTACTGAATCTATTTCAGATGTAACTATAAAGAATGTTTTATTCATTGATATACCAAGTAAAACTTTATCTGTTACTAAACTAATAATATAGATAATAACAAGAGCATATAATACTATTCTCCAACCAAATTTATATCCTCCAGTAATAACAATAATTGTATTAATTACTAGGAATATAATTCCCTCGGATTTTTGATATTTCTTTGCGATTGTTTTAACTATAGTATCTAATCCACCAGAACTTAATCCTGTTTTTGATGATAAACCATTTGCAATACCTATTAATGTTGCACCACATATAGAAACAAGCATCATATCATCTTTTGGTATACTAAAAGTAATATTTTCTGTTAAAGAAACAAATAAAGGAAATAATAAAGAACCTACTATAGAATTAATAACTGCTCTTTTTCCTAGTAAGAAATAAGTAAATATTACAGCAATTATAGATATAATAAAAATTGTAGTTGATGGACTTAAATAATCTTTTAATATAATAGCTATACCACCAGATCCACCCATTATTAAATCTGTTTGTACAAAGAATACATTATATACTAATGAATATAAAAACAAACTAAATGTTAGTATTAAATATCTTTTTAATAAATCTTTATTCTCAATATTTTTTAAAATATTTCTATTTTCAATTTTTCTTTTTAAATTTAACATGTTACACCTTCCTTTAATGATTCTTGTATGAATCCATCAATATTACCATCTAAAACTTTATTAACATCACTTTCTTCATAATTAGTTCTATGGTCTTTAACTAATGAATAAGGATGCATAATATAACTTCTTATTTGTGAACCAAAATCTATTTTAGATTGTTTACCTAGTTGTTTATCTTTTTCTTCTTGTCTTTTTTGTTCTTCTAAATTAAATAGTTTTGCTTTTAATATATTTATTGCAATTTCTTTATTTTTTAATTGGCTTCTTTCATTTTGACAAGTTACTACTATTCCAGTAGGTATATGTGTAACCCTAACAGCACTATCTGTTGTGTTTACTCCTTGTCCTCCAGCTCCACTACTTCTATATACATCTATTCTTAAGTCTTGTTCATTTACTTCTATATTAATTGTATCATCTATTTCAGGTGTAACTTCTACAGATGCGAAAGATGTATGTCTTCTTTTATTAGAATCAAAGGGTGATATTCTAACTAACCTATGAACACCACGCTCAGTTTTAAGATATCCATAAGCATTTAAACCTTTTATTAATAACACTATTTTTTTATATCCTGCTTCATCACCATCTAATTTATCAATTATTTCATATTTAAAATTATGTTTATCACACCATCTTATATACATTCTATAAAGCATCATGGTCCAATCACAAGCTTCTGTACCACCTGCGCCTGAATGAAGTTCTAAAATAGCATTATTTTTATCATATTTATTTGATAATTTAGTTTCTAATTCTAATTCATTAATTTTTTGTTCTAATGTATTAATATCTTTTATTACTTCATTTACTTCTATTTCTTCATCTAATAATTCTAAAATAGTTTTTAATTCATTTTTTAAAGATATTACTAACTTTATTTGATTATTAATTAAATCAATTTCTTTTAATACTTTAGTTGCTTCTTCTTTATTTTCCCAAAAAGATGGTTCTAGTGTTTGCTTTTGTAATTTACTTACTTTTGACTTTTGATTATCTAAGTCAAAGTAACCTCCATATAGTATCTAATTTATCTGTTAAAACATTTATAAGTTCTTTAGCTTGTTTATTATCCATTTTATATTCACCCATTTTATTATAACATAAGTTTAAGAAAATTGTAGAAAAATAATAAAAAAAGTTCTAATTAGAACTTTTATTTTTTTTAACATATTTAATTGCATTTAAAGCAGCGATAGCTCCATCAGAGGTTGCTGTTACAAGTTGTCTTACTTCCTTTTTTCTTACATCTCCAGCAACAAATACACCATCTATATTTGTATTGCATTTATCATTAGAAATTATATATCCATTATTATCTAATTCTATATCAATTGAATCATATGATACTTCAGGTTCTCTTCCAATAGCAATAAATAATCCATCTATATCTATTTTTTCTTTGTTTGTTTCGATACTTTCTAATTTATCTATACCATTTATTTTAATAATATTACTATTAAGAATTATTTTAACATTATTTTTTTTCTTTAATGTTTCTACATATTTTTCCATAGCTTTAAAACAAGAGTTTCTATGAATTAAATATACTTGTTTACACATATCTGATAAATAAATTGCTTCATTAATAGCAGTATTTCCTCCTCCTATTACAGCGACTGTTTTATTCTTATAAAAAGCTCCATCACAAGTTGCACAATATGAAATACCTTTTCCTATTAATTCTTTTTCATTAGGTATATTTAGTTTTCTATTACTAGCTCCACTAGCAATTATAACAGATAATGTTTTATACTTATTTTCATTAGTAATAATTTCTTTGTATTCATTTTTATCAATTATATCTAATACTTTTTCATTTTTTATTTCACTACCTAATTGCAATGCTTGATTATACATATTTGTTACTAAATCATAACCAGAAATATTTATTTCACCTGGGTAATTTTCTATTTTAGATGCATTAATTATTTGTCCACCATAATTTGATTCTTCTAAAACTAATACTTTATTTTCACTTCTTGAAGCATATATTGCAGAAGTTAATCCTGCAGGTCCTGCTCCTATTATAATTATATCGTACATGTTATTCTCCTCAATAAATATTATAGCATATAAAACTATTATTAATCAATTATTTGAATTTTTATAATTATTAATTAATTTCTGATGTGGTATCTGTATTATTAGAATTTTGATTATTATTTTGATTCCTTTGATGAAAATCATTTTCATCTTTATTATTAGGTCTATCATTAGGCATCTGAGGCATATCTTTTATCTTTTGTTTTCTTCCAGTCCTAAAATACTCATTATATGCAATTGCTCCTGCTTCTTGAGCTTCTTTTCTAGAAGTGAATCCACTTTTATTAATATATCTTCTTACACCTCCTCTTGAAGCAATTTCAAATCGATATTGATATACCTTTACCCTTTTCATAATTCTAATCTCTGACATAATGTTCCCTGTCCTTTCTTATTTTTGCAAAGAAAAACTAGCAATCTATATGCTAGTTTCATTGTTTCACAAAAATGTGCACATTATGTAATCCCTTTATTTATAAGGTATTAAAGAGATTTTTTTGAATATTTTATACTTTTATGTGCACAAAATGTGCACATTTGAGAAAATTGGTGCTTTTTTTGTACACATAAATTTTCTCAAAGCCTTATTTTACGGCTATTTTCCATGACATTGTTTGTACTTCTTACCTGAGCCACATGGCTTTTTGTATTGGGGTTTTTGGCAGCTTTTGGGAGCATTTTGTGGCTCTTTTCGGCTATTGAATGCACTTGGTAGCTTCCGACAGCACCCGAGAATTTACTCTCAGGGTATCTAAAATACTTTTTAAACGATTTTTCGCAATTTTTTAGTAAGTTCTTAAAATCATGGAAAAAGACTACCTTTTAGGTAATCTCCTATATTAATAACATAATCTATAATCGACTATCATAGACTATCATTTTTAATCATCTAAATGGTCAATGGCGTATTGAGCTTCTTCTTTAGTAAATTTTTCTCCATATTGTGATGTTAATTGATCATAAATTCTATTTTTAGACATACTCATTGTATCCCTATATGATTTAGCTTTTGCTAGTGCATTGGCATTCCAATCCCATTCAATATTATCAATAGCATATTGAGCTGCTTCTTTATCAAAGCCTTCCCCATATTCAGATGTTAATTGATCATAAATACCCTGTTTTGACATGTTCATAGTTTTTGCATAAGATTCAGCTTTTCTTAATGCATTCTTTTGTTCAGTAGTAGGTTCCTTTCCTAATGAATAAGTAACAGTTATTTTACTGCCCTCTGTAACTTGTTCAGTTGCATTAACACTTTGTTTTATATATCCATCTTTTGCTACAGTGTCTGAATATTCTCTTTTAAAATCACAATTTAAATTTTTCTCTTTACACCAAGTCAATATTTCGCTTTCTGACATACCACTAAAGTCAATTACTTCAACTTTTACCTTACTTACTGTATTTGTATTACTATTTGAGTTTGAACTGTCATTGTTTGTAGTTGTTTCATCACTATTTCCTCCAAATGCGATAGCTAAAAATAGTATTGCAAACACAACAGTTAGTATTATTTTTGTATTCTTTTTCATTTCAGGATGAAACTTCCACATTAAGAAAATTCCTACTGGAGCAAAGAATATAAGCATTACCCACATAAACCATGCTTTGGTATAAAACTTACTTGATTCATCATATTTAGCTCCACTGCTTTTTTCTGAAGATGGTGCTTCTTCTTTTTTTACTACTTTTAATTGTCTTCCACATTTTGGGCAAACCATTGCATTTATTTCAATTTCTTCGCCACAAAATTTACAAAATTTTTTATCCATTCTTATTCCTCCTAAACATAATACGGATTAGGTCTACATAAAATAGTTATAAAATCAACTATTACACCTATTCCGAATAAGCCAACTGTAAATAGGTATAAAACTCCCATTCCAGCTTTACCTTCATAAAACTTGTGTCCACCAAAGACTCCTAAGAAAATACATAATAATAATGCTATCCATTTATCGCATTGTTTTCTTTCATATGCACCATTAATTGTATTACTATTGTTAATAACAACTTGAGGGTTTGAATTAGATGTTTCTGTTTTTAATTCCTCTAATTGTTTTCCACACTTGGGACATAAAACAGCATCAATAGCTACCTTATTACCACAAAATTCACAAAACTTTGTTTCCATTTTACCTCCTTTCACTTCCAATAAAATAGTTTTAGCAAGTTATGGGCTAACTTACACATTTATTATATCACACATCTCACCGAATGAGTGAGTATATTTTCACCGAATAAGTGAGAAAATATTATTAGAAAGGTGTGATGCTATATTGATAAATAAAAATGATGAAAATTATGTTTACTATCTTGTAGCAAAGAACCTTAAAAAGCAAAGAAAAAACAAAGGACTAACCCAACACAAATTTGCAGAATTATGTAATTATAGTGATGGATTCATAATGAATATTGAAAGTGAAAAATATTATCAAACATTTAGTTTAGGAACTTTATGGAAATTTGCAGAAGTATTAAATATTGATATAAGAGAATTGTTTAAACCATTAGATGAAGAAGATAATTAAAAAAGGTATTATCTTTTTTTGTGCTCCAAGCCACTTTGACAGTGGACATAATTCTATATTATTTTAAACTAAAATAACTTACAATTCCTTATAAATAATGGAAATAATGCATTTTAAGTTCTTACTAAAAAATTGCGAATTTACTCCTAAAAAGGCTATCTAGATACCTTTTAGATACTCACCGGAAGGTATCCAATAAGGTATCTAAAGTATATTCTGAAGTATTCGGAGCACGAAAAAAGCCCGTAATTACTGGGCTTTTATTACTTTCCATGACATTGTTTATATTTTTTACCACTGCCACATGCTCCCTTTTTGAGCATATTTACACTATATTTGGTACATATAGTATTATGGCTTTTAGCCTTATTTTATGGGCATTTAGTACATATTATTATCAGTATTATTTGTATTATAAATATTACTAATAATTTGTTCAATGTGGACAAAATGTGGACAAACAAGGATATTATACTACATATTGATTAAATAGACAATGTCCACATCGTATTTTCTCTCAACTCAAAGTGTTGTGATATTTTTATAAAACATAAAAAGAAGTATTGCTACTTCTCTTTTCTGCAAATAGGACATTTTCCATATCCTTTTCGTTGATTATATATTTCTCTAAGGTAAGAATGGCCTTTATCACATTTCCACCATACTTTTTTACTATAACTCTTACTAACATTGTTTGGAGTTATTCCCATTTCCTCATTTTTCTCATAATTCCATTTTTCTAGAATTTCAGGGTGTGTGGTAGCTAGATCATTATAACCAACCAATATTTTATTACCAGCACAATAAGGACAACCAGTACCTTTTATTCTGTTAGGTATGTTTGCTTCATAACAATGGCCTTTATCACATTTCCACCATACTTTATCACGAGTACCTCTGCTTACTTCATCAGGATTAACTATGTTTTTCTCATAATCCCATTCTTTTAACATTTCAGGATATAATGTTGCAAAGTCATTAAATCCTTTTAAAACTTTAACCCCTGAACAATATGGACAATTTGTTCTTTTTGGGGAAGTTTTACTGTTAATTGTTGATTGATATGAATGACCTTTATCACATTTCCACCATACTTTTGTTGCATTTCCTTTAGTGTAGTTATTCATAAAGTAACCTAGTTTATCGTTTTTTTCAAAATCCCATTCTTTTATTAACTCTGGATTTGTTGTCGCAATATCATTAAATCCAGTCATAACTCTATGTCCCGAACAGTATGGACAAGAATCTCCTTTTATTCTATTGTTTACAATTGAATCATATGAGTGCCCTTTTGAACAAGTCCACCATACTTTTTTACCATATCCTTTTGTAATCTTATCTGGTTTTATTCCAAGCTTATCATTTTTCTCATAATCCCATTCTTTTAACAATTCTGGGTTTGTTGTCGCAATATCATTAAATCCAGTCAATATTGTCTTATTTGTGCAATAAGGACAACCAGTACTTTGATTTATTTTTGTAGAAATGGTTGCCTTATATAAATGTCCTTTTTCGCATTTCCACCATACTTTTAATGAACTACCATTTGTCGTATTTTCAGGGGTTAAACCAATTTCATTGTTTTTCTCATAATCCCATTCTTTTAATATTTCAGGATTAGTATTTGCAATACAATTTTCTTTTTCAAGAAAATTTATCATAGATAGAATATCATCTAAATCACGTGATACATTATAATCTATATTAATATTCAAATACATATTCAAAAATTCTAAAGCATCTTCAACATAAGAATAATCTGCATTATTATCTTTCTTCATAACATAAATTATTGCACTAGAATTAATTGGTTTTGATTTTTTCTCACGAATTCTAATTAATTTAACATTATTATCACAACAAAGTTTATCTTTATCTAAATCTTTCTTATAATCTTTATGATAATAATAGCCATCATATTCTATTCCAATATTTAATTCTGGGATAAATATATCAAGTTCTTTTGGTTTTAGCCATTCAGGCTTATAATTTGCAATTGTTTTAGGAAAAATCTTAATCAAATAATAATAAAGTATCTTTTCAGGTATAGAGGTTCTTAAATAACTTGAACAAACTGGACACCTATTATATAGTTTATTATTTCTTATTCTTGAATTTATTGTGGATTGCCATTCATGTCCTTTATCACATTTCCACCATACTTTATTCTTACCGCCTAAAACTATTTCATCTGGTTTAAATCCTAATTTATCGTTTTTTTCAAAATCCCATTCTTTTAAAAGTTGTGGATGTTTTGTAGCAAAATCATTATATCCTTTTAAAAGTTGTTGATTAGCACAAATAGGACATTTTATATTTTGCCTAATTTTTTGTGCTACAGACACTTTATATTCATGACCTTTTGAACAAGTCCACCATACCTGTTTTGTTGAACCATGACTAATATTATATGGTGTTATATTTAAGTCATTATTCTTTTTATAATTCCAATCTTTCAAAACTTGCGGATTTGTTGTCGCTAAATCATTATATCCTTTTAATACTGCATTATTTGAACAGTATGGACAACCACTTCCGGTTATTCGGCTTCTTATAATTGAATCCCATTCATGACCTTTTTCGCATTTCCACCAAACTTTATTTCTTCCACCATTTGTTATTTCATCTGGTCGAATACCAATTTTTTCATTTTTCTCATAATTCCATTCTTTCAATAATTCTGGATTGGTCGTTGCTAAATCATTATATCCTTTTAACACTTTTCTATTTGAACAATAAGGACAATGTCCTCTACCATTTAATCTATCATATATACTTCTTTCATAGCGATGTCCTTTATTACAAATCCAATTAACTTTTATTTGTGATCCAACTAACATTTCGTCTGGTTTTATTCCAAGCTTATCATTTTTCTCATAATCCCATTCTTTTAACATTTCAGGATGAAGAAAAGCAAAATCATTTAAACCTTTTATAGCTTTTTTACCAGCACAATATGGACAACCTACACCATCTCTTCTAGTATGAATAACAGCTTGCCATTCATGTCCTTTTTCACATTTCCACCATACTTTTTTTGAAGAACCAGAAGTGATATTATTTATATCAATTTCTTTATTCTTTTCATAATGCCATTCTCGCATCAATCTTGTATTGTTTTTTACATAATCAAGCATAAATATCACTCCTTTCATTAAATATATTATATCATGATTTTACGGCATTCTAACATGATAAAATACGTGGCACGTTTTGTTACGAAGTAATGAAAGTGGCGATAGTATTTTTTCTTTTTTTATGAAACTAAACGTTGAAATAAAAAAGGCACCTTTACTACTTACAATTAGTTTGTAGTATTGGTGCTTAATGGGATTCCAAAGGGTTTATCCTTGGCACACATTGTTATTGGCTCTGCCAATAACATAGTGTGTTACTATCTTGTCAGAAAGATAGTCTAAAGAACAAGACTGTCGTCTTTGTCCTTATTCTTCTTTTTACCACTAATAAACTCTTCAAATTCATCATTAAATTCATCTTCTTTATGTCTAGGTATTAATCCATCGGCTACTAAATGATATACAAAATTAGCCATTTTATTGATAACATTTTTTAATGTATCAATTGTATTAGATAAAGTAAATGCTTTATATCTTAAATTAGTATTTTCATATTTTAAATTTCTATTTTCATCTTCTAGTTTCATATTTTGTTGATGTATTTTTGAATAATCATTTGTTACCTCTTTAAGGTTCTTATAAGCATTATTTAGTTTAGGTTTTAAATCTTTAACTTTCTTTGCTTCTTCTACTACTTTATTCATACTATCAAAAGTTTCTTTCTTAACTTTAACAGATTCTTTATCAAACATAATTGTTTTATTTGATTTCATTTTTTCTTCTAATTCATTAATTGATTTTGATAACTTATCATCTTTTAAATCTAGTTCATTAGTTAATGATTTAGTTAGCTTCTTAAACTCTTTAATATTAATATGCTCTCTATCACTATGTTTAGTTCCTCTTTCTAAAGCAAAACCACACATATTTAGATATTCACAATATTCATCTTGTAACTCACTCAAGTGTTCTTTATCACGTATAAATTGTTTTTTAGATATTGTATATCTTTCTGTATTAGTTCTTTTGTCTAACTTCTTAACTAGTGGTACTACTACACAATGAATATGAGGTGTTTTTTCATCCATATGTAATGTTGCATGTAATATTTGATTATCTTCATATCCTAACCCAAAATGTACAAATTCCATACATCTATCAGCCCAGTTTTTTATTTCTTCCTTACTCATATCATTAAAGAATGTGTGTGTTGCAGTGAAAACTAATTCATCTGCAACAACACTTTTTGATTTATCTACCATTTGTCTAAAAGTTCTTTTTCTATCATCTCTTTCGGTTTTCATTCTTTCATCATGTTCTAATTTATACTCTTTAGTTATTTCATAAAAACCTTTAACATATTTCATATTAAGTGGAACAAGTTCTACATTATCTTTTGTTTTAGATAAGTCTATATCAGGATTAGATTGATATGCTTTTTTCTCTCTTTTATTATGTGATCCAATTTGTGCTAAATCATTTAAAGTATAAATAGGTTCACTTCTAAATATTGCATAATTCATACTAATTTACCTTCTTGTATTTGAAATTTAATTACATTTTCAATAACATTAGACTTATTAGTTTCATCAAATAATTCTACAGCACTCTTTCTATTATCCTCTAAACTTGTAATGTAATAATTCTCTGTTGTTTCCACGTTTCTATGTCCTAATAAATTAGCTACATCATTAATCTTTGTTCCATTATTTAATACTTTAGTTGCATATGTTCCTCTTAAATCATAGAATCTACATTTTTCTATTCCTAATTCACTATGAATTATTTTAAATGGATATTTAGGAACATCAGTTCCTGAGAATGATCCATCATCATTAGTAAATACTAGATTTAATTTTTCTTCATTATCTTCGTTAATAACTATTCTTTTATCAACAACTTTTCCATTATCATTTGTTATTGTTTCTAAGTGATAATATTTATAATCTTTACCAAATACTTCTTTAAGATATTCTTGTCTTTCTTTATAGTTTTTTAAAGCTGTTATTAATGTATTTCCAATATAAATTTGTCTTGTTCCAGATATAGTTTTAGTCGTTCCTAAATACCATCTTCCTAAACTATCTTTAGGTTTATCATATAAGTTATGTCTTATATTTATTATTCCATTTTCTAAATCTATATCTTCCCAAGTAAGAGCAAACACTTCTCCAGTTCTCATTCCTGTATAACATGATGTTAGGAACGATGCTATAAAAGTAGCATTGTCCTTAAATCTATCTATTATTTTATCTATTTCTTCATTTGTATAATAATGTCTTTTATTATTAAGTTCTTCTTCTATTTTAGGTAGTCTTAATGTAAGCGCTGGATTATACTTTATAAATCCATATAAATTACATGCATCTCTAAATGACCCTTTAATGACTTTTAATATATTTTTATAATATGTTTTAGAATGATTATATTTATTAACTAAATCAGTTATATAAGAATTTAAAGCAACACTTGTTATTGTTGATAGTTTATATTTTCCTATATTCTTTTTTAAATATTTATTAATTATTATTTTATAAGTTTGAATAGTATTATATTTTAAATTATTCATACAATAATTTTCTAGCCAATAATCAAGATAATCTGAATAAGATAAATCACATTGTTTAAATGGAATACCTGCATTTAAATATTCAGTATATGCTTGTGATCCTGATTCTAAAGCTTCTGCTTTAGTTCTAAATCCTGATTTACTTAACCATTGTCTTTTATTATCCACCTTAGCTATTTCAATTCTATATTCATAGAAGTTACCTCTTTTTCTGATATTAATTTTACTCATTTACTTCTACCTCAATTACTATCTTTTTAATATCAGATAAATTAGATAAATCTTTTCCCTCATTTTGAATTAAAAATCTTTCTAGTGAAGATTTTAATACTTTTAAACTTCCTAATTTAATAGCTGGTAAATAACCTTTTCTAATTAATTCATAAATATAATTTGGACTTGAGTGTAATATAGAGGATACTTCATGAACTGTATATACTAACTTATCATTCATCTGAATCACTATCCTCTCCAGTTATTTCTCTTATCATTCTTTCCATTTCTGCTTGTTCTTCTGGAGTAGCAGGTTCAGATTTAATATCTTCATTAAGCCACCAAGGAACTGGTGATTTATCAACTTTATCACTATTATATTTATATTTATTTCTATTATTATATTTATTATTATGTTTAATTGAATAATCAATATCTTCTTGATTATTTGATTTATCTCTTATTGACCATTTATCCCATATGTTATCAACTAATTGAATAACCCTTCTAGTATTTTTATCATTGTGATCATAAATACATTTAATTAATCCTATCTTTTCTAATTTCTTAATATGTCTTGAAGCTGTTTCTATTGTTATACTATACATTTCAGATAGTCTCTTATTCGTTATCCAACAATATCCTTCCTTTTTGCATAAGTATATAATACGTTCAGCAATCAATTTTTCTTCTGGTGTTAATAATTTTGTTTCATAAATATGTTTTGGTACTACTGCATAAATTACAATATAGTCTTCCATGTTTTTAATCTCCTTTCAAATTACTGAACATTGGCCTTTGTTCAATACCATTATCTCGAATATTGATTATTTAAAACATGTCAAAAAATTCTCTATTTTTATCCTAGAAAACTATATTCATTTTTCCTAAATTTTTCCTACATAAAAAAAGCAGGTATTTCTACCCACTTTGTTCGTAATATCTTAATCTTCCGATTATTTTAGATTAAGAATAATGCTAGAACATCTGCTAAGAAATGTGGTAACCAACTACACCATGCATTATCTGTTTCTTTA
>CADCJS010000015.1 GCA_902801825.1 uncultured Erysipelotrichaceae bacterium
TCGTTAAAAACTGATGGATTTGTAATAAACATTTTTAAATCTTCTTCTGTTTTAATATTATTAACTAAAAAATCAATTTCTACAGGATTACTAACATTATTAATAGCTATTTTTCCATCATTCATAATACCTTTAATATAAGATTCAGCGAAGGTATGAGTTTCAAAATAATTAAGAATTTGCATTTGTTTTTGCTTATCCATGTAAAAGACACCTACCTTACTATACAAATAATTATAGCATAAAAAAAATAAAAAAAAATATATAAATTAAAAAAAGTGAACAAAATGTCCACTTTTTATACAAAACTATACACTAATTATTTTTACTTTTAGATTTAGATGTAGTAGATTTTCTTGATTGACTATTTTTTCCTTGTCCCATTTCAACAAATCTACGTGTCATTTCACCACCTACTCTACCATTTTCTTTTGCAGTAGTTTCACCACCTAAATTTACACCTAATTCATTAGCAATTTCATACTTCATATTTTCTAATTTGTTATTAGATGAAGATTTTCTATTATTTTGTGTAGACTTTCTCATAAATTCACCTCCTACAATAATAGGTTGTGTAATTTAATGAATAAAATACACTTTTTTTCAAAAAAAAAGAATAAATATTTATTCTTTTCTACTTCCTTGTAATACTTCTAAAATCCCATTCATTTTGGCTTGTACACCATTTAATTCATTTTCTAATTCAGAACTTCTTCTTTCCATAGCTGCTTTTTCATTACTTAAAGATAAAGCTTCTTTTTGCTTTTCAAATAAATCAAATTTAGTTTTAGATAATTCTTCTTCAAGTTCTTCAATATGTTTTTGTTGTTTAGCATAAACATCATATAAAACTGGTTCTATATCTTTTTTGAATTTTTCTTCATAATCTAAATTATTTCTTTTTGAACTTGTTATTATTTTTGATTCTAAAGTTGGTTCAACTGATGAAACTGGTGTAATTTCTGGAACTTCTTGTACTTTAGTTTCTTTCGCAGTTTTCATTGCTGCTTGAATATTTTTACTTCTTTCTTGTAATTCTTCAAAAGTAGGAATTTTAATTGTTTTTTCTATTTCTTTTTCTGCAGGAATTTGTTTAGTTTCTTCTTTTAATGAATCTAATGATTTTAATTCTTCTTTAATAGGAATATCTTCGCTATATTTTATTTTTAATGCATTTGCAAATTTTTGTGATACTAATAATTTTTTTGGGTTTCTAATAGAAATTTCTTCTCCTACTATTTTTAAATCAGATTTAATTGTATTTGGGAAATTTTCAGATTCATCTTTTGCTAATGTTTTTAATATTTCCTTTAAATTATTCCATTCACCTTCATCATTTATTTCTTTATAAGAATACATTCCGTTTTCTTCAATAATACCTGTAACATATATTTTAATCATTTCATTTTCATTTATTTCATTAAAAGTGTATGCTATATAATCATTTGTATTTAATTTGATTTTTGATAATACTTCTGCATTTGTTCTAATTCCATCTTCTTTAATTACATAAAATTCATAATTTTTATTGTTCATTTTGTTTACACCTCATTTACTATAAAAAAATTATATCATAATATTATTTTTTTAGCAATATAATATTTACAACCAAAAGCGCAGTTTTCTTTAATATATTTATCTACATTTTTAATATTATTAATTTCACTTACTTTTTCATTATTGTCTTGATAAAAACCTTTTAATCTTAATTTTCCATAAGCATAATCACCTACAACATAATCAAAATCATTAAAATACGATGTATATCTATCTATAAACTCTTGTTCATTAAAACCATCACGTTCATTTTTTATTATTTCAAATTCTATTTCTTCTACCTTTACTTTTTTCATTCTATCACCAATTTCATTATATCATAAAATATTATTAAATTATCTTTTATTTATATCATAATCAGTTAATCCATTTATATAGCTTGGAACATTACCTTCAACAATTTTAATAGAAATAGGTATATTGTTACTAACTTTCATTTCTTTACTTTTAAATGGTATTATAACTAATACACTAGCTTCTATATGAATATATACTTCTATTAAAGCACTATTAATTCCATATTCTTTTATTCTTGTTTTTATGGATGTTACAACACTTCCTATAAGATTTAATTTAACTGGAACTTTAGGTCCTAAATTTTGGAAAAATATATTATCACTTACAGATCCTAAAGGTATTAAACACACTACTCCATTTTTTAATTTTTTATTATATTTATTATTTGAAAAATAATTATTTGATTCTATTTTACCTTTTTCAAACTCTTTAAAATTATTACTAACTATTAGTGAAACATCATCTAAAATTTTATTAACTATACTTGAATCAAAATCTATAGATGTTATGTTACCACTATTATCTTTTGTTAATTTATATAATTCTTTATTTTTTATATTTTTTGATATTTGATTTGAAGTATTCTTTCCTATTATTTCTATGCTTGCTCTTTTACTTTCATATTCAGCATTTTTCATTAAAATAGGTAAAATTTTTTTACTTGAATAATTTATTAATAAAAATGTAAAAAGAAAAATAGTACTAAATAAAATAGTTAAAAAGTTTCTTAGTTTTCTTTTTTTCTTTAGTTTAATTTTTTTCATATTTCACCTATTAAAGTATATGAAAAAAAAAAAGGATTTACTCCTATTTTAAAACAAATAATTTTACTAAGAATGCAACTCCCAATATTACAATTACAGTTAATATAAATGTGAAAAATTTCAATATTTTACTTGTTTTTTTATAATTATCACTATCCTTATCTCCACGTTCAAAATCTGAATCATCAAATAAGAAAGTATTAGTATTATATTCTTTAGTTTCAACTGGTTTATTATTAATTTGAGTTACTTCTATTGTTTTTTCTTTTTTTATATCTTTTGTTTCTGTTAAATCTTTAAACATTTCATTTTCTAATTCATCTTTACTTACATTAGTTAGAGTATTCATTATATCTAATAATTCGGTTTCTTCTTTTAATAGATTACTATATAGTTTTCTTGTTTTAGATAATTCTTCTTCAATAGTAGATGTTGATGATATATATCTATCATTTTTTATTTTTCTTTTTTCGTTTGCATCTTCAATAATATTTCTTTTTTCTTTAGCTTCTCTTAAAACTTGGTTTATATCATATACTTTTTCTTCTTTTTCTTCTTGATTAATTCTTTTTAATTCTTCATATAAATCTTTAGAAGATTTAAAATTTCTTTTTTGAATATTATCATTTTTTTGTCCATCAATAATTTCTTTTATTTTTGAAATATCTATTTCTTTTGTTTGATCTAAAATAATAGCATTATTATAACTAGTATCTTTATATAAATCATCATATAGATCTTTATTCCTGCTTGTTCTACTTGAACTAGAAGCATTTGAAGAATACTTTTCAATTCTAGAATCCATCTTTTTCACCTACTTTAATAAAATAATAACATATTTTTTTATATTTTTAAATATTTACAAATAAAATATTTTCTTTTATAATTATTTTAATGGAGGATATATGGAAAAAATAACAATTAATAATGAAAAATGTCTTAGATGTGGTATGTGTACATCTATTTGTAGTGATGTTTTTGAATTTAATGATAATGGTGACATAGAAGTTAAAAACGAAAATATTAATGAAGAAACAAAAAATGATGTAAAAGAAGCGATGGATAATTGTCCTGTTGAAGCGATTGAAGAAAATTAAAAAGATTACCTAGTAATCTTTTTTATATTTTATAAGATTTTGTTTTACCATTTTTAATTCCTGGTATAATATCATCATTATCTAAGTATTCAAAAGTATTATCATTTATTCTTTGCTGGATTTGTTCTTTACCAATTAAGCAAATTCTATTTGCATCAGTATATGTATAATAAGTATTATAATATTCGTTATCTAAACCTTCTGGATTAGCGATTATTATTAATAAAGGCATTGCTTGTTTATTATTATTTGTTTTATTATTACTAATTATTAATAATTTCATATTATTTGAATCTTTAAATATCTTATTTTTTAATTCAATTGCATATGCATATGCATCTATTCCTTTTAAATTAGTTCTATTAAGATTCATAAAAAATATATTTAGTTTATAAAAAAAACTAGCATCATCTTTAACATTAATATGATCTAAAGATTCTATGTTATCTTCTTTTTTTATTTCACCATATATTTTATTTACTGTTTCTTTAAATTCTTTTTTAGTATCTATATTATTATTTAAAGTATAAATACCATTTAAGTCTTTACCAATTTTAGAAAAAGTTAAATCTCCTTCTAATATAGATTTAGTTGAATCTACTTTGATTATATATTTATCATATCTAAATAATATAGATACATGTCCATCACCAAAAACACTATTGTTATCTTCCTTTGGAATTACTGTATAATTTAATTTTAACATATCTAAAAATTTACAATAAATAGCGACAAAATCATAACAAACAACTTCATTATTTTGAAAATCAATTGTTTTTATATTTTCTAATTTTGAATGTCTTAAGTGTGGATTTCCTAATTGATTAGTCGCAAAGTATTCTTGATCATAAGTTAATTTAGTGCATAATTTAATATATATATAAATAGCTTTTTCTAATTTATTTAAATCATCAGGTAATGAAAAAACTATATCTTTTTTTAAATTAATATTTATATCATATTTTTCTTTTATTTCATAAGAAGTTTCTGTTAATTTATTAATCGCATATAAATCTTTTTTTATTATTTCTTTTATATTATCAGTTATTTTGTTATTTAAAGAATAGTTTTCTATTATATTATATTCATTAACAAATCTTAATAAAGCATATAAATAATAATCTATTTTTATATTATTAATACTTGGTTTACTAATAATTTCTTTAAAATTATCTTTATTAAGTAGTAATAATAATTCTTTTATTTTAAATTTATATTTTTTTGAATCTATTTCAATATTATAATAACTATTTTCGTGTTGTTTTAATAATTCATTAAAATCATTTTTATTTTGCATTATAATTCCTCTTTTACTTATTTGTATTATGATAATAATTAAATTCACTTATTGATTTAGAAACTCTATCTAAATCTTCTATATATTCTTCATTTAAAATGTCTTCTATTTCATAGATTAATTCATTTATTGTTGTATTATAATTTATATTATATCTTTTTAGTATTTCTATTTGTTCATTTGTTAAATACAAGTTATCATTTATTCTATTAATTTTATTATCATTAATAGTTTTATTAATTAATTCATCTATATTATTCATTTAATAATTCCTCAACAGCATTTATTAAGCCTAACTTTCCATATTCATATGTAAGTGATCCTTGTTGATAAGCAATATAAGGACTTCTAATTGGTCCATCACATGATAATTCTATACTAGATCCTTGAGTGAAAGAACCGCTAGCCATTATTATTTGATCGTCATATCCAGGCATATCTGATGGTAATAAAGTTACATTCGAATCAATCGCAGACCCTTTTTGAATACCTTGACAATACTTTATTAATTTATCTTTATCATTAAAAATAATACTTTGTACAATATCAACTCTTTCTTCATTATATTTTGGTTCTACATCATAACCTAATTTTTCCATAACTCTACTTGTTAATATTGCTGTTTTTAATGAAGCATTAACCGCATTAACTGATAAGTATAAACCTAATAGAATATCTTTATTAAAACCTAATGAAGGTCCTACTTCTTTACCTTCTCCTGGAAGATTTAATCTTTCACTACATAGTTTAATTAATTCTTTTTTTCCACAGATATACGCACCATTTTGTGCAATTCCGCCACCTAAATTTTTAATTAGAGATCCTACAATAATATCTGCTTTAGTTTCTAATACTTGTTTTTTACTAACAAATTCACAATAACAATTATCAACCATAATAATTATATCTTTATCTATACTTTTTATTAGGTCACATACTTTTTCTATTTTTTCTATTGATATACTTTTTCTTGTACTATAACCTTTTGATCTTTGTATTTCAATTACTTTAACCTTATTATTAGATATATACTGTTTTATTTTTTCATAATCAAAATCATCATTTAATAAATCTATTTCATTATATTTAATATTAAAAGATTTTAAAGATGAATCATTATCTTTTATACCAATCACTTCATGTAAAGTATCATATGGAGTTCCTGAGATACTCAATAATAAATCATTTGGTCTTAATAAAGAAAATAAACATACAGTTAAAGCATGAGAACCAGAAATAAATTGACTTCTAACTAATGAGTCTTCTGCATTAAATATTTCACTATATATTTTTTCTATTTTTTCTCTACCTATATCTCCATATCCATAACCAGTAGAAGAAACAAAATCTTTTTCACTTAAATTATATTTTTTAAATGCATCTAATACTTTTTTACTATTGTAAAAAGAAATTTCATCAATTTTTTCAAATTCTTGTTTTAATTCTTTTTCTGTGTCTAAAACATATTTTAAAACATCCATTAAAAATCCTCCACTTCAATAATTGAACCAGACTTAATAGTTTTATCATTTATAATAGTTATTATTTTATTTGATACTTCACTAACAGTCATTAATCTTTTTTGATTATATTTATTCATTTCTTCTTTTAATAATTCTTCATTCATTTCTCTAATAGAACTAGTATCAACAAAAGGTAATAATATTGAAATAAATCTTATATCTTTATAATCTAAACTCATAGTTTTAACTAGTGAATTTACACCTGCTTTTGATGCGATATAATCTACACTATAATTATTAAAAGATTTTGTACTATCTAAAGAAGATATATTTATTATATCTCCTTTTTTCATTATTTTTAACATATATTTTGTTGTTAAAAAAGTACCTACTAGATTTACTTCTAATACTTTCATAAATTCTTCTTTTGTTTTATCATTAATATAATTATCTAAACAAATAGCTTGTGCATTTATTAATAGTTCAATATTTTTATTTTTAGTTTTTTCGTATAAATTAATTATATCCTCTTCTTTTGTAACATCACATTTAATAATTTCAATATTTAATTTATTATTAAATATTTCTTTATTTATTTCATTATTATTATAAGTTAATATTAAATTATATTTATTATCTAATAATGTTTTTGCGATGTTTTTTCCTATTGAAGAAGATGCTCCTACTATAACAGCATATTTCATTTTAGTCCCCTATCTAAATAAAAAGATTTCAAATTGAAATCTGATTATATAATATATCATATTTTTTTTAATTATTAAAGTACTTCATCCATATCTTGACCATTTTCTAGTATATATTGTTCATGTTGTAATAATTTTTCATAACAATATTCATATAATTTTATTTGTTCTTCTTGTTTATCTAAAATATTTATAACTTTAATAATTAAATTAAATCTATCTATTTTATTTAATACTTTCATATCAAATGATGTTGTTATCATACCAATATTTTTATATCCATTTATAAATATATTTTTATTATTTCTATTATATATTAATTCTCTAATAGCACTTTCATAACCATGGTAATTAATAATAATAGGTTTTTCTTTAGTAAATAATTTATCAAATTCTTCATTAGATAAACCTTTATTACAATCAAGTTTTAATTTTAATAAATCAATAATTACTATTACTTTTACTTTAATATTATTATCTTTTAATATTTTAGCACATTCATATACTTCTCTTGTTACTGTATCTCCTATAGAACATAATATTATATCTGGATTTTCATCATTAAATTCTTTTAAAACTATATATCCATTTTTTATTAATTCTAAAGTTTCTTCTTTATTAAAATATTGTTTAGATAAATGTTTTGATGCGATGATTGCATTAATTTTATTTTTTGATTTCAAACATTTATCTGTTACAGCGATTAAAGAGTTAGAATCAACAGGAAAATATACATCTACTAAATTATTATTCATATTTAATAAGTGGTTAACAAAACCTGGATCTTGATGTGTAAATCCATTATGATCTTGTTGCCATAAATGAGATGTTAGTAATAGATTTAAAGAAGATATATCTTTTCTAAATGGAACAGTATTTTTATTCTGTATCCATTTAGCATGTTGACTAACCATAGAATCAACAACTCTAATAAATGCTTCATAACTAGTAAAAATACCATTTCTTCCAGTTAATACATATCCTTCAAGTAATCCTTCCATTAAATGTTCTGATAAATATGAATCAAATACTAATCCATCATTAGATAAATATTCATCATCTTTATTTATTGACATATTCCATCTTCTATTTGTTACTTCAAATACATGGTTTAATCTATTAGATAACATTTCATCTGGAGAGAATATTTTAAATCTATCATTATTAAATCTAAGAACATCTTTTAAATAAATACTTAATTCAGTTGTATCTTGTTTATCTTTTAAATCATCTGTTAAATAATCTTTAAAATTTGGTAGTTTTAATTCTTTTATTTTATTATTAGTTACAGTATTTAAACCCATAGTTTTATTTAATTCTGGTAAAAATTCTTTTATTTCTTTTTTTATTGAACCATCTATATTAAATAATTCATCTGGTTTATAACTTTTAAGCCACATTTCTAATTCCATAAATTTAGATTCATTATTTGAAGTTATATTTATAGGTACTTGATGAGATCTAAAACTTCCTTCTACTATTTTTCCTTCTACTATTTTTGGACCTGTTAAACCTTTTAAAGATTTAAATATTAGTAAAGGATATCTAAAATTATTATCATTAGAATTTTTAATTTTATTTATTTTTTGAATAATAATGTCTAAAGTACAAGCCATTTTATCATGAAGCATATCTAAATCTTTATCTTCAACTATATATACATCATAATTAAAACCTGAAAATAAATTTATTAAATCTTCATTACTCATTCTAGATAATACTGTTGGATTAGATATTTTAAAACCATTTAAATGAATAATAGGTAAGACAACTCCATCTTTATCTTTATTAAGAAATTTATTTCCATTTAAAGATGTTAATAAAGGTCCTGTTTCTGCTTCCCCATCACCTATTACACAAGCACAAATTAAATCTTTATTATCAAGAACTGCACCATAAGAATGCGCTAAACTATATCCTAATTCTCCACCTTCATGAATTGATCCTGGAATTTGCGCAGATGCATGAGAAGAAAAACCTCTTGGAAAACTAAATGATTTAAATAATTTTTTCATTCCTTTTTCATCTTGAGTAATATCTTCATATACACTTGATAAAGATCCATCTAAAAATGAATTTGCAAGTAAAGCATTACCTCCATGTCCTGGACCAGAAATATATATCATATTTAAATCATATTTTTTTATAATTCTATTTAAATGAGTATATATGAAGTTTTGACCTGGGACTGTTCCAAAATGACCTAGTATTATATTTTTTACATCTTTTTTAGTAATATGTTGTTTTAATAAAGGATTATCTTTTAAATATAATTGTCCTACTGATAAATAATTTGCAGCATTAAAATATTTTTTTAATATATCTAATTCTTTTTTATTTAAATAACTCATATATATCCCTCTTATTCTAATAATATTATACTATAAGTTTTAAAAGAAAAAAAGATAAAAAATCTTTTATCTTTTTAATTAATCTTTCAAATCATCTAATTTTTTTTACTTATAAACTTTAGTCTTATTCTACAACTACATAAACAGCTTTTTGAATACCATTATGTGCAGTGATTTTTACTATTGTACTTCCTTTTGATAATCCTCTTACTGTTCCACGTCCATCAACTACAGCAACTGAAGTATTACTTGAAGTATAATTAAGTACTTTATTAGTTGCATTACTTGGTTCAACTGAAGCATTTACATTTGCAGAACCACCTACTAATAATCTTACATCATTTGCATTTATTTTTGTTACTGAAATAGTTGTATTTGTTGCGGGTGGTGTAAATGTACCTGTCGCTGGTGTACTTGTTGATGAACTTGATGATGATGAACTTGATGAACTGTTATTAGATGTATTTGGTGTTGAAGAAGGTGTACTTGGTGTTGTAGTTGTTGTATTAGCTTTTGAACATGATACTACACCAAATTTTCTTTCAGCTACTGCTAAATTATTTGAATTATCTTTAACAGAATATTTTACTGTATAAGTACCTTCTTTATTAATAACTCCAGTATCTCCCTCAATTACTACCTTATCTGTAATATCCCCATCTATATCATCAGTTGCAGTATAACCATATACTCCTGTTTTACTTATATCTACTTTACTACCAATACATACAGATTGATATGATTCTGGAGAAGTAAATGTTATTACTGGTATAGTAGTATCTTTTTTACTATCTGAATCAGCATTTTCTTTAACTATGACTGTTCTAGTCTTACTAGCTTCATTTCCTGCCTTATCTGAAACTTTATATACTACTTTATAAGTACCTTCTTTAGATGTATCAACATTACCTGTTACTTTTATTTTTTTAGTAATATTTTTATCAATATTATCATATGCAGTTGCACCTTTATCTTTATATTCACTATTTAATTTAATTGTTACTTTACTAGAACCTAATAATGTAATTACTGGTTTTGTTGTATCCTTTTCACTTTGAGTTTTAGATGTATTTAATGAACCTGTTTCCTTACTTCCATAACCTTTTGTAATATAAATATTTTTACATTTTAAATATGTTTTAAACGTATTTTTTTTATTTTGATTTCTAACAATTACATAACCATTACAATCACTAACTTTTTTTACTGTTTGTGGATCAGTTATTATTTTATCTCTCATTATTTCAGAAATATTTATTTTTCTATATTGATTATTTTTTAATGTAATTTTTTCTATAGACAAATAATTTGGTGCAGCATTATTAATTTGATTTTCTAATTTAATATATTGTTTTCTAAGTATAGTTCTTCTTAAAAATATACCTCCAACAATTAAACCAATAATCAATAAAAATATACCAATTATTATTAATTTTCCCTTTGTAAAAAATTTTGTTTCTTCCATTATGACCTCCTATTAGTATTCTTCATAGTTTGATGTCATATACTTATTAGAACATTTTATATATGCTGTATTTGTTATTTCATATTCACCATCAAAATTCTTTTCACTTGTAGATAATACATATCCCTTACATTTTGATGCGACTTCACTATATATTAGGTTTTGTTTTTTTAATTGATTTAAAGTAATTCTCTTTTCATTACCATCTGCAAGTACTAAATTATTAATTTGATAATACTTATCAGCAGCATTTACCATTTCTTTTTCTAAGTCATGATATTTATTAATACTTTTAGATTGTTTAACTTTAAATATTACAAAAATAGTTATTAAAAATATTAAGAATAAACAAAATAATATAATGTGTAATCTTGTTATATGTTTTTCTCTTTCTCTTTTCATTTTAATTCTCCCAAATATTTTAATGTTCTAATCATTTGAGCAGTATAACTCATTTCATTATCATACCAAGAAGATACTTTTACTAATTGTTTATCTTCGGTTGTAATAACTTTTGTTAATGTACTATCAAATAAAGAACCTTGTTTAATACCTATTATATCACTAGAAACAATTTCTTCATCATTATATCCTAAAGTTTCATTAATATTTTTCTTAAATAATTCATTTATTTCTTCTTCAGTAACTCTTTTTTCTAATTCTAAAGTTAATTCAATAATAGAACCTGATACTACTGGTACTCTATAAGCACTGCCATCAATTCTTCCATCTAATTCTGTAATTACTTTTCCAATTGCAGAAGCAGCACCTGTAGAAGTTGGAACTATATTACTAGCAGCTGCTCTAGCTCTTCTTAAATCACCTTTTTTATGTGGTAAATCTAATAAATTTTGATCATTTGTATATGCATGAATTGTATTCATATAACCAATATTAATTTTATAATTATCATTTATAAGTTTTAAAACCGGTGCTAAACAATTAGTTGTACAACTAGCACAAGAAATAATATTATCATTTTTATTTAAATTTTCATGATTTACATTATATACTATAGTTTTTATATTTTCATCTTTTGATGGTGCGGAAATAATTACTTTTTTAGCACCTGCTTTTATATGATTTACTGCTTTTTCATATGTTGTAAATAAACCAGTACACTCTAAAACTATATCTATATCATATTCTTTATAAGGTAAATTAGTAGGGTCTTGCTCACTATAAACATAAATCAATTTATTATCAACAATTATTCCTTTTTCGTTATAACTAATATTTTTATTTAATATTCCTTCACTAGTATCATATTTTAATAAATGCGCTAGCATTTTACTATCAGTTAAATCATTAATCATTTTAACTTCTACATTTTCTTCTTCTAATAATAATCTAAAAGCAAGTCTACCTATTCTTCCAAAACCATTAATTGCTACTTTAATCATATATATTTCCTCCTATTCAAAATAACTTCCACCTATAAATTCTCTAAGTATTGAATCCTTAGGAATATTTTCACTAGGTATTGGTAAAACATTTTTTAATAAATTTAATAATCTAATCGCATCTTTATAAAATTCATCTTTTTCTTGTACTAAATATAATAATGGTTCAACATAAGTTTTTAATACACCTATTTCATATAATAAAGTAGTATTAAATATTACATCTACATCATCTTGATAAGGGAAAATATTTTCTTCTTCTCCTTCCCTTACATTTTTCCATATATTTAAAACTTGGGATGCATTATATCCTCTAGTTTTATTATCCCTTACTATCCTTCTTAATAATCTATTATCTGTAGTCTTTATTCTATTATGTTTATCTAGATTTAAAACTGTTAATGGAGAAAGATATATCTTAAATTTATTTTTTTTATCAATATCTTTAGTTAATTCATTATTTAAAGCATGTAATCCTTCAATAATTAATACTTCATTTTCACCAATTTCTAAATAATTATTATATACCTTAGAACCTTTTATAAAATCAAAAGTTGGTATTTTAATTCTTTGACCAGATAATAATTTTGTTAAATGTTTATTAAATAAACTTATATCTATTGCATTAATAGATTCAAAATCATACGTTCCATCTTCTTTTTTTGGAGTTTTATCTCTATCTTTAAAATAATCATCTATAGATAAAGATTTAGTATTTATTCCAAATCCTTTTAAATATAATCTTAATTTCTTAGAAGAAGTTGTTTTTCCTGATGCGGAAGGACCTGAGATTAATACTACTTTAATCTTCTTATTTTCAGAAATAGTTTTAGCTATTTCCATTAATTTATTATTTTGGTACATTTCTGATAATAAAATATAATCATCTATTTTTCCTGTAGAAATTTTTTCATTTAAATCAGAAACAGATCTAATAGATAATTTTTCACACCAATTTGAATAATTAATAAATTCTTGAAATAATTTTTCATGATGTTTATATGTTATTTTATCAGTATATATACTTGGAAAAGATAATACAAAACTCTCTGAATCTATTAGATTAAGTTTATAACTGTTTATATAACCTGTAGAAATAGGTAAATTAAAAAAGAAATAATCATATAAGTTTTCTAATCTATATAAATTTATATTACTATTTGTATTATATTTTAAAAGTTTAACTTTATCATCAACTTTTATTCTTGAAAAATAATTTATCGCATCTAACTTATTAATTAATATTTTATCAATAGGAAGATCATTTTTTATTATATCGTCCATTTTTCTTTTTACTCTATCAAGTAATTGTTTATTAATTAGTTTTGTTTTAATATATATTCCTTTATCTATAGAATGCATAATTCTTATATCTTGTTGTAATTCTTCTAAAAATGCTTTTATTAATATAAATACTAATCCATTTTCATAAACTTTATTTCCTTCAACAGAATTCTTATCATAAAACTTTATTACAGAATTAGTTAATACGGGTGTATTTAAATCTTTAATCACACCATTTATTTCACCCACTATTATTCTATCTTTAAAATCTTTTTGAAAATAATTAGATATTTCTAGTAAAGTAGTACCCTTATTATATAAGTATTTTTTATTGTTATAAAGAATTGAAATTGTAAGCATTTTATACACATCCTATTCTTATTAATTTTAACATAAAAAAAGGTATTTTGTCACTTATTTATATGAATATTTCTTTAAAATAATACTATTATATAATTAGGTGATAAAAATGAATTATGTTCCAAATATATTAGATAAAAATAATAATAAAGAAATAGTATATGATTTATTTTCAAAATTATTAGAAGATAGAGTGATTTTATTAACAGGTGAAATTAATGATATTACATCTAATATTATTATTTCAGAATTATTATATTTAGATTCTATTAGTAATGAAGATATAAGTATTTATATTAATTCCCCTGGAGGGAGTATAACTAGTGGTATGGCAATTTATGATACTATGAATTATATAAAAAGTGATGTTTCTACAATAGGAATAGGAATGGCTGCATCTATGGCAGCAATATTATTATCTAGTGGTACTAAAGGAAAAAGATATATATTACCTAATGCTGAAGTTATGATTCATCAACCTATTGGAGGAGTAAATGGTCAAGCATCAGAAATACAAATAGCAGCTGATAGAATAATAAAAGAAAAAAAGAAAATCAATAAAATATTATCTATTAATTGTAATAAAGAACTAGAAGAAGTAGAAAAAGATACAGATAGAGATTATTTTATGGACGCAAAAGAAGCTTTAGAATATAATATTGTAGATGCTATTATAAATAGTTAAATATAATATTTAAAATTTAACTTATTTAATATTATATATTGAAAGGAGTATAACAATGTGTGGATATCCTGTTTACCCTTATCCAGCAAATGATAATAATTATGGCTATATTTGGGCAATTTTAATAGTAATATTCATTTTATTTTTCTTATTTTGGGGGTTTAGTCCTAATAGGGGTAATCATTAAAAAAATTAGATTTAATAAATCTAATTTTTTTATTCAACATCAAAGAAATCATCAAAGAAATCATCTAATTCTTCTTCATTCTTTTCTTTATTTTCTTCTTTTGTTTCTATATTATCATTTTTTTGTTCAAAATTTGTAAAATCTACCATATTACTATGAACAATTTCTTTTGCTTTTGGAGCATTTTCACCTTCTAATTCAATATCTTTTTCTTCAAATTCAGCATCTTTAACATTATCCATTTCAGATTCATTATTTGAATCTTTATTTTCTTTTTCAGCATTTAACTTTTCTTGTTCTTCTTTTTCTTGTTTTTCAAGTTCCGCAATTTGTTTATCAATATTCTTTATCATTTCATCAATATCAAAATCATCATTCATAAATGGATTTGGTGCTTGAGATTGATTTAAAAATGGATTATTAGAAGGCATTCTATTTGGACTAACATTACTATTATTTTTAGTTTTTTCATTAATAAATTCTTTTAAATCAAATACTGGAATTTCATCCATAGTTCTCTCTGGATAAACTACATTTTTACCAAAATAATCTTCGCCTTTACCAAAACCAAAATCATTACTGAATCCTTGTCTTATTTTACCTTTATAAGGATAACATCTTTGTTTTAATAATATAAACTCATTAACTTTCATTCTTTGAAGTTCTGAAATAGTTATTAAAGGCCTAGTTTCTTCTTTTTTATCTTTACCTACTCTAACTAATTTGTCTCCACATAATTTACTTATTTCTTCTAATGCTTTTAATTCACCTGTTAATAAATAAATTAAGTTCCCACAGTTACCGCGGATAGTTTCAGCTTCTTGTTCACCATATGTTTGAACTATTTGAGCAAAGTTTTGAATGATAAAAGTAAATCTAATATGTCTAGATCTAGCTGCTGTAACCATTGTAGTAATATCCTTAAATTTAGGCATATTTGCAAACTCATCAACTAAGAAATTTGTTCTAACTGGAAGTGTTCCCCCATGTTTATGAGCAACTGTAATCAATGATTCATAACATTGTTTAATAAAAATAGTTGCTAGTGAATGATAAGTAGTTTTTTCATCTTGAATAATTATAAATACAGCTGTTGGTTTTTCTCCAATACTGGCCATATCAAAATCACTTTTTGAAAGCATTTCTGAAAGATTTTTAGTAACAGCAAGAGTTTTTACTTTTTGTTGTAAAACAGTTAGTACACCAGCTTTTGTATCTTGAGCAGTGTTTACAATAGCACCCATATTAATAGCAATTGGAGATGTTTTATCTTTCATATTGAAATACTCTTGCATGTATGTTTTAGGTCCATGTCTTTCTTCACCTTGATTAATCATTAAATTAACACTATTAATATTAATAGTTTCTCTAGGTGCATCTTCAAATAAAGCTAAACCAATACCTGTTAAATAATCTGCTGCTGCATTTTGCCAGAATGGATCATCACCTTTACCATCAACAACTATATTAGTTGCAAGGTCATTTAATAACTCATTAGCTTTATCAAAATTACCATCCTTTTGATAAGAATAAGGTAAATCATAAGGATTCCAGCAATTACCTTTTTGAGGTTCACGGAAATTAAGGATAATAATTTCATACCCTAATTCTCTTAATTTAGCTGAATGGTGTTCATATATTTCACCTTTAGGATCAGTGACAATCATTGATTCTCTACCCTTCATTAAATGAACCATACTTGGATCAATTATACCTGATGTCTTACCTGAACCAGTCGCACCAATAACTAATGTATGATTTTCACCATCATCAACATATGCACAATCTTTACCATATACTAAAGGTGTACCTGCATGTTCACTTTTACTTTCTAAATAAGGAACTTTTTCAACTTTAAATGCATTAATAATTTCTTTTTCTTTAGCCCATCTTGCATAACCATCTTCCTTTTTTTCACTAGTATATCCAAAACCTTTTTCTCTAGTAAAAAAATAAGATCCAGAAGCACCTAAAGCAGTTGCTATAACAACAAACCATATTAATAAAGTAGCAGTTATATTTTCTGGATAAAATGCAGGAATAGGATTTAATCCAATAGGAACTCCATAATTTATTAAAGATTCAAAATTACTTATTATTACTGCAATTAAGAATAATAAAAATAAACAAATTATTCCAAATGCAATAACATCTTTTTTTTCTGCTCTAAACTTTAATTTCATTTTTTCATCTCCAGTTATTAATATAATTAAATTATATCTCCAATTCATTTTAGATAGTGATTCTACATTTACTTCTTTACCATTTTGATCTCCAGCAACAATTGAAGAACCTGAATATTTTGGTGAACCAGATGAATAATCAGCATGCGCTGCTACAGCTTGTCCATTACCTATATATACTTCAGTATGTTGCCCAGGAAGAACAACAATATCCCCTCTTTGTAAATTAGACTCTGAATATGGTAATTCAGTAAATCCATTATTTTTTAATACTGAACCCATGTTTGAAGTAGCAAAGGCACTTCCAGTATTTGGAATTATATTATTATTCACTAATGCATAATATACAAATGAAGAACAATCAACATCTGGATTGAATCCTCTTTTAGACTGATTATATCCATGAGAATCATCATTAGCAACATCAATCATCCATTTAATATATGATTCTATTCTTTCATTTCCAGAAGAAACTCCATAATTACTAGAATTTCCACTATTAGTAGAACAACTTTTTAATCCAACAGATGAAGTTGTTGATGAACTAGATGAAGTTGTTGTACCACCTATATCAGATAAATTTCCTGATTGAAGCATTTGATAATATTGATTAGCATATTCAATTCTCTTTTCATCTCTACAATTTCCACATCTTTCAAATCCTTTTGAAAAAGCTTTTGTTGCTGCTTCAACTGTTGTAGCATTTATAAATAAATTATAATATAAATGACTTTTTGTTCCAAATTGGAAAGTAGTATGATATTCTGCTATTCCTCCTTCAGTTAATTCACCTATTAAATAATTTAACTGAATATCTGGATTATACCATTTTGAACCTTTATCTGCTGCATAATCCAGTAATCCATTTCTTCTTCCATCCCATTGAACAATTCCAAGAGCATGTCCATCTGATCCACTTGATGAAATACATCTAGGTGGATTTTCATGATTATCAGTAGACTTTTGCATTTTATCGAAAGTCATAGATGATTCTTGTTGTAAATTTCCAAGTAATGCAGCCAATTGAATTTTATTTTTAAATTGATCTGGTAATCCTGAAGATGTTATAGCATTTACAACTTTAGCTGAATTACTATCACCTTCATAATGATCACTACAAGGAATTATAATATTTGTTGGATCAATATAAGAATTAGTAGAATTATCTAGGTATGCAAAATGAAGTGATGACATTTTTCCATCTTCCACTATTATGATCCATTCCTTCATAAACAATAGTAAATTTATAATTATCTTCTGCATTTGCAGAAGGAGTATACTCTATTTTTAAACATCCACCTTTACATGTTCCAGACCAGGTATTATCCGTGCTAGATTCTAATACTTTTCCTCCATCAGCGATTGAATATACTGGATCATTTACTTTTGTTTTAGTTGTTACCTCATTAAAGTCTATACCTTTATGATCCTCTCCAGAACTAGTAACTCCAAATCCATAATCTTTAGTAAAATTAACGCACGTCGAAGAATCTATATTAACAGGCAATGTAAGTAAAGCCACAACATCTCTATTTACTGCTCCAACACATGCATCATCATAATTTTCTGTTTGTTCAACATATGTCTTTCCAAAAATATCAATATACATATCTTTTGTTTCATATATTTCTCTAACTATTCTATTAACTTCTTTTTCAACTACTTTACCATTTTTATCATAAACATATTTTCTAAATTCTGGCATATTAGGAATATAATATTTTTTTAAATAATTAGTGTATGCTTCTTCACTAAATTGATAAGTATGAAAAGTAATATTTACACCAGTTAAAACATTTTCTAATACGTCTTTTACTAATTTAATAGCACTTTCAGCATCAGCACAATCCCATAAAAATACACATTTTAAATCATTTTTTATTTTATTAACTATTGGTAAAGCTACATCTTCAAAAACATCAATATCAAAATCAACTTTTTCAATTGATCCTATTGAAACAAAGAAATCACCAACTAAATCTTCTAAACTTAATCCTAAATTGGATATCATATTACCCATATTATTTAGTTCTTCTTCAGTATAATTATATCCCTTACCTATTAGATAATCTAAAACTGCACTTGTAATTACATTATTAATATTTCTAGTTATACCACCTATAGTATAATTATACAAAACTACTATTAGAGCTGCAAATACATCTTTTACATCTTCTCCTAAAGTATTTAAGAAATATCCTAAATTCTCTGTTCTTAATTCACCTTCTCTTGCTGCTCCTCCAAAATATCCATTAGCAAATTGATTTCTTGCCAGTTTTCTAAGCCTATATATTTTTCCTAAGGTATATGTTAATCCATTCTCATCCGTCGTCTCTTTTGATTCTTTTAATTTTTCTATTACTTTTCCTTTAACTAATGATTTAAAAATACTAAACATACTTTTAGAATCTTTTCCCGAGAATGATTCATCTACTACTCCTTCTGATTCAGAATCATTGAAACTTGTACTCTCATATCCTTCATAGATTTCTGAATAAAAAATAGTAGACATCAACAATTCTAAATCTAATTGATTATAATATTTTTTATTTAAATCTTGAATTTCATCAAAAAAAGCATCTTTAGTATTTTGAAATCCAAACCCATGATATAAATTATCTAATTTTTCAGAAAAGTTCGCAACATTAGTAGCAGCTTCATCAATCTTTTTTAAAACTTCCATTAAAGGAGAGAAAATCATATATATAATTATTGCAAGAAAAATTACACTTATTAATAAAGGTCCAAATAATTTAAAAAACAATAAACCTATATTTTTCATTGCTTCATTTATATCACCCGAAGCAAATGCTTTTAAAGTATTAGCAACCCTAGTAATTGTACTACCAATAGTTTTTTTAGCAACATTTAATGCATTATTATCTAAAGTTTTAGAAGATGTTTTCTTTTTCTTCTTATCATCATCTTTTTCTTCTTCATTATCATTATTTTTATATTTGTTTAATATTGGTTTTCTAGCTTTTTTTAATTTATTTGAGTCATTATCAATACCATTTTTATTTGATAATTTATTATTTTTTTTATTAGATAAATTTTTTACTGCTTCTTTTGTTTTATCTCCAGCTTCATTAGTCTTTTTTCCAAGTTTTTCAGTACTCTTACCAGCTAATTCTGTACCCTTACCTAAAGCTTTTGTTGCACCACCAAGTGCTTGTAAAGGAACACCCGCAATTGCACCTAATCCAGTTGAAGATAAAGCTGCTCCTGCATTAGATAATCCTGTACCAGCAGCTTGTGCTCCTTTACCTAATACTTGAGCTCCTTTTCCTGCTAGTTCTGCACTTTTTCCTGCAACTTTCATACTATTGCCAGCTGCATTACCTAATTTTTCTTTAATATCTATTCCAGTATTTTGATTTTTTATCTGCGGTCTATATTTATAATTTCTAGTTCTATTTATATCATTAGAACGCAAAGAAGGTGAAGTTTCAGCTTCAATAAAATCTTGATTTTCATTTTCCATAACTTCACCTTCTTACTTCTATTTATTTATTTTATAAACCACCTTTATTTCCAAATGATTCAAGTTCATTATCAGTGGCAATTACACTAATTTGTAATCTCTTACTTCCACAAACAAATAGTGCTTCTCCTTGATTATATCTCTTAATACTATCTTTTTCACTATCATTTAAATCAATCAATTTAGATAAATCTTCAACAGCTTGTTTTCTTAATCCCATAACTAAATAATATGAAGAGTTATCAAAAATTGCTTTACCTTGTGTAATTACAGATGGATCAGTAAAATCACTAGGTTGTTGAGTAATTATAATTGAACCAGTGTTATATTTTCTAGCTCTTCTTTGTACATTTGCTAAGAAATCTGCACCTAAAGTATTGTTTTGTCCCAAAAGCATATGTGCTTCATCAACCATTAATACTGTATTTTCAGATGCATCTAAACATAAACTCCATGCATGTTTTAATATATTAAAGAATAATGCATTTTTAACATTTTGTTCAGCATTCATTAATTCTCTAATATTAAATACTATAAATTCAGATTTTGGTTTAATAGTTGTGTGACCATCAAAATAATGTTCTAAACCACCAAAAGTAAGTGGTCTAACTTTAATTTCAAGTCTTTCCATAATACTTCTTTCAGTAGTTGCTTCCCCATATGATAATATTCTACCTCTAATTGTTTTATAAACATCACTAAAAGTAGGATAATCTTCAGATTTTAAAGTCCTAAAATCTGTATTAACATTAATACCAAATCTTTGATATGTTTCAACTACTACTTCATTGAATAAAGTTAAAACATCTTCTGTTATTGATGGATCATAATATTTCATAAATGCTTTTAATGTTTGAAGAGTTTTAGTTAAAATAGCATATCCTATTCCTTTTCCATTTTCATCTTCATCAGCATCTACTACTATTTCAAGTGGATTAATCATACCATATTCTCCACCTCTACCTAAATCAATAAAATCTCCATCAAACATTCTAGTCATATCTTCTAGTTCGCCTTCTGGATCTATTGCAACTATCTTATGACCATTTCTAATATGACTTCTTAATAATAATTTAGCTGCAGTAGACTTACCACTACCAGAAGTACCAAGCATAATCATATTAGCATTATTTCTATTATGTTCTTTTTTTATTTGATATAAAAATTGATTAAATAATATAATTCCACCAGAAAAATCTACTCCAAGTAAACAAGACATTCCTTGGTCTTTTATACTATCAAATATAAAAGGATACATAGCTGCTATAGTAGGAGATGGAATTGGTGTTCCTATTCTATCCTCAATATCTTGTTTTTCAAATATTGGTAAACATGATTTTAATGCCTTTTCTTGTTCAAATCTTAATGGAATAGCTCTCATTTCCATAGCTTCCATAGTATTTCTTACTTGAATCTTTTTAAGTTCTAATTCTTCTTTAGTATCTGCTACTATCATTATATTTAATAAAAAGTCAAATACTTTAGATTGATTAACTGTAATAGCATGTATAAACTCATTTAAAGAATCATATGCTTGCTTTAATTTTTCTTGAACAGTTACATCTCTTTCTTTTTGATATTTTTCTTGAATATCCGCTAATTGTTTATTAAGCATTTTTGCTAGTACACTAAATGGAATTGGAATATGTTTTGCAACAATTCTAACACCAGATAATCCAGAAGCTAAATTTGCTAAATATCCATTATCAATTGCTCCAGGATAAGATACAACTGTTAATATTGTCGCATACTTATCACTAATTATAAAATCATTAACATTAAATGTCATTCCTTTAGGAGCTAATTCTTTCTTTATACTCATTTAGGCATCACCGTCCTAGCACTAAAATTTGTACCCCCATTTAAGAAATTATCAATAATCATTCTTAAATCATCATTAGATGTTTGTGATGCAATTAAACCACAAGAAGCAATATTATTAATTAAATTTCTCACTTTTTTATTTAATAAATCTGTATTTTTTTCTTTAAACAAAATAAAGTATTCAGTATCCACAATGCTATTATTAATAAATAACTCTGCTTTCTCTAAATCATCAACAATAAGCTTTCTCATAGTTGGAGATTGTGCATTACTTAAAGCTAATTCTAGTTGTGATGTATATAAACTAATATCAACAGGTCTATCTGCTATAATAAGCCAGAATTCATAATCTATTAAATTATAAAATGTTTTTAAAGAATCAATAATTCTATCTTGTTCCATTCTTTCTAGTATAAATATATTTTTTGGATTAATCTTAATACCAGTAATCATTTCTTTATTATCTAAAGTAATAATATTATTATTAATCTCTTTTATATTTATCCAGTTTTCTGTAAAAGCATTACTATTTGAATTCATCTTGATAACACCATCCTTCCCACTTATAATTCCTTCTTTGATAAAAGAACTGTATACATTCTTTTAATACTATTCTAACGTTATGATAATATGGAACTGGAATAACCAGTAATCCAGATATAAGTGCCGGTAACAATAACATTATCGCACCAATTAAACTATCAGGAGAGATAATTAATAATGCAAAAAATGAAATTATTATACCTATTCCTAATATTATTAAATCTATAGGTAAAAAAACATTAAATATTAATCTACCTTTATTACTATTTGCTGGTATCAAAAATAACATTATATTTCACTCTCCTTTTATTCTTT
>CADCJS010000016.1:0-15089 GCA_902801825.1 uncultured Erysipelotrichaceae bacterium
AATGAAAGATATAAAAAAGCTTCAGAAGTTTTTGAACAACCAAAAGTATTAAAAAAGAAAAATAAATGATTTTTTCTTTTTTTATTTTATGTTAAAATGTAATTAGGTGATAGTATGGCAAAATTAGGTGAAAGAGAATTAGAATATTTTAAGAATAAAGAATTCTTAAATCAATATATTCAAATATTAACAAGTAGATTAATATATAATAATAATTTAACGGAAGAAGATAATGGTCCTATTGAAAAATTATATGATGTTCATAATATAAGTGTATTAAATGATAATTTTAATGCTTTTAATATAATATTTAATAAAATAAATTCAAATGATAATAAATTAAATGAAAATTTAATAATAGAAGTCGCAAATACTATTAATACTCATTCTATGTATATATCTAACGGATATAGAAAGATAGATAATGATGTTAAATTTGAAAATAAATATTCTATTGAAAAAAGCGATAATATTTCTAATGCCATGAAAGAATTATTAGATAAATATTATAATGAATGGTCAAATTTAGATATTTTTGAAAGAGAAGCACTATTTAATATAGAATTCTTAAGAATACATCCATTTGAAGATGGTAATGGTAGAACAAGTAGATTGATACTTAATTATAATATTATTAGACAAGGACATGCTCCTATAGTAATACCAGCAAATATTAGAGAAGAATACTTTCATGCTAGAAATATTGAAGATGTAAATTATATTTCAAAAATGTTTGAAGAAGAATCAAAAAAAGAATTATATGCAATAGACATATTAATTGATGATTATGAAAAATTTAAAAAGAATAATATACCTTTTAATAATCTATAATTGTAGGAGTAATAATGAATAAACCAGTTTCTAAATAAATATAAAAAAACAAAATTATTATAATTTTGTTTTTTTATTGTAAATGTTGCATCTGCAACATTGAGTAAAATAATTACTATGATAAAAATTATTCATAATAAGGAGGAGTATTATGAAAATAAATAATAAATGGTTTAGGGCAGCAATACCTGCATTATTAATTCATTGTTCAATTTGTACAGTATATTGTTGGTCTACATTTAAAGAAGCAATATCAAGTAAAATAGGAGTTAGCACATTTTCTTTAGGATTTGCATTATCCGCATGGGCTATCGCAGGGTTAACAGGAAATATTGCAAGTGAATTAATATTAAATCTAACTAATAATAGATATGAAAATATTTTAATTTCAACTTCTATTTTATACTTAATCGCATTCATTATTAACATAAAATTAGTATCAAATAAAAAAGTTTCAAATTGAAACTTTTTTTAATTTATAAAACTATATATTTCTTTATCAAAAGAATGTTCATTATCATTTTTATTTAATAACTCATCTGTTGTTATCATAAAGTAATCATAAATAATCATATCTTTTTTTAAATTATTTATAGGATCATCCCAAGTTAAATCTATATGATACCATTTATCATTCAAATAAATAGCATTCCATACATGATCATCTGTCGCAACTTTTATATTTGATACTCCAATCTTATCTAAAAATATACTCATAGTATCTGCATATCCATTACATACAGAATAACCTTCAAATAATGTACCAATAGCCTTATCTGAATGATATTTACTACTATTATTTTCTCTATCAGAATCATATTTATTTGTATTAGCAATATAATCATGAAATAACTTTATTTTATCGTATACATTTTCTTCTTTATCTATTTTTAATTCTTTTATAATAGAATCTATTTTATCATTTATCTGTTTTATTTCTTCTTCAGAATATCTTTTAGTTACCTTAACATTTATTCTTTTATTCATTGAATAAGAATTATATATATTTTCATAACTACTATAAACTTTAACAAATTGATTAATAGAATTAAAATCTTTGTTATTGTCTAATTTTTCTATATCATTTATACAATTATCATAATTACAATTAAAAATATAGTTTTTATAATCATTATATATTATAGTAAAATACATATCTAATAATTCATTATAATTATTAACAATATCATCATTTTTAATATTAAACTTATTATTAATAAAAGAATTATCAAAATTAGAACTCTTATAATAATCGTTATTATTAATTATTTCACCTTTATTTGAACTAAAATAATCAAGATAATAATTATATAGAGTATCATCTAAATAATATATATCAAAACTAGATATAACTATTATAAAAGTAATAAATAAAATTAACTTTTTCATATATTCACCTATAATATATTATATATTAAAATAAAAAAAATATCTATTTAAAGATATTATTTTACATTATTTAAATTTTTACTTACACGAGATTTCATTCTTGCAGCTTTATTTTTTGTAATAATATTACTTGCTAGAGCTTTATCTATTTTCTTATATGCTAGACTAACTGATTCATTACTAGGATTTTTAAGTGCACCCTTAATAGCAGTTTTCATAGAAGATTTTTTTGGAATATTATTATTTTTCTTTTTAGCATTAACTGAAATTCTTTTTTTAGCACTTTTAATATTTGCCATTTTTTCACCTCCATGACCAATAACTTTTACCATTTTATCAAATAATTATAAAAAAATCAATAAATATTAATTTTTTTGGTAAAAATATATTTAGGGTGAAAAAAATGAATAGAATAAATTTAGAAACAGTTTATACAGATATCGCTATAGAAAAAAGTAATAAATATAATAAAACTAGAATAAATATAGATGGTTATAATTATATAACTATTAGATTTAATGATATAACTGATTATAATGAAAATAAAAAAATAGAAAATAAATTAATTAAAAATTTAAACTATATCTTAAAAGAAAATAATATTAAAGATGATGATTATGGATTAATTGTAGGTCTAGGTAATATTAATTCAACACCAGATTCATTAGGTCCTAAAGTTATTGAAAATATAATTGTCACATCACATCTTTTTGATTTAAATGTAGTAGAAAAAGGTTTTAGAAAAATATCTACATTTATTCCTTCAGTAACTAGTGTAACTGGTATTGAGACTTATAATTTAATAAAATCTATTGTAAAAGAAATAAAACCTGATTTTTTAATAGTAATAGATTCTTTAAAAGCTAGTAAAGAAGATAATTTAAATAAAATTATACAATTAACTGATAAAGGAATAAAGCCTGGAAGTGGTATTAAAAATAATAGAAAAGAAATAAGTAAGAATAATATGAATATTCCAGTAATATGTATTGGAGTTCCTACTGTCATTAATATAAATGATTTAATAGTATGTAATGTTAATATTGATTTTTTTATAGATAAAATTTCTCTGTTAATATCAAATTCTATAAATAGATGTATGCATGAAAATGTAAAAAATATATAAATTATTATTTTTAGACAAATATTTTAAAAAAGTTTATCTATAATCAATATAGGTGAAAATATGAGAAAAATAAAACATAAAAAGAGATTAAAAATAAAAAATATTTTATTATTAATTATATTAATATATTTTTCTTTTTTTCTAATAAATAATCTTAATAAAAACAAAAATAAATTTATTAATAAAAAAAACACAATATTTTTTATTAATAATTCTTATAAGAATAAAACTGATTATAATTATATATTCGCTAAATTTTTATATTTCTTTACAAAGATAGATTTTAAAAAACCAGAAACTTTATTAGTTTTTAATAATAAATTAAAAAAATCTAATAATGTTGTAAAAGAAGAATATAGTAAAGATGATATATATAATGAAGATGAATATAAAAAAATAACATCTTTAATATTAGAAAATGATAAAGAAATAAATGATCCAGTAGTTTATATTTATAATTCACATCAATTAGAAACATATAGTAATGAAGGATATGATAATTATAATTTTACTCCAAATGTTATGATGGTTTCATATTTATTAAAAGATAAACTTAATTCAAAGAAAATAAATACAATAGTTGAACAAACAAATGTCTCTGAATTTATAAAAGCATCAAATTTACCAAATGAATATTATGGTGCGACAAGAATATTTATAACCAATGCTAGAAAAAAATATCCTACATTAAAATACTTTATTGATATACATAGAGACTCTATACCTAAGGATATTTCAACTATAAATATAAATGATAATAATTATGCTAGAATTTTATTTGTTTTAGGTACAACAAACAAAACATATTATGAAAACGAAAAGGTTATGAATAAGTTAAGTGATTTAACTAATAAAAAATATAATAAACTATCTAGAGGAGTATTTAAAAGAGAAACTAAAGATTGGTATGAGGCTTATAATCAAGACATAGATAAAAATGTATTACTTATAGAAGTTGGTGGTAAAGATAATACAATGGATGAAATATTTAATACTGTTGATGCTTTAAGTGATATATTATCTACTTATATTGGAGAAAATAATGAATAATAATACTAAAGCTTTTTATATAATTGTTCTTATATTATTTATTATATTTTTAATAATATTTTTATCTAGTTCTAAAGGATATTATGAATATTCTAACAGCCAAAAGAAAACAATTACTGATAAGAAAATAAAACAATTTGAAGAAGATATAAAAAATGGTAAAGATGTTAATATTAATGATTATTACAAAGTAGAAACTAAAAATTATAATAATAATATAACTAGACTTGGTGATGATATGAATCTATTTATTAATAAAAGTATAAATTATATGCTAGAATCTAGCTTTAAAGTTGTAGAAAAAATGATTGATTAATAAAAGCAATTTATTGTATAATTATTGTTAGGGTGTTGCCAATGAATGAAAAAATTAGAAACTTTGCTATTATTGCACATATAGATCATGGTAAAAGTACATTAGCAGATAGAATATTAGAATTAACAGGAGCTATTTCAAAAAGAGAAATGTCTTCTCAAATGCTTGATAGTATGGAATTAGAACAAGAAAGAGGTATAACTATAAAATTAAATGCAGTTAAATTAGATTATAAAGGTTATACTTTACATTTAATCGATACTCCAGGACATGTAGATTTTTCTTATGAAGTATCTAGAAGTTTAGCTGCATGTGAAGGTGCTATATTATTAGTAGATGCAACTCAAGGAATACAAGCACAAACACTTGCAAATTATTTTTTAGCACTTGAAAATGATTTAACTATTATTCCAGTAATAAATAAAATAGATTTACCAAATTCAGATACTGATAAAGTCATAAATGAATTAGTTGATACTTTTGGATTTGAAAAAGATGAAATAATATTGACAAGTGCTAAAACTGGACTCGGAATAGATAATTTATTAGATGAGATAATAAAGAAAATACCTGCTCCAAGTGGAAATATTAATAGTGATTTTAGAGGATTAATATTTGATAGTGTATATGACGCATATAAAGGTGTTGTAGTACAAGTTAGAGTAGTAGATGGAAAAGTAAAATTAAAAGATAAAATAAAATTTTTAAGTAATGATGCTGTTTATGAAGTTGTAGAACTTGGTTATCATACTCCTAAAGAGGTAAAAGTAAATGAATTATCCGCAGGAGATGTAGGTTATATTGCGGCTTCTATTAAAAAAATAAAAGATGTTCAAATTGGTGATACTGTTACTTTAGAAAACTTAAAGGTTAAACCATTAGAAGGTTATAAAAGAATGAAATCTATGGTTTATAGTGGAATATATCCAGTAGAAACAAATAAATATGATGAACTAAAAGAAGCATTAGAAAAACTAAGCTTAAATGATGCATCTTTGATATATGAACCAGAAGTAAGTAAAGCATTAGGCTTTGGATTTAGATGTGGTTTCTTAGGTTTATTACATATGGATATTATAAAAGAAAGAATAGAAAGAGAATTTAATATAGATATAATTATTACTTCACCATCAGTTATATATAAAGTGTATTTAACAAATAACGAAGTAAAAGAAATAAGTAATCCTAGTGATTTTCCAGATAGACAAGTTATATCAAGAATAGAAGAACCATATGTTAAAACTAATATATTTGTACCTACAGAATATATTGGAAGTATTATGGAATTATGTGAAAATAAAAGAGGTAATTTCATAAATATGGATTATATTGATAAAACTAGAGTTAATATTCATTATGAATTACCTTTATCAGAAATAATGCATGATTTTTTTGATAAATTAAAAAGTTATTCAAAAGGATATGCTTCATTTGATTATGAATTAATAGGTTATAAACAAAGTGATTTAGTCAAAATGGATATATTATTAAATGGAGAAATGGTAGATGCACTTTCTATGATAGTACATAAAGATTTCGCTTATTCATTAGGTAAAAATATAACTATTAAGTTAAAAGAAATAATACCAAGACAATTATTTGAAGTACCAATTCAAGCATCTATTGGAAATAAAGTTATTTCAAGATGTGATATAAAATCTATGAGAAAAAATGTACTTGCTAAATGTTATGGTGGAGATATAAGTAGAAAGAAGAAATTATTAGAAAAACAAAAAGAAGGTAAAAAGAAAATGAAAATGATTGGTTCTGTTGAAATTCCACCAGAAGCATTCTTAGATGTTTTAAGTATTAAATAAGAAAGAGGTAATAAAAATGGCTACTAAATATACAGACGAACAAAGAGACCAAATGATTGAAGAAGTTGGTCAATTAGCAGAAAAAACTGGATTAAGTGCTAGGGAACTTTCAAAAATCTATAAAAATGGATTATTATCACATGTAACTATAAGTAATTATTTAAAAATATATAAAAAGCGTCATCTAAACTCGAATATAGATTTTATAACTAATAATTATAGAGGAAATATTAAAGATTTGAAAATTCAACAAAGAGTATTAAAATCCGCAGAATTATGTTTGAAGGGTTATACAATAGATCAAATCTCAGCAGAATTAAAAATTACATATAGAGTTGCGTATGATGATTTACACATAAGATTAGAAAAAATCAATAAAGATATTTATGATAAAGTAAAAGAACAATTACAAAAAAATAAAAATAATAACTTAAAAAATAATAAAGGATTATAATGGCAAACTCAGTATACTTACATATACCATTTTGTAATAATATATGTTCTTATTGTGATTTTTGTAAATTTTATAAAAATGATGAAATAATAAATAAATATTTAGATTCATTAGAAAATGAAATAGATAATGATTTTTTAGGTGAAAAATTAAATACTTTATATATTGGTGGTGGAACACCTTCTTGTTTAAATAATAATCAGTTAAATAAATTATTTGATATAACAAGTAGATTTATATTTAATGATAACTATGAATTTACAATAGAATGTAATATTGAAGATATTGATGAAGAAATATTAGAATTATTTAAAAATAATAGAGTTAATAGATTAAGTATAGGAGTTCAATCTTTTATAAAAAAGAATTTAAATTTTTTAGATAGAAATAAAAATATAGATATTATTTCTAGAATTAATCTTGCTAAAAAATATTTTGATAATATTAATATAGACTTAATATACGCTTTAAAAAACCAATCTATAAAAGATTTAGAAAAAGATATAGATATATTTTTATCATTAGATTTACCACATATATCATGTTATTCACTTATAATAGAACCACATACAAAAATAAGTAATATTAAACCAATAAATGATAAATTAGATTATGATATGTTTAAATTAATAGATAGTAAATTAAAAGATTATAATCATTATGAGATTAGTAATTATTCTAAAAAAGGATATGAATCCAAACATAATTTAACATACTGGAATAATGAAGAATACTATGGATTTGGTCTTAGTGCATCTTCTTATTTAAATAATATTAGATATACCAATTATAGAAATTTAACAAAGTATAATGAAAAAATATATAAAAAAGAAAAAGAAATTCTTTCTTTAGAAGATAAGATGAAATATGAATATATTTTAAAATTCAGATTAAAAGATGGTATTAATATTAAAGATTTTAATAAAAAATATAATTGTAATATATTAGATAATAAGATAATAAAAGAATTAATAAATGAAGATAAATTATTAATAGAAAATGATAATATTATTGTAAATAAAAAATATATTTATGTTATTAATGAAATATTAGTTAAACTAATTTAAAAATATGTTATAATATAAAAAAGAATAAGGAGATATTATTATGGATACAAGATTTGATAAATTACCTTTTGAACAAGTAGGGGAAGATAGTATTAAAGAAAATATTATTACTGAAAACAATAAGGACTTTATATCAAATATAAAGATTAAAACAAATGATAAAGTATTTAGAATACAATTAATATTAATTATTGTTTGGGCAGTTTTAACTACAACAGTATATTTCTTTGGTTATCCATTAATTGCTCCACTTATAAAAATTAATTAAAAAAATATAAATTAGCACTTAAGTATTGACAGTGCTAATTTTTTGGTTTATAATTTATTTGTACACTTTATATTGAGGTGATTTATGTTAAACGATAGAAAAGAGAAAATATTAAAACTGATTGTTGAAGAACAAATAAAAACATGTAGACCAGTAGGATCATCTAGTTTATGTGATAAATTAAAAGTATCTTCTGCAACTATTAGAAATGATATGAGTGAATTAGAAGAAGAAGGTTATATTGAAAAAACTCACATTTCAAGTGGAAGAATACCAAGTGAAAAAGGTTATAGATATTATGTAGATAATATTATGCAATTAAAAAAAATGAATGGTGAAGATACATTAAAATTACAAACTATATTTTCTAATAAAAGTTTAAAACTAAATGATACTATATCAAAAAGTTTAGAAATTATATCTGAAATAACAAATTACACTGCAGTAGTTTTAGAGAATAGTAATACAACAAATAAATTAAAAAAAGTTATTGTAGAACCTATTGATGAAGAAAATGTTGCAGCTATTGTTATTACAGACAAAGGTCATATAGAAAATTTAAATATAAATGTAAAAGGTTGTAATTTAAATGATGTTAAAAAAATAGTAGAATTAATTAATAAACTAATAATTGGAACACCTATTAATGAAATTAGTGCTAAATTAGAATTTGAAGTAAAACCAAAAATAGCAGAATATATTAATAATTATGAAATATTATATAAGGCATTTTATGATGCATTTAATGATTTTAAAGATAATAGTGAAGTTTTAATTAAAGGTAGAAATAAAATACTTGATTTACCAGAATTTGATGATGTAAATAAAATTAAAAAAATAGTATCCGCACTTGATGAAGATTATATTAAAGAAAAAATAGAAGAAGATAGTGAAGATATTAATATATATATTGGTAAAGAAAATAATATAGATGATGATTTAACGGTTGTTAAAACAAAGGTTTTACTTAATAATAAAGAAAGTACATTAGCAGTAGTAGGTCCTAAAAGAATGGAATATGATAAAGTTGTTAGTTTAATAGAATTTATCAAAGAAAATATAGAGAGGTAATAAAGTGGAAGAAAATAAAGAAATAAAAAAAGAAACTAAACATAAAGAAGATAAAAAGTGTAAAGAAAAAGATGAATTAATCAAAACACTTCAAGATAAAGTAAATGAATTAGAAGATAAAAATATGAGAATTTCAGCAGAAATGATTAATTCATTAAGAAGAAAAGATGAAGAATTAAATAGATTATTAAAATTTAAAGATGAAGATTTAATTTTAGAAATACTTCCAATTATTGATAATTTTGAAAGAGCATTATCCCAAAAAGATTCTCAAATAGAAAATTATCAAAAAGGTATTGAAATGATTTATAATAATCTAGTTAATGTATTAAATAAATTTGAAGTAAAAGAAATAGAAGCATTAGGATGTGAATTTGATCCAGGGTTGCATCAAGCGGTTATGACAGAACATCATGATGATAAAAAAGAAAATGAAGTAATAGAAATACTTCAAAAAGGTTATATTTATAAAGATAAAGTAATTAGACCAGCAATGGTTAAAGTTAATATGTAAGGAGAGGATAATATGAGTAAAATTATAGGTATAGATTTAGGTACAACAAATAGTTGTGTAAGTGTATTAGAAGGAAAGGATGCTAAAGTTATAGCAAATCCAGAAGGAGGAAGAACTACTCCATCAGTAGTAGCATTTAAAAATGGAGAAATAATTGTTGGTGATGCTGCTAAAAGACAAATGGTTACAAATCCAGATACAATTTATTCAGTTAAAAGATTAATGGGAACTGATAAAAAAGTAAAAGCAAATAATAAAGAATATACTCCAGAAGAAATATCAGCAATGATTTTAGGATATATGAAAGATTATGCAGAAAGTTATTTAGGAGAAAAAGTAACAAAAGCAGTTATTACTGTTCCAGCATATTTTAATGATGCTCAAAGACAAGCTACAAAAAATGCAGGTAAAATCGCTGGTTTAGAAGTAGAAAGAATTATTAATGAACCAACTGCAGCAGCTCTTGCTTATGGTATTGATAAACAAGATGATGCACATACTATATTAGTATATGACTTAGGTGGAGGTACATTTGACGTATCAATTCTAGAACTTGGTGATGGAGTTTATGAAGTTAAATCTACTTCTGGTAATAATAAATTAGGTGGAGATGACTTTGATAATAGAATATCTGATTATTTAGTATCAGAATTCAAAAAAGAAAATGGTATAGATTTATCTAATGATAAAATGGCTATGCAAAGAATTAAAGATGCTTCAGAAAAAGCTAAAAAAGATTTAAGTGGAGTTACTTCAACACAAATAAGTTTACCATTTATATCTCAAGGAGAAAATGGACCACTTCATTTAGAAATGAATTTAACTCGTGCTAAATTTGAAGATTTAATTGGTGATTTGGTTAGATCAACATTAGATCCAGTTAGAAAAGCATTATCTGATGCTAATATGACTAAAAATGATATTGATAAAATAATCTTTGTTGGTGGTTCTACAAGAATTCCAATGGTAACAGATTTAATCAAAAAAGAACTTGGTAAAGAGCCAAGTAAAGGAGTTAATCCAGATGAAGTAGTATCAATGGGTGCTGCTATTCAAGGTGGAGTATTAACTGGTGAAGTTAACGATATAGTATTACTTGATGTAACACCATTATCACTTGGTATTGAAACAATGGGTGGAGTAATGACAGTATTAATTCCAAGAAATACTACTATTCCAACAAGTAAATCTCAAATATTTAGTACAGCTGCAGATAATCAACCAGCAGTTGATATACATGTTCTTCAAGGTGAAAGACAAATGGCTGCAGACAATAAAACATTAGGTAATTTCCAATTAGGAAATATTGCACCAGCACCTAGAGGAGTTCCTCAAATTGAAGTAACATTTGATATAGATGCAAATGGTATAGTTAATGTTAAAGCTAAAGATTTAGGAACAAATAAAGAACAATCAATAACAATAACATCTAATACAAATTTATCAGATGAAGAAATAGATAAAATGGTAAAAGAAGCAGAAGCTAATAAAGAAGCAGATGCAAAAAGAAAAGAACAAGCAGATGTTAAAAATGAAATAGAACAATTAACATATGCTACTGAAAAAGCAATCAAAGATCTTGGAGATAAGATTGGTGATAAAGAAAAAACTGAAGCAGAAGATGCTATAAAAGAAGCAAAAGAAGCTTTAGAAAGTAATGATATTGAAAAAATGAAAACAGCTAAAGATAAATTAAATGAAAAAGCTATGGCTTTAGGTCAAAAAGTATATGAAGAAGCAGCTAAGAATAATCAAAATCAAGAAACAACTAATGAAGAAAATAATACTGACAATAATACTAATGATAATGTAAAAGATGCAACTTATGAAGAAAAATAATAAAAGATAGTTCTAGTTTTTACTAGAACTTTCTATTTATGATAAGGAGAAAAAATGGAAAAACAAAGAACAAGAGAAGAAATAAATAAAGAATATACTTGGGATTTATCTTTAATATTTAAAACAGATGAAGAATTCTTAAATGAAGTAGAAAAATTAAAAAAAGATATATTAAAAATAGAAGAATATAAAAATTTTAATACTTCTTCTAAATCATTATATGAAATATTAATTTTAACAAATGACTTAGAAAGTAGATTAGATAAAACTTATTCATATGCACATCTTTCATATGATCAAGACTTATCAAATAGTAAATATCAAAAATATTATGGAATTGTAAATAACTTATTTTCTGATTATTCAAAAATAACTGGCTTTATTATCCCATCAATACTTAAATTAGATTATGAAAAAATAGAAGAATATATTAAAGAATATCCTAAATTAAAAGAATTTGAATATCTATTAAAAGATTTATTTAGAAATAAAAAATATTTATTAGATGAGAAGGTAGAAATCGCATTATCTAAAATATCTAAAGCATTTGATAATTCAGAATCAATATATGATTTATTAACAAATTCTGATTTTACATTTGATACTATAAAAACTAATGATAATAAAGAAGTAGAATTAACAAATAGTAATTATTCTATATTTATTGAATCTATTCATGAAGAAGAAAGAAAACAAGCTTTTCAAACACTTTATAAAACATATAAAAAATATGCAAATACTATTTCAAAATGTTTATCAAATACAGTTGATTCTAATATAAGTATTTCTAATTTACGAGGATATAATAGTGCACTTGAATCTAGTTTACATTCAGAAAATATAGATGTTAAAGTATATGATAATTTAATAAAAACTGTTAAAGATAATATAAATCCTTTATATGAATATTTTGATTATAAAAAGAAATTACTTAATAAAGAAGAATTTCATATATATGATGTTTATACAAAAGTAATAAAAAATATAAATAAAACATATACTTTTGAAGAAGCTAAGGATATTGTATTAGAAGCATTAAAACCATTAGGAAAAGAATATAATGAAGTATTAAAAAAGGCATTTAATGAAAGATGGATTGATGTATATAATAATAAAGGAAAAAGAGGAGGAGCATATTCTTCTGGAACATATTTAACTAAACCTTATTTATTATTAAACTATGAAGGTAAGTTAGATGATGTTAGTACACTTGCTCATGAATTAGGTCATTCAATGCATACTTATTTTTCAAATAAAAATAATCCTTATCATTATGCATATTATAAAATATTTGTTGCTGAAGTAGCATCTACTGTTAATGAATTATTACTATCAAATTATATGTTAAAAAACACAAATATTAAAGAAGAAAAATTATATATATTAAATAGTTTATTAGATTTATATAAAGGTACTTTATTTAGACAAACAATGTTCGCTGAATTTGAAAAACAAATATATGATTTATCTTCTAGTGGTGAAATATTAACAAGTGAATTATTATGTGATAAATATTATAAATTAAATAAAGAATATTTTCCTGAAAGTGTAATATTAGATGAAGAAATAAAATATGAATGGTCAAGAATACCTCACTTTTATTATAATTTCTATGTTTATAAATACGCTACTTCTATATGTGCTTCAACATATATAGTAAGAGAAATATTAAAAGGAAATAATGATGTTAAAGAAAAATATTTAAAATTTCTAACTTTGGGTGGAAGTATGGATCCAATTGATGAACTTAAAACAATAGGTATAGATATGAATGATAGTAAAGTAATAGTTAATACAATAGATTACTTCAAAGAAATTTTAGATGAATTTAAAAAAATAAGTAGTTAGAGGAGTTAAACAATGGCAAAAAGAGATTATTATGAAATATTAGGTGTTAGTAAAACTGCAACTGATGCTGAAATAAAAAGTGCTTTTAGAAAACTAGCAAAAAAATATCATCCAGATTTAAATAAAGATAAAGATGCTCCTGAAAAATTTAAAGAAGTACAAGAAGCATATGAAGTATTATCAGATGCTAACAAAAGAAAAACTTATGATCAATTTGGACATGCAGCTTTTGATCAAAACGCAGGTGCAAACGGTTATGGAAACTTTGGAGGATTTTCTTCTTCATTTGGTTTTGATGATATTGACTTAGGTGATATATTATCTGGTATGTTTTCTGATAGTTTTGGTTTTGGAGGTTCTAGAAGAAATAAAAATGCACCTAGAAAAGGTGAAGATGTATTATATAGAATGAGAATCAGTTTCAAAGATGCAGTATTTGGTTGTAAAAAAGACTTAACACTAGATTTAAATGAAACATGTGATGAATGTCATGGAATAGGTGGATTTAATGAAAAAAAATGTAGTGAATGTAATGGTACTGGTAAAGTAACAAGACAACAAAATACAATGTTTGGTTCCTTCATGAGTCAAAGTCCTTGCAGTAAATGTAATGGGTCCGGTAAAACCTTTGAAACAATTTGTAGTAAATGCAAAGGAAAAGGACAAAATAAAATTAGAAGAACTATTACTATTGATGTACCTAAAGGTGTAGATAATAATGATCAAATAAGAATAAAAGGAAAAGGTGAAGCGGGAATTAATGGTGGAGCAAATGGTGATATCTATGTACAATTTATTGTAGAAAAAGATAATGCATTCACAAGAGATAAAAATGATTTATATCTTGAAGTTCCTATAAATGTTTCACAAGCAGCATTAGGTTGTGAAAAAGAAATACCATTATTAGATGGTTCAATTATATTAACAATACCAGCAGGTTCACAAAATGGAGATAAATTAAGAATAAGAGGAAAAGGTACTACAACTTTAAATAGTAGTAGAGTTGGAGACTTATATATAATTTTAAAAGTTGTAATTCCAACTAAATTAGATAAAAAACAAAGAAAATTATTTGAAGAATTAAATGAAACTGATTTAGACAATAATGATATATTTAAAAAATTTAGAAACTTTTTCAAAAAATAAGCTTATGTTTAGATAATTACAAAGATGTTTATGAAGAAAAATATTAGAAGAATTAGATGAATTAAGAATAGAAGTTTCTAATATAAAAGAAAAAGTAAATGATAACAGTATGGCTATTGATCATATTGATAAAAAAGTATCTATTTATAATAATGAATTTATGTCAGCTTTAGCTAGTGCTTAAAAAACTAATGAAATGCCTAAAACTGACGAACCAGAATTTAAAAAATAAAAAAATAACTTATTGAAGTGAACCCCATTTATTAGGGAAATAGAATTAGATAAATTAATGATATCTTTAATAGAAGAAAAATTATCTAACGAAAATGAAAAAATAATAAATAATTTACTTC
>CADCJS010000016.1:15122-22187 GCA_902801825.1 uncultured Erysipelotrichaceae bacterium
ACGAAAATGAAAAAATAATAAATAATTTACTTCAAAACTATTTAATAGTTTTTAATAAAAATAATAAAGAAAAATTAAATAATTTAGAATTAAAAATAAGTGAGTTAAGTAGAAAAAAATAAAAATTATACAATTATGTCTAACTATCATTTGCAAAATATAAACTTATCTTATAAAGCTAAAGGTTTATTATCATTTATGTTATCTTTACCAGAAGATTGAGATTATTCTATAAAAGGTTTAGTTTTAATTAGTAAAGAAAATAGTAAAGCAATCAGATCAATATTAAAAGAATTAGAAGAAAATGGTTATTTAATTAGAGAAAGAAAACATTTGGATAATGGTAAATTTACATATGACTATTTAATATATGAATTATCATATACCCAAAAAGGGCATACGGTAGAAGGACATACCCTTAAGGACACACAAATAAATACTAATATAATAAATACTAATAACAAAGAGGATAAATTAGATAAACAAATATCCTCTTTTTTTAATGCGAATGAACATCATATTTTAACTAATGATTTAATTAAAATTGGTTATATAGATGAAGATGATATGAGGATATTTGATTATGATGAATTATTTAATGAATATATGAATAATGGTATTTCTTATAGAGATTTAATAAGAGTAGTTAATTATACTTGTTCAAGAATAATAGATAGAAAGTTTAAAGATGAAGAAGGAGTGCCTATAAAAAATAAATTTTCCTATTTAAAAACTTCAATTAATGATAATTTAGATAGAATAAATTTAGAGTTTGATGATTTATGGGAAATGTACAAAAAAATCGTCCCTGTACAAGCAGACGATTCTACTACATCAACCTAATACTGCTCAGCTGATAAATTGGTTTTATCATATATAGCTTAAAATACAAGTTGAAAATATTTATAAAAAAAGTTGCATTTAGCTCTTGAAGTAATATACTTTTAATTACATTATTGACAAATAAAATATAATAATATAATATAATGTTAAAATATGAATTAAGGAGTTTATATGGACAAGTTTAACAAATTAGAAACTAAAAATAATAGTATTAAGGTTAAAAATCTTAAAAGAAAATATTCTGATTTGTTCGTTTATTTGGTTATGCTATATATTACATGTATTTTGGTTGCAAATATTGCTGCATTTAAGGTTATTAAATTATATTCAATAACTGTGACGGCAGGAACTCTTGTATTTCCGATAAGCTATATTTTAGGTGATGTGTTTTCAGAAATATATGGATATAAATTGACTAAAAAAATAATTATTGGAGGGTTTGTATGTAATGCGTTAATGGTATTAGTTTTTACAATTGCAATTAAGTTACCATATCCTGATTATTTCACAAATCAGGAATCATTTGCTCTTGTTTTAGGAAATACTCCAAGATTGTTTTTTGCCGGCATAGTTGCATATTTAATTGGCGGATTATCAAATTCATTTATAATGAATTATATAAAAATTAAATCAAAAATAAAGTATTTATGGTTTAGAACAATTTTATCAACAATTGTTGGAGAAACATTAGATTCGATAGTATTTTTAACAATCGGTTTTGTTGGAATTGTTGAATTTAAAAGTTTAATTATGATGATAGTTTATCATTCCTTTACAAAAATTTTGTTTGAAATTATTATGACCCCTTTTACATATAAAACAATTAATTTTTTAAAAAAGAAGGAAGAATGTTATGAATAAAAAAGTTTTGTTAATTGCACCATATTTTGAGAGCCCTGAGTATCCAACTTATTTACCAAGTGAAAATTTAGGCTTAGGTTATATTGCAGCTGTTCTTAGAAAGAATGGAATTGAAGTTGATATATTTGATGCCAATATGAGGGGTATAAAATCCGAAGATATACTTAATTATATACAATTAAATGAATATTTTTTAGTTGGTATTTCATCGTCTTTTCAACAATTGTTGGATGAAAGCATTATTATTGCTGAAAATATTAAAAAACAAACTTCTAATTTACATGTAACTATTGGTGGTCATTTTCCTACATTTGAACACTATAATATTTTGAGTAAGTACAAATGCTTTGATTCTGTTAGTAGAGGAGACGGAGAATTTTCTATAACAGAACTAGCATTAAAATTAAAAAATAATGAAGATATATCAACTATAGATGGAATGTCCTTGTTAATAGATTCTAAAATTATTGTTAATAAAGATAGAAAATTAGTTGATTTAGATATACTGCCATGGCCGGAGAGAGATACACTTTCATTTATTGCAGAACATAATCATAATTGGGCAACTCAATTAACAACAAGCCGTGGTTGTTATGGTAATTGTTTATTTTGTGATATTAGATCTTTTTACAATGGTTGTTGGAGAGCTCGAAATTATATTGATGTCGTAGATGAAATAGAATATTTAGTAAATACATATGGCTGTAAGACATTTAGATTTACGGATGATGAATTTTTGGGGCCTAAACCAGAGGGACATGAGCGAGCAAGAAACTTTGCTAAGGAAATTATTAAACGAGGGATAAAGGCTAATTTTATGATATCGGCACGTGCTGAGGATGTTGATGAAGAACTTTTTAGCTTACTTGCACAGGCAGGTGTTAATGATTGTTTAATTGGTGTAGAATCAGGTGTTGATAGGATTTTAAATTTATATAATAAAAAAATAACAGTTGAACAGAATCAAAAATGTATTGATATATTAAAAAGATTTGATATAGCTCTTAACCTTGCTTATATTATGATTGATCCGAGAATGACATTTGAAGAACTGAAACAAAATTATGAGTTTATCAAAAAGAATGGAGTTATAACTATAGATTCATTAAGAAGTCACTTTTGGCCATTATATGGTACACCATCATTAAGACAATTTGAAAAAGATAATTTAATAAAAAAACAAGATATTAACAAAGTAGAATACTATTTTATTGATAAAAGAGTGGAATACGTTTTTAACAAGGTTAATGAATTATGCATTAAATGTTTTGAATTAGACAAAAGAATTCAGCAATATATTATGAATGGTAATAGCAGAGATATTTTAAATGAAGTGTATGCGGAGTACCTTGAATATTGGATTAATTATTTTGAATCATTATTATATGATAAAGATTTTGATGAGAAACCACAATTCTTTAGTGATAAAATTAGAAAATTGGAGAGAGCTATATGAATATACTAATTACTTTTTTAACTGCTAAAGTAAATACTTTTGGTGGTGTTGAAAAATCGATTTTTTCTCTTATAGATGGATTAAAGAAGACAAATAATAATGTTTATGTATATACTTCACAAAATGGTGATCATTTAGATAATTTTTACTATAGCCAATATTTAAATTGTAATTTTGATTGTGTTGAAAGTGAAATAGACAATAATATACGTAAGTTGTATGAAAATAATGGTAAAAAAATTAATGATGAGTTAGATAATATTATATTAAAAAATAAAATTGATTATATATTAATCATAGATCAATTGTGGGGAATAATTCCGAGTATCAATTTTGAAAATATTTATAATGTTAAAATAGGTATTTTATATCATATGACATATCAAATGGACTTAATATATAAAACTTTAAATATGAACTTTGATAATTATTTTGCTGTCAGTGATGAAGTGAAAGAGATAATAATTAAAGAAACTAAAACAACACGTAATATAGATATTTTGCCTAATTGTTTCGTAGAAGATGAGTTTAATGAATTTAATAATAATGAAAGAAAATATATTTTTTGTAACTGTAGATTGGCTGAGGGAAAAGGAATAGAAAATTTATTAATAACTTATAAAAAAGTTGCAGAAAAATATCCTGATTTAAAATTGTATTTATGTGGAGGTAAATTTCATTTTGGTAAGCAGGGAAAAATATTAAATTTTATAAATAATTTTTTAGAAGATAATAATTTCTTAAAAGATAATGTAGTGATGTTGGATAACTTGGATTGGAGTGAAATCCCCAAATATATAAAAGATAGTAAATTAGTAGTATTACCTACAAAATACGAATCATTTGGTATAGCTGCCCTTGAGAGTATCGCATGTTGTAAGCCACTAATTACGATGAGTGTTGGCAATTTACCAAGTTTAGTAAAAAATTCTGGAATATTGTTAGATTATGGTGATAATATTAATTTATATAATTCTATTGTTGATTTGATTGAAGATTCTAAATTAAGAAATGACCTTATAAAAAATTGTAAAATTGTAAGGAAAGAATATACATCCGTTAATGTAGCGAGAAATTTGTTAGGTTTTATTGAGAGGTAATGTATGAAGAGGATTGCATTTGTATTAGCTCATCCAGATGATGCAGAAATTTGGTGTGGAGGGATGATTGCTAAAGAATTAGAAAATCATTCTGATATTAGAATATTTTATTTATATGCTTGTACAGAGGAAAGAATAAAAGAAAGTAATTATAATTCCAAAAAGTATGGATATAAAGTTTATTATTTAGAACATGAAAAAGAAAAGTTGGTTGAGTATTTATTAAAATTTAATCCAGGTTTAATTATTACTCACTGGGAATATGATGCTAATTTTGAACATCGAGAAACATGTAGATATTTAAATTCAATAATACCGACCCTTATTTTTTCAAATAAAATGAATTTTAAATTATTTTATTGCGAGTCGGTTAATTTGATAGGAAATAATAATAATTTTTTTGTACCTGATTATTATATAGATATATCTGATAAGTATATAACTAAAAATGATATGATTGGAAATTATTGTTCTCAAAATCCTGAATATTGGAAAAAAATTATTGATACGCAAAATAAATTATTTGGAAATGTATCTGGTTGTAACTATAGTGAAGGATATCAGCAAGTTCAAATTTTTGGAGTAAAGAAATGCAAAAAAAATATAATAGAATAGTAACGTATGATGAAATAGTTGAATTTGATAACCTGATGCAAGCATATAAAAATTCAAAGAGAAAGAATAGTATTCCAGGATTTGATGGGGTTAATCCTAAAGAAATCGATGTTCCTTCAAAGTATGTGTATCAATTATATTTGAATTTGAAAAACGGAAAATATTTGCCTAAAGAAGTACTTAAACAATCTGTTCTAAAATATGATGGGACATGTATGATATGTTTTGAAATATTGTGTTTTTCTGATCGTATTGTGCAGAATTCTATAAAAAATAGATTATTACCATTATTTAATGGGATATTATATGAAGGTGTATGTGGATATAGAGGGAAAAAGTATAAAAAAAGATATTACGAATATATTAAATTCTTTTGGAAAAATAATTATAAATATATAGTGAGTTTTGATATAAAACATTTTTTTAAATCAATTGATAAAAATTTGCTATTAAAACAATTAGGTGAATATTGCGATCAACAAGTAGTTAAATTAATTGATCAACAATTGTTTAGAGAATCATTAGAGATGCCATTGGGACATATTTTGTCGACATTGTTGTCAAATATTTATTTAAATGATGTTGATTATGTGATGTATCAGAAATTTGGTGATTTTGTAAGATATGGTGATAATTATATTTTTCCAATAAGCGAAGATTTTAGTATGATTAAAAAAATAGAAGATGAATTAGAAAAACAGTTAAGAACTAAAAAACTTGAATTAAATAGAGAAAAAACGATGATAATAAGTGATTATAAGAATATAGGAATATTGTGAGGTTTTTTATGAAGAAAAGTTTGAATAAGGATAAATATTTAAGTGATATTATAGACAATAAAAGAATAATTTTTTCAGAAGAAGATTTTTTAAAAGCTGTAGAACTTATTTCTGAAGATATTAAATTAAAATATGATTTAAAAAATAAAAAAATAGGTTTATTAGGTATTGCAAGAGGTGCATTACCACTCCTTACAGCAGTTTCTCATTATTTAGATATAAGAAATGTATCAATAATCCAAATACAAATGACAAATACTGATAAAATAAAGGATTATGGGGATACAAGATTTATTAACAAAATGATAGAGGATGATGTAACTGATTTTATTTTGCTGGAAGATATAGTTAGTCATGGAAGATGTTCTAATTTTGCAATTAATTATTTGAAAGAACAGGGAAAAAATATTGTGTCTGTTTATTCTCTAGTTATGAATGATTATTTTATGGATATGAATTATGATATTGATACAGATGTTAATTATGTTTATTTAATAAATGATAATCAATGGGTTCATTTTGTTTGGGAAAAAGATTACAATAATTTAAGAGGTAAATAAAATGAAAGAAAAATTATTGATTATTGATGGGCATAATTTGTTGTTTCAAATGTTTTATGGTATGCCCAATAAAATTTATAATAAAAATAATATTCCAGTCCATGGTGTAATTGGTTTTGTTGGTGCATTACTAAAAATAGTAAAGTTTAATAATCCTAATTATATTGTTATTCTTTTTGATAAAGAACAAGAAATACAAAGACAAAGTGTAAATAAAGAATATAAAGGCAATAGAATCGATTATAGTAAAGTTCCATTTGATGAAAATCCGTTTAGTCAATTAGAAAATATATATAAAGTCTTGGATGAACTTAATATTAAACATACTGAGGTTCAAACAGTAGAAACAGATGATATAATAGCAAGTTATTGCTTTAGGTATATGGAAGAATATGATATAGTTATTAGTTCCTTTGATACTGATTTTTATAGTTTGATAAATGATAGTGTTAAAGTTTTCAGGTATAGGGGAAAAAATAGTCAAATTATAGATGCTCAATTTGTTAAGTGCAAGTTTAATATAGAATCAAAGTATTTTGCTGATTATAAAGCACTAATTGGTGATGCAAGTGATAATATTAAGGGTGTAAGTGGGATTGGACCAAAAACTGCAGCTTTCTTAATTAATAAATATGGCGATATTGAAAATATTATATTTCATATAGATGAGTTAAAAAATGCAAATTTAAGAAAAAAAATAGTAGAAAATGTTGAATTATTAAGAGAAAATATAACTTTAATAAAATATATCAATGAATATGTTCTTCCTTTTAATATTGATGAATTAAAAATAAATTTTTCAAAAGATGAGAAAACAATGGATTTATTAAAAAAAACGGGAATAATGTGAT
>CADCJS010000017.1 GCA_902801825.1 uncultured Erysipelotrichaceae bacterium
GAACCCAGGATTTGTTGTAATGGGACAAAAATTAGGAAAAGAAAGATTATTTAAATATATTTATAACTTTGGTTTTGGAAAACCTACAGGTATTAATTTAAATGGAGAATCTTCTGGTATATTATTTAATTTAGATAAAGTTGGACCAGTAGAACTTGCTACTACTAGTTTTGGTCAAGGAATAAGTACAACACCAATTCAACAAATAACAGCAGTTAGTGCTGCAATAAATGGAGGATATTTATATAAACCTTATATAGTAAAATCAATAACAGAACCAGAAACTAATTCTATTATAAAAACTTATAATAAAAAATTAGTTAGAAAAGTAATTGATAATAAAACATCTAAAGAAGTATCATATGCACTTGAAAGTGTTGTTACTAATGGTACAGGTAGAAATGCATTTATAGATGGATATAGAGTTGGAGGTAAAACAGGAACTGCTCAAAAAGTAAGTGATGGAAAATATCTTTCAGGTAATTATATAGTATCATTTATTGGATTTTTACCTGCAGATAATCCTAAAATTATAGTATATGTTGCTATTGATAATCCTAAGGGAGTAGTTCAATATGGAGGTACTGTATCTGCTCCTATCGCAAGAAATATTTTAAATGATTCTATTAAAATATTAAATATAGAAAAACCTAAAGGTTCATCTGAAAAAAAATATCAAGAATGGGATAAAAAATATGTAGTTGTACCAGATCTTATTAACAAGAATTTTAATGATATAAGATTTAAATTAAAAGATTTTTCTTTAGAATATTCTGGAACTGGTAAAAAAATAATATATCAATCACCAAAAAAAGGAACACGAGTACTTGAAGGTAGTAAAATTAGAATATTATTAGGAGATTAACATGTATAAAATTGTAAAAAATATATATTTTTTAAATATAAATTCATCTTTATATGATATAATTAACTCGTATGTAGTAAAGGATGTGAATTATATGTATATTTTAGCTAAATCTATTTTATCTTTAATGTTAGGATTTATAGTTTCAGTGTTATTTGGTTTATTTTTTGTACCATTTTTAAGAAAATTGAAAGCTGGACAAATAACTAGTAGTTTTTTAAAAAGTCATTCTAGTAAGAGTGGAACTCCTACAATGGGAGGTATAATTTTTATAGTATCGACTTTATTTACCATTTTTATATTATATTTTACTAAAAAAATAGATATATCATGGAATTTATTAATAATATTATTTGTATTCTTTGGATATGGTTTAATTGGTTTTATTGATGATTATAGAATAATAAAATATAAATCAAATGAAAAAGGATTAACAAGAATACAAAAATTAATAATGCAAATAATAATAGCAATTGTCTTCTTTTTCTTATATATAAGAAATGGATCAGATCCTACTGTTGAAATATATGCATTAGATATAAAACTTAATTTAGGTTTCTTTTATGGATTCTTTATTCTATTTATGTTAGTTGGTACTAGTAATGCAGTAAATTTAACTGATGGATTAGATGGATTAGCAGGTGGTTTATCATTAATAGCATTCTTAGTTTATGGAATGATTGCATGGAATTCTAAATGGATGGTAGGTTATGATGAAGTAGCAATATTCTGTTTTATATTAGTTGGTACTATATTAGGATTTTTAGTATATAATGCTCATCCAGCAAGAGTATTTATGGGAGATACAGGATCACTTGCCTTAGGTGGAACACTTGCAACAATCGCAATACTAACACATAGAGAATTATCTTTAGTAGTAATAGGTGGAGTATTTGTTATTGAAACCTTATCAGTTATATTACAAATCGCATCAGTTAAATTACGTGGTAAAAAATTATTTCCAATGACACCAATTCATCATACCTTTGAAAAACTTGGTTGGCAGGAAGTAGATATAGTTAGATTATTTTATATTGTTGGTTTTGTTTTAGGAATGAGCGGAATAGTATACGGTGTTTGGTTCTAAAATAAAGCATTCATCATAGAATAAACTAGGTGATATTTAAATGAAAAAAATGGATTATAAATTATTAATAAGTATTATAATATTATCTTTATTTGGAATACTTATGATATATTCTTCTTCATATATTTGGGCTGAATATAAATTTAATGATTCATTTAAATATTTAAAATTACAGAGTTTATTCTTTTTTATTGGTTTATTATTTTTATATATAACATCTAAAATTGATTATAAAAAGTATTATAAAAAAACAAATATATTATTATTTATTTGCTTTATTTTACTTTTATTAGTATTAATACCTGGAGTAGGTTCTATAAGAAATGGATCAAGAAGTTGGTTTAATGTAGGACCTTTTAGTTTACAACCAAGTGAATTTATGAAATTATCATTAATAATATTTGTAAGTAAATATTTATCAAATAATGAAAAAGAAATAAGAAATATAAAAGAAGGGGTATTACCTATATTATTAATATCATTTATAATATTTATTTTAATAATGTTAGAACCAGATTTAGGTAGTGGTGCCATATTAATAATGACTGTAATTGGTTTATTATATATGTCTTCAATTAATATGTCATTTTTTATTAAAACCGGAATATTAGGTTTAATAGGTTTAATATTTTTAATAATTATTGCACCTTATAGAGCTAAAAGAATAATATCATTTATTAATCCTTGGAGTGATCCTTTAGGAAGTGGATTTCAAGCTATTCAATCATTTTATGCAATAGGTCCTGGTGGATTATTTGGACAAGGATTATTTAATAGTATTCAAAAACATTTTTATTTACCAGAACCTCAAACAGATTTTATTTTTTCAATTATAAGTGAAGAATTTGGTTTTTTAGGAATAGTTATAGTATCTATTTTGTTTTTATTTATAATCTATAGATGTATTTTAATAACTCTTAATTGTAATGATTTATTTGGTAAATATATCGCTTTTGGAATAACATTTCAATTATCATTTCAAACAATATTAAACTTAGGAGTAGTAACAGGTTTATTTCCAATTACTGGAGTAACATTACCATTTTTATCTTATGGAGGATCTAGTTTATTATTAACAATGATATCTATGGGAATAATACTAAATATAAGTAAGAATAATTAAAATATAAAATGAATTATAAGAGAATATAATAGTAGAAGGAGCTATTATGTTAAATAAAGATGTTATTATAACTGAAGAATTAAATATAAAAGATATACTCCTAGTGTCACAAAAATGGTGTGAGAGAACAAATACTGTAGGCATATATTCTAAAATGGGAAAAAACAGATTAAAAAATGACTTTTTAAAAAACACCTCTAAAATTTGATATTTTTTTTCTTTAGTGCTATAATACATACTCACGAAAGGGGAGATATTATTTTGAAAAAGGATAATAAGCAAAAAATATCAAAAGAAAATAATACTGAAACTTTCAAAATAAATAAAAAATTAAAAAGAAAAAACAGATTTTTAAATTTTTTAGTACATGTTTTATTATTTATATTTTTTATTTTAATAGGTGTAGTATTAGGTGATTATTTATATTCTAAAGATTATTTAAGAATATTTAAGATAAAAAAGACTAACTGTATAATAAATAATGTAAATACATATAAACAATTAAAGGAAGAAAATAAAGAAGAAATTTATAATTTTGATGGTGAATATGAATCAAAAGATATAGATGAAGGGGTAGAAGATTCTGTATATATTGTAATAAAGTTCTTCGGAAATAATAGTATGAGTTTAACTTCATATAATTCAAATAATAAAATTGAAGATAGTGAAGGAACTTATATAATTAAAGATAATAAAATAATATATACTCGTATTTATACTTATAGTGGGTTAGATATAAATGATAGTAAAGAGTATGTTAGAATAACAAAGGATAATGCGAATGTTTACAATTTTAGTGATAAATTTTTTGATACTCAAGTTGAAGAAATTAATATAGAAAATGAAAATGAAATTAGTATTGAAAATTATGCGAATATAAATATGAATAAAGAAAAAATAATTTTAAATAAGAAAGAGGTTAATTAATAATGAGAAAATTTAAAAATAAAAGTTTTAAACAAGAAAAAATAGATAAATTAGAATTAGAAAGAGTTTTTGCATTTGACAAAATATATCAAAATAAAAAAGGTATTAAGTTATGTGAGAAAATAAGAACTCAAAAAATAGAAGAATTAAAACAAATGAGAGAGTTTTTAATTAATAATAAACCTGAATATATTCAAAGATTAGATAGTTGGTTAGGTAAAGGTGAGTATAATAAAAATAATAGTAAATTTTTAGAAATTCAAGAACAATATTTAACGTTAGGTGCTAGATTTGCTGAAGAAGAAAAATTAAGTGAAAAAGAAGAAAAGATTTATAAAGATAGAATAGATATTAGTAAAGATGATTTAACTGAAGCTAAAAATAAAGCACTTGAAGAAGATCATCTTAATGATATGTTTATTGATATGTATGTTAAAAAAAATAAAGAATATAAAACTGCTAAAAAAGAATATAAACAATTATGTTCTGATATAGCACGTATGAATAAAGAAAATGTTAAGACATTAAAAAAAGTTAAAAAAACAGATAAAAGAATTAAAAAATTACAAAAATAAAAATATAATAAAAATATGTAAAAAAAAAGTCAATTTTATAGACTTTTTTTTTCATTTTGATATAATTAAATAAGAAAGGGAGATAGTATGAATAATAAAAAGGAAACAATAACTGGATTATCAATAAAAGGAGAAGCAATTTTAGTTTATTTAATACCATTACTAGGATTTATTTTTTCATTTTTAAAAGACAAAGTTAATAAAGAAGCTAGATGGATTTATAATCAAGCAGGAGCTGTATGGTTATCAAGTATGATTATTTCAGTAGCAGGATTAATAGTTGCAATTGTACCAATTGTAGGAATAGTATTTTCTGTAATGCTTAAAATATTATCTGTAGTATTATTTGTATTCTTAATAATTGCATTAGTAAAAGCATATGAAGGAGAACATTATGAAATTCCTGTAGTATGTGAATTTGCAAGAGTATTATGGAATAATGAAGAAGAAAAAAATGAAGCAAAAGAAGATGTAATTGTTAAAGAAGAAGTTAAGGAAGAAGTAAAAGTTGAAACACCAGCACCAAAGAAAGAAACAACTAAAAAAACAACAGCAGCTAAAAAACCAGCTGCTAAAAAACCAGCTACTAAAAAAACAACAACAGCTAAAAAAGCTTCAACAACTAAAAAAACTCCAGTTAAAAAAACAACAAAAGAAGAAAAATAGTTCTTCTTTTTTTCTTTCTATGATATAATTAAATAGGTGATAATATGAAAGTAGTAATATCTGCTGGTGGTAGTGGTGGTCATATTTATCCAGCACTAGCAATTATAAATAAAATAAAAGAACATGATAAGAATAGTGAATTTTTATATATAGGAACAAAAAATAGAATGGAAAAAGATATTGTTCCATCAATGAATATACCTTATTATGGAATTGATGTATATGGTTTAAAAAGAAAGATATCTTTAGATAACTTTAAATCAATATATAAATATTTATATTCTATTAAATTATGTAAAAAGAAAATAAAAGAATTTAATCCAGATATTGTTATTGGTGCCGGTGGATATGTATGTGCTCCAGTTATAACTGCTGCAAAAAAATGTGGTTATAAAACTTTAGTACATGAACAAAATTCTACTTTAGGTTTAACAAATAGATTGTTATTAAAATATACAGATACATTATGTACATCTTTTGAAAATATTAAAATCAATGGAGTAAATGTTGTATATACTGGTAACCCACAAAGTGAGAATGCTAAGAATATAAAACCACTTACAAAAAAAGAATTAAAAATTGATGATAATAAAAAAATAGTAGTAATAGTAATGGGTTCACTAGGATCAAAAACTGTAAATGATGTTTTAATAAAAAGTATTAATGATTTTAAAGAAGATTATAATGTTATTTTAATTACAGGAAAAAGTCATTATGAAGAATTTAATAACATTAAGAAAAATAAAAATGTTATTATTAAACCATATATAGAAAATTTACCAGCTTTATTTAAAATAAGTGATTTAGTGGTAACACGTGCAGGTGCAACTACTATTTGTGAATTAGCATCAACTAGAACTCCAGCTTTATTTATACCAAGTCCTTATGTAACTGAAAATCATCAATATAAAAATGCAATGTCTTTAGTAAATGAATCTGCAGGTTTTATTTTAGAAGAAAAAGATTTGAATAGTAAAAATTTAATTAATAAAATTGATAGTCTTTTAAATGATGAAAAAAGATTAAAAGAAGTAAAGAAAAATTTAGAAAAATTTGATATTGAAGATAGTTCCGAAAGAATATTTAATGAAATAAAAAAATTAGTTGATTAATTTTAGGAGTTAATATGGTAAAACAAAAAAAGAAGAAAAAGAGAAGATTAAAAATATCCAGTGTTTTTATATCATTATTCTTTATTTTTATAATTTCAATAATTATATATTTTATAAGATTAATACCATGTAGAGGTTATTATATTTATAATAATAAATACTATAGTGATGAAGAAATATTAGAAATTTTAAAATTAGATGATAATACGTCTTATTTATTAACAAATCAGGTATATTTAAATTCTTTAGTTAAAAAGAATAAACTAATAAAAAAAATAAGATTACAAAAAACTATGACTTTAGAATTTAAAATATATGTAGAAGAAAATAGAATAATGTTCTATGATACAAATATTAATAAAACAGTATTAAGTAATGGCGAAAAAATAGATTTAAAAGATAATGATACAATACTTTTAACTAGTAAAATAGAAGATAAAAAATTATATAAGAAATTATATACTAAAATGGATAAAATAGATGAGGATATTATGCCTATAATATCTGAAATTAAATATGATAAAAATGATGTAGATGATGAAAGATTCTTATTTTCAATGAATGATGGTAATTATGTATATATTACATTAAGCAAAATGAGAAAAATAAATAATTATGGAAAGATAGTAGAATCTATTAAAGATCAAAAAGGAATTTTATATTTAGATTATGGAAATTATTTTGTTCCTAAAGAATAAATAAAAAAATTCTTTTTTTTTTACTATATTTATAGTATAATTATATTATCATAGGAGGCATTTAGATGAGAAAGATTTTTTCTTCAATGGATATTGGTTCTGATTCAATTAAAATTGTTGTTTTAGAATTATTAAATGATAAATTAAATGTTTTAGCGTCTAATATTTATCCTTCAGAAGGAGTTAAATATGGGACTATTATTAATGAAGAAGAAGCAAAGAAAACTATCATTGAAGCTTTTAAGAAAATTAATAATTCTTTAGGTGTTAAAGTAGATAAAGTTTTAGCAAGTGTTCCTATGTATGATGCAAAATATACTCTAGTAGAAGGCTATACTTCTATTACTAATGAAGATAAAATAATAAATAGTGATGATATTTTAAATACTTTACAAGCATCTATTTATAACAAGATTAAAGAAAAAGAAGAGTTAGTAACAGTAATGCCAGTAAAATATATTATTGATGATAAACATGAAGTATTAAATCCTAAAGGACTTAGTGCTAATAAATTAAGTGTACTAGCTATGATGGTAACTGTATCAAAAGTTAATTTATATAAATATTTATCTGTAATTAGTAAATGCAATGTTGAAGTAGTAGATTTATTATTTAATCCAATTGGGGATTATTATTGCTTTAAAAATTCTGATTTAGATAGAACTACAGTAGGTGTAATAAATATAGGTTTACAAAAAACTGAACTAGCTGTATTTAATAAAGGTATAATTACAAATTCTTCTGTAATTAGAGAAGGATCATACAATATAGATGAAGATTTATCTTATGCATATAATATAGACATAGAAAAAGCAAAAAAGATAAAAGAAATGTTCGCAGTTGCGGATAAAGAATATGCTTCTAAAAGTGAAATATTTGAGATTAAAGATAAATCTAAAATTAAAGTTAAAATAAATCAGTTTGAAGCAAGTGAAATTGTAGAGAATTCTTTAAAAGAAATACTTAAAAACTCAAAAAAAGTTTTAAATGACTTAACAAAAAAAGAAATTAGTTATATAATTATTACAGGTGGAATAAGTAATATTCCGGGTTTTGAAAATATTTGTAATAATGTTTTAAAAGATAGTTCATTTTTTAATAAAATAAAAATTATTGGTATTAGGGATAATCGTTATTCTTCTACATATGGAATGATTAAATATTTTGTTAATAAATTAAGTATTAGAGGAAGAGAATATACAATGTTTGATGGTGAAAAAGAAATTGAATTAATTGAAAGAATAAATAAAGTAGAAGATACAACAGTTTTCGGAAAATTATTTGGAAAACTATTTGAAAATAAGGAGGATTAGTTATGGCTTTAGAAATAGATCAATTAGCAAAAATAAGAGTAATAGGTGTTGGTGGTGGAGGTAATAATGCTGTAAACCGAATGATTGAAGCAGGAATTAAAGGTGTTGACTTTATTGTAGCTAATACTGATTTACAAGTACTTAGAAGTTCAAAAGCAGAAACAAAAATACAACTTGGTAAAACTGGATTAGGAGCAGGTGCTGATCCTGAGGTTGGAAGAAAAGCTGCTGAAGATTCTAAAGATGAAATTACAGATGTATTAAAAGGTTCTGATATGGTATTCGTAACTTGTGGAATGGGTGGAGGAACTGGTACAGGTGCTGCACCAGTAATCGCTGAAATTGCACAGAGTTTAGGAGCATTAACAGTAGGTATTGTTACAAAACCATTTTCATGGGAAGGTAGAAAAAGACAAATGCATGCTGATGCTGGATTAGATGCATTAAAAGATCATGTAGATACTTTAATAGTAATACCAAATGATAGATTAAGAGAAATAATTGATAAATCAACTCCTATGACTGAAGCATTTAAAGAAGTTGATAATGTACTTAGATTAGGTGTTCAATCTATTTCTGATTTAATTGCTGTAACTGGATTAGTTAACTTAGATTTCGCAGATGTAAAAACTGTTATGGAAAATAAAGGTGATGCATTAATTGGTATAGGTGTTGCAACTGGAGAAAATAGAGCTGTAGAAGCTGCTAAACAATCAGTAAGTAGTCCTCTTCTAGAAACAGATATTAGAGGTGCAACAGATGCAATTATTAATATTACCGGTGGTAATAATTTAAGTTTATATGAAGTTGAAGATGCTGTTGAAGTTATTAGAGAATCAGCAGGAACAGATATTAATACTATATTTGGTGCAGTTATTAACGAAAGTTTAGGAGATGACATAATTGTAACTGTAATCGCTACTGGTTTTGATAAAGTTGGAGATACACTTAATACTGGTATTAGAGAACAAGTTATAGATATGGTTGATGATGATGATTCATCTGATGATGGATTTGATATTCCTGATTTTATTAAAAATAGAAGAAATCTATAAAAACAAGTCATAATGACTTGTTTTTTTTTACTTGACAATTATTCATAAATATGGTAGTATTTTATTCACGACGCCAAAAAGGGGAGATGAAATAATGCAAAAACAAATAAATGAAAGAATTTCTAAATTATATTTTGATAAAACTAGTATTTCAAAAGAAAAAAGAGATGAATCAAAAGCAAGATTAGACTCTATATATCAAGATATTAATAATTTTTCAAATGAAGAAGATAGAATAAATATTACTGAAAAATTAAATAATATATTAAAAGAAGAAACATCTGAAATATCTAGAATTGAAATAATTGATAAAATATATAACTTTATAGTTGATATAAATGATTCTAATATTTTACAAAAAAAGAAAAGAATATCAGCTTTAAATCGTTCGTTAAAAGAAAATCAAGCATCTAGAGGTTTAAGTAGACATGATTTTATACAATTAACTATTTCATTAATAAATTTAAAAGTCTTAGATTACAGAATAAAAAAAATAAATCCAAAAAAGAAAATATTAAGTAATCAATAATAAATTAACTAGCTATAAGCTAGTTTTTTTCATATTATAAACTAAGGAGGTAATAATGTTAAATATATATCAAAGACAAATTAATTTAAGATTTTATTATTATTTGTATACTGGAGAAATAGATGGTATAGAAGGTAATAAAACAAAAGAAGCATATTATAATTTTCAAAAAAGAAATAACTTAGTTACTGATAAAATATATGGTGAAAATACAAATCAAAAACTTATAAATGTTATAAAAAATATACAATCAAAATTAAATGAAAAAGGTTATAATATAATTGTTGATGGTATTGTAGGAGATATAACTATTAATACTTTAAAAGATTTTCAATCTAAAAATAATTTAGTAGTAGATGGTATTTTTGGTAATAATACATGTAATAAATTATTTAATAGTAATAAATTTATTTTTCCTGTAAATTATATAGCAATAACTACTTATTATAATAACAATCACCTAGGAATAGATTTAGGATATAATAATAAGTACGGTAAAAACATGGTAATCCATTCTGTTGAAGACGGTATAGTTACAGAAAACTCTTATAACAAGACTTATGGTAATTATGTAGTAATCTCTCATCCAAATAATTATAAATCAAGGTATTTACATTTAAAGAATAAAAGTGATTTAAGAGTTAATACAAATGTTAGTAAAGGACAAATAATAGGAAATATGGGAAATACTGGACTTGCAAGTGGTAACCATTTACATTTTGATTTATATAAAAATAATAGTAGAGTTAATCCTTTAGATTATTTATTTGTAAATAATAATCAAGAAGTATGTGATGTAGATAAAAATAAAGTTAAATATTTATAAAAAAATGTTATAATAAAAAAGGTGGTATTGATGGATAATTTATTTTTAATTTATGGTAATGAAAATTATTTGATAAATGAAAAAATAAAAGAAATTATTAATGAAATTAATAGTAATAATATTGTTAAATATAATATGGAAACTGATTCCATTGATGATGCACTTTTAGATGTTCAAACTATTTCTATGTTTGATGAAAAGAAGATAGTTATTTGTGATAATTGCAAATTTTTAACACGTGAAGTTAAAAAGAGTGTTGAACAAAATACTGATAATTTATTAAAATATATTGATAATCCATTTAATGATGTATATCTTTTATTAATAGTTAGAAATGAAAAATTAGATTCTGTAAAAAAGATTGTAAAAAAACTTCAAAAAAGTAGTAAAGTGATTACTTTAAATAAGATAGAAAATTATAATTTAAATAATTATATATCTAGTTATATAAGCGATAAAGGTTATAAAATATCTAATAAAAGTATTACTTTATTAATAGAAAAATGTTTATTTGATTTAAATAATATAATGAATGAAATAGATAAATTAATTGTGTATAAAGGTAAGGATAAGAATATAACTTATGAAGATATTGAGTTAGTAATTACATCTAATTTAGAAAATAATATTTTTAAATTAACTAATATGATAATGGAAAAAAATACTAATAATATTATTAAAGTTTATAAAGATTTAGTTAGAAATAATGAGGATCCTATAAAAATATTAATAACTATTTCTAATCAATTTAGACTTGTTTTACAAGTGAAATTAATGGTTAAAAATGGTTTTACTGACAATGAAATAATTAGTATTTTAAAAGAACATCCTTATAGAATAAAATTATCAAAACAAGTGGCTATTTCTGAAAAAGAATTAAAAGAAAATATATTAAAATTGTCTGAATTAAATAAAAATATTGTTTTAGGAAAAATAGAAAAAGAATTTGGTTTAGAAATGTTTTTATTAAATTTATAAAAAAGAAGATTAGTTCTTCTTTTTTTACATTTTTTTACATATTTTAAAAAATAAAAATTGAATTATCTTTATGTACATTATATAATTTGATATAATTTTATATATAGATATAATTAGAATAGAGGTGGTATGCATGAAAAAAGTATTTAATATTTTATTTCTTTTTATCATGACTTTTAGTTTAATAACTCCTTTTAATATAAATAAAGCAAATGCTATAGCATCTAGCTTTACTAGAGCATATATAAATGCTACTGAACTAGGTCCTAGAACTTGTCCTAGTACTAGTTGTGATAGAGTAAAACATGATGAGGGTGGTACTATTTGGCTTTATAGACCTAGAGTAGTTGAAGTAATTGGTTATTCTGGAGATTGGGCACAAATAAAATTTAATTATTATGGTTTTACCTATACTGGATATATACTTCAAAAATATTTAGGTAATAAACAAACATATAACATAGATATGAATTATGTTCAAAGTTTAAGAAATAAAGGTTTTCCAGATAGTTATGCTGAATCTTTAGCTAAATTACATGCAGTTCATCCAAATTGGACTTTTGAATTATCAAATACAAATGTTAAATTTAGTGATGCAGTTGATGGTGAATATAATCCAATATATAAAAATTTAATAAGTACAACAAATAAAAATCAATTATCAACTGATGGTGCAGCTTATTCTAACGGTACTTATATTCAATTTGAACCTGGATGGTATGCTCCTAGTAAAGATACACTAGCATATTATATGGATCCTAGAAATTTTTTGGATGATAATAGTGTATTTATGTTTGAACAATTATCTTATAATAGAAATGCTCATACAAAAGAAGCAACTCAAAAAATATTAAATGGAACATTTATGTCTTCATATACTGATTATTTTATGGAAGCAGCTAATACTTATAATGTTAGTCCTATTCAATTAGCAGCTCGTGCTATTCAAGAACAAGGAACTAACGGTTCTGCTACTTCTTCTATGGTAAGTGATGGTGTAACTTATTACAATTATTTTAATATAAATGCATCAGGAAGTACAACAGAACAAATTGTTAATAATGCATTATCTTATGCTAAAAGTAAAGGATGGAATAATCCTAGAGCAGCAATACTTGGTGGAGCTAGTGTTATAGCAAATGGATATATTAATAGAGGTCAAGATACATTATTCTATCAAAAATTTAATGTAATAACTGAAAGCGGAAAATATTACAATCAATATATGGCAAATATACAAGCACCTTATAAAGAAAGTTATAGTATATTTAAATCTTATACAAATTCTAACTTAGTAGATTCTAATTTTACATTTAAAATACCAGTTTATAGTGATATGATAAATACTTCAATTGCAACTAAGAGTAACAATAATAATTTATCATCTTTATCGATAAATAATTATAATATTTATCCTAAATTTGATTCAGGAATAACTGAATATTCTTGTTCTATTCCAAATAACATCACTACTTTAACAGTTAATGCTTCTAAAGCTGATTCTAAAGCAAGTATTAGTGGAACAGGTAATATTAATATTTCAAATATTAATAAGATTCAAATTAAAGTAACTGCAGAAGATAGTAGTGTAAAAACATATAATATTAATTTAACTAAAATAGAAGTAGGTAAAGAAACTCCAAATGATATAGTTAGTTCAATGGGGTATAGTAATAAAAATAATAAAATATCAAAACTAAATATACAACTGCAAATGTAAAAGTTTATAATAAATCAAATCAAGAAGTATCTTCTGGTTTAGTTTCAACTGGTCAAAAAATTGTTATTTCAAATAATGGTACTCAAACATATACTATTGTTGTTTATGGAGATACTAATGGTGATGGAAAAATTGGTATTGGAGATTATGCAAAAGTATCTGATACAATTTTAGGAAAAACTTCTTTGAACACAACTGATTCTTTGGCGGCTGATGTAAATCATGATGGAAAAATTGGAATAGCTGATTATGCAAAAATTAAGGACTATATTTTAGGAATTATAAACCGTTTAGATTAGAGGTGATAAAATGAAAAGAAGTATTTCAATATTTATATTACTAATGCTGTTAGTAATACCAAACAATATAAAAGCAATATCAGTAAATGTTACATGTTCTGGACCAAGTAGTGTTGTAGTTGGAGAAACATTTAATGTTACGATTTCAGGTACAGCTAATACTAATACCTATTGGAATGGTGAAATTATTAGATCAAGTTCTAATTTAAGATCAAATAGTGGAACAGGTTCATTTATTGATTCTACTTCTTCAACTACAAAATCAAAAACATATAGTTTTACTGCTTTAAGTACGGGTACTGCTACTATTAGTCAAACATTTAAAGTAAATGACGAAGATTACAATGAAAAATCATTTACATCTAATACTTGTACAATTAATATAGTAGAAGCAACTGCATCTAATTCTTCTTCAAGTAAATCATCAAAATCTTCTTCTAAAAAAACTACAACTGATTCTAATAAAAATTCAGATAATAATTTAAAAAGTTTGGAAGTAGAAGATG
>CADCJS010000018.1 GCA_902801825.1 uncultured Erysipelotrichaceae bacterium
CTTCTTCAAGTAAATCATCAAAATCTTCTTCTAAAAAAACTACAACTGATTCTAATAAAAATTCAGATAATAATTTAAAAAGTTTGGAAGTAGAAGATGTTACACTTGATTCAGAATTTGATAAAGATAAACTTGAATATAAAGCTGAAGTAGAGAATAATATAAATAAGATATATATTAGTGCTAAAGCTAATGATAGTAAGGCAAAGGTTAGTGGAACAGGTAGTAAAGATTTAGAAGAGGGGATTAATACTTTTGAAATCGTTGTTACTGCAGAAAATGGTTCTACTAGAACTTATACAATTACAATAATTAGAAAAGAAGAAAATCCTGTAACTGTAAAAGTTAATGGTAAAGAATATAATGTTATTAAAAAAGAAGGTGTTCTTGAACCATTAGAAGGATTTGAAAAAGTTGATCTAGTAATAAAAGAACAAAATGTATTAGCGTATAAACATAATAAAACTGGATTTATTATTGTAGGATTAACTGATCAAGACGGAAATTCTGCTTGGTATAGATATGAAAATAAAAAGTTTGAAAAATATTATGAATTTAAATCAAATGATTTAAAATTATATATATTGAATAAAGCTAAATATGTTCCATATAAATATAAAAAATGTACATTTGATATTGATGGTAATAAAATAAATGGATATGTTTTAGATAATAATTCTGATTTTAGATTATTATATGCGATAAATTTATCAACTGGTGAAAAGAATTATTATTTATATGATTTAAAAGAAAAAACATTTCAAAGATTTTATAATCAACAAGTATTAATTTACTTGAATTTAATAAAAAAAGTTAAACTAGCATTTATCGTAATCGCAGCTATTATATTATCTTTATTTCTTTATTTAATAATTCAAAAAATATTATATAAACGTTTAAAAAAGAGAATAACTAATGATGTTAAAAAAGATAGAGAAGAAATAGAAGAAAAAGTAGTAGATGAAATAAAGGAAGAACAAATAAGTCATACTAGAGATTTTAAGGATTTAAAAGTTGAAAATGATACTTTTGCATTAAAAAATACTAAAGTTCTTAAACCTGAAAAAGAAGAAGTTTCAGAAGCAAAAACAAAAGAACAATTAAAAGAAGAAAAGAAAAAAAGAAAAGAAGAATTAAAAAGACAAAAGAAAGAAGCTAATGACTTTTTAAATGAATAATTAAAAAAACTCTGACCATAATATTAATGCATGATGGTTTATATGTAAAAAAAGAAAGTAAGCGGGATGCTATTTTCTTTTTTTTATGTTATAGTATAACTTGGTTAGGTGGTTTGTATGACTGATATAAATGAAGAAATAAGAATTGCTCAAAAGATTATATCAAAAAATGAGTATAATAATAAAAGTAATTTTCATAGAAATTCTTTTATTTATAAATTTACAAATGAAAATATTAATATTTTTTATAATTATATAAATAACAAAGAAAAAGTCTTAGAAGTAATATCTTCAGGTGATCAAATATTAAATTCTATTTTAGGTAATACTTATAATATAGATGCATTTGATATTAGTATTTTTCCTAAACATTTATTATTCTTAAAAATAGGTGCTATAGAAAGAATTAAGTATGAAGATTTTATTGATTTTTTTATAAATAATTCAAAACATAATGAATATTATGATGACATATATTATATGATTAGAAAAAATCTAGAACTAGATGAAAGAAAATTTTGGGATTCTTTATTTAATTTTTTTGATTGGAAAGAAATTTATAATTCTTCATTATTTTCTAGAGAACCCAATATAGAAACAAGTATTATTAATAAAAATAAATATTTAAATGAAGAAGAATACTATAAATTAAAAAATAAGTTAAGTAATATTAATTTGAATATTTATATTAGTGATATAAATAAATTAGTAAATATTTTAAATAATAAATATGATACAGTATATTTATCTAATATAATAAATTATAAATCTACTAATGAATATAAAAAATTATTAAATAATTTAAAATTATCAGATAATGGATTATGTATTAGTTATTTATTTAATCTAAAGAAAAATTTAATGAAAATGAAAGAAATATATAATTCGAATAACATTAGTTTTATTCAAAATATGAATAATTCATCTGGAATAATGATATATAAAAAGGAATAATACCTTTTTTTTTATACAAAAAAATGATATACTAATAATAGAGGTAATTATGAAAAAAGAGAAAAAATTTAATTTGTTAGTTATAGTATTTATGTTAGTTCAACCACTATTAGATGTAATAACTTCAATTCAAATAAATAACAATATTAATGCAATATCAATAAGTTTAATTATTAGAGGTTTATTCTTTTTAATAGTATTATATTATTTGTTAAAAAATAAAGAAAGAAAATTCTTATTTTTATTTCTAGTATATTTCTTGCTTGCTATTTCTTATCAATTAGCGTTTACAAAAAATAATTTTATTGTAGAAATATCAAATATAATTCAAATATTTTATTTACCAATATTAATTTTATTTTTTAATAAATATAATAATAAGAATATAAATGATAAATTTGTATTAATCTTATATTTTATATATTTAAATTTAATACTTGTACCTTATTTATTTGGAATAGGATATGATATTACTAGTAGATATGTTAATAAAAAAGGTTTTTTTGGTTTATTTTATTTTGGTAATGAAATAAGTGGTATACTAATTGGACTTTTACCAATTGTACTTAATTATGTGATTAAAGCTAATAATTATATTTTAAAATTTGTATTTTATTTAGAATTATTATTAGTTATATATTTAGTAGGAACTAAAACAATGTTTTTAGGAACTATAATTACTATTATTTTTTTATATATAAGATATTTAAAACAAAACTATTTATTTATGTCTGATAAAAAAAGATATATAATGTATTTTTTACCAATAATTTTTATTTTACTAGTTGTTTTAATATTTCCAAAAACAATAATGTATTCAAATTTAAAAACCACATTAAAATATTATAAAATTGATTCATTAAAAGAAGCAACAACAATAAAAAATATTGATAATATATTATATAGTAATAGATTAGATAAAATAGGAAAAATTAATAATAAATTCGTTTCTTCAAAATATCAAACTGTAATGTATGGTCTTGGAAAAACTGTTCTTCTTTCAGTAAGTACTCTTGAAATAGATATTTTAGATATATTCTTTAGTATTGGTATATTTGGAACTATTATTTATTTCTTATTGTTTTCTAAAGCTTATAGAAATAATTCTTTAAGAGATATTTATGATTTTTCATTTATATTATTCTTAATAATGTCTTTATTTTCAGGACATATATTAATAAAAACTAATGTTTCTATATATATTGCATTATTATTCTTATTATCAAAAAATAGTATAAAAATTGATAAAAAAAGAATACTATTAGTATCAAATATGTATCCAAGTAAAAAATATAAATATTATGGATCATTTGTTAAAAACACTAAAGAATTTTTAGAAAAAAATGATTTTGAAATAGATTTAGTTGTAATACAAAAACAAGATACATTTATCAAAAAATTATATGCATATTTTAAATTTTATTTCATGTCAATTATTAAAGGAATATTTAATAATTATGATTATATTTATGTTCATTTTATATCTCATTCTTCATTAGGTGCAGTATTTACTAAAATTTTTTCTAAAGATACAAAACTTATTTTAAATGCTCATGGCAATGATGTTGTTAATGATCTAGAAAGTGAAATAAAAAATGTAAATAAATCTAAAAATTATATAAAATATGCGGATAAAGTAGTTGTACCATCTAATTATTATAAGGATGTTATGATGAAAGAATACGAAGTTAAAGAAGAAGATATATATGTATATCCTTCTGGTGGAGTAGATACAAAATTATTTAAAAATATTGATATGAATCAAGCAAAAAAGAAATGTAAATTAAAAGAAGAATATAATTATATTGGTTATATTTCTAGAATTGAAAAAAATAAAGGTTATGATGTATTTATCAAAGCAATTAATGAATTAAAAGAAGAAAATAAAATAGATAATAAAAGATTCTTAATAGTAGGAACAGGTTCTTTAGAAGAAGAAATGAATAATCTAATTAAAAAATATGATTTAATTGATTATATTGAATTAAGAAGTATGGTTTCTCAAGAAGAATTAGTTAATTTATACAATAGTTTAGATATATTTGTATTTCCTACATATAGAAAAAGTGAGAGTTTAGGTTTAGTCGGTTTAGAAGCTATGGCATGTGAAACATTTGTGATTGGATCAGATAATTATGGAGTTAAAGATTATTTAAAAAATAATAAAAATGGATTTGCATTTGAACCTAAAAACTATAAAGATTTAAAAAATAAAATATTAGATTATTATGAATTAAATAATGAACAATTAATTAAGTTTAGAAAAAAAGAAAGAGAAACTGCATTAAAATATGATATTAATGCTAATAAAGATAAAATATTAGAAGTATTTAAATAAGAGGAATTATGAAAACAGGAATAGTAATATTAAACTATAATGATTATAAAACAACAAAACAATTATTAGAAACAATCAAAAGTTACAAAGCAATTGATTATATTTTAGTTGTAGATAATAATAGTACAGATAATTCTTATGAAGAATTAAGTAAAATTAAAATAAAAAACTTTGAAATAATTAAAACAAAAAAGAATAAAGGATATGCTTATGGTAATAACTATGGTGTTAAATATCTTTATGATAAATATAATATAGATTATGTTATTATATCTAATCCAGATGTATTATTCACAAATGATACAATAAAAAAACTAAAAGAAGATATTAGTATTAAGAAAATGTCTTTAATCGCACCAACAATAGTTGAACATGGTAAAATATCTAGAGGTTGGAAATTACCAACATTTAAAGACGATTTATTATCTAATATTCTTTATTTTCAAAAATATTTTAAAAATAATCTAAATTATGATGAATCATATTACTTAGGAAAAGAATTAGCGGAAGTTGAAGCAGTTCATGGTTGTTTCTTTATGATTAATGTTAAAGATTTTAAAAAAGTTGGATTCTTTGATGAAAAAACATTCTTATATTATGAAGAAAATATTTTAGGTAAAAAATTAAAAAATAAAAATTTAAAAGTTTATGTTGATACAAATTTAAAAGTAATTCATAATTTATCTGTAAGTGTTGATAAAACATATAACTTAATAAATAAATATAAATTATTAAAAGATAGTCAAAAATATTATGAAGTAAAATATAATAAAATAAATTGTTTTCAATTATTTATTTTAAGATTATTTTATTATGTATCTTTATTACTTGCTAATATAAAAGTATTTATACTTAGTAGGAGGAAAAAATGAAAAATATAATAATTATTGGTTCAAGAGGATATGAAAGTAATTATGGTGGTTGGGAAACATTTGTTACTAACTTAATTAATAATTATGATGATAAAAATACAAGATTTTATGTTCCTGAGTTAACTAATAAAAAGAATACAAAAACTGAAATAAGAAATGGTGTTATTTGTAAACAAATATATGTACCAAATCAAGGTTTTGTAACAATGTTCACATTTGTTATAAAAGCAGTTTTATATTATAAAAAATTAATTAAAAAAGAAAAAATGGAAAATGTAGTAATGTATATTCTAGGATGTAGAGTAGGTCCATTATTTTCTTTAATTCATAAAAAACTAAATAAAATGGGTGTTAAAATATTAATAAATCCAGATGGATTAGAATGGAAAAGAGATAAATGGTCTTGGTGGATTAAACAATGTTTTAAAATATCAGAAAAAACAATGATTAAATCTTCTGATTATGTGGTTTGTGATAGTAAAGCAATTGAAAAATATGTTAAGCAAAAATATAAAAAATATGATAAAAAAACTACTTTTATCGCTTATGGTTCTTATATAGATGATATTAAGGATATCAATAAAGAAACAAATGATGTTATGCAAAAATATGATATAAAACCTAGAGAATACTATTTGTTTGTAGGTAGATTTGAACCAGAAAATAATATTGAATTAATAATTAAAGAGTTTATGAATACTGATATTGATAAAGATTTAGTAATAGTTACTAACTTTAAAAAGAATAAATTCTATAATAAATTATTAAAGAATACAAATTTTGATATAGATAAAAGAATTAAAATTATTGGCCCAATATATGATCAAGATATTCTAAGAAGAATTAGAAAAAATGCAAAAGCTTATATTCATGGTCATTCAGCAGGAGGTACTAATCCTTCATTACTTGAAGCAATGTCAATAACAGATGTTAACATATTATATAATGCTGTATATAATATGGAAGTTGGTGATGATGCAGCTTTATACTTTAGTAATCAAGAAGGTTCGCTTGTTAATCAAATAGAATATGTTGAAAAATTAAAAACTAAGACACTAAATGAATTTGGGGAAAAAGCAAAAGAAAGAATAAGAAAAGAATATACTTGGGATATAGTAGTAAAAAAATATAAAAAATTATTTGATAAAGTATTAAAAAAGGATTAAAAACATCCTTTTTTCTTAGATAAAAAAATGTAAAAAGTTGTAAAATTTTTTTGATTATATTGAATAAAAAAACTAAAAAATTATAATTAAAGTAAAAATAGGAGGAAAATATGGAGAATAATAATCAAGTAAAAAATAATGGAAAAGGAAAAAATATTGTAATAGTATTTTTAATACTAATTGTATTAGGACTAACTGGTTTTATAGTATATGATAAATATGTAAAAGAAGAAGTTAATACAAATGAAACTAAGAATACAACTGTGACTGAAAAAGAAGAAAGCAACGAAGTTAAAGAGGTTGAAACTACTAAGACAGGTGTTATTTATTCTGGTGAAATAATAAAAGAGGATAAAGATTTTGGTACTATCAATTTATTTGGAAAAGAAGAAACAGTTAAATATGTATTAAATGAACAAAAATTATACATTTCTAATAAAAGTATTGATTTAACAAATTCAGGATTAAATAATATTGTTGTAATGGGTAATTATTTAGTATTAGGATTAGATGGAAGTGGATATAGATTTGAAATATATAATAGTTCATTAGAAAAAGTTGATCAAGTAGGTAATTCATTAGGATTATTAATTGGTACTAAAACTAATACTGATAAATTAGTAATAGATGATAATAATATTATATATTATGAATGTAAAACTAATAATTCATCTTCTAATTTAGAAACTTATAATCTGAAAATTAAAGATAATAATATTGAAAAAGTATTAATATCAGTTAATCAAAATGTAGATTGTACTGCACAAAGATAAAAAAGCATAAAATGCTTTTTTTTAGTGGAAATAATACTATTAATCTCAAATAAAATATTTGAGGTGGTATTATGAAAAAAATATTTATTATTATATTTTTATTAATAACAATGTTTTGTAGTATATTTTATTTTAAAAGAGATAATCAAAAAGTTATAGATAAAAAAATAATCAATAAAAGAATTAAAAATGATATTAAACTAAAAGAATATCATATTAATAAGGAAAATAGTAATATAGAAGAATTATTTAAAGAAAATATTAAATATACCTATAAAATAAATTATGATTGTATAAAAGATAATAATGTTAAGATAATAGAAGAAACAAATAATTCTGATGAAGAAATAACTCAAAATGAAAAAATAAAAGAAGAAATAAAAAATGGTTTTATTAAAGAAGATAATAATACTTATTTTTATGAAAATGGAGTAGTTGTTACCGGATTTAAAACTATTGATAATAATAATTACTTTTTTGATGAGAATGGAATTATGATTATTGATTCTTTTATTGATAAATTATATTTTGATAGTGAGGGAAAACAAGTATATGGTTTTTATGAAATTGATAATAATAAGTATTATTTTAATAAAGAAGGTTATATAGTTGGCTTTAAAGAAATAGATGATAATAAATATTATTTTAATGAAAATGGAATAATGCAAAAGGGAATTGTTAATATTAATGGGACTAATTATTTATTTAATGAAAATGGTGTATTAATAAATGGTTATAAAAAAGATAATAATAAAACTTATTTTTATAATGAAAATAATGATAAGCTATTAGGATTAAATGTAATAGAAGGTAAAAGAAATTATTTTGATTTTAAAACAGGTGAATTAATAAAGGAAGATGTTAAATCTATAATTGATATTTCTTATTGGCAAGGTAATATTGATTGGGATAAAGTAAAAGAATCTAATTTAATAGATGGTGTTATTGTTAGAATTGGTTATGGTACTAGTAGAAGTGATAAATGCGTATTAGATAAGAAATTTAAAAGAAATATAGATGAATTAAATAGATTAAATATTCCGTATGGTATTTATTTATATGGTTATGCTCAAACTGAATATGCTGCTAAAAAAGAAGCTGAATTTGTTTTAAATAATCTAAAAAAAAATAATGTTAATTTATCTTATCCTGTATTTTATGATGCAGAAATAACTAATTATAAAGGTGTTTTTTATTCAAAAGATTTATATGAAAAAGTAATAACAACATTTATAAATGAATTTAAAAAAAGTAATATAACCGCAGGTGTATATGGAAATTTATATATGCTTAGTAAAGGGTCTTTAAATAGTTCTTTAATTAAATCTAATCCTATTTGGGTTGCGCAATATTATAGTGTTTGTCAATATGATGAACCACATATAGGATGGCAGTATTCAAGTAAGGGAAGTATTCCCGGTATAAATGGAAATGTAGATTTGAATATATTTTATTAATCATTTATAAAAAAATGTGTTATACTTTTATATAGGTGACTAATAATGAAAAATAATAAACAAAAAAGAATTATTTTCTTTTATCATTTTTATAGAATAATAACAATTATATTAATAATAAGTTTATTAGCGACAGTTTATGCATATAATAAAAAAGAGTGCACTATTAATAAAAAAGTAGTAAAAGTAACAAATGTTGTCAATGATAATACTGTATTCTTAGGTGATTCAATAACAGACTTTTATAATGTTAATAGATATTTTAATGAATATAATATTGTTAATAGCGGTATTAGTGGAAATACTACAAAAGATATATTAAATGATTTAGATAATAGAGTATATAGATATAATCCTAGTAAAGTAGTATTACTAATTGGAATAAATAATTTCTTATATAACGATGATTCTGTAGATACGGTTGTTAGTGATATAGAAGATATAACTAAAAAAATAAATAAAAAAATACCTAATTGTAAAATTTATGTTGAATCAATTTATCCCATTAATTCTGATTGGAAAGATAAACATAATAGTAATGTTCCAGAGATAGATGAAATAAAACCAAAAATTATTGAAACAAATAATAGATTAAAAAAAATATGTAAAGATAACAATTATGAATATTTAGATATATTTAAGTTACTAAGAACAGACGAAGACTTATTAGATAGTGATTATACTGATGATGGTCTTCATCCTAATGATCAAGCATATATAATAATATCTAATTATTTAAAAGCAATACTATTTGAGAAAAGTGAATAATATTTACTTTTCTTTTATTTTATGATAAATTATAAATAATAAAAAAGGGAGATTATTATGAGTAGATTAAGAAAAAAAACAAGAAAAAATTTATTATATACATTTTTTATTATATTAATATTTATATTTTTTCTAGGAGTTATTTATAAAAATAATTATTTAGATAAGAATAATAATGTAATTAATAATGTTATTAATAAACAAAAAGAAGAAATAAGAACAAAAGAGAATACTACTAACGAAACAGAAAAAGAGTCAAGTTCTAAATCAAGTAGTAAAACTATAAATAATACATCAACAGAAAAGAAAGAAGAACCTGCAAAAACAGAAAAGCAAGAAAATAAAAATGAGTTAAGTAATAATGTGACAATAAATATTGAGTTAATTGGTGAAGAAGAAATAAATATTAATTTAAATGATAAATATATTGATAAAGGTGTAAAAGCTACTGATAGTAATGGAAATGATGTAACTAAATATATTAATGTTGAAAATAATGTTGATACATCAAAACAAGGAACTTATTATGTAATTTATTCATATGGTAAATCTATTGTAATAAGAACTGTTAATGTTAAATAGGGAGGAAAAATGAAAAAGAGAATATTGTTTTTATTTTTTATATTTTTAATACCTTTTATAAAAGTAAATGCTGAAGATATAAATGTTTCATATAGAGTTCATGTGCAAGATATAGGATGGATGAATTATGTAAAGAATAATGAATTATCAGGAACAATAGGTCAAAGTAAACGAATAGAAGCAATCAAGATTAATGTTAATGGTATTGATGGAGATATTTTATATCAAGTACATGTACAAGATATAGGATGGATGAATTATGCGAAAAATAGTGAACAAGCAGGAACAATAGGTCAAAGTAAACGAATAGAAGCGATTAGAATTAAATTAACTGGAGAATTAGCTGAACAATATAATATTTATTATCAAGTACACGTTCAAGATATTGGATGGATGAATTATGTAAAGAATAATGAATTAGCAGGTTCTACAGGACAAAGTAAACGAATAGAAGCAATGAGAATTAAACTAGTTGAAAAAAGTAATAATGTTAGTCTAAAATACAACACACATATAAGATATAATACTTCTTGGGAGAGTTTTGTTAATAATGGTGAAATTTCAGGAACAACAGGCCAAAGTAAGTCAATTGATGGTATTACTTTGAACTTAGAAAATGATTCAAAATTTGACGGAAATATTAATTATAGTGTATATAATGATACTAAGGGATGGAGCAATTATGCTATTTCTAATACTGAATTAGTACATCAAAATTTCATAAGTGCTATAAAGATAAAATTGTCAGGAGAACTTACAAATAATTATGATATATATTATAGGTCACATGTATCAAATGTTGGATGGCTTGATTGGACAAAAAATGATTCTATTTCAGGTGCAATTGGTTATTTTTATTCAATAGAAGCAATACAAATTAAAATATTACCAAAAGATAGTAATGAAATAACTGTTGGAACAAAAGCAAGCATACAATTTGAAAATAAATTATCTTATTCAACGCATGTTTCAAAAATAGGATGGACAAATTATAAAAATAATGGCGAGGTATCAGGAACAACAGGCCAAAGCAAAGCAATAGAATCATTAAAAATTAATTTTGATAATAATACAAATTCAAGAATCGCATATACAACATATGTTAGAAATAAGGGATGGCAAAAAAATTCATATAATAATTCAATAAGTGGTACTACAGGCCAAAGTCTTCCTATAGAAGCAGTTCAAATAAATATTGAAGGATATTTATCTAATTATTATGATATTTATTATAGGGTACATGTATCAAATATAGGATGGCTTGGATGGGCTAAAGGTACTGAATATGCAGGATGTATTAATTCAAATCAACAAGTAGAAGCAATACAAATTAAGATGGTATTAAAAGGAGAAAGTGCTCCAGGTAGTACGAATAATCATTTTGTTTCAGGTAGATGGGATAATAATAAGTATTATGATTATTTTGGAAATATGGCAACTGATTTTAAATTTATAGATGGTATTAAATATTATTTTAATTCTGATGGTGATATGATTGGTAAAAATGTTAAGAAAGTTGTAGATGTTTCTTCTTGGCAAGGTGATATAGATTGGAATCAAGTAAAGAATAATGTTGATGAAGCAATTATTAGAGTTGGATGGGGAATGAGTTATGATGATGAAGCAGGAGTTCAAAGACTTGGAATACCTTATTCAATTTATATTTATGGATATGCTAAATGTGATAGAGCAGCTAATAAAGAAGCAACATTTGTAAGAAATATGATGCATAAATATAATATACCAAATACAACATTTGTTTATTATGATGCTGAAATAAATTCTATTCCACTTGAAACATATAAAGTTGTAATACCAACATTTATTAATAATATGCATAATAATGGGTATCCTAATGTTGGAGTTTATGGCAGTTTAAATAATTTTATCAGTACTAATTTAAATGATAAAGATATTAAACTATATCCACTTTGGGTAGCACAATATTATAAAAAAATTCAATACCCAGGAACATATAAAGGATGGCAA
>CADCJS010000019.1 GCA_902801825.1 uncultured Erysipelotrichaceae bacterium
TAAAAAAATTCAGTATTTAATTACTGAATTTTTTATTTCTTTAGTAGTTAAAGTATTATCATTAACAATCATAGAATAAATTTTAGTATAGTTTAATTCTTTTTCTAAATTTTTATTAAATTTTGAATAAATAGGAATATCTATTTCTTTTTTTATTTTATTTAAATACTTTTGACCGTTATTATTAAAACCTAGTATTCTTACATATTTAATTTCTTTATTATTATTTACTTCTTCTTTAGTTAATCCAATTAAAATTGAAATAAGCATTCTTTTAATTTTATTTATATTATATCTTTTACATTTAATCTTATTAATATAATCATCTAAATTATCACATTTATTTATATATTTTACTAATCTATTTTCAATACCTTCATCAACCAGATTATAATTATTTAAATTATTATCAGATATAATTTTATATTTTAATAAATTAAAATAATCTATTTTATAATAATTTATTAATGCATTTTTAGGAACATATTTTTTTATATCAATAGAATCAATATTATTTCTAATAGTATTCGCACTTATTATATTTCCTTTTATTTCATTTTTATTAAAATCATTTGTCCTTTGAATAGTAATAGGTTTTATTTTACTTTTTAAATTAATTATTTCTTTAATATAACCAATACCTAAAATATCATTTGATTCATTTATTTCATCTATATTAAATTTATTTAAAGCTTTATTAAGTGCATTCTTATAATTTAATCCTTTACTTAATAATTTTTTAACTTCTTTATTATATTCATCATTATATTGAATTTTTGAAACTTCATATAGTTTATCTATATCATTTGATTCACTACCAAAAACTAAATAATCCACTTTTAATAGATTTAATAAATCAATCGCACCCTTAGTAAATATATCTGCAGATTGAATAGTAAAAATAGTAGGTAATTCTATAACTAAATCTATATTATTTTTTAATGCGATAGAAGTTTTATCAAATTTATTTATTATTGAAATATCTCCTCTTTGAGTGTAATTACCACTTAAAATTAGTATTATCAGAGAATTAGGAAACATTTCTTTTATTTTATCAATATGATACTTATGACCATTATGAAAAGGATTATATTCACACACTATACCAATTTTATCCATAAATCCTCCTTTTGATAATTTTAACAAATTATAATATAAATGTAAAATACTATCTAATATAAACATTCTCTTTACATATAACTTTAAAAAATATAAATAAAATGTTATAATTATTAAGCGAAAGGAAATCTTATGACAAGTATATTTAATGTAACAAAAGAAGAATTAGAATCTTATTTTATAGATAAAGGTGAAAAGAAATTTAAAGCAACTCAAGTATTTGAATGGATTTATAGAAAAGAAGTATATAATTTTGATGAAATGTCAAATTTAAAAAAAGATACTATAGAGATGCTTAAAAATGATTTTTATTTTGATGAATTAAAACTAGTAACTAAGCAAGAAGATGAACTTGTTAAAAAGTATTTATTTGAACTTAATGATGGTCATAGAATTGAAAGTGTTCTTATGAAACATGATTATGGTAATAGTATTTGTATTTCATCTCAAATAGGTTGTAATATGGGTTGTAAATTTTGCCAAAGTGGAAGACTTAAAAAAATTAGAAATCTAACAGCAAGTGAAATGGTTTTACAAGTTTTAACAGTTCAAAAAGATATAAATGAAAGAATTAGTCATGTTGTTATTATGGGAATAGGTGAACCATTTGATAATTATGATAATTTTATGAATTTTATTAGGATTGTTAATGATCCATATGGACTTGCGATTGGACAAAGACATATTACAGTTTCAACTTCAGGATTAGTTAAAAAAATATATGAATTTGCAGATGAAGAAACGGGTGTTAATTTAGCTATTTCTCTTCATGCATCAACAAATGAAAAAAGAAATAATATTATGCCTATTAATAAAGCATACAATATTAGTGAAATAATAAAAGCTGTAAAATATTATATAGATAAAACTAATAGAAGAGTAACTTTTGAGTATATCTTATTAAAAGATATAAATGATACAAAATTAGATGCGTTAAATTTATGTAAATTATTAAAAGGAATAAATTGTTATGTTAATTTGATTCCATATAATGAAACTGAAAATACTGAATTTAAACGATCAAATTATGACTCAATTTCTAATTTTTATGATATACTAAAGAAGAATAGAATAAATGCAACTATAAGAAAAGAATTTGGTAGTAATGTTTCAGCTGCATGTGGTCAACTTAGAGCTGAGAATAATTAAGGAGGTTAAAAATGGAAAGTTATTTTTTAACAGATACTGGTAGAGTAAGAGAACATAATGAAGATAGTGTAACTATATTAAAAAATATAAATGGTGAATACTTATTAGCTGTTGCTGATGGAATGGGTGGCCATAAGGCAGGAGAAGTAGCATCTAGTATGGCAATTAATCATTTAACTAAAGAATTTGATCTACTTGATTCTATTGGTGATAAAAAAGAAGCTATTAAATGGATTAGAAAACAGGTAGAAGAGATTAATAATGAAATATTTGCTTATACAAATGAAAATGAAAAAAGTAAAGGAATGGGAACTACTTTAGTTTTAGCTCTTTATACTAAAGATTATTTATTATTTGGTAATATAGGAGATAGTTCTGGCTTTGTTTTAAAAAATAATGAATTATTTAAAATAACTAAAGATCATACTTTAGTAAACTTATTAGTTAAGAATGGAGAATTAACAGAAGAAGAAGCAAAAAATCATCCTAAGAAAAATATACTTATGAGAGCACTTGGTGCAAATAATCCTATAGAAGTAGATATATTTTTAGTTGAAGAAGAAGTAGATGGTATATTCTTATGTAGTGATGGTCTTACAACAATGCTTAATAAAGAACAAATTGAAAAAGTATTATCACAAAATAATTCATTAGAGGAAAATATTATTAAATTAATTAGAAAAGCAAATGTTAGAGGCGGTCTTGATAATATATCAATCGCATGTTTAAAATTCAAAGAAGGTGAAGAATAATGATAGTTAAGGGGCAAAAAATTAGTGATAGATATGAAATAAAAAAGCTAATTGGTGAAGGTGGAATGGCAAATGTGTATCTAGGATATGATACTATTCTAGAAAGAGATGTTGCTATTAAAGTATTAAGAGGAGATTTAGCAGATGATGAAAAGTTTGTTAGAAGATTTAGAAGAGAAGCTCAAAGTGCATCATTATTAAATCATCCAAATATAGTTCAAATATATGATGTAGGTGAAGATGATGGAAACTTTTATATAGTTATGGAATATATAAAAGGTCAAACATTAAAACAAATAATTAAAAAAAGAGGACATTTATCTTTAGCTGAAACTATAGATATTATGTCTCAATTAACTGATGGTTTATCTCATGCCCATGAATCCTATATTATTCATAGAGATATTAAACCACAAAATATAATGGTACTAGATGATGGAATGGTAAAAATAACTGATTTTGGTATAGCAATGGCTGTAAATGCATCTGATTTAACTCAAACTAATTCTGTAATGGGATCTGTTCATTATTTACCACCAGAACAAGCTTCTGGTAGAGGTTCAACTATTAAAAGTGATATTTATTCTTTAGGAATAGTGATGTATGAAATGTTAATGGGTGTAATGCCATTTAGAGGTGAAACTGCAGTAGAAATTGCAATGAAACAGTTAAAAGATCCTATTCCTAGTATGAGAAAAGAAAGAGATGATATACCACAAAGTGTAGAAAATATTATTTTAAAAGCAACTGCTAAGAATCCAAAAAATAGATATAATAATGTTAAAGAATTATATGAAGATTTAAAAACATGTCAAGATAAAGATAGGCTAAAAGAAAAGAAAATAGAATTTAAATATCCTGAAAATGAATTTGATGAAGATACAAAAGTAGTTAATAATATAAAAGAAGATTTAAAAAAAGATACAAAAGATGAAAATAATTCTATAGAAGTAAAAGATGTATCAGATGTAGATAATGATAAAAAATTAAGTAAGTTTACTAAAGTATTAATTGCTTTAGTTTCGGTAATGGTAGTTGCGCTATTTATGGTATTTATAATTATTCCATCTGTTGTTAAAAGTCCAGATAGACAAGTTCCTAATGTAACAGGATTATCTGTTTCAGAAGCAAGAAAAGCAATTGAAAAAGAAGGTTTAAAAGTAGGAACAACAATTAAAAATGACTATACTGAAGAAATAGAAAAAGGTAAAATAAGTAAAACATCACCTAAAGCAGGTGCGACTGTTAAAAAAGGTGCAACTATTACTTTATATAAATCATTAGGTAGTGAAAAAATAGAAGTTGCTGATTATACTGGTAAAGATTATAATAAAGTTAAAGCTGAATTAGAAGTTAAAGGAATTAATGTTTTAATAGAAAATAAAGAAGTAGATGATAAATCTAAATATGTTGGTAAAGAAAATAATATAATAGGTCAATCAGTAGAAATAGGAACTAAACTAGTTAAAGGTGATAATATTATTTTATATATTCCAAATATATCTACAGTTTATCCTGATTTTGTAAAAGATAAATGGACTATAAATGACATAAAGAAATTTTGTGAAGAGTATGGTTTGAGTTTAAATGTTGAAGAAGTTGAAGATGATAGTGTTGAAGAAGAAACAGTTGTATATCAAAGTAGAACTGCAGGAAGTGAAATAATTAAAAATGCTAGTTTAACTATTAGAGTATCTAAAAAAAGTGAACAAGAAACAACAGATACAAATTTAGTTCCATATGAAAATGAAGAAGAAGGTAATTAATGGAAGGTAGAATAATAAAAGTATTAAGCAATGATTATACAATATTAAGTGGTGATAAATCTATAGTTTGTAAAGCTAGAGGAGTATTTAGAAATCAAAATATTACTCCTTTAGCAGGTGATATAGTTGAAATTGATGAAGAAAAAAAAATAATTCTTGAAATAAAACCAAGAATTAATTCTTTACATAGACCACCAGTATCAAATATAGATATTGCATTAGTAGTAATGTCTTTAACTGAACCAGATTTTAATTTTAATTTATTAGATAAACTATTGTGTATTGTAGAATGGAATAATATTAATCCAATTATTTGTTTAACAAAAAAAGATTTATTAAAAGATTTATCTATATTAGATAAAATAAATTATTACAAAGAAATTGGTTATAAAGTATTCTATAATACTCAAATAGATGAATTAAAAAAAGAATTAGAAAACAAAGTGGTAATACTTACAGGACAAACGGGTGTTGGTAAATCTACTTTATTAAATAAATTTGATTCGAGTTTAAAATTAAATACAAATGAAATATCTAAAGCTTTAGGTAGAGGTAAACATACTACAAGAAAAATTGAATTCTATGAAATAAATAATTGCTTAATCGCAGATACACCAGGATTTTCATTAATTGATTTTAAAGATATGACTAAGGAAGATATAAGAGATAACTTTATTGAATTTAATGATTATAAAGATAAATGTAAATATAAAGATTGTAACCATGTAAATGAACAAGAATGTTATATAAAAGAATTGGTTTCAAAAAATAAAATATTAAAAGAAAGATATGATGATTATGTTTTGTTTGTTAAAGAAAAATAAATTAAAAGTATCTGTTTCTATATTAAAAGAAAAAGATAATATAAAAAAAGTAATAGAAAAAATCAATAATACTAATGCAGATTATATTCATTTAGATATAATGGATGGTTCAATAACAGAAAATAAATCATTTAGTATTAGTGATTTTAAGGATATAAATGAATATAATAAAAAACTATTAGATATTCATATAATGAGTAGTAATTTAGATAAACAAATAAATGATTTTATAAAAATTAATCCTAGTATTATTTCTTTTCAAATAGAAAATTGTGATGATATAAAAAAATATATTGATTTAATAAAAAGTAATAATATTAAAGTTGGATTAGCACTTGATTTAAATACAGATATTTCATCAGTAATACCATTTTTAGATTATATTGATTTAGTACTAATAATGAGCGTTAAAATAGGTTATAGTTCTCAAAAGTTTGATAATAGAATTATATCTAAAATAAAAAAAATAAGAAAAATTAAAAAAGATATAATAATAGAAGTAGATGGTGGGATAAATAATCAAACAGTAAAAATTGTAAAAAAATATACTGATATAGTTGTCTCAGGAAGTTATATAATTGATAGTGAGGATTATAATGAAAGTATTCTTTTATTAAAATAACTTGATAGTTTTAATAAAAAATATTATAATATTTATATAATAGATAGGAGTTTTTATATGAAAAAGTATTTAAAAAATAAGAAATTTATTATTTCAAGTTCATTAATTATTATTGCTATTATATCTGTAATAATAGTAAAATATAGTACTAGTGTTAATTCTATTAATAGAGTTAATAAAGTATTACCATTAAAATATAATGATATCTCTTGTATAGATGACGAATGTGAATATATACAAGCTAAAAAAGGAGACAAATTAAAAAAATCTAAAGTAGTTATTTTAGATAATAACGGTAAAGAAATTGGAAAGTATAATGAAGTTTATAATTCAAAAGATAAAACAGATAGATTTATATATTCAGTTACAAAAGATTATTTAATATTTAATATTAGAAATAGAAAAAAATATAAAACAGAAAAGTATTCTTTATCTAAAACAAATGGTAAAAGTATTTATAATACAACTAATAAAATATCAGTAATAAATGATAATTTAGTTAAAGAATCATTAAGTGATGGTTATAAAATAATAAATAAAAAAGGTGAAGTATTATATAATAATGTTGATTTTATTAATTCTTATAACGAATCAAAACTAATTAATATTTATATTAATGATAATTATTTATTATTAGATGAAAATGGTAAAGAAATATTAGAAGGTTATGAAGTAGATAAAGAAGTAGTAGATAATTCAGATAATATTATGTTTTTAATTTTAAAAGATAAAAAATCTAATAGTTTCTATTATTATGATATAAATGAAAATAAAATTAAAAATGATAGTTTTCAAAATTATCAAATTGTAAGAACAGATGATGAAGTAAAATGTATAATTGATATAAATGAAAATGATAAAGTAGTAAAATATCTATTAAAAGAAAATGGTAAACAAGTTAAATATAAAGATATTTCAACTGATGATTTTATTTATAATATTAATTCAAAACTAGATGATAAATATACTTTAAGAGAAGAAAGTGTTGTTAATATTAATCAAAAAAGTGTAATTGTTACTAATAAAAAAGATAATTCAGTTGGATCATATAATATAAAAGAGAAAAAATATACTGCTTTATTTAAATATAAAAATGGTAATTCTTATAATTATTCTAATATTTATAAATTAGATAGAGAAAAAAATAAACCATATATTCAAATAACTTGTAATGATAGTAATTGTAGTAAATCATTATTATATGTTTATGATTTAAATAAAGAAAAAGTATTATATAGTATGAAAGATTCAGATTTAGTCCCAAGTAAATATATAGAATACACTAATGGTTATAAAGTAATTAAATATAATTATTCAAGTAAAAAAGCTGATTATAGGGGAAAATATGTTTTATATGATAAAAACAATAAAGAATTATTAAAAACTGATAATTATATAGTTGTAGTAGGTGAAGAATTAGTTTTTGGTAGTACATATGATAATTATGTAACTTTATATAGCTCTAAAACTAAAAAGATGTTAAATGATGATTCATCAAGTGCATCTATATTAAAAATAAATAATAAAACATTATATAAATATGATAATAAAAATAATACTTATTTATTATCTGAAAAAGGAAAAGAAATAGTAAAAATTCCTAATAAAATAAAACTAATATATAGTAGTGATACAATTTCATATGTAGAAAATAATAAAATAAATATTATTAATTTAAATAATAATAAAATAAAAACATATAAATTAAAAAATAATGAAAAAATAAATGATTCCTATGGAGATACAATTCCTCCTATTAAAAACTCATTAATTATTAATAATATGAAAAGTAATTATGTTAAAGTAGTAGGTTATAATGGAAATGTTGTTAAAAAAATAAAAAAACAATATGCGTACGGTGTAAAAGAATCTACAAATGGTAATATAGTTATAATTACTAAAAATATTATTAATAATAAAGTAAAATATGGATTATATATTGCAAAATAAAAATGATTTAATTTAATTAAATCATTTTTTTAATATATCTAAAACATGTCTACCAGCACCTAATAATTCTTTTCTTTCACAAGTACTAAAATGATATTTAATAAATAAATCATATGTTTTATCATCCATTTTATTAATAACTTTTTTAATGTATTCAGTTGGACCATCTTGAGAGACAATTTTAACCCTGTTTAAGTTAGTTACTTTATTAAAATAATTTATATCATCTAATCTTACAAAAGAATATAAATCTTCTTTATTTGGTTTTATTTTAAACTTATTATCTATTAAAGAATAACAATTAAGAATATTGTTATCTATGAAACCATGCTTTATAATAGCAAATTCATTTAAACAATAACTAACAAATATATAACCACCTGATTTTGTTATTCTTTTTGCTTCATTTAATGCTTTTATTTTATCATTATCATCAATTAAATGATACATAGGACCAAAAAGTAGGGTAATATCATAGCTCTCATCTTTAATCTTAGATAAATCTAATGCATTTAAATTATATAACTTTATAGTCTTATTCTTCTTTTCAATTACTTTTAAATTATGTTTAACAAGTTCAACCGCTTCAATATTATATCCTTCATCGTATAAACTTAATGTATACTTACCACAACCTGCACCAATATCAATTATTTTATCATCTTTTTTTAAATATTTTTTAATATATTTCATCGCAGTAATAAATTCAATATTTCCATGTTTAGAGTTTAATCTTTTAGCTTCATTAAACTTATTATAATATTTAATTAAATTTTTTTCATTCATAATAATCACAGATATATAATAACTTTTTTTTAATATTATTTCAATAATACTTTAAAATAAAAAAAATATATGATATAATCTATTTTGTAAAAACGTCTCCTTAGCTCAGTTGGTAGAGCAACTGACTCTTAATCAGTGGGTCTAGGGTTCGAATCCCTAAGGGGACACCAAAATTAAAAAACAATATAAAATCTATTGACAAGTTATATTAAATAGGTTAAAATTAATTTGCGTGGTTAAAGCGCTTATTTAAGGACCTATAGCTCAGTTGGTTAGAGCGCACGCCTGATAAGCGTGAGGTCGATGGTTCAAGTCCATCTAGGTCCACCATATATTTATTGGCCTATTGGTGAAGTGGTTTAACACACCGCCCTTTCACGGCGGCATTCATGGGTTCGAATCCCGTATAGGTCACCATTAATAAATTAAAGAACTTTTATAGTTCTTTTTTTAATTGAATAATTTTATATATAATGTTATAATTTTTTTAATAGGTGAGAATATGAAAAAAAATGTAAAAATTTATAAAATTGTTTTACTTAGTTTAGTTTGTGTAATATTTATTATGACAATAATATATGCTGCTTTATCTAGTACATTTACAATTAATACTTCTACTGTTAATCAGGAGTATATATATAATATAGAGTATACAAAACAAATTTATACACCAACAGTTGTAACAACAAGTTCTAATGGTATTTCATGTAGCAATGCTGTTTTTAATTCAGGTACAGGTAGACTTGAAATAGGGGATAATGAATTATCAAAACCAGGTGATAAATGTTATTGGAAAATTACAGTTAAAAATACAGGCTTATTTGATGCATTATTAAATGGATATTATTTTAATCCAGGTAGTAATACTTGCACTAAATATAATAATAATAATATTATGGTTTGTGGAAGTGTGACTTATATGCTTTCTTCAAGTTCTAGTGAAGCTGTATCAAGTAGAATTAATAAATTATCTGATGCACAAAGAACTGTTACAGCAGATGGTGGTGAAATGGATATTTATATAATTGCATTTTATAACCAATCTGATTATGCAGATTCAGAAACAATAATTTCACCTGTTTATTTTAATTTAACTTTTACTCAACAATAAAAAAATAGTTGACCTAATATTATAAAAATGTTAAAATTAAATAGGTCAGTGGAGCAGTACTCAAGAGGCTGAAGAGGCGCCCCTGCTAAGGGTGTAGGTCGGGTAACTGGCGCGGGGGTTCAAATCCCCCCTGCTCCGCCATTTACAAATAACAATCTTTTGATTGTTTTTTTTATTATTTATGATAATATATTCATGCTTTAGGTGAAAAATTTAATGAGAGAGAGTATAAATTTTATAATATTAGATCAATTATTAAAAGATACAAATATTAATGAAGATATTGATTTTTTATTATCAAATAATTAATGTTGAAAATCAAAGATTAAAATATATTTTTAAGAATAGAAAGCATTTATATAAATAGTACATTATGTACTATTTTTTTTGTAAAGTAAAATATATTTTGTTTACATCAAAAAATAATTATGCTATTCTTTAATTAGAGAGGAGTTTAATTATGAATGATAATGTAGTAGAAAAAAAGACATTTGGTGGTAAAATGAAGAATTCATTTTTATCTATACCACTAGGAATGTTATTTATTTTATTAGGAATTTTATTATTAATTTCTAATGAAAAAAGTGCGGTTAGAAATAATAAGATTGTCGCAGAACTTAGAAAGGAAATTGTAAATATTTCTTCTGATTCAGTAGATAATAAGAACAATAATAGATTAATCGCAACTAAAGGAAAACTAGTATATTTTCCAGAATCTTTAAGTGATTCAAAATTTAATGTTAGTGTTAATACACCAATTTTAAAAAGAGTAGTTGAAGTTTATCAATGGGAAGAAAACTCAGAAGAAGATGATGATAAAACAACTTACACTTATGAAAAAAAATGGAGTGAAGAAATAATTGATTCTTCAAAATTTAAAAATTCTTCTGATCATATGAATCCAAGTTATAAAACATTTGAATCAGAAAAATATGTAACAGAAAGTTTAAAAGTAGGAAATTTTTCTTTAGATAATGTATATAAAAATCAATTATCTGCTAATAATGATTATTATGATTTATCAAATGTAACTTTACCAGAAGGATATGTTATTGAAGGAAAATATATTACAAATTGTGTAGATATGTCAAATCCTGTAATAGGTAATATTAGAATATCTTATAAATATGGTGATTATTCAGATGTATCTATTTTAGGTAGACAAGAAAATAATAATATAATAAGTTATACTTCTAAACAAGGTACTAGTGTTTATAAAATGGTTAGTGGAAATAAAACTGGTACAGAAATGATAGATTCTATTGAAAAAACAAATAAAATATTAAAATGGGTAAAAAGATTAATTGGTATTAGTTTAATTTCAATGGGAATTAGTGCTATATTAAGTATTTTAACTACTTTATTAAGTTATATTCCTTTTTTAGGAGGTATTGCAAA
>CADCJS010000020.1 GCA_902801825.1 uncultured Erysipelotrichaceae bacterium
AGATATGTGAAACAATTTCTCAAGGTACATTTGCTGCAGTAATATTAATTTTATTTGTATTACCTGGTGTATTAGCGTCAATGGATAAATTTATATGTAGGAAAGAATATTATAAATAAAATACAAAACAAAATCATAAAAAATAAATAAAAATTAATCATCCTATAAAATCTAACGAAAAATTAGGTAATAGGATGATTTTTTTGCTTTAAATCCTTATAATATATAGATTTATTTAATAATACTCCTTTATATAAACCTACGAAGTAGGATGAATTTCGTAAGTACGAAATAAGAATGGCACATATAGAAATTCTTATTTTATAAGGGATTGATAGGTATCATTGTGCCATCTTCTTATCCTGCTGATTCATAATTTCATAAATTATGAATAATTTTAGGATGATAGACAAAACTTGCTATAGTAAATGACTTGACTCTCTCTTTTAAAGAGAGGTATCATCCAAGCAAAAGGAGATGATGTTTATGAACAAGGAGGATTATGAGATTAAGTAATATACCTGAGTATGCAAAAATCATACCAAGTAATATTACAAAAATAAAAACCATAGAATTAATTGGAGGTATGGGAGTCTATGGTTAAATACAAGGTTAATTTAAAATTTAAAGATACTTCTAAATCTTTAAATGAAATAATAACTGAAGTATTAAAAATAGAATTACAAAAGAAGTTAAACATGACTTGCAATATTTATAATAGAGAACTACCATGTAATCGTATTCATTATTCCAAAATGGAAGGGAGTAGTAATCAATGGTAGGGAATGGTAGTTTTAAAGTAGGACTTTATATAAGATTATCAAGAGATGACGGAAATATAGAATCTGATAGTATTGTTAGTCAAAGAAGTTTACTTAATCAGTATGTTAAAGAAAACAATTATATAGTAGTAGATGAATATGTAGATGATGGATTTTCTGGAACTAATTTTGATAGACCATCATTCAAAAGAATGATGAAGGATATTGAATTAGGCAAAATCAACATGATTATTACTAAAGATATGTCTAGATTAGGTAGAGATTATATTGGTACTGGAGAATTAATAGAAAAGTTTTTTCCAAATAACAATATTAGATATATTGCCATTAATGATGGTATAGATACTTTTATAGATAATACCAACAATGACATCGCACCTTTTAAAGCTATAATGAATGATATGTATGCTAAAGATATATCTAAAAAAATTAAAAGTAGTTTGCATTCAAGAATGAAAGATGGTTTATATGTTTCAGGAAGATGTCCTTTTGGATACAAAAAAAATTCAAATAATAAGAATCATTTAGTAATAAATGAGGAGCAAGCAGAAGTGGTTAGATTAATTTTTGATTTGGCACTTAAAGGTAATACATATCATTATATAGCACAATATCTTACAAAAAGAAAAATAAAAACACCAGCATCTTACTACAATTATGTGTGGAATACAAAGTGTATAAATACTAATTGTATATCACAAGAATATGGGGTATGGGTTGATACTACAATTAAATCAATTTTAACTAATAGAATTTATACAGGAGATGCAGTACAAGGTAAGACTAAAAAGATTAACTATAAACTTAAAAAAACTGTTAAAAATAATCCAGACGATTACATTATAGTTGAAAACACACATGAAGCAATTATTGATAAAGATACATTTAACTATGTACAAACTCTACTACCTAAAAATGTTAAAAGACCAGAGAAGAAAAGATTTTATTTATTAGATGGACTTTTATATTGTGGAGATTGCAAACACAGAATAACAATAAGATATCAAAATAAAACAGGGAGAAGTTATACTACTTGTGATTATTATAGAACATATTCAAAATATCATGTCTGTTGGGCTCATACAAATAACTATGAAATATTAGAAAAGGTTATTTTAGATAATATAAGAGAAGTATGTAAAAAGTATTTAGATAAAAACAAGATAAAAGAATCTATTAATAATATAAAGTTTGAAGATAATAGTTTAAAGATAAAAAAACAAATTGAAAGTTTAGAAATAGCAAATAGTAAATTAACTGAAAGTCTAGATAAAACATATATGGATAGACTAAAAGGAATAATTGATGAAGAACAATACTTAAGAGTAAGTGAAAATATTAAAACTGAAATAGATAAAAATAAAAATAATATTGATAATCTTAAAAATGAACAAATAGAAGAAAACAAGATAGATAACAAACAAATAGAAAAATATATAAATGAATTTTTATCATTTGAAAATCCAACTAGAGAATTAATAATTAATTTAGTGGAAAAGATTTATATCTATCAAGATAAACGGGTAGATATTATATTTACATTTAAAAATGTTACATAAAAATTGTATCAGGAGATACACTTTATGGTATAAGCAATCAATATGGTGTTTCTGTTATTGATTTAAAAAATATAAATAATTTAAAAGATGAAACTATAGTTGAAGGACAACAAATAATAATTCCAAATAATACTGGAACTAATGTTGATAATTATTTTAATTATACTGTTTTAAAAGGAGATACATTATATTTATTATCAAAAAAATATAATACTTCAATAGAAGAAATAAAAAGATTAAATAATATCACATCAAATCTATTATCAGTAGGGCAAGTATTAAAAATACCAGAAATATATAATAATGATGAATTAACTTTACCTAACTATATTAATTACACTGTTGTAAAAGGAGACTCTTTATATTCAATCGCTAAAAATAATAATATTAGTATAGATGTATTAAAACAAGATAATAATTTATCTAATAATATATTAAGTGTAGGTCAAATTTTAAAAATTAGAACAAATAATTTTAATGAAGAAATATTAGAATGTTTTGGTGAAAAATATGAAATTCCAATTAATGTAGAAATAGAATATATAGTACAAAAAGGAGATAGTTTATATAAAATCGCAACAAAGTATAATACTTCTGTTGACGAAATAAAAAAATTAAATAATATTACATCAAATATATTATCGGTAGGACAAGTATTAAAAATTCCAAATAATTCTATTAACAATAATGAATATATAGTACAAAAAGGAGATAGTCTATGGTCAATATCTCAAAAGTTTAATACAACCGTTAATGAAATAAAGAATAAAAATAATTTGAGTTCAAATGTCTTATCAATAGGACAAATATTATATTTATAGGGTGATTTAAATATGAATACATATAACTTTTATGATGAAAACTTTATTAATTCTAAAATATTTGAAGAATATATGAAAATAAATTCTAGTAATGGAAGTTTAAGACTACGTGCGACTGCTGCTTCAGAGGCAATCCCAATTGAAGGTGTTCAAATAACAGTTTATAAAATAGTAGATAATAATAAAATTATATTTTATGAAGGACAAACAAATGAAAGTGGTGTCACAGAAAAAATTCCATTACCTGCTCCTAAATTAAATAAAGATATAATGGATATACCAAATAAAGCAGTATATAAAATTAATGCTTTTTATCCTAAAACTAATACTAAATATGAATATGAAGTAAATATATATGATAATGTTTGTGTTTTACAAAATATAAATATTATTCCTGAAATACTAAAAGAAGTAGGTGATATTATTGTCAATTAGATATCCAATTGTACCTACTAATATAACCATACATTTAGGCCCACCAAATACAGATGCTAAAAATATAACAATTCCTTTTACTGATTACATATCAAATGTTGCTTCTTCAGAGTTATATCCAACTTGGCCAAGAAATGCTTTAGTCGCAAATATATATTCCATTATAAGTTTTGCTATGAATAGAATATATAACGAATGGTATAAAAGTAAAGGATATAATTTTGATATTACTTCTTCTCCTGTTTATGATCAAACTTTTAAAGAAAATAGATCTACTTATGAAAATATAGATAATATAGTTGAAGAAATATTTAACAATTATGTAGTTAAAGATAATCAAATACAACCATATTTTACAACTTATTGTGATGGAAGAGTAACTAAATGTAATGGTTTATCACAATGGGGAACTGTAGAACTTGCTAATCAAGGAAAAACACCATTAGATATTTTAAAATATTATTATGGTAATGATATATCAATTGTTTATGATGCTAAAGTACAAGATAATGTAGAAGGATATCCTGGATATGATGTTAGTTATGGTAGTTTTGGTAATCCCGTATTATTAATTCAAAGAGATTTAAGAAGAATAAGACAAAACTATCCAGCAATTCCTAATATAAATAATAAATATGGTATATATGATGAAGAAACAGTAAATGCTGTTAAAAAATTTCAAGAAATATTTAATTTAAAAGTAACTGGAGAAGTAGATAAAGCTACATGGTATAAAATAAAGTATATTTATACTAGTGTAAAAAAACTATCAGATTTATATTCTGAAGGACTAACAAAAGAAGAAGCAACATTTTTATATGAAGATGAATTAAAATATGGAGATAAGGGAATAGAAGTAGAATATATTCATTATTTTTTAGATGCTATTGCTTTCTTAGATAAAGATATTCCTAGACTAAAAACTAATTCCATTTATAATGATAATACAGTAGAAATGGTTAAAGCATTTCAAAAAAAATATAATTTAGAACCTACTGGTATATTTACATATGCTGATTTTAAAGTTTTAAAAAATGCATATGATTCTATTTTAAAATCATTTCCAATAGAATATAAAGAGTATATTGATGAATTATATCCAGATTATTTTTTAGTTAGAGGAGTAACTGGTGATGATGTAAAAAGATTTCAAAAATTTCTTTTAAAAATATGTAAATATGATCATTCAATACCTGGAGTAAGAGTAAATGGTATATTTGATGAATTAACTGAAAAATCAGTATTAAAACTCCAAAAAGATTATGGTTTTGATGTTAATGGTATAGTAGGTCCATTATTATGGAAAAAGGTAGTAGAGTTATCTAAAAGATAATATGACACAAAAACAAATAAATGATAAGATTAAAGAAATTAATAATGAAGACTGCATATGGATAATATATATAGGAATTATTATTTTAAGTTGGTATTCAAATAGTTTAGAAAGAAACTATTTTAAATATAATGATTTAAAAAGTAAAGATAAATATAGAGAATCTTTAATTATAATTTTTTCAATATTAATAGTAGTATATTTATATTTTTTAAAAAATTCTATTAAAAGTATTAAAAATTTAAAACCAAATGATAGTGTTAATAAAAAGAATTTAACATATCTATCATTTTTAGGTTCTCTTTTAATTGCAATAAGTGGATTTATTTTTCTATATTTAGCATATAAAGACAAGAGTATAGAAATAGAACTAGCATTTAATTAAATAATTTATTATAATTAAATAGAGGTGTAATAATGAAATCTATATTAAACAAAGTAAAAATACTTAACCATTATGTATTAATGGAAATAAAAGAATTTAAATCAATTATTTTTTTAAAAGATTCTTTTAGTGATAATACTAAAAAGAAAATAAAAAAACTTAAATTTTTATTTATAAAAGAAATGTTAAAAGGAAATAAAGTTGCTTTTTATTATGAAGATATAAATAGTAACTCAATTATTTCTTTTAATAGTGAAATGTGCTTTTATGCCGCAAGTACTATAAAAGTATTATCAGTTTTAATGATATTTAAAATGGCATTAGATAATAAAATAGATTTAAATAAAAAAATATTAGTTAAAATGGAAGATTTAAAACAAGATACAGGTGTTATTAAATATCAAAAAAAAGATACTTATTATACATTAAAAGAACTATTAAGATTAACAATTGTTGAAAGTGATAATACAGCTTATTTAAAATTAGTTGATATATTAGGTAAAGAAAAAATAAAAAAATATGGTAATTCTTTAGGTGCTAAAAATACTATGGTTGGTCGAGAAAGTGATTCTTTTGGACTTATTAATTGTGAAGATATGGCAATATATTTTAAAGAAATAAAAAAATTTATTGATGAAAAAAATAAGTATTCAGATTTATTCTTAGAATATCTATTAAATCCATCTGTAAAACTTATTAAAGATCAATCATTAAATAATAAATATGTAAGAAAATATGGTTCATATGATTTAGCATATCATGAATGTGGTTATGTATTAGATGATAAACCTTATTATTTATTTGTACTAACACAATTAAATAAAAAAGATTCTAAAGAAGAATTTATAAATGAAGTAGCTAAACAAATATCAGATATTCATGAATTAATTAAGGAAGAATTATATGAAAAATAAAAAAATAATAATATTTATAATTATTTTAATATTATTACTAAGTATATGTATATTATTTTATAAAGTTTATGATAATAAAAAAAATAAATCACAAAATAATATAAAAAAAGAAATAAAAAAAGAAAAAACAGATACTATAAAACCAGAAATAACTTTACTTGGTAAACCTAAATATACATTAGTAAAAGGTAGTATTTATGAAGAATATGGTGCAGTCGCAACAGATAATATTGATAAAGATATAACAGATAAAATAGAAATAAAAAATAATTTAGATATTAATAAAGAAGGAAATTATGAAATAATATATTCAGTAAAAGATTCTAGTGATAATATTTCTATAGTTAAAAGAATAGTAAGTGTTATAAAAGTAGAAGATAAAGCAACAGAAATACCAGTTCTTATGTATCATTATTTTTATGATGAAACTATAGAAGAAGGAAAAGACTCAAATTATTTATCTAAATCAAAATTTGAAGAACAATTAAAATATTTAAAAGATAATAATTATTATTTTCCAACTATGAAAGAAATAGATTTATTCTTAGATAATAAAATAGATTTACCTAAAAAAAGTGTAGTAATAACCATAGATGATGGAGCAGTTTCATCATATACAATTGCGTATCCTTTAGCGAAACAATATCAGATCCCAATGGTAATGTTCGTTGTAACAAGTTGGACAAATCCCAAAGAAGAGTTACAAACAGAAATGATTAGTTCAGGATATATTTATATGCAATCTCATACGCATAATATGCATAAATCTGGTTGTCCTAATCAAAAACATGGTGCATATATTCAGTGCGTACCAAAAGAAGAAGGTATTAATGATTTAAAAGAATCAGTAAAAATTTTAAATAGTAATGATTCTATCGCATATCCTTGTGGTGATTATAATGAACATGCGATAGAAATAGTTAAAGAAGCAGGTATCAAATTAGCTTTTACAACTGAATATGGTAAAGTTAATAGAAATAGTAATAGATATTATTTACCTAGAGTAAGAATAAATTCTAGCATTAATTTAAATCAATTTATTTCATCCTTATAAAAAGAATAGAATTAAATATTTCTATTCTTTTTAATTTAATAGATAAACATTATATGAAAGTATTAATGCAAATATTAACCATAAGATATATGGAATTTGTAAATACGCAGAAACTTTATTTATAATAAAGAATCTTTTTATCATAATAATAACTAGTAATAAAATAATTAGTATTAAAAAAGTAGAAAATAAAAACCAATTAAATCTAAAGAAAAATATACTCCAACTAGAATTAATTATTAATTGTAATAAATAAATTTTTAAAGCTTTATTTTTATTTTCATCATTACTTTGATAAATTATATAACTACTAATACCCATTAGAATATATAAAATAGTCCATGCGATTGGAAATACTATTTTATTAGGGGTAAAAGAGGGTTTTATTATATCAGTAAAACCATTAAATGAATTTCCTAGAAAACCACCTATAAAACCTATTACATTAGGAATTAAAATAGCAATTATTAAATATTTATAATTAATTTTTTTCATATTATCACCTAATAAATATTATGTACTAAAAAAATAAAAATAACACATTTTTTAGTACTTTAAAAAAGTCTTTAAAATTTGACTAAATATTAAAAAAATGGTATAATTTTCTTTGTATGAGGGGTGCAGTATCCTAGTTGATACATCTATTACGAAGACGAGCCTAAAAATTCGTTAAAGAGCATACCGATGAAACTTCTTGTGCTTGCTTGATTCGCCCAGAATTGGGTGGGTGCTGGAAGGTAGTTTTATGGGAAATTTATAATGGCATATAAGTGATCCCCATTTAACGTTGAGACTTAATTTTGTGCATAATGTACGGATTAAGATTAAACCTACTTTGAGGCGAAAGCTTTGGGTAGAGTAGCTTGCCTTGAGTGAATGTACTTGGGATTGTAGTTTGTGTAATATTATTTATGGCCAAAATATATTATATGGTATTACTATATGAAACTACATTTGCAAAAGAGACTAGTAATAGATAAATATCAGGGAGGAAATCTTCTAGGCTGTATGCTGACATAAGATTGCAGTGCGTACTAAGTGGTAATCAAGTCGTATACTTAGGTGACGGTATATACATTCATTAAAGGGGAACCGCCTTTTGGTAACGAAAGGTTCGAATTGTGGGAAATCCTACTTGACCTATGACGCAAAGTTAATTATTTCAGTACCAGTCATATTTTTTTATGAAATTAACCAGTTTTATTTTAAAACTGGTTTTTAAATGTTATAATTTGTTTAGGTGATAAAAATGAAAAATAAGAATTTAAATTGGTTAATAACAGTATGTACTATAAGTTTTATACTTTCAATTGTAATGAGTTTAACATCAGAAACATTTATTCCTAAAGTAAATATATTCTTTGGAATAATAATTATTTTATTATTTATTTTTATTTCTATAATATTTGATATGATAGGAGTAGCGATAACTGCACAAGATGAAACACCATTTCATTCAATGGCATCAAAAAAAGTACATGGTTCAACACATTCAGTTAAATTATTAAAAAATTCAGATAAATTAGCATCTATTTGTAATGATGTAATAGGTGATGCGTTAGGAGTAGTTAGTGGTTCTGCTGGTATGCTTGTATCTAATTCAATCGCAGAAATGAATAATTGGAATAAATCTTTAGTAGTATTAATAACAACTGCATTAATCGCTTCTATTACAATTACAGGTAAAGCTTATGGTAAAACAATCGCAATAAATAATTCCGAAAAAATAACATTTAAAGTTGGAAAAATTTTACATAAAATAAAAAATAATTGATTAAGTAGATTTTGTTTTTATATTAAATACAAATAGTTTTTCATAAAAGTGAGAAATTATTTGTATTTTTTTATTTTTATGCTATAATATCTAAGGTTCAAAACAAGGGGATGAATTAGTATGGAAATAAGAAATATTGCAATAATTGCGCACGTAGACCATGGTAAGACTACATTAGTAGATCAATTACTTAAACAATCAAATACTTTTAGGGAAAATGAAAATGTTGATGAAAGAGCAATGGATTCAAATGATATTGAAAAGGAAAGAGGAATAACAATACTTGCTAAACCAACATCTATAAAATATAAAGATTATAAAATTAATATACTTGATACTCCAGGACATGCTGATTTTGGTGGAGAAGTAGAAAGAATAATGCATATGGTTAATGGTGTATTATTATTAGTTGATGCATATGAAGGGGTTATGCCACAAACTAAATTTGTACTTAAAAAGGCATTAGAAGCTGGACTTAAACCAATAGTTGTTGTTAATAAAATAGATAAACCAACTGCTAGACCAACTGAAGTTATAGATGAAGTTTTGGAATTATTAATAGAACTTGGAGCAGATGATGAACAATTAGATTTCCCAGTTATTTATACTTCTGCTATTAATGGAACATGTAGTTTAAGTGATGATGTTACTACTCAAGAAAAAACAATGGATCCTTTATTTGATTTAATTGTAAATAATATACCAGAAGCTAATAATGATAGTGAATCACCACTTCAATTTCAACCTGCTTTACTTGATTATAATGATTATGTTGGTAGAATAGGTATTGGAACTATAACTAGAGGTAAAATAAAAGTAAATCAAATGGTTTCATGTGTAAGATTAGATGGATCTATTAAAAAGTTTAGAGTTCAAAAATTATTTGGTTATTATGGTCTTAAAAGATTAGAAATAGAAGAAGCTAGTGCTGGAGATGTAATTGCAATTGCAGGTCTTCCAGATATAGAAGTTGGAGAAACTATATGTGAAGAAGGAAAAGAAGAAGCACTTCCAGCTCTTAGAATAGATGAACCAACTTTACAAATGACATTTGGTGTTAATTCTTCACCATTTGTTGGAAAAGAAGGTAAATTTGTTACTGCAAGTAAAATAGAAGAAAGATTAAAAAGACAAACTGAAAGTGATGTATCTTTAAAAATAGAACCTGCAGATCAAGAAAGTTGGATTGTTTCAGGTAGAGGAGAACTTCATTTATCTATTTTAATTGAAAACATGAGAAGAGAAGGTTTTGAAATAGAAGTTTCTAAACCAGAAGTTATAGTTAAAAATATTGATGGTGTAGATTGTGAACCATATGAAGATGTTCAAATAGAATGTCCAGAAGAAAATGTAGGTTCAGTTATTGAAGCACTTGGTACTAGAGGTGCAGTTATGGAATCAATGACTAATCTTCCAGGTATAGTTAGACTTAATTATACAATTCCATCAAGAGGTTTAATTGGATTTACAACTGATTTTATGACTATGACTAAAGGATTTGGTGTTCTTAATCATACTTTTAAGGAATATATGCCAAAAACTAATGCTGATGTAGGAGAAAGAAAATTAGGTGTTTTAGTATCAATGGAAAATGGTTCAGCAACAGCATATTCTTTAGGTTCACTTGAAGATAGAGGTATTATGTTTATAGAACCTGGAGAAGAAGTATATGAAGGTATGATAGTAGGAGAAGCTAATAAAGATGCAGACCTTGCTGTTAATGTTGTTAAAGGTAAAAATTTAACAAATACAAGAAGTGCTGGTAAAGACCATACAGTAGTATTAAAAAGACCTAGACAATTATCTTTAGAAGAAGCATTAGAATTTATTAATAGTGATGAATTAGTAGAAGTAACACCTTTAAAATTTAGAATAAGAAAGAAAATTTTAAATACAGAAGAAAGAAAAAAATATGATGCTAAAGTAAGAAATAATAAATAATTTCTTACTTTTTTTGTAAATAAAAATGTAAAACAAAATTTTATTAATAAAAAAATTTAATATAATGATATAATTGAATTATAAATAGGAGGAAAGTATGGATAACAAAGTAAAAAATAAAGATTCAAAGGCATTAGTAACAATTATAGTATTATTAATTATTATAATTATAATCTTAGGATTATATATTTTAATGGATAAAGGAATAATAAAAATAAATAATACTACAAATAAAACAAAACAA
>CADCJS010000021.1 GCA_902801825.1 uncultured Erysipelotrichaceae bacterium
TTTGATGTTATTGGTTCTATTAAAGAATTAAAAGATAGAGCAATAGAAAAAATAGATGATAATAAATTAGATTTACATAGACCTTATGTAGATAATATACATATTAAATGTCCTAAATGTAATAAAGAAATGACTAGAGTATCTGATGTACTAGATGTTTGGTTTGATTCTGGTTCTATGCCATATGCTCAATTTCATTATCCTTTTGAAAATAAAGAATTATTTGAAAAACAATTTCCTGCAGATTTTATCGCAGAAGGAGTAGATCAAACTAGAGGTTGGTTCTATGTACTTCTTGTTATTTCTACTATAATAAGTGGTAAATCATCATTTAAAAATGTACTTGTTAATGATTTAATGCTTGATGCTAATGGTAAAAAAATGAGTAAAAGTTTAGGAAATATAGTTGAACCATTCACAACAATAGAAAACTATGGTGCAGATGTTGTTAGATTTTATTTACTTAATATTTCACCGGTATGGACTCCAATTAAATTTGATGAAGAAGGAGTAAAAGAAATTAACTCTAAGTTCTTAGGAACACTTAAAAATACTTATAATTTCTTTTCGATGTATGCTAATACTGATAATATTGATCCTAGAGAATTTGAAATACCATATGATGAATTAGATGAAATAGATAAATGGTTATTATCAAAATATAATAACTTAGTAAAAGATGTAACTGAATCTATGAATAGTTATGATTTATATAAAACTACAAAATTAATATTATATTTCTTAAACGAAGATTTATCTAATTGGTATATTAGAAGAAATAGAAGAAGATTCTGGTCTTCTAAATTAAATACTAGTAAAAAAGCAGTATATAAAACAACATATGATGTATTAGTAGGTTTAACTAGATTAATCGCTCCAATCGCACCATTTATATCAGAAGAGCTATATATTAAATTAACTGGAAATGAATCTGTACATCTTGATGATTATCCAGTAGTTAATGAAAATTATATAAATACACAAATAGAAGAAAGAATGGATTTAGTAAGAGATTTAATTTCTTTAGGAAGAAATGCTAGAGAAGAAGTTAAAATAAAAGTACGTCAACCAATTAAAGAAGTTATATTAGATGGTAAAAATGAAAAATTAATATCAGATTTAACAGATTTAATCAAAGAAGAATTAAATGTTAAAGAAGTTATATTTGAAAATGATTTGACTAAATATATGACTTTAAATATAAAACCAAATTATAAAGTATGCGGTAAAATGTTTGGTAAAGAAATAAATAATTTTTCTAACACTTTATTAAATATGAATCAAGAAGATATATCAAAATTACAAAATAATGAAGTAGTTAAAATTAATTTTAATAATGAAATAATTGAAGTTAATAATGATATGGTAGATATTAGAGTATCTTCTAAAGAAGGATTTGATGCGGCTAGTTTAAATAATAATTTTATAATTATTGATACAAAATTAGATGAAGATTTAATTATGGAAGGTATAGCCAGAGAACTTATTTCTAAAGTACAAAATTTAAGAAAAGAAAAAAATTATAATGTAACAGATAGAATTAATTTAATATACTCTGGTGATATATCAGATGTAATTGATAATTTTAGAGAATACATTATGAAAGAAACTTTAGCTGAAGAAATATCAGTATCAGATAAAATAACTAATGAATATGATTTAAATGGACACATAGTTAAAGTAGATGTTAAAAGAATTACTAAATTCTAGTAATTCTTTTTTTCTTGATAATTATCAATATTTTTAGTATAATTATTTTGCCGGAGTGATTTATATGTTTGATATTACAAAATTATTAAATTTTTCAACTGATGAAATTATTATTGATGAAGTAATAAAGATTCCAGAAGAATATTTAACTAATACAGATAAGAATATTTAACTAATACAGATATTAGAAGAATAAGTGATGTAATAACAAAAGGAAAAGTTTATTTTTCAGAAAATGAATATCAAATTGATTTAAGTATTAATTGTAAATTAGTTTTGCCATGTAGTATATCTCTTAAAGATGTAGATTATGAAATTAATACAAGTTTTAATGAAATTATTAGTAAAGATGATAAAAAAGTTGAAAAAAATGATAAAATTATTAATAATTGTATTGATTTAGTTTCAATTGTGTGGCAAAATATATTAGTGGAGATTCCTCTTAAAGTTGTTAGTCCGGATATAGATAATCATAATATCTATGAGGATGGATGGAAATTTATAACAGATGAGGAAACAGATGAAGAGATTGATCCTAGATTAAGTAAGTTAAAAGATTATTTAGGTGAATAAAGAGAGGAGTGATTTAAATGGCAGTTCCATTTAGAAAAGTATCAAAAACTCGTGGAAGAATGAGAAGAACTCATTATAAAGTTGAAGCTAATTCAGTTGTTAAATGTAAAAATTGTGGTTCAATGATTAAACCTCACAGAGCATGTCCTGAATGTGGATTTTATAATGGTAAAAATGTTGTTTCAAAAGAAGAAAAAGAGAATAAATAACTCTTTTTTTCTTTAATTAAGAAAGGATTATTATGAAAAAGGGAAAATTAATTGTTATTTCAGGTCCAAGTGGTGTTGGTAAAGATACAGTGGTAAAAGAGTTGTTAAAAAATAATGATAATTTTGAATTATCTATTTCTATGACATCAAGAGAAAAAAGATTAAATGAACAAGATAAAGTAGATTATTATTTTGTTTCAAAAGAAAAATTTGAAAAAGAAATAGAAAATAATAATTTATTAGAATGGGCAAAGTATAATGATAATTATTATGGTACACCAAAAAAAGAAATAGAGAAAAGAATTAATAACAATATAAATGTTTTTTTAGTTATAGAAGTTGTTGGTGGAATGAATATTAAAAAAATGTTAAAAGATGATGCATTATTAATATTCTTATTACCTCCAGATTTTAAAGAATTAAGAAATAGAATTGTAAATAGAAATTTAGATAATGAAGAAAATATAAATAAAAGATTAAAAATTGCTGAAGAAGAAATTAAAGTTAGTAAAAAATATGATTATGTTGTTGTTAATGATGATTTAAATAAAACTGTAAAGGAAATAGAAAATATCATTAAAAAAGAATTAAAATAAAATATTAATGGTATAATATATATAGAGGTGTATGCTTATGAAAAAGGATAATTTAGATTATAAAAGCATTAATGAAGTTACTTTTTATGGTAAAAGAATATTAAAAATATTATTCTTTTTATTAATTATAGTGGGAATATATTCAATTGTATTAATTAATAAAGAATGGAAAATTATAGGTTTTATATTAAATATCATAAAAGTTATTTCTCCATTATTTTTTGGTTTATTAATTGCGTATTTATTAAATCCTTTAATAGTTAGAATGACTAGAAAAAAATTAAGTAGAGGATTATCAACAAGTATTGTATATATAGTATTTTTAATACTTTTATATTTATTTGGTTCTTATTTAATACCTTCTTTAGGTAAGGAAGTAAATGATTTAATTAAGTCTTTACCTTCTGTTATTGATTCTTTAAATATATATATTAATAATATTATTAATAAACTTAATTTTAGTGAAGTTACTCAAAAAGATTTAACTTTAAATATTAAAACAATATTAAATGATTATTTAATTAATATGACTACTAATATACCATCACAAGCAATAACTTTTTTAAGTAAATTTATTTCTAAAATGGGAACTTTATTAATTAGTTTAATAATCAGTTTTTATTTATTAATTGATTTTGATAGAGCGATTGAAAATGTATATTTATTTATACCTAAAAAATATAGAAAAAATACTCATATTTTATTAAGTAATATTAGTGAACAAATATTTTCTTATGTAAAAGGTACTGGATTAATTACATTAGTAGTATTTATAGTTTCATTTTTATCTTTTTCAATAACTGGATTAAGAGGTGCATTATTCTTAGCATTATGGAATGCAATTACTAATATTATTCCATATGTAGGACCTTATATTGGAGGTATTCCAATAATCCTATTTGCATTTACTACAGATTATAGAATGGGAATTATAATATTAATAATAGTAATATTAATTCAATTAATTGAAAGTTACATATTACATCCAATAGTAATGAGTAAAACAATGAAACTACATCCGGTAACAATAATTATAAGTTTAATAATATTTGGACATTATTTTGGTATTATAGGTATGCTTATTGCTACTCCTGTAACAGCAATTATTAAAACAATTTGGTTATTCTTAGATGAAAAATATAGAATAACAGAAAAAATATCAAAAGAATAGGAAGAAACAATGAATTTTTGTTTCTTTTTTATTTAAAAAAATGGTATAATTTTATTTAGAGGTGTTTATGAAAGTTATAGCGATTGATGGTCCAAGTGGTGCTGGTAAGGGTACTATTGCTAAAAAGGTAGCAAGTATATTAAATTACACATATATAGATACAGGAGCTATGTATAGATGTGTTTCTTTAAAATCTTTAAGAAATAATATTAGTGAGAGTGATGAAGAATCTATTACTAATTTATTAAAAGAAATGAATATTGAATTATCAAATGATGGTAAAGTATATTTAGATAATGAAGATGTTTCAGAAGAGATTAGAACTGTAGAAGTTACTAGGAGAGTTTCAAAAATATCTTCAATTATTGAATTAAGAAAAGTAATGAAAATAAAGCAAAGAGAGTTTGCGAATAATAATAATGTTGTAATGGAAGGTAGAGATATAACTACAGAAGTTTTTCCTAATGCAGATTATAAATTTTATTTAGATGCAAGCGTAGAAGAAAGAGCTAAAAGAAGATATTTACAAAATAAAGAAAAGAATATTAGTATTTCTTTAGAAGAAGTTAAAAAAATGATAGAAGAAAGAGATTATGATGATATGCATAGACCAGTAGGTTCTTTAACTAGAACTGAAGATCAAATATACATTGATTCAAGTGATAAAAGTATAGATGAAGTTGTTAAAATTATAATAGATATTGTAGGTGAGTAATATGAATTTAAAAGATAAATATATAGATTTTTTTGTAAGTAAAGGTCATAAACAAATACCTAGTGCTCCTGTAGTACCAGAGAATGATCCTTCAGTTTTATTTAATACTGCTGGTATGCAACCACTTATTCCATATTTGATGGGTGAAACACATCCTTTAGGAACTAGATTAGTTGATTATCAAAAATGTATTAGAACAACTGATTTAGATGAGGTTGGTGATATGACACATCATACTTTTTTTGAAATGCTTGGAAATTGGTCTTTAGGAGATTATTTTAAAAAAGAATCTATTTCATGGAGTTTTGAATTTTTAACTAAAGTATTAAATATTCCAGTTAATAGATTAGCAGTTACTGTTTTTAAGGGTGATGATAAGGTTCCTTATGATAAGGAAGCTCATGATTTATGGCTTAATTTAGGCATTTCTGAAGGACATATTGCTTCTACTACTGAAGATAATTTTTGGGCTGCAGGAGAAACTGGTCCTTGTGGTACAGATACAGAAATATTTTATTTTAGAAGTGATGAAGATATACCAGAAGTATTTGATACTGAAGATGATAGATGGGTAGAAATATGGAATAATGTATTTATGCAATTTAAAAGAAATAAAGATGGCTCTATAGAAAATTTGCCTAAGAAAAATGTTGATACTGGTATGGGTTATGAAAGAGTAGTAGCAGTATTAGAAGGAAAGACTGATAATTATACTTCTTCATTATGGATTGATGTTATTAAATTAATAGAATCTATTTCTAATAAAAAATATATTGGTAATGAAGAAAGTATGAGAATAATTGCTGATCATATTAGAACTGCTGTATTTATACTAGCAGATGATGCTAAAATTAAACCTTCTAATAAAGATCAAGGCTATATTGTTAGAAGATTAATCAGAAGAGCTATTAGACATGCTAAGAAGTTAGGAATTGAAATAAATAGTAACTGGGAACAAGAAATAGCAGAATTAATTATTTCTAAATATAGTAATTATTATGAAGAATTAATTAGAAATAAAAAAGATGTTTTAGAAGCATTAAATAAAGAAAAAAATAAATTTAATAAGACTTTGGAAAAAGGTTTAAAAGAATTTGAAAAGATAAGTGATAAAGATATTGATGGAATTACTGCATTTCATTTATTTGATACTTATGGATTCCCATTAGAATTAACTATTGAACTTGCAAAAGAGAAAAATTTAAAAGTTGATATTGAAGGATATAATCAAAAATTTAAAGAACATCAAGAATTATCTAGAAATTCTTCACAAGGAAAGTTTAAAGGTGGATTAGCAGGAGATTCAGAAATAGAAACTAGATATCATACTGCAACACATTTATTAAATGCAGCATTAAAAGTTGTAGTTAGTCCTGATTGTCATCAAATGGGATCTAATATTACTACTGAAAGAATGAGATTTGATTTTAATTGTGATCATAAGTTATCAGATGAAGAAAAGAAAAAAGTAGAAGATTTAGTAAATAAATGGATAAAAGAAGAATTACCAGTTACAAAAGAAGAAATGACTAAACAAGAAGCAATAGATTCAGGTGCTGAATGTATGTTTATTGAAAAATACCCTGATATTGTTACTGTATATTCTATTGGAGATGTTTCAAAAGAACTATGTGGTGGTCCTCATGTAAAAAATACAAAAGAAATTGGTGAATTTAAGATTAAAAAAGAAGAATCTTCTTCGCAAGGAATAAGAAGAATTAAAGCAGTAATAAAATAAAAACTCTATTAAGAGTTTTTTTCTTTACAATAATTTTAAAAAAAATAAAAAAATAACTATATTTTAGTATTAAAAAAATGTTATTATATAATAGTGGAGGAGTATATGAAAAAGAAGAATTTTAGAAAAATTTATATAATACCAATTATTATTATAATAATAATGATTAGTTTAAATATATTTTGCTTTATTAATACTAGACCAATGAGTAGTAAAAGTGAAAAAGTAACTTTAAAAATTGAAAGTGGTAGTAGTATTAAAGATATCGTACATATTTTGAAGGATAATAAATTAATAAGAAATGAATTATTTACTATAGTTTATATTAAATTAAATAATATTAATGATTTAAAAGCAGGGGAATTTTTACTTAATAAGAATTTATCTTTAAAGGAAATATTTGTTACTTTACATGATGGCAGTAATATTAAAGAAAAAAGCATTACAATAACTTTTAAAGAAGGAAAAAATATGAGATATATAGCTAAAGTTATAGGTGAAAAAACAGTTAATAATGAAGATGATGTATTTAAATTGTTAGAAGATAAAGATTATATTAATGAATTAATTAATAAATATTGGTTTTTAGATGAAACAATTTTAAATGAGAATATATATTATGCACTAGAAGGGTATTTATCTCCTAATACATATGAATACAAGATGGATGTTAGTGTTAAAGAAATTTTTGGAAAGATGCTTGATCAAACGTTAAATATATTAGATGAAAATAAAGATTTGATTGAAAAATCTAATTATTCTGTGCATGAAATAATTACATTAGCATCTATGGTTGAAAGTGAAGGTGTATCTTTAGAAGATAGAAAGAATATTGCAGGAGTGTTTATTAATAGATTAAATAGTAATATGTCTTTAGGTTCTGATGTTACTACATATTATGCGGCTAAAATAGATTTAGGAGAAAGAGATTTAAAAATGTCAGAGATTAATTCGGATAATCCATATAATACTAGATCAATTAAAAATGTTGGTAAATTACCAATAGGTCCTATATGTAATCCTTCAAAAGATGCGATTATTGCTGTTTTAAATTATACTCCAAATGTTTATTATTACTTTGTAGCTGATAAAAATATGAAAGTTTATTTTTCAAAAAATGAGAGTGAACATTTACAAACAATAAAAAAATTAAAAAGTCAAAATTTGTGGTACGAATATTAATATTTATTTATAAAAAATGTTGAAATAAAAATATTTTATTGATATAATTATATAAAGTAGAGTAGGTGTTAAAATGATAAAATTTAATAAAATTAATTTAAATAATAATAAAAAAAGGATTATAAGCGCATGGGTAGTATTTATCAGTGTCTTTATTCTTTTAGGTGTTGTTGTAAGTAATGCTTTAACTGATGATAATAAAGTTGCAATATCTACAGCAAAAATAACTAGTATTCAAACTGGTGTTAATAATTTTACTGATGATGGTTTAAACTATGAACAAATTGAATCATATAGTAAAGATAATGGTTTTATTGCTGGTAATGATTCAAATGATTCAAATAGAATTATTAGATCTTTTGATAAATTAGTTTATCATATTTCATATTCTATTTCAGGAAAAAATGATACTGATGATTATGAAGATAGAACGGTTAATATAAAGGTAAGTTTACCAGATAATATAAAAGATTATGTTACGTTTGGAGAAAATGATTTACCTGGAGTTAGTAGTAAAACATATAGCTTTAATAATATTTCTTCGTACAATGGTGATTTATATGATAGTACAATTACTTTATATGTTTTAGGAGCATCTAATGGATTAGAAATTACTCCTAAATTTGAAATTAGTGAATCAACTAATACTGAAAATGAATATGTAGTTACTTTAGGTAATAATGGTTCTGATATTAATTATGAATATTCAAAAGAAAATAATACATATACTAAACAAAGTGATTTTTCTAATTATTTACCAAGTATAGTTTCTTCAAAAAAAGCAAATTATAGTTTTGATGTAATAGGTCAAACAGAAAATGGTCAAAATACAAAATTAGATAATGTAAATGGTAGTTATGTTACTTATATATTAGGATTAAAAATGATTGGTGATGAAAATGGTTTAACTGGTTATTCGATGCCTAATGGTAGTGATTTAAGTTTTAATTATACAATTACACAAAATCAAGGAACCCCTACAATTAAAGATGATTTTGTTAGATTATATAATTCAAATCAAGTTGGTGATATTAAGAATGTATTAGTTAGTGCACCTTATAGTAATAATAATGCTGATTATATGAAAAGTGTTAGAGAAGCTGGTAATATTTCAATGTCATCTTCTACTGGTATAATTAAAGATTATAAATTAACATATAATAGTGCTAGAAATACTGCTAAAGATGAAGTTATTGGTAATAATACAAAATATATTGGTACTTATGCAGTAACTGCATTTTCTCCTAGAACAAATAATAGTACAAGTGATTTTAATGTAACTTTAAATACATCTAATTTAAAAGTTGTTGATACAAATAATGAAACTACAAATTGTTCATCAAGTTCTGGAACTGTAGTAAATAGTTATTTTGGTTATTCAAATTATGAATTAAAAACATCTTTCTTAGATTCAAATAATGTAGTGATGGATGAAGTTCATAATTCAGGAAGTGCTTCTAGAGGTACAACTTTAAAATATAATACTGAATTTTCATATAAAAAGACTGGATCAAATCAAGGATTAAAAGAAGTTATTAAAATAGATAATAATGCATTTAGAGTTGTTCCTATTAATGAAAATGATATTGAGATAACAACTAGTTCAAAAGAATTAACTAAAAATGATTTTGAAGTTAAATTTGTTACTGGTGATTATAATAGTAGTAATTATAATTCTAATTTTGATACAAGTAGAATTTCTGAATCTGATAGAGGATTTGTTAACAATTGTCCAAGTATTAGCGGTTTAACAAGAGATCAAGTTATGAATTTATATGGAGGTCCTTGTATAAGTGGTAATAATGGTGTTGAAACTGTTTATTCATCGATAGACGAAGCAGTTACAAGTGATAATAAAGAAATTCCTATAACAAAAGTTATTGTTCAAACAAAAGAGGGTGTTTCTCTTCCAGATGAAACAATAGTTAATGTTAAAGTAGGAGTTAGAGTAAGAAATGTTAGAGATATAACTCAAAAATATCAAATTACTACAGTAGCATCTACTAGTGATTATGATAGTAATTTATATTACTATGTTCCATCGCTATCAAATGAAGCAAGTAGTATTACAAATAAAAATAATTTTGATAAGAATGATATAAATGCTTTATATGGTGATAGTATTGAAGTAACCAATTTCTCTGCAACTAGTGATATTAGTGTTACTAATAAAAATTCTGATGGTACTATGAAAACTAGATATAACAATAATACTAAAGAAAATATTACATTTGTTGTAAAAAATAAAATTGAAGATTATAGTACTGAGGTTGGTGCGGATGATACATGGTTCTTTAAAAATGTTGAAATTGTAGTAAATCTTCCTAAAGAATTAGAATTTATATCAGATGAGTCTAATTTAAATCCAACTATAGCAAATGAAAGTTATGGAACAATTTTGACATATACTTTACCTTATACTAAACCTAATACAACTTTAAAAGATATTAAATTTAAAACTAAACTTTCTTCAAATATAAAAGGAAGTTCTAATGAACTTATAGTATCTAGTTATTTATATCCTATTAATATAAATAATGAAATTGATAGTTCATTTAAAGGATTTAGTTTATTTAAATTATATGCAGCTGGTGTAAATGGAGTGATAACATCTCAAAATGTTAAAGATGGTATAACTAATGTAGATAAGAATGAAGAATTCAGTTATTTACTAGAAGCTTATAATAATAGTGATGAAGATATTAATAATTATGAAATAGTTGATATTTTACCTAAAAATGGTGAAAATAATAGTAATTATAATGGCTCTTATAAGGTAAAAGTAACTATACCAGCATCACTTTCAACTGCTAAAGTAAAATGTTCAACACAAACTAGTGTTACAGCTGAAACTCAAAATAATTATAATGAATTTAAAAATTGTTCAATTACAGAAGATTATGTTGATGCAACAGCAATTAAAATAACAAATATCAATATTTCAAATAATAGTAATATGGAACCAATTATTGTTACTATTAAACCAATAGATAATAAAGCTAATGATAAATATGTAAACTACTTTGTTGGTGGAAATGAAACATATAATGATAATGAGTCAAATAAAATAGAAGTAAATGTTATTTCTAGAAAAATAAGTGGTAAAGTATTCATAGATAATGATGAAAATGCTTTATATGATTCAAGTGATAAATTAGTAAGTAATATACCAGTTTCTTTATATAAAATAGAAGGCGAAGATTTAAATAAAGTTACAGAATCAGTAACTGATAATAATGGTTATTATGAATTTAAAAATTTAAGTATAGGAAGATATAAAGTTAGATTTAATTATGATTCTTCATTATATGATTTAACAAATCGTTATGAATCTATAGATGAAACAGTTGATTCAGATGCTTATAAAATAAGTGAAGGAACTGCTGAAATTAGTGGTAAACATACTTTAGAAGAATTAGATGGTATTATTCTTTCAAAAGATAATATAGAAGCTAATAATATGGATTTGGGATTAATTAGTAGAAGAGATTTCTATTTAGATATTTCTAAATATATAACAAAAGTTGATTTAACTTATAACAATATTACAGATACTTATAATTATAACAATGAAACAAAAGTAAAATTAGATGTTAGAAATAGTTTAAATGCAACTGCAAAAGTATATTATGGTATTTCAATAACAAATAATTCTGGTAAAACTGGATATGTTAAAATGATTCAAGAAGATATTCCTGATGGAATGATATTTGATTCAACAGATCCATATAACAGTGGATGGTTCTTAACTAATGGAATTATACAAAATGTTTCATTAGAAAATGATCCTATTGCACCTGGAGAAACTAGATACTTAAAAATAGCATTAAATATGCCTAAACAAAATGAAGCAAGAGTATTTACTAATACAGTTACAATTGTAGATATGCAAGAAAAAGTTAACAAAACACTTGCAGAAGAAACACTTCCTGAAAATGATAATAATTATCATGTTGGTGAACAAATATCATATAGTGGTATTAATTGGCATGTAATCAGTACTTCAGATACTCAAGATGGTAGTCAAGTACTTACTTTACTAGCAGATTCAGGATCAATTTCTAGTAAATTATCTCATACAAATAGTAGTTCTGATGTATATAAATGGAGTACATCAAATATAAATAGTTATTTAAATAATATATATATGTTTAAAGATATGTCTAAATTTAATGATAATTATATTTGTGATGATGCTTCTTCTTTGCAAGTTGCTTCTTATGGAGGAACATTACAAAAAGATGGTACTTGTCAATCTGGTATTTATACAAAAACTAAAGTAAGACTATTAACTGAGAAAGAATTTAATAATATAAAGAGAAATTATAGTAACATATCATGGTTATTTGGTAACAATAATTATTGGTTACAAAATGCAGTATATATTGAACAATCAGTTAATTCATATGGTCAAATTGATGCTTCAACAGATGCTTCAAATTTGGTTAAATATGTAGATAAAGCAAGTGCTACAGTTAAAACAGGTTCTCACTCAAGTAAAGAGGTTAGACCTGTAATAGAAATAGATAAAAAATATATATTACAAGATTAAGAAAACTTTACTAAAGTTTTCTTTTTTCTCTTATTCTAATTGACAAAGATTATATAAAATTGTATACTTAATAATATAAGATAATAAATACTAGGAGGAGTTTTATGTATAAAAATATATCTAAAAAAATATTGAGTTTTTTATTTGTTTTTACATTGTTTTTTATTAGTTTAA
>CADCJS010000022.1 GCA_902801825.1 uncultured Erysipelotrichaceae bacterium
AGTATCAAGTAATAATGCAATATTATATGATGCTGAATCTAATAGAATATTATTTCAAAAAAATATAAACCAAAAACATTTAATCGCATCTACAACTAAAATAATGACTAGTGTAATTGCTATTGAATCCGGAAGATTAGACGATATAGTATTAGTAAATGAATCAGTGTTAAAATCCTATGGATCTGGTATTTATATTAAACCTGGAGAAAAAATTACATTAAGAAATCTTGTATATGGTTTAATGCTTAGAAGTGGTAATGATGCTGCATTAATGATTGAAGAATATTTGGGTGGTCATGACAAGTTTATTGATTTAATGAATAAAAAAGCTAAAGAAATAGGAATGACAAACACAATTTTTGAAAATTCTAATGGTTTAGATGAAAGTGGCGAAGAGAATTATTCAACTTGTTATGATATGGCATTATTAATGAAATATGCAATTAATTTATATGATTTTAGAGAAATAACTGGTACTAAAAAAATAGATGTAAAAACAAATAAGAATTATTATTCTTGGATTAATAAGAATAAATTATTATTTAATTATAAATATGCGATAAGTGGAAAAACTGGTTATACTAAAAAATCAAAAAGAATATTAGTAACAAGTGCATTTAAAGATGATATTACATTAATTGTAGTTACTTTTGTTGACAAAGATGATTTTAATACACATAAAAAGTTATATGAATATGGTTTTAATAATTATAAAAAGTATTTAATTATAAATAAGAATAAGTTAAAAATTAAAAATCACAAAAATTATTATGTTAAAAAAAATTATTATTATTTGCTAAAAAATAATGAAAAAAAGAATATTAAAACAAATGTTATTTTATATAAGAAAAGATATAAAAATAATGTAGGTTATATAGAAGTTCTTATTAATGATATAATAATCCACAAGGAAAATCTTTACATAAAAAATAATATAAATAATAAAAAAAGTATTAAAAATTTGTTTAAATTTTAATTTAATGATATAATCTTTTAAGCGAAAAGAGGAGTTATTATGGAAAGATTACAAAAAGTAATAGCCTCATCAGGTTATTGTTCTAGAAGAAAAGCGGAAGATTTAATTATTAATAGTAAAGTTATGGTTAATGGAAGAATAGTTAATGAATTAGGTGTTAAAGTAAAAGGTGATGATGTTATTAAAGTAGAAAATAATGTTATTACTAGAGAAGAAAAAGAATACTATGTTATTAATAAACCTAGGGGTGTTTTATCAACAACAAAAGATGATAAAGATAGAAAAACAATTATAGATTATATCGAAACTGATAAAAGAATTTATCCTGTGGGAAGATTAGATTATGATACTACAGGGTTATTATTACTAACAAATGATGGTGAATTTGCCAATAACATGATGAAACCAAGTAGTATGATAGAAAAAACTTACTTAGCAAAAATAAATGGAATATTAACAAAAGAAGAAAAATTAAAATTATTATCACTAAAAAAATATAAAGTTGATAATATTAAAGTAAAAAGTATAAACAAAACTAATCAAACTAGTTTAGTAGAAATAACTATTCATGAAGGTAAAAATCATGAGATAAAAAATATTTTTAAAACAATTAATTATGATACTTTAAAATTAACAAGAATTTCATATGGATTTTTAGATATTAAAGATTTAAAATCAGGTGAATATAGAAAACTTAATATTAAAGAAGTAAAAAAATTATATTCTTTAATAAAAAAATAAATATATAGTACTTTTAAAGTACTTTTTTTCTTTTATAAAATATAGTATAATATTATTTATGAAAGAAGGTGTAATCATGAAAGTAATTTTTATAAAAGATTTAAAGGGTCAAGGAAAAAAAGATGATATAAAAGAAGTTAAAGATGGTTATGCTATGAACTTTTTAATTAAAAATGGATATGCGATAAAATATACTAGTAAAAGTAAAGAAATATTAGATCAACAAATTGTTGATAGAAATATTAAAGAAAAAGAATTAATAGAAGAATTAAATAAACAAAAAAAATTATTAGAAAAAGAAAAAATTGTTTTTGTTGTTAAAACAGGAAAAGAAGATAAAATGTTTGGAAGTATCTCAAGTAAAGCTATTAGTGAAAAATTATTAGAAAAAGGATATATAATTGATAAAAGAAAGATAGTTATAGATAATAATATAACTTCTCTTGGATTTCATAATGTAAAGATTAATCTTCATCCTGAAGTAATTGCTAATATAAAAATAGAATTAAAAAAATAGGAGGCTTAATATGGAAAAAAGAAATGTACCATATAGTTTAGAAGCAGAACAATCTGTTCTTGGATCTGCATTTTTATCTAAAGAAGCTCTTCAAAAAATATGTGATGATTTAAGTGAAGATGATTTTTATATTGATAAACATAAAATAATTTTTTCATGTTTAAGCAATTTAAATAAAGATGGAGTACCAGTTGATATTACGATTGTAATTGATAGATTAGAAAGTTCTAAAGAACTTTCTTTAGTTGGAAATGTTGACTATTTAATTGAAATAGCAAATTTTGTACCAAGTGCAGCTAATATAGATTATTATATTAAAATAGTACATGATAAATCTATATTGAGAAAATTAATTGAAGCTTCAAATGAAATAACAAATGCTTCTTTTACAAGTGATGGACCTGTTAATGAAGTATTAGATGAAGCAGAAGCAAAAATATTTGAAGTTGTACATAAAAGAAAATCTAAAGAGTTTAGAAATATAAAAGATGTTGTTTTTAAAGCACAATCCGATTTAGAAAAATTAAGTGAAAATAAAAATGAAATTACAGGATTAGCAACAGGTTTCTATGAACTTGATAGAATAACTAGTGGACTTCATGAAAATGAATTAATTATATTAGCTGCTCGTCCAGGTATGGGTAAAACAGCATTTGCACTTAATATAGCAAGTAATATAGCAAGAAATACTACAAAGAATATAGCTATTTTCAACTTTGAAATGAGTGCAGAACAATTAGTTAATAGAATGTTTTCTTCAATTGGTCAAATAAATTTCTCAAAATTTAGAAATGGTAATTTTGATAATGAAGATTGGAAAAAATTAAGTGAGAGTGTTAGTATTTTATCTCAAACTAATATGAAGATAGATGATACTCCAGGTAGTACTATATATGATATTAGAAGTAAATGTAGAAGATTAGCTAGTTCTAAAGAAGGATTAGCGTTAGTAGTAATAGACTATTTACAGTTAATAAATGGAACTTCTAAGAATGCTAATAATAGACAACAAGAAGTATCTGAGATATCAAGAGGATTAAAAATGATGGCAATGGAACTACATGTTCCAGTTATCGCATTAGCTCAATTATCACGTGCTGTTGAAGGAAGACCAGATAAAAGACCACTAATGAGTGATTTAAGAGAATCTGGATCAATAGAACAAGATGCTGATATGGTTGGTTTCTTATATAGAGATGAATATTATAATAGAGAAGCAATGAATAATGATGTAAATATAAGTGAATTTATAATTGGTAAAAATAGAAGTGGACCTACTAAAACAATAGAGATATTATTTAAAGGAAGTACTTTAACATTTGCTAATTATCAAAAAGAGAATAATGAGGAGTAATGGAGGATATTTATGAAAGGTTTTAAATCATATGTTCCTGTAATAATATCAATTTTATTATCTTTTATAATTGTATTAATTATGGGGTTAACAAACGTAAAGAATCCAAATAAAATTGAAGAATTATATAATGTATATATAGATGGAGAATTAATAGGTAGTGTAAGATCCAAATCAAAATTAGAAAAATATATTAATAGTGAACAAAAGAATTTAAAAGAAGAATATAATGTAGATAAAATTTATGTTCCAAATGGAATTGATATTGAAAAGAGTTATACTTATAAAGGTAAGATTTTATCAGAGAAGGAAGCTTATAAAAAAATAAAAGAGAATAAAAGTTTTACTATTAAAGGATATGTTATAACTATTTCTAATAAAGAAGATAAAGAAGAAAAACATATTTATTCTTTAGATAAGAGTTATTTTGATAAAGCTGTTAAAAATGTTTTATATACATTTGAAAATAAAGATAATGTTACTAAATATAGAAAAAATAATCAAGATGAAATTAAAACTACAGGTAGTACAATAGAAAATATTTATATAGATCAAGATATTAGTATAAAAGAATCATTTATTTCAACTGATGAAGAAATAATAACAAATGTTCAAGATATGACTAAGTATTTATTATTTGGATCTTTAAATGAAGGGGAAGAATATACAGTTAAATTTGGTGATACTATAGAAACAGTTGCATTTAATAATAAATTATCTACTGAAGAGTTTTTAATAGTTAATCCAGAATTTACTAGTAAAAATAATTTATTATCTCCAGGGCAAAAAGTAAGTATTGCATTAATCTCACCAGTTCTTAGAATGATAGTAGAGAAAAATGTTGTTGAAGATGTTGAAAAACCATTTGAAACGGAAGAAAAAGAAGATTCTTCTTTAGCATCTGGTACTGAAAAAGTTGAAGTAGAAGGTGTTAATGGTTTACAAAGAGTTACTGAAAAAATACAATATGTTAATGGTGAAGAATTACCTGCAGTAATAACTAATGTTGAAGTATTAAAAGAACCAGTAAAAAAAGTTGTTGTTAAAGGAACTAAAAAATCTTATTCATCAACCGGAAGAGTTTATTCTGGTGGAGGAAGTCCAGCTGTTACCTCTGGTATTTGGGGATGGCCAAGTATTTCTCCTTATAAAATTACTTCTACATTTGGTTATAGATGGGGTAAATTACATAAAGGAATTGATATCTCTGGATGTGGATATGGATCTCCTATTTATTCAGCTGGTAATGGTGTTGTAGTAGAAACAGTTTCAAATTGTCCAAATCAAGGATCATATTCAAGTAGATGTGGTGGAGGATATGGAAACATGGTTTGGGTAAAAAATGATGTAGGTAATATATGGATGGTATATGGTCACTTAACTAGTGATGTATTAGTTTCAACAGGTCAAAGAGTTACAAAAGGACAACATATAGGATATATGGGTAATAGTGGTAGTTCTACAGGAACTCATTTACATTTTGGTACTTATTTAGGTGGTCAAGATGGTACTGGAACTCCATTCAATCCATTTAGTATTTATTAATGAAAATAACAGTATTATCAAGTGGTAGTAAAGGTAATTCCTCACTTATTATAAGTGAGGAATGTAAATTATTAATAGATTTAGGTACTACTTGTAGTTACATATTAAATAAATTAGATGACTTAAATATTAAACCTGAAGAAATAGATGCAATACTAGTCACACATATACATAGTGACCATATAAAAGGATTAAAAACCTTTATTAGAAAATATAAAACAACAGTATATACTACTACAAAATTACTAGGACTTTTAGAAAAAGAAATAGGTAAATTTGATTATTGTATTTATGATGAAGAATCAACAATTATTAAAGATATAAAAATAAATTTATTTAAAACATCACATGATGCGGGAGAATCTTTAGGATTCTTAATTGAAAATAATAAAAAAACATTAGTATATATTACTGATACAGGTTATATCAATACTAGATATCATGAAATGTTAAAGAATAAAGATATGTATATTATAGAAAGTAATCATGATATAAAAATGTTAATGGAAGGACCTTATCCATATTATTTACAAGCTAGAGTAAGAGGAGATAAAGGACATTTATCTAATAAACAAGCAAGTAATTATTTAACTAAATTTATTGGTAACAAAACAAAGTCAATAATATTTATTCACTTAAGTGAACATAATAATACAGAAGAAAAAGTAATAGAAACATTTAATGAAACAATGATAAAAAATAATATTATATTTAATAATTATTTAGTTTCACATCAAAACAAACCAACAGAGGTAATAGAAATATGATAAGAATTCTTTGTGTAGGAAAAATAAAAGAAAAATTTTTTGTAGATGCAATTAATGAATATAAAAAAAGATTAAATAAATATACAAAAATAGATATTATAGAAGTCAAAGACGAAGATTATGATATAAAAAAGACATTAGAATTAGAATCATTATCCATAGAAAAATATATATTACCTAAAAGTTATATTATAACTTTAGAAATAGAAGGAAATGAATTATCCAGTATAGAACTTAGTAATAAGATTAATGGTATAAGAAATAATTATAATGATATTACGTTTATAATAGGTGGAAGCTATGGATTAAGTGATAGAATAAAACAATTAAGTAATTATAAACTTTCTTTTTCTAAAATGACTTTTCCACATCAATTATTTAGAATAATATTACTAGAACAAATTTATAGATCATTTAAAATAATTAATAATGAAACTTATCATAAATAAAAAAATTTGCATTATCGCAAATTTTTATTTTTTCTTAAATTTTAAAAGTTTAGCTTTACCTTTAAATAGTTTTGTATCTTTTTCATAATCTTCATATAAATTTATAATCGCATTAATTTCATTTATCTCATCTAAAAAATCTTTACCTATTTTTAAATCATTTATATATTTCTCCGCAGAAGATTTATTTTTATTATATTTAGTATATTCTTTATTAAATTCATCAATTTGTTTTTTTAAAATATCAATATTATTTTTAATTATTTGTGATTTATCAATTAATTTTTTCATCGTTATCTCCATTCCTTAAAAAAATATTATCAAAATATAATATTTATGTCAATTATATTTTATTACTTGAATTATAAATGTTTATTATATATAATTATTTTTAGGTGATAATAATGTTTCATAATGATTGGGATATAATTCTGGGTGAAGAAATAGAAAAAGTATACTTTAAACAAATATTAAAAAATGTTAATGAGTTATATCAAACAAAGACTATTTTTCCATTAAAAAAAGATGTATTTAATGCCTTTAGATTATCATATAAAGACGTTAAAGTTGTTATATTAGGTCAAGATCCTTATCACGGAGAAGGAGAAGCTCATGGATATGCATTTTCATGTTTAAAAACTCCAATCCCACCATCACTAAAGAATATATATAAAGAATTATATGATGATTTACACATCCAGAAGGATATAACTAATGGTGATTTAACAACTTGGGTAAAACAAGGAGTAATGTTATTAAATACATGTCTTACTGTGGAAAAAGATAAACCTAACTCACATAAGAATTTAGGATGGCATACATTTACAGATGAAGTTATTAAAAAATTAAATGAAAGGGATGATCCAATAGTATTTATACTATGGGGAAATAATGCGAGAGAAAAGAAAAAATATATTACTAATAATAAACATTTAGTAATAGAATCTGCACATCCATCTCCATTTTCCGCAAGAAATGGATTTTTTGGAAGTAAACCTTTTTCTAAAACAAATGAATTTTTAAAACAAAATAATAAATTACCAATAAAATGGTAATTTTTTAATGGAAATAAAGATTTATATAATATAAGCAAGATAAAGAATTTATTAAAAAATAGTGAATTAAGTGAAGAAAAAGATGAAGAAATTAAAGAAGGAATTAAAAAGACTTCAAAAAAATTATAATTTGAAGTCTTTTATATTGTCATCATTTAAATCTTTGCCATCAAAAAATGTTTTTTCATTATATTTAAATATTTTACTAAATAATTTATACGGCATTTTTCTAATTAATTCATTATATTTAGAAATATTTTCATTATAATATTTTCTATATGCATTTAATGATTCATCAATTCCATTTATTTCAAAAAATATTTTTGATAAATCTTCATTACTATCTAATTCTTTATATTGTTTTTTTATAAATATAACTTTATTGTAATCTTCAATTAAGATTCTATCTATTTCAAAACTACTTTTTTCATCACTTTTAATATTATATATATCATCAACTATTACTTTATCAGTTTTAATAGTATTTTTTATAATATCATTTATCTTTAATATGTTATCATATTTATTTCTTAAATTTTCATCAATTTTACTTTCTACTTCATTTATTTTAATTATATAATCTTGGAATCTATTATATATATAATTAAATGAAAATACTATACAAAAAACTATTATTACTATAAGTAAAAAAATCATTATTAACACTTCCTTATTCTAAAAAAAATTATAACATTTTTATAATAAGTTGTAAATTTATTTTATATAAATTGTTATTTTTGTTTATATAATTACAAGGAACGTAATTAGGATAATAATTAATCATTTTTTCTCCTTTCATAATAATATATTGTTGTTATTTTTTCTTTATTCATATATAATCATTATTAGTGAAAAGGAGATTATAATGATAAACATAGTATTATTTGAACCAGAAATTCCAGGAAATACAGGAAATATAATGAGAACTTGTGTTGGAATAAATGCTAAATTGCATTTAATAAAACCATTAGGTTTTTCTTTAGATGAAAAATATTTAAAAAGAAGTTCTGCAAATTATATGGATAATTTAGATTATGAAGTATACGAAAATTATGAAGATTTTAAAAGTAAAAATAAAGGAACATATTATTATTTTACTAGATATGGTAAAAAGCCTCATTCTTCATTTGATTATAGTAATAAAGATGAAAATATTTATTTAATATTTGGTAAAGAAAGTAGTGGTCTTCCTAAAGAAATATTAAGAGAAGATATAAATCATTGTATGAGAATACCTATGAGTAAAAATATAAGAGCACTTAATCTGTCTAACTGCGCAGCGATAGTCGCATATGAAGTATTAAGGCAACAAGATTATAATGATTTATTAAGAAAAGAACCACATAAAAGTGAGGATTTTATTTTAGAAGATTAAAAAATGTAAACATATACTTTTATTATTGACATTTATTTAAAATAAATGTATTATATAGGTATAAATATAAGGAGGAAAAAGTATGAATAATTTAATATTTTTAGCAGATGTTTCTGATGCTTGTGCTGGATTAGGAAATTTTATAGGATTAGCTAAAATAGTTGTTAAAATATTACAAATAATAGTTCCAATTGCTTTAATTATTTGGGGATCATTAGATATGCTTAAAGCTATTATTGCAGGAGATGAAAAGAAAATTTCTGCTGCTAGAAAACCATTAATTCAAAGATTTGTATCAGCTGTAATAGTATTTTTAATTCCATGGCTATTTAATATAATTATTGGTTTAATAGCTTCTGGAGAAAGTACTTCAAATTGGATTAATTGTTGGAATAGTAAATCTGCTACTTGGTCTGGAGATACTATTAAAACAGATTTTGAAGATTTAAAAAAATAAGAAAAGCAATTATATTGCTTTTTTATTTATAAAAAGGAGGAATTATGTTTTTTTTTAGTGAATGTAGTGATTTAAGTGGTATTATTAAATATATAAAAACAATATTAACTATTTTCCAAATAGTAGTACCTATAATTTTTATAATTTGGGGAACAATAGATATGCTTAAAGGTATAATTTCTGGAGATGAAAAGAAAATTAAAGAAACTAGAACTATGTTAATCAAAAGATTAATATATGCATTATTAGTATTCTTAGTTCCTTGGATTGTTAATTTATTAATAACTATAATGGGTGGTAGTTCTGACTGGTTAAATTGTTGGAAAAGCATTAAATAAAGAGATTATTATTCTAAAATTCTCTTTTTTTTTTTTCTAT
>CADCJS010000023.1 GCA_902801825.1 uncultured Erysipelotrichaceae bacterium
CATTTCTTCCTACTTTGGTTACCTTTCTTTGTGTTTTTGTAGTTTCTTTGCTATTATCAGCAATTGGTTTTTCTACTTGTTTTCTTTCTAAATTTTGTCTTATTTCTGCTTTTAATAAGTATATTGTTATTTCTTTATTAATTATAGATAACATTTCATCAAATAGTTCAAATCCTTCTTTAGTATATGCTACTAAAGGATCTGTTTGGGCATAACTTCTTAATCCTATACCTTCTTTTAAGTGATCCATTGTATTGATATGATCCATCCAATGTGTATCTATAACTCTTAAAGCAATTACTTTTTCAAAATCATTAATTATTTCTTCTGGTAATTCTTCTATTTTTTTATTATATTCATTAATAATTAAATTTTGTAATATTTCTATTACTTCATCAGTTGATTTATTAATAATTTGTGATATCTTTATATTTGATTTTACTAATAAATTCTCATTGATGTATTCAGATATTTCTTTTAAATCTTCTTCTGATAATGTTGATTCTGTTAATAAATGATTGTTTACTAAAGTTGAAACGTGTTCTTTAATTAGATTAATAATAGTTTCGTGAATTGATTCTTTTTCTAGAATTTCATTTCTTCTTTCATACATTATTTCTCTTTGTTTACCCATTACATCATCATATTGAAGTAATGCTTTTCTTATATCATAGTTATTTCCTTCAACTTTCTTTTGAGCAGATTCAACGTTTCTAGTCATTGTTTTACTTCTCATATTAATAGTTGTACCAAGACCAGCGGCTTTAAGTATTTCTTTAAATCTATCTGTACCAAATCTTACCATTAATTCATCTTCAAAACTTACATAGAATTGTGTATATCCAGGATCTCCTTGTCTACCAGCACGACCTCTTAACTGATTATCTATTCTTCTAGATTCATGTCTTTCTGTACCAATAACACATAAACCACCTAGTTCTCTTACACCTTCACCTAGTTTGATATCTGTTCCACGTCCAGCCATATTTGTTGCGATTGTTACTGAATTTTTTTGACCTGCTAATGCAATTATATCAGCTTCTCTAGCATTGTTTTTAGCATTTAATACTTCGTGTTTAATTTTTTCTTTTGTAAGCATTCTACTTATTAATTCACTTGTCTCAATGGCAATTGTACCAACCAGTATTGGTTGACCTTTTTTATGTCTTTCTTTTATCTCATTTATAATTGCTTTATATTTATCATCTTTAGTTGCAAATATTAGATCTGCCATATCTTCTCTTATAACTGGTTTATTTGTTGGAATTTCAATAACATACATATTATATATTTCTCTAAATTCTTCTTCTTCAGTTTTTGCTGTACCAGTCATACCAGATAATTTATTATACATTCTAAATAAATTTTGGAAAGTAATAGTTGCTAAAGTTTTAGTTTCTTCATTTATTTTTACATTTTCTTTAGCTTCAAGAGCTTGATGTAATCCTTCAGAGAATGCTCTACCTGGCATTAATCTACCTGTAAATGGATCTACTATAACAACTTGACCTTCTTTAACAACATAATCTACTTCATTATGCATTATAAAATTTGCATGAAGGGCATTATTAACATGATGTACTAATGATGAATATTTAATATCATACATATTATCTATTTTGTAGAATTTTTCACATTTTTCACTACCTATATCAGTTAAACTAATACTTTTTGTTTTTTCATCTATGTTAAAATCTTCATCTTCTTTTAAGTTTTCAACAAATCTTTGTGCATCCATATATTGATTTGAAGTATGCATACTTCCACCAGAAATAATAAGTGGTGTTCTTGCTTCATCTATTAAAACAGAGTCTACTTCATCGACAATAGCAAAATTTAATTTTCTTTGAACTCTATCTTCTTTTTTAACAACCATGTTATCTCTTAAGTAGTCAAATCCAATTTCGTTATTTGTTGAATAAAGAATATCACAATTATATTGTTCTTTCTTTTCATCAGGAGTTAAATCTCTTCTATTAAAACCAACTGTTAATCCAAGGAATTCATATATTTGACCCATCCATGATGCATCACGACCAGCTAGATATTCATTTACTGTAACTATATGTACACCTTCACCTGATAAAGCATTTAAATATGCCGGCATAACAGATGTTAATGTTTTACCTTCACCAGTTTTCATTTCTGCTATATTACCAAAATGAATTGCTAATCCACCTAATATTTGTACATAGTAAGGAAATTCACCAATAACTCTTTTAGATGCTTCTCTTGCAGTCGCAAATGCATCAACCATAATATCATCTAATGTTTTTCCATTTTCTAATTCTTTTTTAAATTCTTCAGTTTTTGCTTTTAATTGTTTATCTGATAGTTTAGAATATTCTTCTTTTTTTAATTCTATTTTATCAGCTATATTCATAAGTTTTTTTAACTCTTTATATTCAAAATCAAATAATTTTTTTATTATGCTCATAATCTCATCTCCATTGTATAATTATATCAAAATTAGTAGGAATAAACAATAAAAAAAGAATAATACATTTATTCTTTTATATTTTTTTAGACTTTTTAAAATTTATGAAATAATAAACTATAATTATTATTAAACTTAATATTGTTAATGATATTACTATAATATCTTTTATATTTATTTTTTTTGTTTGTAATTTATATTCCATTTTTATATTTTTATCTTTTGTGTTTTTATCAAAATTCCAAGAATATGAATTGCCTTGAACTTCATCTGCATTAGTATATTTAACTTTATAGGGATTAATTATATTAATTCTAAAATAATCTATATTAGCTGAATTAGATAAACTATCACTATTTTTTATAAAATTAAAATTATTAGTTGTAGATATATCTATATCGTTTTTTTCTTTTTTATATTCAATGTTATTATAAAATTGTTTATATAATTTACTATTTAATAGATAATCTTCTATATTATCATATTTTTCTTTATAAAAAATAGAAATATTATCAGTATTATTTATAACTTTATATTTTGATTTATCTATATTATAGTTTTGAAATAATGATAATGATTTTTCATATGTATCATCACTATAATCTAGTTTTACATTCAGTTCTTCTTCAACTGACATATCAGTATTAAATTTTAAATTATATGTACCAGTACAACCTGAAGTTATAATAATTAACAATAGAATTATTAAATATTTGAATTTCTTCATAATATCACCTTTTCTCCATTACAAAATATCTTTTTCCTTGCATTGATAACGAATAAAAATCCCATGTTTTATTATTTATATTAGATTTAACAACACTACCATAACCATAAGAATTTTCTGGACAAATATAATCATAATCTTTATCATTTGAAGATGATAATATAAAGTCACCATTACTTGTAACATTATAAATAACAAAAGATCCTTTATCACATGTTAAGGCACTATTCAACTCAACATTTCCTTGTGATTCAGTAAAAATAATATAATCATTCTTAATATAATTTTCTACTTCATTAATAGATATTTCTTTTATATTTACATTATATTTATTATTAATTAAACTAAATATATTATCTAATGAAATACCACTTTCACAATCCATTAAATTCTCTTCTATTGAATAATTAATTAATTCATAAGGATTAATTTTTTTATTTAAAGTATAAGAAAGAACCGTTGTTGTATTATATAAATTTTCCAAATAGAATCTATTATATATTTTCTTATTATTACAAGTAAAACTTTTATAATAATTATTATTATCATTCATATTGTAATAATAAACATTTTTTTTCATATAAGATTTAAAGGTATCAGATAAAACTACATCATTTCCAAATATATCTTTTGAAACATCATAAGATTCTTTAAACTTAGTTTGGATTCTAGACTTAATTAATCTATTTATATTTAAATTATAAATACATGTATTTCCTAATAAATAAAATATTAAAAATAATATTACTACAAATATATTTAACAATTGTATTTCTTTATAATAATATATTTTATTTTTAAATATAATTAATACTAATGGTAATACTATAAAAAATATTATTTTTATAATATATAGAAATATAAGAAAATAAATAGAATTACACATAACTATTCTCCTTTCTCACAATCTATAGTTTTATTATAATCACCATTGTTATATAAATATAAACTATAACATTCTTTTGAATCACTATTTGGTATATCTGAATATAAAACAATATCATAATTATTATCATTATTAATATCCATTAGTAAATGAAGTACACTACTTCTATTAGTAATATTATCATTATAATATATTGTTTTATAACTATTATTATCATTTATAAATACAAAACTAAATTGTTCTGAACAATTTTCTAATGATTTAACACTATAAAAAGTCTTTTTTGATGATATATTTATTTTTTCAACAAAGATTTCTTCTAAATCAACGTTTATATTTCTCTCTTTTAAATAATCTAAGACAATATTATTATCTTCATTGAGTAAAATATTATTTTTTAATTTAACTTTTAAATCTTTATTTATATTAACTGTTATAAAAGAATCATCAAACATTTTTCTTTTATAATATGATTTTTCATAAAAAACTATATCTTTATTATAATAAAAATATCCTGAATCGATAAAACCTTTAGAGTATAATTTTGATTCTAAAAAATTTAATTTATTTATATTTTTACTATCTATTTTAGTGATTTTATTATCATTAATTTGCCATATATTGTTCTTGTTAAAAATAATATATTTCTTATTTTCAAAATTAAAATTGATAAGAAAAGATATAATTAATATAAATATAATAAGTATAATTAATAAATAATTTCTTCTATTCATTATTTCCTCCTTATCTTTTTTCATATAAAATTACTTGTGATGAGAATGACTGACTTACTAGGTTATAATTACTTTTTAATGGTGCGATTGTATTATCATTTACATTAGCAGGATCACCTACATATAATTGACCATTATCTGTATAGAAAACTGCGACATAGTGACTACCTGAACTTTTAACTTGTATTACTGGATAAAAACCTTGATTTATATAATTTGTTAAGGTATTTACTTTATCAGAATAATTACCATTTAAATAAGTATTACTATTCATTCTAAATTTTCCACTAGTTATATAACTTGCATAAGAATCCCAAGACATCATAGGTCCGTTACCCTTACATTCTCCATATTTTCCTTGTCTTATGGCTGCACTAAATGTTCCAGGATTAAAATCACTTATTATAGTTTTTACTCCAGCTTTTTTTATTTGCATTGCGACTGAAGTTAATGCGCAACCTGATGCTGCTATTGTATCACTTCCGCAAAATAATTTTTGACTACCCCATCTTGGATCTGATTGCTTAAATAAAGTAATACCGTTAGAATTAGATGAACCTGATCCACCTGAGCCTCCAGAAGTTCTTCTAACTGATGCGATTGTTTTTATTTGATATTTTTCACTATAATTAATATAATCATAATTACAAGAATAACCAGATAAACCACTTAAATCTTCACCTACATCAATAGAATTAATTAAAATATTTACAATTTCTGGTGTAAGTATTAATAATATTAATGCTGCTAACCTCTTTATAAAATTAGTTTGGGCTTTTTTCATAGATTTTTGATCAGATGCTACTAAAGCTTTAGTAAAATCTAAAGAACCAAATACAATTACTAAAATTGGCCCTAGTATAAATAAAATTGTTAATAATCTTTTTAGTATTTTCTTTATATTATCATTAAATAATGGTGAACAACTTTCTTTTTTATCTTCTATTAAAGTATTCATATCATCATTAAAGCATTCTTCATAATTATCACTATATTTAAATAATCTAGATAATTCATATGAGCTTTGTAATGATAAATTATTACATTTATTAACATCATTTCTTGTTAATGTTGTACTAGTTTTACATCCAACAGAAGTTATTTCATTTTCATATGCAGTATAAGAATTATAAGTTTCTACCACATCCTTACATTTAACTTCTGCAAAAACTGAAAATGGCATAAATAAAAATAAAATTGTCAAAATAATTCTTATCTTTTTCATATTTACCTCTATTATAATTATATATTATGTTTTATCTAAAAACAAGAAAAAGTCCAAATAAGGACTTTATTTTGTTTCAATTAAACCATAGTTTCCATTTTTTCTTTTGTATATAATACAAATCTCATCTAAATTTGAATCTTTATAAACAAAGAAATTATGTCCAAGAAGTTCCATTTCTAAAATTGCTTCTTCTTCATCCATTGGTTTTAAATCTAATTTTTTTCTTTTAACAATAACTTCATCTTCAATAAAATCATCTTCTAATTCATATTCAAAATCTTCTATTATTTTTCTTTGTTTTTTATGATTTAATTTTTCTTTACTTTTTCTAACTTGTCTTTCTAATTTATCAATTACTTCATCAATAGCTGCATATAGATCTTCGTTTACAACTTCATTTCTTAACATAAAATCTTTTGTAGGAATAGTTACCTCAATTTTATGCATTCTTCCTTCTTTTTTAGTTAATACTACAGCTTCAATATCTGAAGACTCTTTAATATACTTTTCTAATCTACCTAATTTAGATTCAATGTAGTCTTTTATTGATGCAGTATTATCTAATTTTTCGCCTCTGATTAAAAATTTCATCCAAACTCATCTCCTTTTATAGATTATAACATAAAAAAATAAAAACTGTTAAGCAATAACAGTTAATTTATTTTGTTTTACAGGTATTACGTTAGTAGCTTGTAAACCTTTATCTGTTTTTATAAGTTTAAATTCTACTATTTGACCCTCTGATAAAGTTTTAAATCCATCTATTTTAATAGAAGTATAATGAACAAATATATCTTCTTGATTATTTGAACTATTAATAAAACCATACCCTTTCTCATTATTAAACCACTTAATTATTCCTGTAGACATTTTTTATTCCTCCTTCTTTCTTGTCTAAACTTATAATACACCTTTTTATTTTTATTACTCAAGAAAAACAAATCGTAAAATTCCGACAAAATTTGCAAAAAGATATTTTAAACAGATACTTTTTGTTTGAGTTAATCTTTATCTTTTTTAAAACGATATTTCAAACAAAAAGTAAATTTTTTAAATTTAAATTATTGTAAATTTGTTTATCGTAGAGGGATAATATGAAAAGATTAGTTTTAGAGAAAGCAAAAGAAATAATAGTAGAGAATAATAACATTAATGATATTAAACTAGAAGAAATAATGTATGGTTTAGAGGGGTTATATTTAACAATATATAAACTAATAATTATTCTTATAATTGCTTTAATATTAAATATATTTAAAGAAGTTATTATATTTCTACTACTATTTAATGTAATTAGATTTTTTGCATTTGGCGTCCACGCAAAAAACAGTATTACTTGTTTAATATCTTCTAGCATAATTTTTATATCATTACCTCTTATTAGTAAACTACTAGTATTTAATAGTTTTATAAGAATAATCGTATCTGCCCTAAGTTTTGTTCTAATCTTAAGGTATTCACCGGCAGATACAGAAAAAAAACCCATCATTGCAAAAAAAAGAAGATTATTTTATAAAGTCTGTTCAGTATTAGTGTGTACTATTTTTATTGTTAGTAGTTTTATTGTAAGAAATAACTTTCTATGTAATTCTTTACTATTATCAATTTTCACTGAGGCACTCATGATATGCCCTTTTACTTATAAAATATTTGGAGTTTCTTATAATAATTACTTAGCTTACAATGTAAATATTTAGAAAGGAGAATAAAAATGAAAAAAATTCTAGGAGCTGTTTTAGCTGGAATAGGTGCTTCTTTAGCAACTTTTGGTACTACAGGATGTTTTTTACTAATGTTAGATGAGCCAAAAGCGCCAAAATCATTAATAAAATAAAAAGAATTAGATATAATTATCTAATTCTTTTTTAATTCTATAAATAAAGTGTGTGTATAATAATTATCATTAAATTCACTATTTAATGATAATCTATTATTTTTTCTTATAATATCTTTAACTAAAGATAAACCAAATCCATGACCTTTACCTTTTGTAGAATAACCTTTTTTTCCTACTTTTTTAATATCTTTATTTTCATATGTATTATCTATATTTATAACAATAAAGTTGTCTTCAGTTTTTAAATCAATAACTATCTCTTTTTTCTTTGTTTCTGAACATGCATCTATCGCATTATCAATAATTACACCAAATATTTTAGTAATATCCTTATATAAATTTAAATCAATGTTTTCAAAATTCTTTTTAACATCTTCTGTTACGTATAAAAAATATTTAATTCTATTCTCTTCCATTTTATTAATTTTATAATACATTAAACCTTTAATACCTCCATTAGGAAAATTACTTAATTGTTTAATCTTATAATTTTGACCAAATGTTTGATCTCCTATAATAGTATTTAAATATTCTTTAACTTGTTTATACTTTTTTTCTTCTAAGAAACCATCTAATATCATTAACTGATTTTTATACTCATGATTTTTTTTACCTTGTTCATTTATAATATCTTCATATTCAGTAACATA
>CADCJS010000024.1 GCA_902801825.1 uncultured Erysipelotrichaceae bacterium
CCATATATTCTTTGAAGCATTTTATTATTTGAATCACCTTTATAATAAGCTCCTGATACTTTTAATAATTTAAAATATTTCATAGATTTTGTTGTAGGCATATGTGGTCCACGACATAAATCTATAAAATCATCTTGTTTATATGCTGAAATAACAGCATCTTCTTCTAAATTTTCAATTATATCAATTTTATATGGATCATTTTTAAACATATTTAGAGCTTCTTCTTTTGATAATTCTAATCTAGTTATTCTCTTATCACTCTTTGATATTTTTTTCATTTCTTTTTCTATTTTGGGTAAATCTTCTTCTTTAATAACTTCATCCCCCAAATCAATATCATAATAAAATCCATCTTCAATTACAGGACCTACCCAAAATTTTGATTGAGGAAATAAATGTTTAATCGCATGTGCGAGTAAATGTGCACAACTATGATTTAAAACATTTAATTGTTCATTTTCTTTTATATTAATCATTTTAATTCTCCTTTATCTTCTTTTATAATTTAATCTTTTTTCTCTATTATTTTTTTCTAATAAAGAACCTAGGTTATTAAATTCAATATCTTCATAATAATCAATATCTATTTCACCAGCTTTAATTACATTACCATATTTAGCTACTTTATAACCTTGTTTACTTAAATTGTTCTTTCTTCTTTCTTCTAATTTAAATTTTTCTCTTTTTAAATCTTTTAATAAATCACTCGTTAAAAGCATTTTTCCTTTATATGGGATTACTTTTCCCGTTTCATCTTTAACAAAATAACAATTTCCTTTTAAAATATCTTCTTTTGTTATATCATCAAATATACATCTTTTAGGTAATAATGTATGTTTTTCAAATGCATATTCTCTTAATCTATCATGAGTTAATTTACCTTTCCATTTATATTTTAAATTTAAGAAAGTTTCACAATATTCTCTAATAGATATAATATTTTTCTTACTAATTTTTGTTGCTTTTTTCTTCATTTTCTCCTCCAATAAATAAAAAAACGCTCCCTAAAAATTATTAGGGGAGCGTTTTAATCGCGGTACCATCCACTATTTCACTTAATTATTATAACGGCATTACCGTAGGCTATTAACCTCTCTAAAAAAGTAGTAACTATTTAAAATACTAATTAGTTTTCACCAACCACTAACTCTCTACATAATATTTTTAAATAATCATGTCTTTTTTTATAACGATTTTATTTATATTAACACATTTTATTATTATAATCAATATTAATTTCTTTTATTTTCACTTATTAATTTTAAATCATCTGTTAAATACTTAATTCTTTCAATAATTCTTTTTGCTTTTAATTTATTTACTTCATCTTTACTTTCACTTAAATGTATTTCTAATTCTTCAATATTTAAATTAGAAGTAAAGAAAGTTGCTAATTTATTATCCATTCTATATTGTAATATAGGTCCTAATATTTCATCTCTACTCCATGCAGTTATGTTTTCTGCACCTATATCATCTAATAATAATAAATCTGCTTTTCTAGCATAATCAAATTGTTCATCAAAATCAGTTTTAAAACTAGATTTAAGTAATCTTAAAAATTCAGGATAATATATCATTGCAACATTATAATTACTTTTAGCAAGTTCATTTAATAATGCTGAAATCATATATGTTTTACCACTACCAAAATTACCATTCAAATATAAACCTTTAAATGCATTATTTTTCTTATATTCTTTTATAAATTTACTCATCCATTTTATTATAGGTACTCTATTTTTATCATTAGTAAATATTTCACTCATTTTTGCATTTCTAATATTTTTTGAAATTTCAAATTTATATCCTTTTTTTAGATATTCAATATTTTTAAGTTCATCTGATTTATTTTTACATGCTACATATTTGAAGTATAAAGATTCATTAACAATATAAGGAGTAAGAATAAAACCTTTAATTTCATTATAACTAAAAGTATCATCTTCTAAATGATTATAATTATTTTTTTCTTTAGCTGCCTGCATTAATCTAGAAGTATATTTCATTAAAACATCATTTGATAAATCTAAACTATCTACTAATTCTTTAAAATCTTTATCTTTACATGCTTTAAAATATTCTACTTCTAAATTCTTTTTATTATTTTTAAAATTACTTATTGCATTAATATTTTTCATACTTACCTCTACTTAAATTCTTTTAATAAATCTTTTACTTCATTTTCTTCTTCTTCACTTATTGTTTCTTTTTGAATATCTTGATTTAACCAATCAGGAACTTCCGATTCTTTCTTTTTATAAACTGGTTTGTTAATGCTTTTTTTCTTATTTTTAGTTTCTTTTTCAGCTTGATTCATCGCATCTAACGCAGTTTTTATATCTAATCTTTTCCATTGACCAGCAATTGTCTCTACAAAGTTTTTTGTTAATTTCTTATTATTAATTTTCATAACATAATCAATTAAAACATTTACAACTGCAGGAGTTAAACCTACATCTAAAATAAGACTTTCTATTAATTTTAAATCTCTATTTGTTGGATTAGATCCATTATATTTACTCTTTAAAAAATTATATGGTGAAACTGTCTCAAAAGTATATATTAATTTTGATTTCTTTGAATCATTTTTAATAGAACTTCTAAACATATCTGGTTGATTTTTAAATAAAACAGTTGGTAATTTTCCATTATTTTGATATTGATAATAATTTCTAGAATTTTTTCTTAATAATTCTTTATCAATCATAAATTTTTCATTTAAAGATGATAATATTAAATCCTTCATTTCCATTACTTCTAGATTATATATATATGATAAATTTTCTATTAATTCTTTATTTTCTTTATTAAATGTTTTATTATTAATTGTTTCCTTAGGAAATGAAGATAAAAGCATATTAAAATCAAAATTATATTTCATATTTAAACCTAAAGAATTAATTTTTTTAACATCTACATTATTTATAAATGATGATGATGGAATAGAATCAAAAACATCATTAAAACTTTTTGTAATGTCTTTGTAATCTTTTAATATTATTCTAGGTATCTTAAAAAATGAAACTAATCTTTCATATTCTTTTTTTGATACTTCATTAAATAAAACAACATTTAATATTGGATGAGAAAAGAAATCAGCAGCACTTAATGGAGAAAATAATTCATATATATAATTATTAACATCATTATTTTCTTTTACAAATGTTTTAAGTAAACCAACAGCTTCTAATTTCTCTCTTTGAATAGTAATTTCTTCTATACTCATTTTTAAACTTGTGATTAAAAAATGATGAGACATTTCATTACTCATAAATTCACTTTTATCTAAATTCATCCATAAAGTCATAAAAAGATTAATTGGTCCACTACCAATTATTGGTTGGTAAAGCATCAATAATATTTTTCTATCTTGTTCGCTTAATATAGTTTTATTAATAACTGTATATGTATCTGCTGGTAAAATATTAAACATATGCTTCCCCACTTTCTATTTTTTATTATAAATTATTTTATTAAACTTTACAATTAAATAAATAAAAAAAATGAGATAACTCATTTTATTTAATATTATTCATTGACTTCATCATTTGATTTATTTGTTTTTGAGTAGGAGTTCTACCCATTTGACTCATCATAATTTTTATCATTTGTTCATTGATTGGTGGATTCTTTTTTAAATATTTTTCCATAAATTTTCTAGCTATGAAAAAACCAATTACCGCACCAATTATTAATCCAACTATAATTAATAGAATATCGTGTAACATAATTCCTCCTTAAAGATAATTATAATAAAAAATATAAATTAATACAAGTTATTTTATTTTTATATTTTTAATAAAGAAAAAATCATTATTATTAAAATCAATAATAAATAAATCTTTATCTATTTCTCTAATATCTTTAGAAAAAGAAGAAATGTTTTTATTTGTTATTAATTTTATAAATGAATTATTAATATATATTCTACTATTTTCATATTTATTAATAATACAGTGCATATTATTACTTTTTTTATAATATACATTATTTATATGATTTTTATATATTAACTTATTTATACTATTTTTATTAAATCTTCTAACTATTTTTTTATATATTTTATATTTATCTTTTATACTTAATTTTTTTGATTTATTTATTTCATTAAAAAACATAAATAAATTATAATCTTTATTATCATAAATAGTTGTAAATAATTTATTTATTTTAAATATATAAAAAGTTCTATAATTATCCATTTATTTTCACCATTTTTATTATAAAAAATAATTAATTAAAAAAAAGTCAAAAAAAGTCTATTTTAATAGACTTTTTATTTTATTAATAATACTTTCTGTATCCAATTTAAAATATTTTAATATTTCATCTTTTGATGCGCTTATACCATAATTATTAATATTAAATAAATAATCTGAAGATGAAACATATTTTTCAAATCCAAATGAAGAACCATACTCTATAACAAATACTGGTACATTTAAATTTAATAATTCATTTTTATAAGAACTATTTTGTTCATTAAATAATTCCATACATGGCATACTAATAACTCTAACATCTATATTATCTTTTAATAGCATAGCTTGTATTGATTTTGCTAGTTGAACTTCAGAACCAGTAGCAATAATAATTGCATCAGCTTTACCTTTTTCTTTTCCAGCTATATAAGCACCTTTAGATACATTTAATATATTTGTACCTTTTTCAGCTTTAACTTCTGTTTTTGGTAAAGAAATAACACTAGGTACTTTACTATTAATTATATAATTCCAACAACCTATAAGTTCTTTTTTATCTGCAGGTCTAAATACATATAAATTTGGAGTTGAACGAAGCATTGCTAATTGCTCAACTGGTTGATATGTCGCACCATTAGATCCTTCAGTAATTGAATCATTAGTAAATATATAAGTTACAGGTAAATTCATTATTGAACTCATTCTAATTGAAGTTTTTAAATAATCAGAGAATGCTAAATATGTTGAACCAAAAGGTCTAAATCCAGTTAATGCTAAACCATTTAAACATGCTCCCATAAATTCACATCTAACTCCAAAAGAAATATTCTTACCAGTATAATTTGTAGGTGATAAATCTTTTCCATCATCTATATATGTTCTAGTAATATTAGCTACATCACAACTTCCACCAATAAAATTATAAATATTTGCTCCTAATATATTCATTATTGAATGATTACTTTCTCTCATTAATTCTTTATTTTCATAATCAATTGGTATTTCCATACTTGTTAAATCAATACTTAGTTTATTATATGGTAAATTATTTATTTCATTAATTTGTCCTTGTGATAATATTTTTTTATATTCTTCAAATCTTTGTTCCCAAATAGGATATATTTTATTACCCCTATCTACAACTAAATTTCTCATATAACTAGCTGGTTCTTTTAAAATTGTAAAAGGAATAGAGCCTGCTCCTATTTTTTCTTTAAATTGTTCTATATCTTCTTTTGTCATTAATTCATCATGAATAGTATTTGTACCTTGTTTTAAAGAGCCTGCTCCTATTATAGTTTTAATTTGAATTATAGAAGGTTTATCTTTAACATTTTTAGCTTTTTTAATAGCTTTATCTATTTCACTAACAGAACTACCATTTTTAATGATTTGTGTATCCCATCCCATAGAACTAAATCTTGCTAATACATTTTCACTAAAAGTTTTATTAATATTTCCATCAATAGAAATATTATTTGAATCATATAATACAATTAAATTTCCTAATTTATGTGTGCCTGCAAATGAAGCAGCTTCATAACTAATTCCAGTTTCTAAATCACCATCTGAAACTAAAACATAAATATTATAATCAAATAGTTTTCCAATTTTTTTATCAGGCTTACCATTTTTTAATTTAGCATTATATTTTTCTTCTAATATTTTTTCACCTAAAGCTAAACCTACTGAAGTAGCAAATCCTTGTCCTAATGGACCTGTTGTAACTTCAATACCTGGAGTACTTATATCTGGATTTCCTGGAGTTTTACTATTTAACTTTCTATAATTTTTTAAATCTTCTATCATAAATGGGTATCCAGATAAAAACATTGTTGAATAAAGTAATGCCGAACCATGACCTGGAGACATTACAAATCTATCTCTATTTATCCAATCTAATATTGAGGGATTAACATTTAAATTTTTGGCAAATAAGGCATACATAATAGGTGCAGCACCAAATGAAATACCTATACTACCATTTCCTGAATTATTAATAACATCTAATGTTAAATTTTTAATAACATTAACTGCTTTTTGATCCATATTAATATCACCTAGCCTCTTATTCTAAAAATATTATATCATATAAAAATTTAAAATAAAATAAAAAAATACTTAAAAGTATTTATTCATTATAACTAGTAGTTGTTATAGTATAATTTTTGGCGACTTGTTTATTATTATCTATATTTTCCACTCTATTTGCTAAAGTAAAAACAAATAATACTCCTAATGAATAAATAACTAAAATACTTAATAATTTTTTCATACAATCACCTCTCATGATTAAATTTTATCACGAACACTTGTTTGTGTCAATATCTTTTTCAAACATTTGTTTGACATTTTACATTTTATGTGATACTATTAATTTGTAATTATAAAAAGGAGTGAATAATATGGAAAAATTAACTAATAAACAAAACTTAGTACTAGATTTTTTAAAGAAAAGTATTGCGACTAATGGATACCCTCCTACAGTTAGAGAAATATGTAAAGCTCTTAATTTATCTTCACCTGCTACTGTACAAGTTCACTTAAACACATTAGAAAATAAAGGATACATAAAAAGAGGAGATTCAAAAAATAGAGCAATAGAATTATTAACTAATAATGAATACTATAAAAGAGATAGCGTTGAGATACCTTTACTTGGAAAAGTTACTGCAGGTTCTCCTATAGAAGCAATTGAAATGCCAGATGAATTTTTCACTATACCAACATATATGTTACCTAAAAATAAAGAAGTATTTGCTTTAAATGTAAAAGGTACTTCTATGATAGAAGCAGGTATACATGATGGAGATATTGTAATAGTACAAAAACAAAGTACTGCTAATAACGGAGATATGGTAGTAGCAATGACAGATGAAAATGAAGTTACACTAAAGACATTTTATAAGGAAGATGGTTATTTTAGATTACAACCTGAAAATAGTACTATGAAGCCTATTATATTAGATAAAGTATACATTATAGGAAAAGCAATTGGATTATATAGAAAATTTTAAAAAGGAACTCTAAGTATTGAGTTCCTTTAATCTATATAAACGCAAAATGCATTGCGGTCATTATATAATATTCAAAAATATATTAATTGTTATTTCTTAATAATATGTATTTATTAAGAAAATATACATAAAAAAAGAACATTTTTGTTCTTTTTTTAATAAATTACTTTTTAAAAATACTATTAATATATTTAAATCCGTTTTCTATTTTTTCTTCAGTAGATTTACCTGTACTATATATTTTTCTTAATTTATCCATTACTTTTTCATTACCATCTTTAAGTTCATAAAAACTATCATATCCATGTTCTGTAAACTCAAACATATCTGAAAAAGGTTTATTATTTAATATTGGATCAGTTACCATTTCACTATATTTCCATACTAAATATGGTGAGTCATATTCACGTCTTGGCGTTTCTGGATGAATTTGCTTCCATTTTTCAAACCACAAAAAATGTAGTGTTTCATGAGCACATACTTCTAGCAATTTAAGATCATCAACACCTGTACCAATTGAAAAAGAAAAATCGTCTAAATATCTTGGAAAAACCGGAATTAATCCAACAGTGGCATTAATTATACTAATATTTTTAGGCCACTCAATATTTAAATATGAAGATAATGTTTCAAAATATTTATCATTATATTTTTTCCATAAATCATTATATCTATTTACTTCACTTTTTAATATATTTTCATTCTTTTTATATTTATCAGTAACAACTTTTTCAATTATTTCTTTTATTTCTTTATTTGATAAGTTTAAATCAATATTATCTAACTCTTTAAAATAATTAATTACACAATCATGTAAACTTAAAGTTTCATCTTTAACAAAATAAGCCCACTTAATTAAGCCCACTTAATAAGATCAATATTATCTTTTAATGTCATTATTTTAAATTCTATTTTAGGTAATGTCATTCTATCACTTCCTATATTAATTATATCATAAATTATATCTGATATTTTAATTTTTCTATTTTTTCTAAATCATTAAATTCACCACAGTTAAATATAACTTTATCAACTTTAAAATTATTAACTAAATTAATCACTTCACCCATATGATCAAAGTCGCCATGTGGTGACATACTTTTATGCATACAAATTTAGAAATTAAAAAAAGAACTATCAAACAGATAATTCTAACGTATATTACTTATAATCATATCACTATCCATAGGAACTTTAGA
>CADCJS010000025.1 GCA_902801825.1 uncultured Erysipelotrichaceae bacterium
ATATACTTCTATATTATGTGAATATTCATACATTGTATTTGGATCATCTAATAAACTTTTATATACTACATTATAAATATCTCTTAATTCATTATTAGTCGCTTTTTTAGTTTCAAATGGGTTAAATAAATATAATTTTTCATTCATTGTATTTCCTCCAAATAATCTAATATTTCATTTATTTTATTACCTAATATTTTGGCTCTTTTCCATTTTTTTATTTGCTGTAAATGATTAACATCTATTTTTTCAGGTATTTTATGTTCTTCTAATTTTGATATACCTAAACAAAACTCACAATATGTTTGATTATACTCTGCTGGATATTTATGACATTTATGACACATTTCTTTTTCTTCTATTATTTCAACTTCTTTATTTAAACTATTCATTACTACATAATCCCATTTTATTATTGGTTTGTTAGCAAAATCTACATATTCATTTTTACATTCTCTATAATAGCAATAAATATTATTAAACTTTATTTTCTTAGGTGCTTTACCATCTTTAATCATTCCTAATAATTCATACATTGTTACTTTCATTCTATTTCCTCCAATAATTCTAAAAGTCTTTCTAAATAATCTGCTAAGCAATGATTATTGGTAAGTTTTAAATATTCAAAATCAGTATTTTTTAAATTTTCTTTTATATCATCTAATACTTTTTTTTGTTTATCAATATAATTTAAAACTAATTCTAAATCTTTATAATTAAGCATTGGTTCACTATCGTGTTCAAATCTATTTTCTACATATTGTTTCATATAATTTAATACTTTATCTAAACTTGTTTCATACATATTATTTACTCCTTTACTTTATATTCCATTTGTGAAAACTGCTCACGAGTGACTATTGATTTAATATCTTCAAGTAATAAGTGCCAAGTACCTTCATTTTCATCTCCTACAAAGAAATAATCATCATTTTTTCCATTACCCTCCAGCCATTAACATAATCTCCAACTTGTATTAAATCGATTAAGTTTTTATATACTTTTACTTCTTCTTCCTCTAACCATTCTTCATAATCATCATCATATACATAATCATTGTAATATTCATAAAACCAATATATATATTTATCAAATTTATATATATCTCTTTCATGTCCTAAATACTTTGCTATTTTTCCTGATGAAGTTCTTATATATTCTCCTACTTTCATACTTTACTCCTTTACTTTTTCTACTAATTGAACATCTTTTAATCTATATCTTTCAACTTTATCTTCATATACTCCACAATGAATTACATTTACTATATCTTCCATTTCTTCATGATTATATGGTCCTCTATTATTACCATCGACAGGAACATCTACATAATAATTACTTCTTAATCTACCAATTACTTTATAAATGTGAAAATCGTTATCTCCAATATAATTTTTTTGTTCTATAATGCAATAATAACCAAATAAATCTTCATCATCTAATACAAAATCTTTTATTTTTAACATATTACTTATTATCTCCTTTTAATATATTTAATAAACCATCACATTCAGGATAATTTAAACCTATTCCTTTATTTTTATAAAACTCTTTATTATCTTTGTAATGCCACTCTATATATTCTATTGCTTTTTTATTTGCTTTTATATCTTTCTTCCATTCTTCAAATGTTGTTTTATGTTCTTCTTCATATTTATCACATAGTTCTTTTAATTTTATGTTTTCTTCTTGTAATTCTTTCATCTTATCTTTTGCTTTTTCATCTAACCACATATAAAATAATGTATAATCTTCTAGATTTTCATATTGGTCTACTTTTTCTTGTAAATTAGTTATGTAATCTTTCAATAAATCAATTTCCCAACCCTCAATTTCTTTATAACTTAAACCATTATCATTTCTATATTTATAATTATCACAATTTTCTAATCTATCTAATATTTCTTTTATTTCTTCACTCATTTATATCATCTCCTTAAATATTGCCATTAAGACATTAACAACTATACTATCTCCTGCTAAATGGTATAAACTACTATCACTTTGATTTACTTTTACTTTTTCAAAATCTTCATCCTTTACACCCATTAATCTAAAACATTCTTTTGGTGTTAGTTTTCTTATTCTTAAATCGTTTGTTTGTGTGGCTGTAATAGTTCCATGATTTTCTTTAAATGTTGGAGCAGAATAATTTTGATCCACTATTCTACTTGCTTCGTGATTACTTGGACTATAATTACCTAAAATAACTACTCCATTATTTTCTCCACCCATAGTTGTTAATGTTTGTATTTTACCTTTTTGTACTGTTCCTCTATGATGTTCCATTCTACTTGATATATCTACTCCATCTCCATCAGTTGCTTCTAAATATCCTTTTTTAGTTGCATTTTTAATTGCTAAAAATGTATTGTTTCTAAAACTAACTCCTGTTGTAATTGTTCCACTTTTTTCTTTATCAATTCTTTTATTATAAGTATCTATATAACAAGTATCATCTATATTATTTTGTTTTAATGTTTCTTGCAATGATTTATTTCCAAACTCTTGTGTTATATAATCACTTGTATCTGCTCTAGTCCATCCCTCTCTTGTTGTTTTACTACAAGCAATTTCTCTATCTATTTTCATATTATTTTTATTTACTTTATATTTATCATTTTCACTAAATATATATTGTTTCATCTTATCACTTAAATAATACTTTTCATCTACATTATCTTCTAGCATATCTTTTAATTTTTTTTCTAATTTAATTGGTTTAGGAAATGTATAATTATAATCTCCTAGTATAGATACCATAAAACATCTATTTCTTGTTTGTGGTATTCCATAATCAGTTGCAATTCATTTTGTTATCGTTAAAGTTTTTTATCTCTAACTTCTTATACTTGTTATTCGTATAAGCTCAGCATATCTTTTCATCTTCAACTTTACTTGTTAAGATGTCGAAGTCTCGTGGGTAGATTATATCTTTTCACTACCTATGCGTTGCCCCTGACTAGACTTAATCTAGCCTTCGGTTCGGATTAGCAATATATTGTTTTTTACTTTTATCAAAAAGTATATAACCTTCTTGAATTAATTGATAAGAAATAGTTTCTAATTGTTTATGTATTAGTGTATGCTCTTTGCAACCATTACATAGTAATAAGTTTTCTATTTTATTATTTTTTTTATTTCCATCTATATGATGAATATATTGATTACTCTTTAATTTTATTCCATAATATTCTTCGTAAATAACTCTATGAGACGCATTATATTTTTTATGTTCTTTATCATAAGTAATATAATAGCCATCACTATTGATATAATATTCTTTACCTCTTTTTTCTCTTAAATTATCATATTTGTTATTTAACTTTAATTTATTTTTTCTACTTCTTATTGCTTTTTCAGTTCTATTCAAATGTTGTTTCAATTCTTTAACTGTCATATTGCAATAATTTTCTCTTAAAAAGTTATCTTCTTCTTCACTCCAACTTTCAAATTTTATGTTTTTTAAATCTCTTAAACTTATTCCAATTATTTCTAATCTATTTCTTACTGCTTTTGGAGTTCTTTGTAAATAATTAGACATTTCTTTAACACTTTTATTTTTAGCATTATTTTTTAAATATTCTAATTCTTCTTTACTCCACCAACTTCTTTTCATAAAATCATCTCCTATAGTCATTATACCATAAAAGATTGTTTTATGCAACAATATATCAGTTTCAGCTTTCCCGCTTAATACTTCGATACATTTATAGTATTTCTACTATAAAGCCCCATTGAGGTCTTGAAAATAGTTTTTATAACCTAGTTCTTCTAATCTTAATTGCCATTTATTAAAATCTTCTACATTGTCAGAACCATGCACTTGAGGGACATTCTCCATTAAAAGTATTTGAGGTAGAGAATTTAATTCTTTACACTCACTTAATATTCTTTCAACTTCCCATAACATACCAGAACGAGTAGTTGTATCACTCATTCCTTTTCCTTTACCAGCTAAACTTAAATCTTGGCACGGAAACGAATAAGTTAATATATAATCATATTTATCAGTATCTACTATTTCTAAATCTTCACCTTTTACTTGTTGTATATTTACTAAATTGTTTGTTATTTGTATATTAGCAATTATCTCTTTTTGTTTTTCTTTACCTAATCGTTTTATTTGTTCTAATGTCATTGGCTCATTGTAATTTTGACTTATTCCTTTTTTAAATAAATATTCTGCATAATCATAATCTGGAATATCATCATAATTAACACAAGCATATTCCCAACCACCTTTGGTAAAATGTATATCTTTATATGCTTGAATACTCTTAACTGCCCATTCACATATTTTCCAATGTTCAAACTTAACTCCTAAATATTTTAATGCTAATGCTTGACTACCATAACCTGCAAAAAATTCTATTAATCTAATTGGTTTAGTTATTTTAAATTTAGGATATAATTCATCAAATATTGTTAATTGACCATTCATTTATTTCTCCTCAAAATAGAATCTCTTATACCAAGTTCTATCTCCATATCTATTTTTTGTTGCAATAGTTTCATCTAATACAACTCTTTCTTGTCTTATTTGTCTTATATACTCACTTAAACGAGTACAACCTAAATCAGTAAATGCTTGAAATGTTGTAA
>CADCJS010000026.1 GCA_902801825.1 uncultured Erysipelotrichaceae bacterium
TTACAACATTTCAAGCATTTACTGATTTAGGTTGTACTCGTTTAAGTGAGTATATAAGACAAATAAGACAAGAAAGAGTTGTATTAGATGAAACTATTGTAACAAAGAATAGATATGGAGATAGAACATGGTACAAAAAGTTTTACTTTCAAAAGTAAAATATCATAACAAAAAATGTGAATATAAAGGATTAAAATTTGATTCACTTAAAGAAAGAAACCATTATATAGTACTGGAACATTTAGAAAAAACAGGTCAAATTAAAGATTTAAAAAGACAAGTAAAATTTGAATTACAACCATCATTCAAGTTAAATGGTAAAACAATAAGAGCAATAAATTATATAGCAGACTTTACTTATTTAAAAGATAACAAATTAGTAGTAGTTGATGTTAAAAGTGAAATAACTAGAAAAGATAAAGTATATAGTTTAAAGAAAAAAATGTTTCAGTATAAATATGGTATGGATATAGTGGAGGTATAAGATGGATCATTTAACAATATTTAAGGAGATGATAAATTGAAATTTGAAGATATGATAAATACAATTCAATTAGGAGATTGTTATGAATTAATAAAAAACATTCCTGATAAAAGTATTGATTTAATAGTTACTGACCCACCTTACGAATTAGAAACGGAGGGAAGTAAAAAAAATAATATTAGCAAAACTTTTGCTAATTGTAATAGTCAAATAAAAGGAATTAGTGAAGGCATAGATTTAAAAATATTAGACGAATATATGAGAATTATGAAAAAACCAAATATATATATATGGTGTAATAAAAAACAAATATTAGAATATTTAAAATATTTTACAGAAAAATATGATTGTTCTTTTGAAATAATGACTTGGTGCAAAACTAATCCAACTCCTTTGTGTGGAGGTAATTATTTGATAGATAAAGAATTTTGTTTATACTTTAGAAAAGGAATAAAATTAAATACTAAATTTGAAACTGCATTTACATATTGGATTACTTCAAAAAATAAAAATGATAAAGATAATTTTGAGCATCCAACAATAAAACCGTTAAATATAATAAAAACACTTATAGAAAATTCAAGTAAAGAAAACGATATTGTATTAGATACGTTTGTCGGCAGTGGTACAACTTGTTTAGCTGCTAAAGAAACAGGAAGAAGATATATAGGAATGGAAATAGATAAAGAATATTGGAAAATAGCAAATAATAGAATAAATGGAATAGAAGCATCAGGACAAATGACAATAATGTTTGATGATAAAGGAGATATATTAAATGAGTGATATACAAGAAGAACAAAAAAGATTATATAAAAGAGCAGAAGAAAATGATAAAGAACAAGTATGTTTAAAAGTATCAATGCCTTTATTTGAAGAAAAAGAATTAGAAATATTTGATAATAATATACATAGTATAATTGAAGAATATACAAAATTACATTTAGAAAAAAAAGACCAAATATTAACACAAAGAATTATTATAAAACAAGAACAAGAAATAAATAGATTAAATAATATAATAGATGGATTAGAAAAATATATAAAAACAGAAGCAAAAGTAGAATTATATGGAGATAAAACTGGGTTTAGAACATTTGCAGATGTTAATGACATTTTAAACAAATTAAATGAATTAAAAGGAGATAATAAGTAATATGAAAGATAATAAAATAACAATAGATTTAGAAGAATATAAAGAATTATTAGAAATAAAGGGTAAATATGAAGAATTAAAACAACACCCTGAAATAAAATATATTTATATGTATGAACCATACCCAACTAAAATTATAGATACTACACCAAAAGTAACTTGGACTACATATAGTAAGGAGCAAAAATAATATGAAAAAAATAATTATATTAATAATAGGTATTTTATTGTTATGTGGTTGTGAAAAAGATACTTATGACTTTGAAACATATTGTGATAAAAAATATGGAATTGAATATATAATAGATAATGGAGTTTATAGAGGTGGTATAACATTAAGACTTGATGAAAATGGAAATGTTATACATTGTAAATAATAAAATATAGAGGAGCAAGAATAATATGTTAAAAATAAAAAATAATGTGGATTTAAAAGAGTTGGAAAAATTTGGGTTTATAAAAAGTAAAAATTATGCAAAAATTTTATTTTATTATCCAAAAGGCAATGGTGGAAATTGCAGATATTTTTCATCAATAAGAATAGAAGAGGAAACAAGAAAAATTAGTTTTGATTTAGAAAATATGAGCTGGTGGTGTAACAGTTTAGAAGAATTAGATTTAGATTTTGAAAATATTAAATATTCTTATAATGAATTTAAAAAAATAATTGATATTTTAAAAGAAAATAATATAGTTGAAGAAGTTGAAGATATTTAGTAGAAAAAGTAAAGGAGTAAATAATATGAATAAAGAAGAATTAGAATGGTTATTAGATATAGCAACACCAACAGGAATAAGTTATAGTGGCGACCAAACAATAACTATTGATTTTGCAAATAAAGTAATAAATCATATAAATAAACAAAAAGAAATTTTAGATAAGATAAAAGAAAAAGTAAATCAATATGAATTTATATCAGGTTATTATGATGATAATTATGATGGAGAAGATACAACATATTCACATGACACTTTAAAAGAAGATTTTTTAGAATTATTGGAGGAAATAGAATGAAAGTAAAAATAGATATAGCAGATAATTTTATAGATGTATGGAACGAAGAAAAAGAAATATGGGAAAGATATGTAAAAATAGAATTAGAAGAAGAACCACAAGAACATAAAATACCTGAAAAATTAGAAATATGTTATTCTCCCGATATAGAAGAAGAAATATTCTATGAAAAAGGAAATAAACCTAATCATTATGTATTAGGAGATGCAGGAAATAAATTAATAATAAGTAAAATAAATGAAATATTAGATTATTTGGAGGAGAAAGAATAATGAATAATATTGAAATATGGAAAGATATACCAGGATATGAGGGATTATACCAAGCAAGTAATCTAGGAAGAATTAAAAGTGTTGATAGGTATGTAAAATGGAACAATAGATATCATAAAGAATATAAGCAATTAAAAAAAGGTAAAATATTAAAACCAGCAATAGACAATTATGGATATTTAATAGTTGGATTATCAAAAAATAATAAACTAAAATCTAAAAGAGTTCATCAATTAGTAGTAGAAACTTTTAAACCTGATAGAAATAATTTTAAGATTATGGATGACGAAATAAGAGAAAACATTAATTTAAAAAAATTACACATTAATCATATTGATGAAAATAAATTAAACAATAATATTGATAATCTTGAATGGTGTACACATAAATATAATCAAAATTGGAGGTGTATTTAATGACGGAAAAAGATTTAAAAATTCAAGAATTAAGAAGAAAAGTAAAACAATTAGAAGAATCAAGAAAAGCTACACTAGAATACATAGAAAAGATATGTGTATATGATGAACATTTAATGGGATATGTTAGAGGTATAGAAAGAAAAGATACAGGAACATTAGTATATAAATTAACTGGTAAAAGTCCAAGAGATTTAGAAAGAAAATGTTAAAGTACCTAATATAATTTATGA
>CADCJS010000027.1 GCA_902801825.1 uncultured Erysipelotrichaceae bacterium
AATAAGATACAAAATATAAATAATAGAATAGATAAATTAGAAGTAAATTATAGTATTTATGAATATGATATAAATCAATTAAGAGAATATAGAGGTAATTAATGCAAGATAGAGAAAAAGAACTAAAGAAATTAATATATATAAGAAGTGAAATAATAAAACAATGCAAGAAAGATATAAAAAAATATCACGAAGAATTAAATCAGATAAATGGTTATAAGACTTTAGAAAAGAAAAGAAATAAGAAGAAATAAAAGATTTAAAAAACAAATTATATGCAATTACTACTAAATTTAATTAAGGAGGTTAATAATATGAATGACGAAATATGGATTGATATTCAAGGATATGAAGGAAAATATCAAATATCCAATATAGGTAGAGTAAAAAGTTTATATTTAATAAATAGGCAAGGAAAAATACCAAGAGAAAAAATATTGTCTCATGGTTATAATTTGCAAGGTTATCCTTTTGTTAGATTATCTAAAGACGGTAAAAGTAGTAAAAACTTATATATACATAAATTGGTTGCTAAACATTTTATACCTAATCCTAATAATTATCCTGTAGTAAATCATAAAAACGGAATAAAAATTGATAATAGAGTAGAAAATTTAGAATGGTGTACTCAAAAATATAATATTCAACAATCATTTAAAAATGGTCAACAAAAACCAACATGGTTAGGTAAGACAGGCATAAATTGTCCTTTATCAATAAAAGTTAATCAATATGACCTAAATGATAATTTTATAAAACAATGGAATAGTTTGAGAGATGTACAAAGAGAATTAAATATATTTGCTGTTAGTATTTCAAGATGTTGCAAAGGTAAACAAAAGACAGCAGGTAAATATAAATGGAGGTATGCAAATGATTAATCAATTATTAGCAGAATTAGAAATGGCAAATAGAAAATTAAAAGAAAAAGACAAAGAAATAGAACAATTAAAAGATTTATGTAATAAATATGAAGAAGAACATAAAACAACATTTGAAGAATGGAAGAAAGATATAAATATAATAGACGAATTAGAAAAATGGTTAATAGATAATATTGAATATGGTGATGATGACTATTATGATATGAAAGCAATGGGTGTTGAATCAGCATTAAATAAACTAAAAGAATTAAAGGAGAATAAGTAAATATGAAAAAATATTTTATAGTAAATTTAGGTTGTGATGACCATACAGAGTTTATATTAGAATTAACAGATGAAGAATTAAAAACAATAATAAAATTTTGTGATGAAAATAACAAAGTAGCAGACTATCAATGTAAACCTGAAATACAAATATTTGAATATGATGAAAATATTAATAGTTATTATAATTATGGTAAACCAATAAATAACCAATATGAAGATTTTGAGGAGCAAGAATAATATGAAAAATAATAAATTTATAATACATAATCATACAAAGAGTTATACAGACTATGAAATATTTGAATTTATATTAGAATGTTTAGAAAAAGGTTTAATGAGTAATAATAATACTGAATATTGTTATTGTATAGTAAGACAATGTGAAAGATGGGATTTAGTATTTGAAAGTAAAAAAACAAAAACAGGTTATAGATTTGATATTTTTGAAGAAGAAAAGTAAAGGAGTAAATAATATGAGTGCAAAAGAAAAATGGTTGCCAATAAAAGAATATGAAAATTTAAAAGAAATACAAAAAGTATATGATATTAAATATAGAGAAAATAAAGCACTGAAAGAACAAGTATTATTATATAAATTAGTTCTAAAAAAAATAAAAGATTTATTAAAAGAATATAAATACACTAATATAGAAGATTATCCAAGAATTATGGAATTTTATAGAAAATTAGAAAGTTTATTGGAGGAAATAGAATGAGAGTAATAGATTTATTAAATAAAATAGCAAATGGTGAAGAAGTACCTAAACATGTAAGATACTATAATATGATAGAAAATATTGATGATATTATGTATGTTTGCAAAGAAAATATATTTTGTAAACTAGATACTTTACAAATACACCTTAATTCAAGAGTAGAAATAATAGAAGAACCACAAAAACATAAAATACCTGATAAAATATTTTTAAATCAAGATTATGGTAGTTGTTATATAGACCCATATAGTTATGAACAAGTTCCATTAAAAAGAGAAAAATTAAGTCCAGAAGAAGTATCAATTATAAATAAAATAAATGAAATATTAGATTATTTGGAGGAGAAAGAATAATGACAGAAAAAGATTTAAAAATTCAGGAATTAAGAAGAAAAATAAAACAATTAGAAGAATCAAGAAAAGCTACACTAGAATACATAGAAAAGATATGTGTATATGATGAACATTTAATGGGATACAGCAAAGGTATTGAAAGATGTGAAACTGGTAAATTAGTATATAAATTAACAGGTAAGTTCCCAAGAGATTTAGAAAGAAAATGTTAAAGTACATAATATAATTTATGATATTTTAAAAGGAAGGAGAAAAGAATACAAAGGTTATTCTTATAAATATTTAGATGAATAAAGAAAAACTTTTATTATTTAATCCATTTGAAACTAAAAAAGCTACTAATAATGAATTAAGAGATATTTATAATGTAGTATATAAAAGTTTATTAGATGATCCAAATACAATGTATGAATATTCACATAATATAGAAGTATAT
>CADCJS010000028.1 GCA_902801825.1 uncultured Erysipelotrichaceae bacterium
TTCCTTTCCTTAAAATAATAACATATTTATAAAATTTAGTCATTATATCTTCTTAATTATAATATTTGCTATTTATAAAAAAATTCCACTAAAAAAAAAGATTACTTAATTGTAACCTTAATTATATCTTTTTTCTTTGTAAAATAATAACCCCATAGAAATAATTAATGAATAAATTATTAAATCAATATTATCTCCCGCTTTTACTGCTTTTTTAGTTTCTTCTTTAACTTCACGAACTTCTTTATTAGATTCATCTTTAGCGACTTCTTTTTTCACTAATTTATTTTTAGCTTTTTTAACTTTTTCTATTTCTGCTTTTAATTTGTCTACTGTATCAATACTATCTATATCATTTAATAAAGTATCCAATGCATCTTTATAATTATTTACAGATTCTTCTGTATAATCATTTTTATATTCGTCTATTTTTCCTTTTTCTACATTTATTAAATCTTCTAATAAAGATTTATTTAAAACTAAGTTACTTATAATTTGATCAATATCATATAATGTGTAATCAATATCTAAATAATATTTACCAGTGTCATGATTATTACTGTCTTTTTCACTTTCTAAAACTAATTCTTGATTAAGTTGTGTTTGAAATGTATCTACTAAAGTATCATAATTACCATAAGATGCTTCAGTATAATACTCTTTATTATCTTTATAACTCATTATTTCATCTACTCTACTTGTAAATTCATCTTTGTCATATAAATACCAATAACCACCTTGTGATTCAGTTGTTGATGAAGTGGTAATTTTATATGCATATTTAGACTTTATATAACTTAAATTAATACTTTTGTTTGAATCTCCACCTAAACCGTTTTTAAAAATCACCATGTCTTTATTATCGCCAATATCATTTGGTACAATATAACGATATATTTTTTCTTCATCAGATACTTTTGTCATTTCATCTGCATTTGGCCAAGATTTATATTCTCCTGAGCCATTGTCTGCCCAAATATATATATAAACATGTTCCCAATTTAAATCACCTAAATCAAGATATATTTCATCTCCAGCAGACATACTACTATGTTGTTTATCTGGTGTATATTCTGCTTTTACAATACTAGGCATAATAAAAACAAATAACATTATAAATAAACTTGTTTTAATAATATTTTTCATTATAACACACTCTCCTATCCTATAACATATAGTCTATCAAAAATGTACATTAAAGTCAATATATATTGAATTTAATCAAATAATTTCATATAATATAAGAGGTGAGAATATGAAAAAAAAATATTACAATAAAAATATAGTTAATTTTTTAGTAACAACAATTTTATTAATTATAATATGTATTTGTATATCTAAAATATATTTTTGGTTTAATGATAATAATAAGAATAAAAAAATATTAAAAAATATAAAAGAAGATATTAATACTAATAATGATAATAATACTGAGGATAGTATAAATTTAAATGAATTATTAAAACAAAATAAAGATACTGTTGGATGGATAAAAATAAATAATTCTGTTATTGATTATCCAGTTGTTAAGTATACAGATAATTCATATTATTTAACACATTCTTTTGATAATTCAAAAAATAGTGCTGGATGGATATTTATGGATTATAGAAATAATATTACTGATAATAATATTGTTATTTATGGTCATAATAGAAAAGATAAAAGTATGTTTGGAAGTTTAAAAAATATTTTAAAAAAAGAAAATTATGAAAATAGTGAAAATAAAAAAATATACTTTACTACTATTAATGGTAAAGCTGAATATGAAATATATTCTGCATTTGTTATAAATGATGAAGATATAGAAAATTATGTTAAATTAAATTTTAAAAATGATGAAGAATTTAATAAGTTTATAAAAAGTACAATTAATTCTAGTTATATAAAAACTAATACTAATACTGATTATATTAAAAATATTATTACATTATATACTTGTCATGGTAATGGTAAAAAATTACTTGTATTTGCTTACAAAAAAGAATAAAGATTAAGTTTCTTTATTCTTTTTTGTAAAATAAAATGTAAAAACCATTGTGGTAATCATTATGAATTGATCATTATCAATATATTT
>CADCJS010000029.1 GCA_902801825.1 uncultured Erysipelotrichaceae bacterium
TTAAGATTCCTATTTCTTTTACTCTTTCAAGTACAGATATATATGTTATTATTCCAATCATTATAGAAGAAACAATTAATGATATTGATGAGAATGCGACTAATACACTTGTAATTCCCTTCATAATTCCACCACTAACATTTGTAATAAGTTTAGCTTGATCTAAATATGTAACTTTATATTTTTCTTCTTTTGATTTATTATATTTATCTAAGTAAGAAGTTATTTTATCTTTATTATCAAAATCTTTTGGGTATAAATAAATAATACTTGGTGTTGTTTTTTTACCTAACATAGATAATAATAAATCTTTGTTTCTTTTACCATTATCACTATCATCAAAAGGTTCACCTGTAAGGACATTATATTTACTTTCATCAGCTTTTTTCACTATATCTGATTCATTATTTTTTTCAATAACATAATCTATTAAAGAATTGTTATAATAAATAGAATTTGAAGAATTAACAATATTCGATTTTTCTTTTTTTACTCTTATTATACCAACAACATTTAATGTTAAATTATTCTCATTGTTATATAATTCTCCATTTATTTCTTTAGGAATAAAATAATCACCATAGTTTTTATAATAATCATTATTAAATACTAGTTTTATAGAAGAATTCATCATATCTTCAAATGATATATTATCTTCATTAAGACCTAATGCTTTTGCCATACTATTATTTATTGAGTTATTAGTATCTACTTCTATAACTATTTCATCTCTTTCAGCAGGTAATCTACCATATAATACATCATAATAATTAGTAATAATATCACTAATTTCATTATTATTAAAACCTTTATAAGGTAAAGATTGTATATCAAATGTTTTAATTAAATTATTTTGATTTTGTTTAATACTATTTAAACTGTAATAATTATTATCTTGTTTTTGAATTAAATTTAAATTTGTATTATAAATTAAACTAACTGATGAAATATAATTATTATTTATATTTTTTATATAGTTCATATATTCATCTGTTATATTATTATAATTAGATGCAGAATCATCTTTTTTTACTTCAATAGATTTCGATTTAGAAAAATCTTTTTTACTATTTGACATACCAGAACTAATTTCATTTTTTACTGTTTTATTATCAATTTTTTGTGATGAAATAACTATAGGCATCGCATCTGAAGTACTTCTTTCAAATTTATCTATTTGTTTAGAAAAACCATTTGATAATGCTAAAATAAGTGATATTCCTATAATACCTATTGATGAAGCGAATGATGTTAAAATAGTTCTTCCTTTTTTAGTTTTAATATTATTTATTGATAAATATAATGCGGTTAAAAAACTCATTTTTGTTTTTGTTAATTTATATACTTCTTTTTCATTATCAATATTTTCTTTATTAGAATCACTAATAATAATTCCATCTTTCATAGTAATAACTCTATCTGAATAAATTTTAGATAGTTCATCATTATGAGTTACCATTATAACTAATTTATCTTTTGAAATTTCTTTTATTAATTCCATTATTTGAATACTTGTTTTAGAATCTAAAGCTCCAGTTGGTTCATCTGCAAGTATTATTTCCGGATCATTTGCAAGTGCTCTAGCAATAGCTACTCTTTGCATTTGGCCACCAGATAATTGATTTGGTTTTTTATGAATATGTTTTTCAAGACCAACTTTTTTAAGCATTTCTAATGCTTTTTTCTTTCTATATCTTATACTTTTTCCACTTAAAGTCATACCCATTTCTACATTAGATAATATATCTATATGACTAATTAAATTATATTAAGTAATGTTGTTTTACCACTACCACTAGGACCTAATATAGTTACAAATTCTTTCTTATTAAATTTTATATTAACTTCATTTAAGGCATTTTGAACAAAAGTACCTGTTTTAAATGATTTTTTTATATTTTTTAATTCTAACATATTTAAATTCCTTTCCTTAAAATAATAACATATTTATAAAATTTAGTCATTATATCTTCTTAATTATAATATTTGCTATTTATAAAAAAATTCCACTAAAAAAAAA